>CAZNPZ010000028.1:0-32702 GCA_964575255.1 uncultured Oscillospiraceae bacterium
GTTCATCACCGGCCTCGCCGGGTCGCCGAAGCGGTCGATCAGTTCTTCGATCAGATCCTCCCGCGCCGCGCGGCTGCCGACGGAGGCGATTTTCTTGTACACCTCGACGCGGGTCACATCGCTCTTGACATACTCGCTGGGCAGGAACGCGTCCACCTTCAGTTCCACCTTGGTCTGGATGTCGCCCAGCGTCTGGTCGCCGCGCAGTTCGCGGACGGCCTCCTCGATCATCTTGACGTAAAGATCGTAGCCCACCGACGCCATGTGGCCGGACTGCTCCGCGCCCAGGAGGTTCCCCGTGCCGCGAATCTCCAGGTCGCGCATCGCGACGCGGAAGCCTGATCCGAACTCGGTGAACTCGCGGATGGCGGACAGCCGTTTGTCGGCGCTCTCGGTCAGGACTTTATTGGGGCTGACGGTCAGAAACGCGTAAGCGAGCTTGTTGGATCGACCGACCCGCCCGCGAAGCTGATAGAGCTGCGACAGGCCGAACCGGTCCGCGTCGCACACGATCAGCGTGTTGGCGCGGGGAACGTCGAGTCCCGCTTCAATAATCGTGGTGCACAGAAGCACGTCGTACTTGCCCTCGTAGAAGTCCAGCATCACGTCTTCCAGCGCCTGCTCGCGCATCTGGCCGTGGCCGACGGCGATCTTCGCCTCCGGCACCAGCTTTTTGAGCCGCGCGTACATCGCTTCTATCGTCTGCACACGGTTGTGCAGCACGTACACCTGCCCGCCGCGCGACAGTTCCCGGAGGATCGCGTCGCGCACCAGCGCGTCAGAATACTCGACCACATAGGTCTGCACCGGATAGCGCTCGTCCGGCGGGGTCTGGAGGAGCGACATGTCCCGGATGCCCACCATCGACATGTGAAGGGTTCTGGGAATGGGCGTGGCCGACAATGTCAGCACGTCCACGTTCTTCTTCATCTGCTTGATGGATTCCTTGTGCTTGACGCCGAATCGCTGCTCCTCGTCCACGACGAGCAGCCCCAGGTTTTTAAACGATACGTCCTTCCCCAGCAGGCGGTGAGTGCCGACGACCACGTCCAATTCGCCCGCGTCCAAGCGTTCAATGGTTTTTTTCTGCTCAGCGGCGGTCGAGAAGCGGCTGAGCGTCGCGATTTTGACCGGGAAGCCGTGGAAGCGGTTGGTCATCGTCGCGAAGTGCTGCTGCACGAGGATGGTCGTCGGCGCGAGCAGCGCCGCCTGTTTGCCGTCCATCACGCACTTGAAGATTGCGCGCAGCGCCACCTCGGTTTTTCCGTAGCCCACGTCGCCGCACAGCAGGCGATCCATGATCTGCGGCTTCTCCATGTCTTTTTTGATTTCTTCGATTGCCTGCAGCTGGTCGGGCGTCTCCTCGAACTCAAAGCTGTCCTCGAACTGACGCTGCCACGGCGTGTCGGAAGCGAACGAATAGCCGTTTGCGGCGGTGCGCGCAGCGTAGAGCTTCACCAGTTCGCCGGCGATCTCGTGGATGGAGGAGCGCACCTTCGCCTTCTGGCGCTGCCACTCGCCGCCCGACAGCCGGTTCAGGCGCGGGCTCTCCCCCTCCTGACCGATGTACTTCTGCACCCGATCCATCTGGTCGGTGGGCACGTACAGTTTGTCCGAACCCATGTACTGGATGTGCAGGAAGTCGCGCAGCGTGCCCTCGGACGCCAGCCGCACCGTGCCCATGTAGCGGCCGATGCCGTGGTTTTCATGCACGACGTAATCGCCGACCTGAAGGTCGGTGAAGGCGCTCATCTTGTCGCCGGTGTGCGCTTTCTGCTCGCGGCGCTGCTTGGAGACGCCGAAGATGTCGCCCTCGGCGACGACCGCGAACTTCACATCCGGGTACAAAAATCCGCGCGACAGCGTCAGCGGCAGGATCAGCGGACGGCCGGGCTTCAGTTCCTCCGGCGGCTGTTCGATAAACGGCGCGTCACAGTCGAAATCGAACAGCGTGCGGTTCAGGCGCTGCCCTCGGGCGACGCCGCCGGCCATCAGCGCCACGCGCCAGCCATCCTGCCGCCACTTCTCGATATCCCGCGCGAGCTCGCGCATGTTGCCCTGATAAGCGCTCGCGCCCAGCCCGTTCAGCTTGATCAACGCCTTGGGCTTAAAGTCGGCGGACGCGCGGGTGAACGGCGTCAGCGTGATGACCGAACAGGCATCCAGCGCAGGCAATACCTGATCGTAGGTGAAGAGAAGCTCCGCCTGCGCGGGCATCGCCTCGTCGCGGGTCAGCGCGGTCTTGAACTGTTCCTGGAACTCCAACAGGCGGTTGTCGCACCGCTCGCGCAGACGCTCCGGCTGATCCATCACCACCAGCGCGTCGTCCAGATAATCGAGCACCGTCTTCGCGTCCGGGTAGATCAGCTGAAAGACCGACAACATCGCGTCGGTCGCGTGGCCGTTTCGAAGCGCGTCCAGCCGATGCGCGAAGTTCCGCGCCAATGCGGTGCGCGCGGGCGCGTCGCGCTTGACGAAATCGTCGGTGCGGACAGGCTTGGAAGCCGGGGTTTCCGGCTTCGCGGGTTTCTCCGCGAGGTCGAACATCGACGGAAGCGTCTCATCGTCGGCTTCGCCGATCAGCTCGAAGAACTGCTCGAAGGGCATCAGGTCAAACTCTTTTTCAATCTCGCGCTGGCGGTCGACGTTCCTTCCGTCGCTTCGGGCGGCGGAAAGCGCCGCCTCCAGCCGGTCTGCGGCGGCGCGCGCCTCCTCGGCGTTTATAAGGATCTCTCCGGCGGGGTAGATGACCGCTTCCTTGCGACGCGCGATGGAACGCTGGGTCATCACATCGAAGTCGCGCAGCGAGTCGATCTCGTCGTCAAAGAATTCCAGCCGGAGCGCGTTTGGCTGCCCAACCGGGTACACGTCCAGAATGCCGCCGCGCAGCGCGCACTGGCCGCGCGCCTCGGTCACCTCCACGCGTTCGTAGCCCGCGCCGGTGAGTCGCGCGATCATCTCGCCGGGGTCCAGCCGCATGCCATCGCGGACGGTGATCACGTCCCGAAGGAAGCGCGCGCGCGGCATCAGGCGGTCTAAGAGCGCGTCCACCGGCGCGACCAGCGCACGTAACTGCCCGGTGGCCGCCATACCCAGCGCCTCAAGTCTGCGCATCGCGAGGTCGCGGCTGGCCGCCGCGGCGCGCAAAAACGAGACCTCCCGCGCCGGGAACACCATTACGCCGCCGCCAAGGAGATGGTTCAAATCCTCCGCCGCGCGCTGCGCGCCGGGGCCGCTGGCGGTGACGAACAGAAGCGGTTTCTTTGCCGACCGCTGCAGCGCCGCCGCCAGATGCAGCCGCTGGCAGTCGTCGACGCCGCTTACACTGACCGCGCCGGGCGTCTTGATCTGTTCCAGCAGTTGCCTATACGCGTCCAGTCCGTCCAGCGGGCTGAAAATCAGTTCTTGGCCTGTCGCCATGTTACTCCTTCGACCAGGCGTTCGCGAATTCCGACGCCTTGGGCACGCCTTCCAGAATGATCTTTTCCACCGCTTCGCCCGCTTTCACGAGCGCATCATAGGCAATTTTGCGTTCCTCCTGCGTCTGATATCCGGTCAGCACATAGTCCGCGAGATCCCAGCCCTCCGGCTGCTTCCCGATGCCGATGCGCACGCGTGGAAAGTCCTCGCTGCCAAGGAGGTACAGAATCGACCGCATGCCGTTGTGCGTGCCCGCCGACCCCTTTTCGCGGACGCGCAGTTTCCCAAACGGCAGATCGCAGTCGTCATAGACCACGATCAGGCGGCTTGGTTCGATCTTGTACCAATTCACCAACTGGACGACGCTCTCGCCGCTCAGATTCATGAACGTCTGCGGCTGGCACAGCGCCACGCGCTCGCGTCCGATCATGCCCTCGCCGAGGAGCGCCTTGCACTTCAGCTTGGTCAGCCGAATGCCAAGGCGCGACGCGAGCAGCTCCACCGCGTCAAAGCCCGCGTTGTGGCGCGTCCGCGCGTATTTCGATCCGGGATTTCCAAGCCCCACGATGACGTACATCCATTCACCCCGCCAAAACAGCATGGCGGCGAGGAAACCCGCGTCCCCCCGCTGCCTCGTCCGGTTGCTATTTCGCTCGCCCGGTTGCCCGGACGATGATCTTTTAATTGTATTCACGGCGCGCCGGATTGTCAAGTCCTGGCGGGTGCCTATGCGGAAAACGCGCGCTTACCGGAACTGTTCCGCGGGCTGCACCGTGACGCGACCCTGCTGCGCGTCCACCTCGGTAAGCACCATCAGCGACTTCGCGCCGACTACACGCTTGGATTCGGGCTGCGCCGTCGTGATCATCACGCCCACGCCAACCACCTCGGCCTGGAACTCTGCCATCATGTCCACCATGCCGCGCAGCGTGCCGCCGCCCTTCATGAAGTCGTCGATGATCAGCGCGCGCTGCCCGCCTGTCACGGCGCGACGCGCCAGCGCCATCGTCTCGATGCGCTCGCCGCCCACGCCCGCGATGTAATTGATTTTGACAGCGGAGCCCTCGTACGCGCGTGAATCGCGCCGGGCGATGACCAGCGGCACGCCCAGCGTACGCGCGGTCATCATCGCGATCGGGATGCCCTTCGTCTCCATCGTCAGTACGAAATCCGGTGAACGGTCGTAATACTGCATCGCGAGGATGCGGCCGAGCGTCTCCGCGGTCTCCGGCTCGGAACTTACGTCGGAGGTGTAGAGAAATCCGCCGGGCAACAGCCGCCCCGCGTCGCTCAACCGCTCGGACAGTTTTTGAAGGAACGCCTTTGTGCGCTCCGGGCTGACGGTGGCGCGGTAGCGCACACCGCCCGCCGCGCCCGCGACGGTGGTCAGTTCGCCCTGGTCGAACGCCTCGAACGACGCGCGCAGAAGCTCGATGTCCTCGCTGACGGTCGACTTCGCCGCGCCGAACATCTCGGAGAACGTGCCGAGCGTATGAATTCTGTTGGGGCTAGACATCAGCGCCGCGGCCATTGCGCCAAGCCGCTCGCTGCGCTTGATCCGTTCCATCCGAGATACCTCCGGAATCTTTAGGACATTCCGTACAATTATACCGGAAGTTTGGCAATTGCGAAAGAAGCGGCGAACGCATTTTCGAAAAACAAACGCATTTTTAACGCGCGGCATGGAGGATTCACCAAACCGGGGTTGATGGCGAACGCATCCCGTCGTATAATTGTAAACTGAATCATCGCATTTGGAGGCAGCGAAATGACCTCGCACATTCAGGATTTTCGCGGCGGACGCGTTCATTTCATCGGCATCGGCGGAAGCTCGATGTCGGGTCTCGCGCCGCTAATCCAAAAACTGGGCTGTGTCGTGACCGGTTCCGACCGAGATCGCTCCCATAAAACCGAGGCGCTGGCCGAAAAGGGAATTCCAGTCGCCATCGGCCACCGCCCGGAAAACGTCCGCGGTGCGGATTTTATCGTCTATACCGCCGCGATCGCGCCGGAAAACCCGGAGCGCGTGGAGGCCGAGCGGCTGGGCATCCCTCAGATCGAGCGGAGCGAACTGATCGGGCAGTTGATGGAGGGCTACAAAACCGCGATTGGCATCAGCGGCACCCACGGCAAGACCACCACCACCGCGATGCTGTCGCAGGCGATGGTGGAATGCGGCGTCAACCCGACCGTGCACATCGGCGGCGAACTGGACGCGCTGGGCGGCTCGACGCTGTTGGGTGAAAAGGACTATTTCGTCGTTGAGGCGTGCGAGTTCAACGAGAGCTTTCTGAAATTTCTGCCGACGGTCGCGGTCATCCTCAACATCGACGAAGATCATCTGGACTTTTACAGGGACATCGACGACATCGAGCGCGCGTTCCTTGCATTCGCGCGCCGCACGCCGGAGGACGGCTGGTGCGTCGGCTGGGGCGACGATGAGCGGGTTTTGCGCGTCATGCGCGGCTCCGGCCGACGCGCCCGATCTTACGGCCTTGGCACTGACAACGACGTGAAGCCCGAAAACCTGATCTACGACCCGGAAGGCCGAGCTTGCTTCACCGCCACGCTGCGCGGCGCGCCTCTTTGCGAAGTCTCCATGAGCGTAGCGGGCGAACACAACGTACTCAACGCGCTGGCGGTGCTCGCGGTTGCGGACATCTGCGGTCTTCCGATGGATCGGGTGGCCCGGACGCTCTCCGGCTTTACCGGCGCGCACCGGCGGTTTGAACTGACCAGCGTGACCGACGGCGTCAAGATCTATCAGGACTACGGACACAACCCCACCGAGATCAAAAACGCGCTGCGCATCGCGAAGCTGCAACCGCATAAACGGCTTTGGGCTGTGTGGCAGCCCCACACCTATTCCCGCACGAAAAAGCTGTTCGACGGCTTCGTGGAAACGTTTGACGACGCCGATCTCGTGCTGATCACCGACATCTGTGCGGCGCGGGAGAGCGACCCCGGCGACATCAATTCCCACATGTTGATCCCGCCGCTGCGCGCCCGCGGCGTCGACGCAACCGTAACCCCCACTTTCGACGACACGGAAGAATACCTCCGCGCCCACTGGCAGCCGGGCGATCTCGTGATCACGCTGGGCTGCGGCAACATCGACCTTTTGAACGAGCAGATCGCGCTGCACGGCGACACCGGCGCACAGTAAAATCGCCTTCGTACCAATACATCATATTACGAAGGAAGGTTTCGTCATGGGCAGGGATTTTTAAGATGTCTGCCTTCGTTCCGTGAACGATGACGCGGAGGAGCGCGAAGTGAACACGATTTTGGCGGAGAGCACGTTCCGCCCCGTCTGGGCGATGATCAAGGGCAACGTCGAAGTCAAGTAACCTTCAAGATCGAACGGCAATCCATTCCTTGCCTGTGCGAGCCGCCGATGATTCGGCGGCTTTTTTTGTTCCGCTGCCGACATAATATCCTCGTTTCAACGCAGGATATGAGCGAGGTGAGCGGACATGTCCAAGAAGGAGCACCGGCAGCACAAAGTACCCAACAAGCAGGAACAGCTGAAGAACGCGATCACGCCCGTGAACGACGACAACATGAACCGGAGCCACAACGTGAAGAAGGAGGCGCTGGGGCCGAACACGAAGCGATAGGAAAATGGTCGCCGGAGCCGCTTTCGGACATGCGCCGGGCGGCTCCTTCATTGGCAGAAATTGGCATTGTCCAGGAAAAAGCACAATTTTGCTTGACACCGGACGCCCTGAGACGTTATGATTTGATAAAATGGTTGGATTAGGGAGGTCTGTGGCGTGTCAGAAAACATCCAGACGATCGCGATCCGCATCCTGGATCTGCGCGAGATCAGCGGACGTACGCAGAAAGAGGTCGCGGAGGCATCGGGCGTGCCGCTGGAAGACTACATCGAATATGAAAAAGGTGTCAAGGACTTTTCGTTCAGCCACCTGTTCAACATCGCAACCGCGCTTGGCGTGGACATCAGCGATCTTTTGACCGGCGAAAGCCCAAAGCTGCGCGGGTACATCGTGACCCGCTCCGGTCAGGGTCTGGCGTTTGAACGGCGCAAGGCCTACCATTATCAGCACCTCGCCTACAACTTCCGGGACAAAAAGGCGGAACCGTTCATCGTGACCGTCGAGTACGACGGCCAGACCTCCGGCAAGACCGCGCACGCCCATGATGGGCAGGAGTTCGACTATGTGCTGGAAGGCCGCATGATGATTGAACTTGGCGGCAACCCGGTCGTGCTGGAGGCGGGCGATTCGGTGTATTACGATTCCTCGTTGCCCCACGCCATGTACGCGCTGGATGCCGACGCGAAGTTCATCGCCGTCGTTATCAAATAATCCTGGAGGATAAACCGATGACACCCTATAAAGATTACCTTGAACAGTGGGAGTTCGGCTCCTACGAGGATTATCTGAAGAATTATAAAATCGTAGTTCCGGAGCACTTCAATTTCGCGTTTGACGTCCTCGACCGGATGGGTCGCGAGACACCAGACGCCCGCGCGCTCGAATGGTGCAACCCGTCGGGCGAGGCGAAGACGTTCACATTCGCGGACATCAGCCGGGAATCGAGCCGTTGCGCCAACATGCTCACCTCCCTTGGCATCAAGCGCGGAGACGTGGTGATGCTGGTATTGAAGCGCCACTACGAGTTCTGGATTTCCATCATGGCGCTTCATAAAATCGGCGCGATCGCCGTGCCCGCGACGCACCTGCTCACAAAAAAGGACATCGTCTACCGCTGCAACGCGGCGAGCATATCGGCTGTTATTGGCACGATGGAAAACGTGTTCGCGGAGCAGCTGGATGAGGCGCTTCCGGACTGCCCGACGCTTACGACGCGCATCGCCGTCCGCGGAACGCGGGACGGCTGGCGCTCGTTTGATCAGGAAATGGCAAAGCACGATGCCCATTTCGATCGTCCGCTGCCGCTCAATGAAAACGACGATCCGCTTCTGATCTACTTCACCTCCGGCACCAGCGGTATGCCGAAAATGGTGCTGTTGGACTGCGTATACCCACTGGGTCACATCCAGACCGCCGTGTACTGGCTGGGCTGTCAGGACGGCGGGCTGCACCTGACGGTGTCCGAAACGGGCTGGGCGAAGTCGGTATGGGGCAAACTCTACGGCCAATGGCTGGCGGGCAGTGCGGTGATGAGCTACGATTTTGACAAGTTCGTGGCTGCGGACATGCTGGAAATCCTTGAAAAGTACAGGGTGACCACCTTCTGCGCGCCGCCGACCGTCTATCGCTTCATGGCGCTGGAGGACGTTTCAAAGTACGACCTTTCCGCCCTTGCACGCATCTCCACCGCAGGCGAGCCGCTGAACCCCGACCTGTATGACAAGTGGTTCAAGCTTACTGGCCACCACATGCGCGAAATCTACGGTCAGACCGAACTGTGTGTCGCGGTTGGTACCTTCCCGTGGATGAAGGTGTGCCCCGGCTCGATGGGCAAGCCCTCGCCGCAGTTTGACGTGGATCTGGTAGATGAAGAAGGCAATTCCTGCGCGCCGGGCGTTGTGGGCGAGATCGTCGTGCGCACCCGGAAGGGTCGTCCCGTCGGCATGTTCCATGGCTATCACCGCGACCCGGAGCGCACTCAGTCGGTGTGGCACGATGGCGCGTATCATACGCTGGATCTGGCGTGGCGCGACGAGTGGGGCTATTACTGGTATGTGGGACGCGCGGACGACGTGATCAAGTCCTCCGGCTACCGGATCGGGCCATTTGAGGTGGAGAGCGCGCTCCTCGAGCACCCGGCGGTTGTCGAGACCGCGATCACCGGCGTACCCGACGACGTGCGCGGCCAGATCATCAAGGCGACGGTCGTGCTGCGCAAGGGCTATGAACCGAGCGAGGCGCTGAAAAAGGAACTGCAGGAGCACGTGAAGCGCACCACCGCGCCCTACAAATACCCGCGCATCATCGAATTCGTCAGCGAACTGCCCAAGACGATCTCCGGCAAGATCCGAAGGGTCGAACTGCGCGAGCGCGACGCGAACCGGTAAATCATCCGATGCGATACGTAAGGAAAGTTGGCCAGGCTTTGAAGCGGCTGGTTCTCGCGGTCCTGATCGCGCTGACGGCGCTGTCGGCGGTCGGCTGCGATGTGCTGGAGCCGCCCGCGGCGACGGACGCGCCCGCGTCCGTCGCTGCGGCAGACGCCCAAGAGCCGGAACCCACTTTGATTCCGACGCCAACGCCGCTTCCCACGCCGGAGCCGACGCCAGTTCCGGTCGTCGAAATCGCCGACTACAAGTATCAGAAACTGACCAACAAGACTTTGGATGTCTCGTTCGACTACCCCTCGCACTGGGTCAATGTACCCGGCAGCATCACCATCTGCTACGTTCAGCCGGTGGACGAGGGCGAAGTGCCCGCGCGGGTGGCCGTCAGCGTCAAAAAAACGACCAAGGGCTTGGATTCCGACGCCGTGAAGAAGGAATTGGAGAAACTGATCGACGCGATCTCCGGCAGCTATGAGAATTTCCGGCGCGGATCGATTTCCAAAAAGCTCAAGCTGGTCGGAAGCCCCGCCTTTTCGGTGGTGTACGACGCGGAACTGGATGGAAAGGAAGTCAAAGGCATCATCATCGTCTCCGCCAAAAACGCCCGGAACCGGCTGGTGGCGCTGCATTTTTACGCGCCGGCTGAACAGTACAAGGACTACGATCCGGTGCTCAAAGAGGTTATGGGTTCTCTCAAGCTGACCTGAGGATGAGGAGAACGTCAGGCGGCTTGACCTCTATGGGGCCATATGAAGGAGGATGCGTATGTGGGTCAGGGCGGATCTGAAGTCGAAGGCGAAACAAGCGCTGAAGGTCAACGGGTACTGGGTCGCGCTGGCGGTCATTGTAATCGTTGGGGTTCTGTCGGGCGGCCTGGGCGGGCTTGGCGGCACAAATCGCGGTCCCAGCCTTGAATACAGGTTGGAGCAGTCCGACTTTCCCCGCATGGATGACTTTTCCCGTTCGGTTTCCTCGGTGTTTGCGCCGTTTGCGATCAGTCTGGCGATCCTCGGCATCGGGTATTCAATCTTCGTCGCCAGCCCGCTGATGGTCGGCAAGAGCCGGTTCTTTCTGGAGCACCGCGTGCGCCGCTCGACCGTCGTTTCCGCATTCTGGCCGTTCATGCGCAAGGGCTACCTGAACGTCGTGAAGTCAATGCTGCTGACCGGCCTCACGATCTTCCTGTGGTCGCTGCTTTTGATCATTCCCGGCATCATCAAGGCTTACCAGTATAGTCAGGTTCCCTACATCCTGGCGGAGAACCCTGACATCGAGTGGCGGCGCGCGCTGGAATTGAGCCGCGGCATGACGGACGGGTGCAAGTTCGACATCTTCGTTCTGCAACTCAGCTTCATCGGCTGGTATCTGCTCGGCACGCTGGCGCTGGGCATCGGCGTACTGTTTGTCGCCCCCTACCCCGAAGCCACGATGGCGGAACTGTACTCGAACCTTCGCGGCAAGGCGCTTGAACGCGGCCTCGCGTCCGAAGGCGAACTTCCGGGCGTCGCCTGATCCCCTTCAACCCCATCCCATCGGCGCGTGGAGTCCGTCGAATTCATGTTCGCGCGACTGCCCACGCTGTAATATTTGATTCGCTTCTGATGAGCCTTGATATTCCCCTGCCCGCAAGCGCTTCAAGCGCGTCCCCGTCGACGCGGTAGGTCGTCCAATCGTCGAGCGATCGCGCGCCCAACGAGCGGTAAAAGCGGATGCTGGGCTGGTTCCAGTCGAGGCACGCCCACTCCAGCCGCCCGCAGCCGCGTTCGACCGCGATGCGCGCAAGCTCCGCGAGGATCGCTCCGCCATAGCCCTTTCCTCGGTGTTCTGGCAGGACGAAGAGGTCCTCCAGATAGAGCCCGGCACGCCCCAGGAACGTCGAAAAATTGTGGAAGAACAGCGCAAAACCCACATTCACGGCGCCAACGCGCGCGAAGAACACCTCGGCGCGCTGCTTTTCAAAGATCCAGTCCCGAAGGTCCTCCTCCGTCGCCACGACTTGATCGGACAGATGCTCATACTCGGCCAGCCCTCGAACGAAGCGCAGGATTTCGGGCACATCCTCCGCCGTCGCAAACCGGAACTCCATGTTATCTCCCATACAGCCCCCAAAGAATCACGGCGCGGTTTTGAACCCGCGCCGCGTTCGTTTTCTACCGTCCCCGGCCGCCGCCGGAGCCGCGGGTGCCTCCGCCCCCGCCTCCGAAACCACCACCGCCGAAGCCGCCGCCGGATCGCCCGCCACCGGAGCCGCGCGTCCTGCCGCCCCCGCCTCCGAAACCGCCTCCGCCAAAGCCGCCTCCGCCAAAGCCGCCTCCGCCAAAGCCGCCTCCGCCAAAGCCGCCGAAGCCGCCCCGCCCGCCGCGCCGAGGACCGGTCATCATGCCGCCCAGCCAGCCGCCCAGAAGACCCGGCAGGCATCCACAGCCGCCGCGCATGCCGCCGAACAGGCTTAAAAAGACGACAACCACGCCAAGGATGACCAGGATTCCGACGATACCCATTCCGCCGCCCTGCGAACCGCTGTCGCTGGAAGGCGCGGACGCGCCGGACGCGCCGCGGTAGACGAAATTCGTTCCGGTCGTGCTGCCCTGATAGCCGTAATACGAACCTTTGGAAGTGTTGTCGACGGTCAGGTTCGCGCCGTAGATGGACGCAACCTTCTCAAACAGCGCGTCGAAGTACTTGACGCTGGCCGAGGAGTAGTCCTTCCGGGCAAAGTCAGGCTCCAGGTACTCGTTCCAGAGCGAGGAAAGCTCGCTTGTGGGCAGATTACGCTCAAGGCCAGTACCCACCATCGTATAATAATCGTCGTCGCCGATGGCCAGGATCACCAATATGCCGTTGTTCTTCTTCGCGTCACCGATCTTCCAATTGTTGAAGAGCGCATAGCAGTAGTCCTCCAACGCGGTCGGATGGGTGGTTCGAAGCGTGACAAACACGATTTGCGCGCCGGTCGCTTTCTCCAGCGCCTTCGCGTTGACCTCGATGTGGTTTTTCGCGTCGGCGGACAGGGCGCTCGCGAAATCACTGACGTAGTAGCCGGTCGGTTGGACGACGTTTACGGCCAGCGCGGATATGGAGGCGAGCGATAAGATCAAAACCGCCGCCAGTGCCGAAAAGAATCTTTTCACTTTCGGCCTCCTTCCTGATTATACCAATGCAGAACCTTTATACGTCCAAAGCGACGAGGGCTTTTCGATGCAGAACTAGGAGCCGTAGCGAGACAAGCAGCGCTACGCAGCGAAAAGCGATATGGCAGGCGTACGATTCAATGCATTTGAATCGTACGGTCACGAAGCGACTTGGTTTCCCGCCGGAAACCAACCTTCAGCGAAAAGAACCGACGCGACGACGTATCAATGTTCGGAATTGGTATCCCGTTATTGGAATAATTCAAGCGACGGTGCGCCGCCCTTGAACCCACTGATCAGCCCTGCCGGAAAACCGGAGTACATCTTCTGGACGTCGCGGTTGTACTGGGCCGCCAGATCGTTGTAAGGATCGCGCTCGATGGTGTTGCCGTGGGATCTGAAGTTGTCGTACACCGAGCGGACGTCCTTCCTGTCCGCGTCGGACAGATCCGCGTTGTTCAGTGCGGTGTACAGGTCTTCGATGGCGCGGGTCAGATCGGCGTTCGCGTTGCTGCGCGCCGCGATCTTCTCCTGCGGGAGCGCGTTCGCCGCGTCCAGCGCCTGCTGCGCCGCCGACGCCTTCGTGACGAGCGCGGCGTTGACCGCCGGGTAGCGCCCGGCGATGCCCGCGAGCGTATAGGCGTCCTTCGCGCGTTGTTTCAGGTCGCTGTCGATCGACAGACCGTCGCCGTTCGCGCCGGTATAGAACACCTTCAGCACGTCGCCGCGCATCTCCAGCGCGTTTTTCTCCAGCGCGTTTCCGCTCAGACCCAGCGCTAAGGCGATCACCAGCGCCAGCACGATCCACGCGACCGTCCGGTTCTCCGACAGGCGCATTTCAATCCCCCGCTTTCAGGTTATACGCGATCAGTTGCGCACCTCAAGCAGTTTTGCCTTGAGCTGCCGCTCGATCTCCGCCAGCGAAGCCTCGGCCTGCCTGCGCTTTTCGCGGCCCTCCTGCTGGATGGTCAGCACCTCGTCCATCGTGTCGATCAGCTTCTGGTTGGTCATCTTCAGCGTCTCGATGTCCACGATGCCGCGCTCGGACTCCTTCGCGGTCTCCACGGTGGCCTGGTGCAGCCGCTCGGCGTTGTCGCGCAGCAGCTGGTTGGTGAGGTCGGTGACGGCGCGCTGCGCCTCCATTGCCTCCTGCGTGTGCTGCAGGCCCATCGCAAGCACCATCTGGCTCTTCCACAGCGGGATTGTGTTGACCAGCGAGGACTGGATCTTCTCGGCCATCAGCTGGTTGGAGTTCTGCAGCATCCGGATCTGCGGCGCCATCTGGAGGGAAACGTTCCGGGTCAGCTCCAGGTCGTGGATCTTCTTCTCAAACCGGTCGGCCTGCGCGGCGAGGTCGTTGGCGGCCTGCGCGTCCTCCGGCAGCCCGGAAGTCTGCGCCTTCCTGCGGGCGGCTTCCAGTTCGTTCGCGCGGAAGTCCTTCAGCCGCAGTTTGCCCGCGGCGATGTACATCGACAGTTCCTTGAAGTAGCGCAGGTTCTCGGCGTAAAGCTGGTCAAGCGTGGCGATGTCTTTGAGCAGCTGTACCTGATGCGATTCCAACCCGGCCACGATCTTGCTTACGTTGACCTCCGCCTCGTCGTAGCGGTGCTTGAGCATCGTCAGCTTGTCCACATTCTTCTTGAAAAACGCGAAGAAGCCGCTTTCCTTTTCATCGATCGTGAAGCCGCGAAGCTCGGTCACGAGCCCAGCGATCATGTCGCCCACTTCGCCCAGATCCTTGGTCTTAACATTTTTCAGCGCCGAATCGGAGAAGCTGGCGATCTGCTGCTGCGCAGACGCGCCGTAGGCGAACACCAGATTGGTGTCGGTCACGTCGATCTTCTTGGAGAAGTCGCGGATCATGGCTTCCTCTTCGGGGGTGAACTTGTCGCGCACCTCGTCCGCGTCCGGCACGGTCTTCACGGGTTCGGCGATGGCCTTGGCCAGCGCCGGCGGCGTGGGTTCGCCGCCGCCCAGCGTCAGTTTGATGCCGTCCGACGTCGCGGACGGCGCGGGCGCGGCCTGCGCCTCGGCAACCGCCTGTTGCGCCTGCGCCAATACGTCATCCACCTGCGCCAGACTCAGTTCGGGATTGTTCCGGCCGTTCAAGTTCTCGCTCATCGGGGTATCCTCCTCAATTGTGATCAATCTTCTGCTGAGCCTGGGCAGTCGCGCCGCTACCGGAGGTGGGATCTTCGTATTTTTCCGTCGCTTCCCGGATCCCACCTCCGGTCAGCCCGTCTGAGGCCATCATGGTCTCCAGCACCTGAATGTCGGTGGTGATGTCCAGCGCCTCGTCGGCGTAGAGCCTGTCCAACTGCTTTTCAAACGCCTTCGTGATCATGTCCAGACTGTTCTCGACGCTCGCTATCGCCTTTTTCACCTGTTCGCCCTGGCCCGCGGCGCTCAACTGGCCGTACTGGGTCACGAGCTTCAAGGTGGTGGGCAGGTAGTAGTCCATGAATTTTCGGACTTCGTCGAACCGGGCGTGCTTCTGAACCACCGCCGAGAGGACCTTCCGCCCCGTCTCCTGAATGCGGGTCACTTTCGCGGCCACGGCGGGCGGAGCCGCTGCGGCCGATTCGCGCAGCCGGTTCAGCGCTTCCGCGCTCTCCTTGAGTTTCTCATCCACCGCCCGATCCCCGGTTGACAGCGCGTCCTCCACTTCGACCGTGCGGCCTGGCAGGAACTTGCGGGAAATGAAGAACGCCGCGAGCGAAAGGCTGATTGCCAGAAGGATGTTGGCAAGCTCGTATAAATGCCCGAACAGACCAAAAATCACCCACACCGCCGCGGCGAAGTAGATGGGGATTGCGGACGGTATCACCTTCGTCTTCACATCGCAACACCTCTTTTGAATATTTTACCGAAAAGCCCAGAATGATTCAAGTCGCCGTGTGCTCAAAGCAGAAATTTCATGCGCGAAGTGTCAAAGACGCCGTCCAAAATACGGTTTACAACCTTCGTTTCGCGTGATAGGATGGAGAAAAATGCGAAGGAGCAAAGCAATGAAGCGCAGAATCGGCTTATTGACCGCGGGGGGAGATTGCCCCGGCCTCAACGCGGCGATTCGCGGCGTCGCGAAAGCGGCCTACGAACTGTTCGACGCGGAAATCGTCGGCATTGAGGACGGCTTTGGAGGCCTGATCCGCGGCGACTTCCAGGAGATGAGCCAGCGCGACTTTTCCGGCATCCTGACCCGTGGCGGAACAATCCTCGGCGCGTCCCGAACCCCGTTCCGCGATATGCGGGTGATCGGCGAGGATAACGTGGACAAGGTTCGCGCGATGAAGGACAACTACAAGTGGATGAAGCTGGACTGCCTGGTCACGCTGGGCGGCAACGGCACCCACAAGACCGCGAAGATGCTGTCTGACGAGGGACTGAACATCATCGGCCTGCCCAAGACCATCGACAACGACATCTGGGGTACCGACGTAACCTTCGGCTACAACACCGCCTGTGACATCGCCACCGAGGTCATCGACAGGCTGCACACCACCGCCGACAGCCACGGCCGTGTGATGGTGGTGGAACTGATGGGTAACAAAGCGGGCTGGCTGACGCTGCAGTCGGGCATCGCGGGCGGCGCGGACGTGGTGCTGATCCCGGAGATCCCCTATGACATGGATCGGGTGATCAAGGCGGTCGAGGCAAGGAAGAAAAGCCACAAGAGCTTTTCGATCATCGCCGTCGCGGAAGGCGCGGTCTCCAGGGAGGAGGCGGCGCAGAAGCGCAAGGAACGGCCGGCGAACGAAAACCCGTACCGTACTGTCGCCCACAAGATAGCCGAGGCGGTTCAGCAGCAGACGGGGCTTGAGGCGCGGGCGGTGATCCCCGGACACATCCAGCGCGGCGGAAGCCCCAGCCCTTACGACCGCATGCTGTCCACCGAGTTCGGCGTACACGCGGCCAGGCTGATCGCGGACGGTGTGTATGGCGTGACGGTGGCGCTTTTAAACTGCGACGTGGGCCACAATCCACTCTCCGAAGTCGGCGGCAAGACGAAGCTCGTGACCGAACAGCATCCGCTGGTCAGGACGGCGCGAAGCATCGGAATCGAACTTGGCGGCTAACGCTTCGCTTGCGATGAAAATCCGCATCGCGGCTTTTCATCGCGTTTGGAAGAACTGCGCGCGCCTGAAACGCTCACGCGTTTCCGGGCGGCGCGCTGACTGAAGGATCTGTTTCCGCCCCCAGTGTTCGCACTGGGGGCGGAAACACGTTCCCGGCGCGCATGTCGCTGGGAACGATTTATCAGGTTACGGGGTTGACGAAGCGAAGAAGCATTCAGCGCCAAAATCTCAGTAAAGCTTAAGCAGACTAGACCGATTCAATTTCCGTTCTGTTTTGCCTGGAGTTCGTCGATCAGGCGGGCGGCAATAGGGCGGACGACATCGATTGGGATCGCGAAGGCGAGGCCTTCGTAGCTCTCCCCGCCGTTGCCCGACGCGATCTTCATTGTGGGAACGCCGACCAGCAGGCCGTATTTGTCAAACAGCGCGCCGCCGCTGTTGCCCGCGTTGATTGCCGCGTCGATCTGGATCATGCCCACGTCGGGTGAGATGTTCCCGGAGGTCACATTCAGTCGATTGAGGCCGCTGACGACGCCGGCGGTCAACGTGCCCGGCAGCACGTCGTTGCCCACGCGGGGATATCCCACCGAGAACACCGGGTCACCGACGCGAAGCGCGGCGGAACTGCCCATTTCGATCGCCTGCACGCCCTCCACAGGGCCGGTATAGAGGATTGCCACGTCGTAGGTGCGGTCAAAGGCGCTGTCCTTGACGTTCAGGGTTTGACCGTCCAAAAGGCGCACGCGGATGGCGAGCACGTCCTCGATCACATGGTAATTGGTCATAAAATAGCCGCGCGGGTCGATCAGCACGCCCGAACCGTTGCCCCGCTCGGTTGATACAAAACGCCTGCCTGTCTGATACTCGACCTCCACCTCCGCTACGCTGCCCATCCGGTCGGCGGCAATGTCCGAAAGCGGCGCGGCGGTCGCCACCGGGGTGGCTTTGATCGCCGTTTCTTGAGGCCTGCCCTCACGAAGCATCAGGCCGATGATCACCCCGGTCAGCCCGCAAAAAAGGCCGAACAAACTCAGGATCAGATATTCCCGTGTTCGTCTGCGCCTGACCAATCGACTCATCCACAGATCCCTTTCGCCGCCGGCTTCATCCGGATGGCCACATAGAGATTGCCCAGCGAGAACACCGCCGCCCCAAAGAACACATACTGAGGCCCAAACTTCACCCAGATCAGTCCGCTCAATTGCGCCGCCAGGATCGAAACGATGTGGTCGAGGCTGATCCCGGTGGACAGCGCCGCCGCGACTTCCTCGCCCGGCGCGTCGATGGAGCGCACCAAGTCGCGAAGATACACCGAGCGCACGACGCCTACCTGCATCGAAAGCCTGTCCAGTATGAACATCGTCATGATCGCGAAACTCGCCCAGCCGGTCGCCGCGTACTTCCCGCCCGCGACGCCGCCGATGAACACACCGTACAGGATGTACACGCCGATGAACGTCAACGCGTCAAAGTACAGCATGGCCTTAATGCCCAGTTTGTCCACCCAGCGCCCGACGAGGCGTATGAAGAATATACCCAAGAAATTGCTGGCGATCACAAGCAAGGCCATGATGTCTGCGCCTTTGCCCAAAAGCTCGATGATCGCCCAGCTGCCGAATACATAAGCGATCTGCTTCTGCACACCGTTGAGCATCGCGAGGAAATAATACTTTCCGTATTCTTTACGGAACGTCAGGCGAAAGCCGCGCTTCCTGCGCGTGCCCGGCCCGACCTCGCGCACGAGGTATGCCGCCATCCCCGCCGCAGCCACAAAAGACACCGCGCCGATCAGGAACGTCCACTTGATCGGCGTCGTAAAAGAGAAGAAGCCAAATCGGAATCCGAGGAACACCACGATCCCGCCGACGAACGCCGCCGCCGTGCGCGCGCTGCCGTACTGCCCCATGCGCCGACCGACGATCTCCGGCTCCGCAAGCGTCATACCAATCGAATCCTGCAGCGGAAAAAACAGGTGCATGCCCATCGAGTTGATAAACAGGAAAACGCACATCACGCCGAAGGAAGGCGTCAGAACGCCCAGCGCGGTCAGCCCCAGCGCGGCCAGAATCTGCGCGATCAGCGCCACGCGTATCTCGCCCAATACGGACAGAAGCGACAGCACAATCATGCACAGCATGCCGGGCAGTTCCCGCGGAAATTCAATAAACGCGCGCTGCATCGCGTCGATGTGGTAGGCATCCTTGAAATAGTTCGCATAGATCGCGTCGCTCATCGAATTGCCCAGCGACACGAACACCAGAAGCGCGAAAAACAAAACCAGATCCCGTCTTCTTTGGTTGTCCATTTCGGATTCCTTTCGCTGGTGTTTTCGGACATCCCGCTTGAGATCGGTAACTCACGCGAGCCAGCGGAAGGACTCGCCGGGTTCCAGGAGGCACACGGCGCGGACGCCGTCCGGCATGGGTTTTTCGCAGAACGCGCGCGCGGCGTGCGGCTGATCCCAGAAGTGCATGGGGATGATGACGGATGGCTTTACTCGGCGCGCGAATTCCAGCGCGCCCTCGTCGTACCCGTCGCCCATGCGTGGATCCACCGGAAATATCGCGGCATCCACCCGCTCGCCTTCGATTTCGCATAGCGCGCGGTCAAACGCCCGACGCGCCTCTTCGACTTCCGCGACTGTCGATTCCGCGCGCCAGTGCCAAAAGTTCAGGTCGCCCGCGTGGAACACCCGGAAACCGTTTGCTTCCGCAAGGAAACTGACACCCTCGTCGGTCGAGCGGAACGCGCGCACCTTGACGCCGCCCGCATCAAGCGTATTCCCCGGTCTAACCGTCTGCCAGCCGCCTTTGCGCTTGACATCGAAGGATACGACGCCGCGCGCCCGTCCTGATCGGATCAGGTTCAGCGCCGCGTCCGAGCAGTGATCCCTGTGCGCGTGGCTGACGAACACCGTCGCGTCGGTCAGTCGCTCCTCGTCCAGCCCTTTGCCCAGGTAATCAAACAGAAGCTGCTTTGCGCCCACTTCGACGAGGAAGGCGCTATGGCCCAGATATGTGATCGTCCCCTCCAAACATCTCGCCCCTATCTTTTCAAGATTATAGCGTAGGAGCGCGTATGACGCAATCTTTTTCCACAATTGCTGCGTCCCAAGCGGGCTTGTGAAAAAGGACGAATGCCTGTATAATGATTGTGTACCGAAACGAACGCCGGAGGAACGACATGGACTACATGCAATTTGCGATTGAGGAAGCCTACATAGGCATTCGCGCCGGGCACGGCGGGCCGTTCGGCGCGGTGATCGTCAAGGATGGAAAAATCGTCGGACGCGGCCACAACTGCGTGATCCGCGATCAGGACGCCACCATGCACGGGGAAATGGTCGCGATCCGTGACGCAAGCCGCGCGCTGGGTACGTTCGATCTTTCCGGCTGCACGCTCTATTCCACCGCGGAACCATGTCCAATGTGCCTGTGCGCCTGCCTTTGGGCCAACATCGACAAAATCTACTATGGCTGCACGCGCATGGATACTGAGGATATCGGGTTCCGGGACAACAAGTTCTATGAAGTCCTCTGTGATCCGGGCGAGCGCGTGGCGGTGTGCCACCGCGAACCGTGCCTGAAGCTGTTCGAGGCATACAAAACAATGGACAAAACGCCGTATTGACTGAAAGCCCGCCGGAACCAAGATTCCTGCGGGCTTATGGATACATCCATTCCGAAAATCTACAGGCTGCGCAGCGCGTCTATCAGGCCCGTCTTGCCGCGCGTCTTCTCGTCAACCATTTTGATGACGCGCGCGGGTACGCCCGCCACCACCTGATTATCCAGCACGTCCGCGATGACCACGCTGCCCGCGGCCACCACCGCGCCGCGCCCGACGCGCACACCCTCCAATACCACCGCGTTCGCGCCGATCAGCACATCGTCCTCCACCACCACCGGCGTCGCGCTGGCCGGTTCGACGACGCCCGCAAGCACCGTTCCCGCGCCAATGTGGCAGCGCGCGCCGACTTCCGCGCGGCCGCCGACCACGACGTTCATGTCGATCATGGTTTCCGCGCCGATCACCGCGCCAATGTTCAGAACCGCTCCCATCATGATGACCGCGCGGTCGCCGATCGTCACCCGATCCCGGATGATCGCGCCCGGTTCGATGCGCGCATTGATGTTTTTAAGATCCAGCAGCGGCACGGCGCTGTTCCTCCGGTCGGCCTCGACGACCATGTCCTCAATCTTGTCCTTGTTCGCCTCCAACACCCTGGAAACATCCGCCCATTCGCCGAAGACAATCCGGTCGCCCGCGCCGAACACCTGGCAGCCCGGCATGTCGAATGGTTCGCCCTTCAGGTACACCTTGACTGGCGTCTTCTTGGGGGCTTCGTGGATGAAACGGATGATCTCCTCCGCCGCGTTCATGTGTTCACCTCTTCCAGCACATCCTGCATCGTATAGAGCCCGGCGGGCTTTCCGGCGGCGAATTTTGCCGCGCGCACCGCGCCATTGGCGAAGATCTTGCGGCTGGCCGCGCTGTGTTTGAATTCGATCACTTCGTCCTCGCCGAAGAAGATCACCCGGTGCTCGCCCGCGATGGTGCCGCCGCGCACCGCGTGGATGCCGATCTCGCGGCCGCGCGCGCCCACCTGCCCCTCGCGCCCGTACACGCGCGGAAAACTGTGGTCGGGGTCGATGGCGTCCACCAACAGCTTTGCGGTGCCGCTGGGCGCATCGGCCTTTTTATTGTGGTGGGTTTCGATGATCTCTACGTCGAAGGCGTCCAGCAGCGCGGGCGCGACCAGCTTCAGCGCCCGCTGAAGCACCGCGACGCCCGTGGAGTAGTTGGAGGAATGCACGATCGCGGTCTTCTTCGAAGCAGCGCGGATCTGGGCAAGCTGTTCTTCCGAATACCCGGTGGTGCCCAGCACCAACGGGCAGCCCGTCACCACGCCGAACTGAAGCGCCATATCAAGGTTTCCGGGGTAGGAGAAATCGATCAGCACATCCGGTGTGCCCGGCACGTCCTCCGGCCTCTCGAACAGCCCCACGTCCACCACGCCGATCAGCTCGAAATTGCCGTCCCGCGCCATCGTCTCCTCAACCATCTGACCCATCCGGCCGTGGCCCATCAAAATCGCGCGGATCATGGCTGAAGCACCGACATCGCCTTGACCAGCTTCTCGCGGTTCGCAGCGTCCATCTCGGCGAGCGGCAGGCGGTAGTAGCCCACGCCCATGCCGCGGATGTTCATGGCTTCCTTGATCGGGATCGGGTTGACCTCGACGAACAATGCGTTGATCAACTCCAGGTACTTGAGCTGCAGCGCGGCGGCTTTCTTGTATTCGCCCTTCAGGCAGGCGTGGGCGATGTCACGGCACTGGGTCGGACAGAGGTTTGCGAACACGCTGATCACGCCGCTGCCGCCCAGGCTCATCACCGGGACGATCATGTCGTCGTTTCCGGACAGCAGCTGGAAATCGTCATTCACATAGCGGGCGACCTTCGCCACGTAGGAGATGTCGCCGCTGGCCTCCTTGAGCGCCGCGATGTTCTTATGTTTCGAGAGCGCCGCCACCACTTCCGGCGACAGCGCGCAGCCGGTGCGACCGGGCACGTTGTAGAGGATGATCGGCACGTTCACCTGATCCGCGACCGCCGCGAAATGCTGATACATGCCGCGCGCGTTGGCCTTGTTGTAGTAGGGAGTGATCAGAAGCAGGCCGTCCACGCCAAGGTCGGCATAGGCGCGGCTCTTCATCAGCTGGGTGTCTGTGCAGTTGGAACCGGCGCCCGCGATGACCGGGATGCGTCCGTTCACGGCGTCCATCACGCACTTGACGACGGCTTCGTCCTCCTCATGCGTCATGGTACTGGATTCGCCAGTGGTGCCCAGCGCGACAATGCCGTCTGTGCCGCTCTGGACGTGCCATTCGCAAAGCTCTTTCAGCTTCTCGAAGTTGACCGAGCCGTCCTCATAGAAGGGCGTCACGATGGCCACATAGCTTCCCTGAATCATCTGCCTTCACTCCTTTCAAGAATTTGTGCCATCATAGCATCTTTCGCCTCCAAAATCAACCAATTCCGAAATATTCACTGTCGCGAACCGTCATGCCATGGTATGATGGGAACAATTACGACAGGAGGCCGATGACGATGCTGGAAAACCTGATCCATGACCGACGCGCGCTGCATCAAATCCCCGAACTTCAGTTTGACCTTCCGAAAACGCAGGCATACCTGCTGAACGCTTTGAAGGACACTGGCGCGGAAATCGAGGCGCTTTCGCCTTCCGGCATCCTGGCGTTCTTTGACGGTGGAAAGAAAGAAACCGCCGCGTTCCGCGCCGACATGGACGCGCTGCCGATTCCAGAAATCAAGACCGGCGGTTACGCGTCGACCCATCCGGGGAAGATGCACGCCTGCGGGCACGACGGCCACATGGCGATGCTGCTCGCGCTCGCCAGATACGCGTCCGAACACATCAAGGAACTACCGAGAAATCTGTTATTGATCTTCCAGCCCGCCGAGGAGGGCGGCGGCGGCGCGCGCAGCATCGTCGCCACCGGCGTATTCGAAAAGCGAAACATCTCGCATATCTTCGGGCTGCACGTCGCGCCGGAACTGCCGGCAGGCGTGCTCGCGTCCCGCCCCGGCGCGTTCTTCTCCAAGTCCAGCGAAGTATACGCGACCGTTCACGGAAAATCCGCGCACGCGGCGAATTCCGAGGAAGGCCTCGACGCGCTGTCCGCCGGGGCAGATTTCCTGCTGCGCGCGCAGGAAATGGAAACGTCTTTCCCGTCCGATGTGTTCCGGCTTTTGAAATTCGGGAAGTTCACCGCGGGCACCGCGCCCAACATCATCGCGGAGACCGCTTCCCTCACCGGCACGCTGCGCGCGTTCGACCATAGCGTGTTCCAAGCCCTTCAGGACGGCCTTTCGGAAACCGCACGCGCCGTCGAAGAGAAATGGGGCGTTTCGATTGAACTGAAATACTCCCAGAGCTATCCACCGCTCGTCAACGACCCGGCGCTCTTTACGCGCGCGCGGGCACAGCTTCAGGGTTTTGAGTTCCGGGAACTGCCGAAACCCACCATGCTCAGCGAGGACTTCTCCTACTATCAGGATAAGGTGCCCGGCGTGTTCATGAAGCTGGGCATCGGAACCGGTATCCCGCTGCACACGCCGGAGTTTGATTTCGACGAGCGCGCGCTGGTCTTCGGCGCGGAGGCGCTGATCAAACTATCGCATCTGAACTGACCGGCAGCGTCTTGCCTTTCATTGTGTACCTTTGGCGCTTTATTTTGATACCATAGTAAAACGTTAACTTGACGTCTGGAAAAATCCGTGCTACACTCCGCGTCAAGGAGCTGATGCCGGTGAACCCGTTCGAGGACATCTTAAAGCCGGAGGAGCGCGTGACGCTGTCGCTTCGGCGCATGTACGAGCGCCTTGGCTATGAAAAATACCGCATGGGCAAGTTCGAGGCATACGAACTGTACCTTGAAAACAAGAACTTCGTCGGCGCGAAGTCGGTCATCACGTTCAACGACGCGGACGGGCGGCTGCTTGCGCTGAAGCCGGACGTGACGCTGTCCATCGCGAAAAACACCCACGCGACCCGCGCTTTGAGCGAGAAGTTCTACTACCTCGAAAACGTCTACCGACAGGACCGGCACAGCGGCGTGTTTCGGGAGATCAGCCAGCTGGGTCTGGAGTACATCGGCACGCTGACCGACTACGCAGCGGGCGAAGTGGTCTCGCTCGCGATCCGCACGCTGAAGGAGATCTCCCCCGATTCTAGGCTCCAGCTGTCCCACGCGGGGTACGTGCAGTCGCTTCTCGACAGCCTGACCGAGGATGAGCGCGTAAAGCGTGCGCTGACGGGCCTCATCCGGATGAAAAACTTGGACGATCTGGGCGAGACGGCGCTGCGGCTTGGCGTCGCCCCGGCGGCGGTCGGTCTTCTTACCAGCGCCTGCCAACTGACCGGTCCACTCTCCGAGGCGCTGGAGCGCGCGCGGCTGGTTGCGATCACGCCGGGTATGACCGAGGCGCTCAATAAGCTCACCCGCCTGCGCGCGACGCTGGAAGCCGCGGGCTGCCTTGAGGACGTGACGCTGGATTTCTCCTTGATGAACGACCTCGACTACTATTCGGACATCGTATTCCGCGGCTACGTGGAAAATCTCCCCCGCGCGGTACTCGCAGGCGGCTGCTACACGAGCCTGATGCGCAAGTTCGGGCGCGACGTGGAGGCGATGGGATTCGCGGTGTACCTGAATGAACTGACCTTCCTGTACGAGGGCGAGAAATCCAAAGACGTTGATATCCTGCTGATCTACACCGAACAGGATGACCCCGCCGGGGTGGTCAAAAAGGTGAACGAATTAACAAACCGGGGTCTGACGGTGCGCGCGGAAACCGCCGCGCCGCAGGGACTTCGCAGCGGGCAAATCCTCACGATGACGGAGGCGGTGTCATGCTGAACATTGCGCTGCCAAAGGGGCGGCTGGGCGATCAGGTGTACCGGCTGTTCTCCGGCATCGGCTACGAATGTGCCGCGATCTACGAGGACAACCGGAAACTGGTGTTTGAGAACCCGGAGCGGGGCGTACGATATCTCCTCGTCAAGCCCAGCGACGTGCCGATCTACGTGGAGCACGGCGCGGCGGACGTGGGCGTCGCGGGCAAGGACGTACTGCTCGAAGCCCAGCCCGACGTCTACGAACTGATGGACCTCAAGATCGGCAAGTGCCGCCTGTGCGTTGCGGCGAAGAACGGCTATATCGAAAACCGGGATCGGGCGCTGCGCGTCGCGACAAAATACCCCCGCGTCGCGCGCGACCATTTTGCGTCTGTCAACCGGGAGATCGAGATCATCAAACTGAACGGCTCGATCGAACTCGCGCCAATCCTGGGTCTTTCGGACGTAATCCTGGACGTGGTTGAGTCAGGCAAGACGCTTCAGGAAAACGATCTGTCGGTGCTTGAAACCGTGCATCCGGTGACCGCGCGGCTGATCGCGAACCGCTCCAGCTATATGTTCCAGGAAGAAAAGATCCGTGAAATGTTGGCGAAACTCCGGGAGGTAGTCGTATGATCAGAATCCTGCGCGCATCCGATGCCAAGCCGGAGACGCTTCGCACCCGCCAGCAAGCGCTGAGCGAGCGCGCCGATCGCGCCGCAGCGGAGATCATCGAGCGGGTCAGAACCGAGGGCGACAGCGCGGTCAAGGAACTGACCGCGCGCTTCGACGGCGCGGTGCTGGAGACCCTCGAAGTCACGCAAGCGGAATTTTTGGAAGCCGAAGCGAACACCGACCCGGCGCTTACAGAACTGCTCATTGAGGCGGCGGAGAACATCCGCGCGTTCCACAGTGCCCAGATTCGCGCGGGCTTCACGCTGGCCGACAAACCCGGCGCGGTACTGGGGCAGATCGTTCGGCCGCTTGAGCGGGTCGGGTTGTATGTGCCGGGCGGCACGGCCAGTTATCCCTCCAGCGTGCTGATGAATGCGATCCCGCCGCTGCTCGCGGGGGTAACCGAGCGCGTGATGGTCACGCCGCCGGGAAGTGACGGCAAGATCGCGCCCGCGATCCTGACTGCCGCCCGCGTCGCGGGTGTCAGCCGTGTGTTCAAGTGCGGCGGCGCGCAGGCGGTCGCGGCGCTGGCCTACGGCACGGAATCGATCCCGAAGGTAGACAAGATCGTCGGCCCCGGCAACGCCTACGTGGCGGCGGCCAAGCGGCGGGTCTACGGGCTTGTGGACATCGACATGATCGCGGGGCCGAGTGAAGTGCTGGTCATCGCGGATGACCCGGCGGACGCACGGTTCGTTGCCTGCGACATGCTGGCGCAGGCGGAACACGACGCGCTCTCCGCCGCGATCCTGATTACGCCCAGCGAGCAACTCGCCTTTGCCGTCCAGGATCAGTTGAAGGCGGAGCTTTCAGGCATGCCCCGCGCGGAGATCGCCCGGAAGTCGATCGACGACAACGGACGGATCGTGCTGGTTTCAAACCTTTCCGAGGCCGTCGCGATTTCCAACGTCATCGCGCCGGAGCATCTGGAACTGATGGTGGACGAACCGTTTCTTCTCTTGGGCGCGGTTCGGAACGCGGGCAGCGTGTTCTTGGGCAGGAACGCGCCGGAGGCGCTGGGCGACTACTGGGCTGGCCCCAACCACACGCTGCCCACCGGCGGCGCGGCGCGGTTCTCGTCGCCGTTGTCGGTGGACGACTTCGTAAAAAAGACTCAGTTCATCAGCTACGACCGAGGCGCCCTGTCCTTCGCGAAGGACGCGGTGATCCGCATGGCCGAAGCCGAAGGGCTGTACGCGCACGCGCGCTCCGTCGCCGTACGGTTCGAAAACTGAGCCCAATTCCGTCCGTCAAGGAGGAGCCATGAGCCGCTTTTTAAGCCCCCGGCATCAGGTGCTTACCGCCTACACACCCGGCGAGCAGCCCCGCGTAAAGCTGATCAAATTAAACACAAACGAAAGCCCCTATCCCCCATCGCCGGAGGCGGTGAAGGCACTGTCTGCGGAGGCGATTGAAAATTTACGCCTCTACAGCGACATCCCGGCCCGCGACTTGTGCGATGCGACCGCCGAATTCTATAAAATTGACTCGGCGAACATCCTGTACGGCAACGGCTCTGACGAGATCCTCGCGTTCGCGTTTCAGGCGTTCGGGGAACGGGGCGTTTCGTTCCCGGACATCACCTACGGCTTCTACCCGGTGTGGACGCAGCTTTACAACCTGCCCGCGAACATCCTCCCGGTAGAGGACGATTTCTCCATTGATTTGGACGAATACCGTGGCGGCGGGCTGATCGTCATCGCAAACCCCAACGCGCCCACCGGAATCGCGCTGCCGCTTGCGAAGATCGAACGGCTGATCGAGACCAACCCAGACACGGTGGTCTTACTCGACGAAGCCTATGTGGACTTCGGCGCGGAGACGGCGATCCCGCTGGTGGAGAAGTACGAAAATCTGGTCGTCGTGCAGACGTTTTCGAAGTCAAGGTCGCTGGCTGGCGCGCGGTTGGGCTTCGCGGTCGCGCAACCGCATTTAATCGCCGACCTCAACCGGATCAAGTGCTCGTTCAACCCCTACAACGTGGGCACACACGCGCAGCTGCTGGGCGCGGCGGCGATGCGCGACCGGGACTATTTCGAGGTAACCCGGCGCGGGATCATGGAAACCCGCGAATGGACGTTGGCGGAGCTACTCAGCCTCGGATTCACCGTGCCGCCGTCCTCAGCCAACTTTTTGTTCGCAAAACCCCCGAAGATCAGCGGCGCGGTGATGCAGACGGCGCTCCGCTCGCGAAACATCCTGGTCAGACGCTTTGAATTGCCGCGAATCCGCGACTTTCTGCGCATCTCCATCGGAACCCCGGAGGACATGCAAACCCTTCTCGACGCAATCAAGGCCATACTGGAGGAATCCGCATGAGAGAAGCCATTGTTGCCCGGAAGACCTCGGAGACCGACATTCAGGTGAAGCTGAACCTGGACGGCACGGGCGCGTCGTCCATCACTACCGGCTGCGGCTTCCTCGACCACATGCTGACGCTGTTTGCGTTCCACGGGCGGTTCGACCTCACGGTTACGTGCAAAGGCGACACGAATGTGGACGACCACCACACGGTCGAGGATGTCGGCATCGCGCTGGGCCGCGCGTTTTCGGACGCGCTGGGCGACCGCGCCGGGATCGCGCGCTACGGGAACTTCTTCCTGCCGATGGACGAGGCGCTGGTTTTGTGCGCGCTCGACATCAGCGGGCGCGCGCAGCTGGAGTACGCGCTGGACATTCCATCCCCAAAAATCGGAACCTTCGACACCGAGCTTGGGCGGGAATTCTTCCTCTCGGTCTCGCGGGAACTGAAACTGACGCTGCACCTTCGGCAGTTCTCCGGCGTCAACAGTCACCACATCCTGGAAGCGGCGTTCAAGGGGTTTGGCCGCGCGATGAAACAGGCGGTGGCACTTGACCCGGACGCGCGCGGCGCGGCGTCCACGAAAGGCGTGCTGCTATGATCGCGATCATCGACTACGGCGTCGGGAACCTGTACTCGCTCAGCCGTTCGCTCGATTCCCTCGGCCTTGATAACAAAGTGACGCGGGATGAAAGGGAACTGCGCGCGGCGGAGAAGATCATCCTGCCCGGCGTGGGCGCGTTCGGCGACGCGATGGCAAAGCTGGTCTCGACCGGCCTCGTGCCGGTGGTCAAGGAGCGCGTCGCGGCGGGCGTCCCTCTGCTTGGCATCTGTCTGGGCATGCAGCTGTTGTTTCAAAAGGGTTACGAGTACGGCGTACACGACGGGCTGGGGCTTCTGAGCGGCGAGGTGCGCGCAATGACAGAAGTGTTGCCGGGTGGGCTGAAAGTGCCCCACATCGGCTGGAACGCGCTTCACATCCTCCGCGAATGCCCGATCCTGAGGTATACGCGGGAGGGCGACTGCGTGTACTACGTGCACTCGTTCCACGCGGTTCATTGCGAAGACGAGACAGTGGCCACCAGCGAATACGGCGTCCCGGTCACCGGCGTCGTTAAGAAGAATAACGTGTATGGCACCCAGTTCCACCCGGAAAAAAGCGGTCGCGTTGGGCTTTCGATCCTGAAGGCGTTTGGGGAGGTATCCGCATGATCCTCTTCCCCGCGATCGACCTTCGGGGCGGCAAGGTTGTCCGGCTGACCGAGGGCGACTATGACCGCATGACCGTCTACGGCGAGAACCCGGTGGAGACCGCGAAATCCTTTCAGGCCGCGGGTGCGACCCACCTGCATCTGGTGGATCTCGACGGCGCGAAGGATGGCTCCCAGATCAACCTGCCGGTGATCACCGAAATCGCGAAAGAAACCGGCCTCTTCGTCGAGGTGGGCGGCGGCGCGCGGGACGAAACGAGCGTCGAGCGCTATCTTGACGCCGGCGCGTCGCGCGTGATTGTGGGCACGATGGCGGTTGAGAAGCCGGATCTGATGGAGTCTCTTACGGCGAAACACCCCGGCAAGATTGCGGCGGGCGTGGACGCGAAAGGCGGCTTCGTCGCGATCCACGGCTGGCGGACGCGAACGGACATCCCGGCGCTGTCGTTCCTTCAAAGCCTCTCCGCGCGCGGCGTGACGACCGCGATCTATACGGACATCGCGACCGACGGCATGCTGTCCGGCACCAACCTCGAGGCATTCCGGGACGCAGCGAAGATTCCCGGCCTTGACATCATCGCCTCCGGCGGCATCACCTATGAACAGGAACTCATCGCCCTGCGCGAAATGAACCTGTACGGCGCGATCGTCGGCAAGGCGATCTACGCTGGGGCGCTCAGCCTTACACGCGCGCTGGAACTTCTCAAGGAGAAAACGCATGATCACGAAGCGCATCATCCCCTGCCTGGACGTTAAGGACGGCCGGGTGGTCAAGGGCACCAACTTTGAAGGCCTGAAAGACGTGGCCGACCCGGTGGAAATGGCCGCGTTCTACAACGAGAGCGGCGCGGACGAGCTGGTGTTCTACGACATCACCGCGTCCTACGAGGGACGCAAACTCTTCTCGGACATTCTGCTTCGCACCGCGGCGGAGGTGTTCATCCCGCTGACCGTGGGCGGCGGCATCAACGATCTGGACGACTTCGACCGGGTTTTGAAGGCCGGGGCGGACAAAGTCTCGGTCAATTCCGGCGCGATCCGAGACCCGTCTTTGATCAACCGCGCCGCGAAGCGCTACGGCGACCAGTGCGTGGTGCTGTCGATGGACGTGAAAAGGGTGGACGGCGGCTTCCGCGTGTTCGCGAAGGGTGGGCGGGAGGATACCGGGATCGACGCGCTCACCTGGGCGCGGGACGGTCAGGCGCGCGGCGCGGGAGAACTGGTGCTCAACTCCATCGACGCCGACGGCGTCAAGGGCGGGTTTGACATCGAAATGCTGGACGCGATCGCCTCGGTCACGTCGATCCCACTGATCGCCTCCGGCGGCGCGGGGTGCATCGGTCACTTCCTCGACCTGTTCACGGCATGCCCGCGCGTGGACGCGGGGCTGGCCGCATCGATCTTCCACCGAAAAGAAATCGCCATCGAAGACCTGAAGGACGCGATGGCGACGCGCGGCATCCCCGCGAGGAGGCTCATCCATGTTTGACGAACTGAAATTTGACGAAAACGGATTGATCCCCGCCATCGTGCAGGATCGGTGGTCGAAGGAAGTGCTGACGCTCGCCTACATGAATCGGGAGAGCCTTGAAATCTCGATTCAGGAGGGGCGTACCTGCTTTTACAGCCGGTCCCGGAAGACCCTGTGGCGTAAGGGCGAGACCAGCGGCAACGTGCAGCGCATTGCGTCCATACGCGCCGACTGCGACGGCGACGCGCTCGTGATCGAGGTCGACCGGGACGGCCCCGCCTGCCACACGGGCGCGGACTCCTGCTTTTTCAACGCCGTTCACGAGGTGCAACCGCCGTTCTCGCTGGACGCGCTGTACAAACTGATCGAAGGGCGCAAGAAAGCGCCGCAGCCCGGCTCCTACACCAGCTACCTGTTTGAAAAGGGCACGGACAAGATTTTGAAGAAGGTTGGCGAAGAGTGCGCGGAGGTGCTGATCGCCGCGAAGGGCGGCGACCGGGCGGAGACCGTGTTTGAGATCAGCGACCTCACCTACCACCTTTTGGTACTGATGGTCGAGATGGGCATTACGCCGAAGGATATCCTCTCGCAGCTCGCGTCGCGCCATGTGATCGACAAGAAAATCAAGCAGGAAAAAATGCAATAAATTGTCCGCCGGATACATCCGGCGGATTTTAATGCATTTAGAATATTTTACATTATGTTTGCATTGTCATTCTCTAACATTTATGGTATTTTTATTGTATCCAAATTAAGGAGGCAAATCCATGCGGAAGTTTATGCGCGTGATCCTGTCAGTGCTGTGCTGCGTCGCTTTTTTTGCCGTATGGGCTTTGGCGGAAGAATTCCCTGTAAGTCCTACCAAAGTGTCGTTGCCAAAAACCGCCATAGTTATGAGAAACCGCACGGTGACGCTGACTCCAGTCCTTTATCCCGCGACCGCAACAAGCACATTTCTCTGGTCGTCCAATAAAAAGAGCGTCGCTACTGTGTCTGATGGTATCGTAACAGGCATCAAACCGGGGAAGGCGGTTATCACCGTCAGAACCGCCAACGGGAAAAAGGCAACCTGCACAGTGACGGTCACCCAGATCGCAATGACGGGATTTTCTGTCTCGGTGACCGATTACCAGGGGGATGATTGTTATGACGATGAAGATGAATGCTTCTGGGAAGTTACCGGACATCGCCTATACACCACGATTGGCGAGACATCGCCAGATGACGCAAATCAGACCATAATCTGGAAGAGCACCAATTCAAAGGTCGCCTCCGTTAATTCGAAGGGTATCATCGAATGCAAAAAATCCGGTACTGCCATCGTGACTGCAACCTCCAAGTATGGCGGTTATCAGGTTGTATTACCTATCAGAGTGTATTCCAATTCTACATATTATGATGTGAATGAATGTTTTGATGATCCCGATGACTACGACGAGGATTATTATTATACATCAGCCAAACGCATATACATTAAAGACAGGCACCTGTATATCGATATGTACGTTTTGAACATGAATGATTTTACAATTCGTCGTATGAGCAATCAGGCAATTTACTTCACGCCAAATTATTCAGAAGCTGAAAGCGATGATGATTATGCTTATGTTGGAAGCTATAAGCCTACATTAAAAGGACAAATAAGGCCATACTCAATCGGCACAATCACATTCAAACTAGGAAAGATCAATGGTGCCAAAGTCTGGTTAACTGACGCGGATGCGTATTGTGCAGGCTACTGTTACTCAAAGAGCCTTGGCGTAATGCCCAAGGGAATTGTACCAAGCATAGCAGGGACTTCAAAACCGGCTCGCTTCGAGAAATAACGGATCATATTCATTTACTTGAACCGTGGATCGGCATAACCGCTCTGCGGTTTTTTGCTGCCCACACCGATAGCATAACATACGTTTAACACCCCGGAATTTGTAATTGTTCGGCTTTTAGTGTATAATCTAATTCGTTAGTATTCTAATGTTCGTGTT
>CAZNPZ010000029.1:0-8589 GCA_964575255.1 uncultured Oscillospiraceae bacterium
CGATTTTTTTCCTATTATACCATGCCGCCGCTTCTGTTTAAATCAGTGGTTACCTTGTACTCAAGAACCGCGCACTTCTTGATGGGGGTGCCGGTCTCATCCAGCGTGAAGGAGCCGGTGACGCCCTCGAAGCTCATGCCGGTCATCGCCTTGACGATGGCGGCGGTGTCGTCGGTGCCGGCGGCGTCGATCGCCTTGGCCAGCATCTTGGCGGAGTCAAAGCCCAGCGCCGCCAGCGCGGTCAGGCTCGCTTCGCCGAAGGTGTCGACATACGTTTTCACAAAGCCCTGCACGACTTCGGACGGATCGTCCGGCGCGTAGTGGTTGGTGAAGCAGCACTTGTTGTACAGGGACTTGTCTTCAACCATGGTGTTCTGGGTGCCGTCCCAGCCGTCCGCGCCTACGAACGCGCCGGTGAAGCCAGCCGCGCGCGCCTGCGGCACGATGTACGGCCCAATGGAGTCATAGTAGTAGGGCGCGAAGATCAGCTCGGCGCCGGAGGCGACGATGTTGGTCAGCTGCGTGGAGTAGTCGGTGTCGCTGGTGGCCGAGGAGCTCTCGGTGGCGACGATCTCAAGGCCCAGTTCCGGAGCGGCCTTCTTGAACGCCTCGTAGAGGCCGGAGGAGTAGGCGTCGCCCGACGCGTACAGGATGGCGACTTTCTTCACGCCCAGGTCGACGGCGATCTTGGCGCCGACTTCGCCCTGGTAAGAATCGCGGAAGCAGGCGCGGAACACGCTGGTGGTGCCGTCGGTGACGGTGTCCGCCGTGGCGGTCGCGGTCAGAAGCAGCATGCCCTCGGAGTCGGCCAGCGTGGCCAGGCCCGCGGTCACGCCGGAGGTGACCGAGCCGATGATGGCCTTGTTGCCGTCGGCGACCAGCTTATTGAAGGCGTTGGCACCCTCGGTGGAGTCGGCCTTGTCGTCCATCAGGGTGACTTCCAGCGGACGGCCGCCCAGCACGCCGCCAGCCGCGTTGACTTCCTCAACCGCCAGCTTGATGCCGTTGGTGGTGGATTCGCCATAGGTGGCGAGGGAGCCGGTCATCGGGGCGATGACGCCGATCTTGACCGGTTCGCCGGTGGCGGCGGCCATCGCGGTCGCGGGCATGAGCATGAGGCCGGCGAGGAGCGCGAGGCAGAGTACGCAAGACAGGGTCTTCTTCATTGAGGTTCCTCCCTTCAATGTTCCGGTGGGCATTCGTCGCGCCTGGAGATTACAAAAAGGGCAATGGTTTACAAAAGCCATGCGCCTTGCATGCCAAACCCCATTGCTTGCGTAGATTATACTATGCACCTGTGTCCCTGTCAATAGACCATGAATGTTAACTGTCGCAAAATTGCAATTTACGGGATATTCTGCATGAACAGCTACCATTTCCGAATGTTGTCCGGCCTCGCTGCATCAGGTTGCCCGTTTTCCCCGGATTTGCCAACCAAAAGGTGAATCCACTCGGAAACACACGGCGCTGAAGCGGCCTTCGCACGGCTGATCACGAAAAAGATGTGAACACGCCGCCCATTGCCTCCGGCGGCAGCAGGGTTACGCGCCCGCAAAGCGCCCGCGCGGCGGCGCGCAAAAGGAGGGAATCCGATTGGGTCGCCTCCGCGAGCGCGTCCGACGCCCCGGTCAGGCGCGCAAAGAACGCCTCCTCCCCCGTTTCCCCGGCGATCGTTTTGACGGACAGCGCGTCCTCCGGCGTCACTTCGAGCGGCAGCGGGTCTTTCGCGATCAGGACCCGCGCAAGCGCGTTCGCCGCCACCGGCTCGAAGAGGTTGACCACCTGCTCGCGCGCGTCTATAAAGTGCGCGTTCAGAAGCCTTATCACGCGCGAAGTGTCGAACGCGGCGAGAAAATCGTTCTCCCGCGTCCACTGCGCGAGGTACGCATCGATGTAGGACGCGCCCAACCCGGAAGCTTCATGGAACAGCGGGTAGTCGATCATGCAAGGGATGTCGTGCGCGAACAGGTCGGGCCGGTAGGCGGCAAAAAACGCGCCGATGCTTACAAGCGTGTCCCGATAGGCGAGGTTCTCAATGGGCAGCGCGGTTTCAAGCGCGCGGGCATAAGCTTTTCTCGCGCGCGTGACGCGCCTGTCCAGCCGGTTCAGCCCTTCCTGGTACAGCGTTTGAAGCGGCGCCGCGGCCAGAACCTTCGTCGCGGCGTCCATGTCCATCGGCTCCAGCGCCAGCGAGACGACGTAGCACAGCGAGCGGAGCAGCGCCTCCGCCTGCTCCACGCGGACGCTGGAATCCCCCAGCGACAGAACGTCCGCCTTGCGCGCGAGCAGGCTCCACAGTTCCGCCCGCACGCGCTGCCCCGCCGCGCCGGAAAGCGCGCCCAGCGCCCCCGCGCCCCCGATCCACCCCATCAGTTCGCTTTGCATGGCTTCACCTCAACCCATGTCGTCCCGGCGCCGCCGGGAACCCTTCAGAAGATCCGGAAGCGTCGCGTCGTTCAATGCGTCGATGGAACCCTGACAGGCCCCGTCGAAGTGCGCGCGCATCATGTCGATCAGTTCCCCGTCCTCGACCTCCCCGTCCGCCCCGTTTCGGAAATAATAGAAGGAATCGATCAGCGCGCTGACGGTTTCCTCGTAGTCGGCCTCCAGCATGTACGGCGAGTCGCAGAACGCGACCACCAGATCTTTGACGATGCCGCGGCCAAACTCCACCCGACCCGAGTCTTTCAGCGCGTCAAAACGCTTCTGAGCGATCCTTGCGATCTGCGATGGTTTCAATGTCAGGCCGAAGCGTTCGGTCAGAGCGTTCGCCTCCTCAAGTTCCAGCGCCGTCTGCGCGCGCATGATCTCCCCCGCGACGAGCGAAAATTCCTTCAAGTTCAACCCTCCCCGTGATCGTGTCCAATCATTATAGCCTTGCCGCGCACGCGTTCAAGCCTTGACTTTCGCCCCGTTTTGTGGTATCATAAACACAAGAAAATGGCGCTTTTCCGAAGTTTAACGGAACAGCGCCTTTTGAATGCCCGTAAAGATTGATTATCGGCCCAACATGCGGTCGAGCGTCTTCCGCCCCCGCTCCGCCAGCGTGATCGAGCCCAGTTCGAGATTGGGTGTGTCAAACGTAAAGCCGCGCGTTTTCGCCTCCGCCGCCGTTTCGACGAAGTGGCGGAACGCGTCCGATGCCCGGTATTCGGGGTAGGGGTAGTCCTCGATCGGCTCCTCATAGTCGAGCGCGATCAGATCCTTGTCTTCCATGCCGGAAAACAGGCTGCCGTATTCGCGGATCTGCTCCAGCGAGTCGCTGAGGTTTGCGATGTACACCGGTTCCAGCGCCACGGCGTAGGCCTCCGGCTCCCTGGACGACGAAAGCGTGAACCGGCAAACCGGCAGCGCGCCGCGCTCCCAAAGCGCCATCAACACATTGTTCTCGGCGATGGTCAGCCCGTTGTCATAGTCAGGGCCGTCATGATCCCCGTGGGAATGCCCGCAGCCGCAGCCGCAACCGCCGAGATGCTCATGGTGATGCCCGTGATGGTGCTCCTCGTGCGCCTGTCCGCAGCCGCAGGCGTCCTCATGATGTTCATGGTGATGCCCGTGATGGTGCTCCTCATGCGCCTGTCCGCAGCCGCAGGCGTCGCCATGGTGTTCGTGGTGATGCCCGTGATGGTGTTCCCCATGCGGCTTCCCGCATCCGCAGCCGTCGTCATTTTTGGGTTGGTGCTCCTCGTGCGCCTGCCCGCTTTCACAGTCCGTTTTGGGGCGGTGCGGCGGCATCGCGTGCGGAAACCCGCAGCCGCATGCGTCGCCCTGATGTTCCCCGTGCGAATCGCGGCCGTTCTTCATCTCGTCCATGTGTTCCTCCTGATATGCCGTATGAGAACAGTATACACCAGCAAGGCTCCACCGTAACACCGCCGCTAAGCCCGATCGCGTCAAATCGGTGTAAACCCCGCGCCACCGTTTGACATTTCACATCGCCGGGTACTATGATGGAACGTACCGATTCTTTTTCAAGGAGCATCCATGTCGAAATCGGGCTGGAAAAAGCCATTCTATACCATCTACGCGGGGCAGGCGCTGTCGATCATCGGTTCTTCGGCGGTGCAGTTCGCGATCGTCTGGTGGATGACGGCGCGGTTCGGCTCCGGTGACATTTTGGCCAAGGCGATGGTCGTTGGTTTTCTGCCGGGCATCTTCTTAAGCCCATTTGCGGGCGTCTGGATCGACCGGTACAACCGAAAAACCGTGATGATCGCCGCGGACGGCCTTGTCGCCGTATCCAGCTTGCTCTTGGGCATCGCGTTCTGGGCGCTGGGCGAGCCGCCGTTATGGATGATTTACGGCGCGCTGTTCCTGCGCGGACTGGGCGGCACGTTCCACACGCCCGCGATGCAGGCGGCAATCCCCACGCTGGTGCCGGAGGAGATGCTGACCAAGGCGGGCGGCTGGGGAAGCCTGATCGTCTCCGGCGGTACGCTCTTGGGGCCGGTGCTGGGCGCGTTTCTCATGACTACGATCCCAATCGCGCCGATCATGCTCTTTGACATTCTTGGCGCGGCGTTTGCGATCGGGTGCCTGTTCTTCGTCACCATCCCGGACATCGAACGAACGGCGGAAGCGCCCAAAGTGCTTTCCGACCTGAAGCAGGGCTTTCGGGTGCTGCTTAACAACCGGCCGCTCCGCGCGGTGATGCTGCCGATGGTACTGGCGTCGCTCGCCTACATGCCGCTTTCGGCGCTGTACCCGCTCTTGGTCAAGAGTCACTTTCTGGGCGGCGCGTGGCATAACGGCGTGGTGGAGTTCACGTTCTCGGCGGGCATGGCGGTGTCTTCGCTTTTGATGGGCATCTGGGGCGGCGCGAAGCGGCGGTTCCTGATGATCTCGTCTTCGATTTTCGCGCTGGGGCTGACCAGCGCGCTTTCCGGCGCGCTGCCGCCGGAGGCGTTCTGGGCGTTCGCTTTGGTCTGCTTCCCGATGGGCGCGACCGGCACGTTTTTGATGGTGCCGCTCAACGCCTACGTGCAGTCCACCGTGCCGCCGGAGCAGATGGGCAAGGTGTTCTCCCTGATGATGTCCGCGATGACGCTGGCCGCGCCGTTCGGGCTGATCGTGTCCGGGCCGCTCAGTGACCTGATCGGCGTGGACAAATGGTTCCTCTACTCCGGCGCGGCGCTCGTCTCGATCTCCGTGTACTGTTACTTCGCGACGCACCGCTACGACGCAGCGGGGGCATAACCCATGATAAAACGGCGCGTGCCGGACGAGAACTTCGCCCGGCTCGCGCCGCTTTTCCTTGGCTAAAAATCGACTTCCGTATCGTAGAAGCAGCACATGAGCAGCTTCGCCATTTCCGCCGGGTTGATCGGGCGGGGGTTGGAGCCGGTGCAGGCGTCGCCCACGGCGAGTTCCGCGACACACTTCAGTTTGTCCAGGAACTCCTTCTCGCCGACCATGCCGTTTTCGTAGTCTCGGATCGAATCGGGGATGTCCAGCTGGCGGTTCATGTCGCGCAGGTGCGCGATGAACGCCTTGGTCAGTTCCAGATCGGTCTTCCCCTCAAGGCCGATGAACCTGGCGATCTCGGCGTAGCGCTTCGCGGCTTCCGGAACCTTGGCGTTGAAGGCGATGACCTTGGGCAGGTACATCGCGTTGGCGCAGCCGTGCACGATGTGGCCGCCGGCGTAGGCCGCGCCGGTCTTGTGCGCCATCGAGTGCACGATGCCAAGAAGCGCGTTTGAGAACGCCATGCCCGCGAGGCACTGGGCGTTGTGCATCCTGGCGCGGGCGTCCATGTCGCCGTTGAAAGATGCGAGCAGGAACTGATCGATCATCTTGATCGCGTGCAGCGCCAGCGGGTCGGTGTAATCGCAGTGCATCGTCGACACATAGGCTTCCACCGCGTGGGTCATCGCGTCCATGCCGGTGTGGGCGGTCAGCTTGCGGGGCATGGTCTCGGCCAGGTCGGGATCGATGATGGCCACGTCCGGCGTGATGTTGAAGTCGGCCAGCGGATACTTGATGCCTTTGGCGTAATCGGTGATGACCGAGAACGCGGTCACCTCTGTCGCGGTGCCGGAAGTGGACGGGATCGCGCAGAACTTCGCCTTGGTGCGAAGCGTCGGGAAGTTGAACGGAATGCACAGCGACTCAAACGTCGTCTCCGGATACTCGTAGAACGCCCACATCGCCTTCGCCGCGTCGATGGGCGAGCCGCCGCCGATGGACACGATCCAATCCGGCCCAAACTCCCGCATCGCTTCCGCGCCTTTTTTCACGGTTTCGACGGACGGGTCGGGCTCCACGCCCTCAAAAAGCTTCACTTCCATGCCGGCGGCCTTCAGATTTTCGACCACCTTGTCCAGAAAGCCGAACTTCTTCATCGAACCGCCGCCGACCACCACGATCGCCTTTTTGCCTTTCAGGTTTTTCAGTTCGCCGATCGAACCCTTGCCATGATACAGATCCCTGGGCAGCGTGAACCTCGCCATATGGATGCCTCCCGCATTTGTTTGCGGCGGGCGCTTTCCCCGCCTGAAAAAAGTATACCAACGATGCCCGAAACGGGAAATACCCAATGCGGAATAAAGATATTTAGTTATCGATATAGAAAAACCGATTGAGAAAACGCTGAAATCGCTGGCCTTTCGCAGGTTTCTCCGCCGGACGGCAGTCCATCTTTCCGAAAAATGGCATATAAAAAACGGCATGTATCCATGCCGCCATAAATATGCATGTCCGTAAAATCGCCGCGAAATTCGCTCGAATGCCTATTGATAATCCTTGAACGCCACCTTGTTTTTCGCCTCGTAGAGCTTGTCGATGAAGTGCGCGTCCAGCTCGGTCAGGTGGTAGGATTTGGAGTAGATCAGGACATCCTTGTACTTGGGCGGGCCGGGCACGACGCGGCGCTGGCGCAGGCGATAGCGCTTCAATATGTCCTCCGGGATCGGGGATACCCACAGAAACGTCTGCGGAATCTCGGACAGAAGGTCAAACTGTGTCGAGCGGTCGTAGAGGAACACGCGCTTGACGGATTTGCCCAGCGGGCGCGGGCGGCTCTCCACCGTCTGGAGGTATGGCACCACCGCGTCGCCGTGCACAATCTCGATCATCTCGGCCAAATCCTCAGGGCGCACGGTCTCCATAGCGGCCAGCGGACTCTTCGCCGAGGTCAGCACCAGGTTTTCAAACTCCCAGATCGGCTCGTGGCGGAGCCCTTTTTCGGTCAAAAAGTCGATGAAGTAGTTTTCGTTGACCGTCTGGTATCGAATGATGCCCAGCTGGAAGTCGCCCTCCGCGACGCCCAGAATGGCCTGCACCGAGTTGGTCTCCTTCAGGCGCACGTCGATGTCCTTCTCCAGGTTCAGTTCCGACACGAACTTCACAAATCCGCCCGCGATGTAGCTGCCGCGGGGCATCGTCAGGCTGAACCCCTGCCGCCCGGAGTCCGCCGCGTCCCGAAGCGATTCCATTTCCCGGACCACGCCCAGGATCTCCTTGGCGCGGGTCAGAAACTCCACGCCCTTGGGCGTGGGCACCACGCCGCGCGGCGTGCGCTCGAAGATCGTGATGCCCAGGCCTTCCTCCAGTTCCCGGATGGCCTTGCTCAGGTTGGGCTGCGCCATGAACAGGTTGTCCGCCGCCTGGGTGATCGACCCGGCGCGTTCCACTTCCACCGCGTACTTTAAATGCAGCGTATTCATGCCGTACCCTCCCGTTTCGCGCGCTTTCTCCTCTATAGAATACCCAAGAATCCTCTCGCTGTCCACCGGAGAAATGTTGATTCTTTCACAAGAAAGCCGCGCAGATCGCATCGGCGTTTCTCTTCACCGCTTTGCGCCGCTGCCTCCCCCGCGATTTCACCAATGTTTTTCTTGCGTTTTGGCCCGCGCCGCGCTATACTGTACTGGTTCTCATGCGGCCGTGGTGCAATGGATAACATTTTCGACTCCGACTCGAAAGACTGTGGGTTCGAATCCCGCCGGCCGCGCCAAATCAGAAGCCATCTATTGATAAACTCAGTAGATGGTTTTTGCTATTCCAGAAACCCAACAAATCCAGGCTTTTCAGGCATTAGCGGTTTCCATCGTATCAATCTATGACGGCGCTCCGAGGCGTCGTGGTATTCCGATCCATTTTGTTGTAAAAATACATTCAAATATGATATAATAATTTTCGGATCTATGAGAAGTGGAGAATCACTTGTTGAATAAGAAAACATTGTTTACAGTGGTGATTGTACTGGTAGCTACTTTATTCTTTAGCATATCCGCCCTTGCAATGCAGATTTTCGTGAAAACATCGGCCGGGAAAACCATTACATTGGACGTTGAACCGACATACACCATTCAAAACATCAAAGGAGAATAGAAGACAAAGAGGGAATACCATCTAGTCAACAACGTTTGACCTTTGCCGGCAAGCAACTGGATGATGGCCGTACACTGTCAGACTATAACATTCGGAAGGAGGCCACAATATATCTTGTTTTGCGACATACCTGCTCAGGCGGTACGGCGACCTGCACAAGCGCGCCGATTTGCAGCATATGTGGTCAAGAGTATGGCGAGGCCTTGGGGCACGATTTGGAGCATCACGACGCAAAGGCAGCCACCTGCACGGACGTAG
>CAZNPZ010000029.1:8689-32667 GCA_964575255.1 uncultured Oscillospiraceae bacterium
GCTGGGGTGCCTATGACACCTGCAAGCGTGATGGCTGCACTTATTCCACCTATGCAGTGATTCCCGCGTTGGGGCACGATTTGGAGCATCACGACGCTAAGGCCGCCACCTGCACGGAAGCAGGCTGGGGTGCCTATGACACCTGCAAGCGTGATGGCTGCACTTATTCCACCTATGCGGTGATTCCCGCGTTGGGGCACAGTTACAATGCTACAGTCACAGCCCCCACATGTACCGAAAAAGGATATAAGACCCATGTTTGTACGAATTGCGGGAAAATATACAAGAGCGACTACACGAAAGCTCTTTCGCATTGGTATGGCTTATGGGAGAGCAACGGCGATGGGACGCATAGCGCCCAGTGCTTGCGCAGAGGATGCGATCACACTGGCATCGCAGATTGTGCGCATTATGAAGTTACCCTACGCAGCAATGTTCTAGCCTGTTGCCCTGTTTGCGGCGTGCTGGGCGACCTTCAACTGCTGGCATTTGAGTCTGCAGAAATGACACCGATAGATCAAAACGCGATCCCTGCACGCGGCGAGCTTGTTGTGCGCGGCATGGAAGCACCTTTCGATGGAGTATTGTACGCCCTAACCACTGCCTATGAGTTCGCAGGGAGCATTGAACCTTTCAAGGGCAGTGTTCGCATATCCGTTCCGCTGGAGTTGGCGCACTCATTCAAGTTGGTTCGCGTGGACGTGACGGAAGCTACGGAAACCACAGAGCGCGCAGAGGTGCGGACGGAAATTCCCTACACCTACGAGGTGGGCACCTTGACCTTTGAAACGGACGCTGCAGGGCTGTTCCTGCTGTTACCCACCAAATAACCGTACAACCGAGCGCAGGCATGTTGCCTGCGCCCTTTCTTTCCTTCACCTATACGACGCACTTCTACAGTTATTGGTTGAGATCGCGTAATTCGAAGGTTGTTGGCCTAGTCTCCGTTCTCTGAAGACTTGGGAACCTTAATGCATTCCGCGACGTACTCAAACTGTCACCTGAGGAGAATGATGTGGTAATGCGCAACGTCAGCACATCGTTAGGATAGACATATGACCCTTCGCATGCGGCAATGTCGAGCTGGTTGACAGCGGGAATGGTAACAGAAAAGCGCCCACTGTCACTTGTCGCGGATGAAGCCTTCGAGGCTTTGCCTTTGCCGAGGCGTTCGCGATTCTGCGCAATTCACATGTTCGCTTACCTCATTCTCGACAGTGTCTGTCCGAGTCAGGATTGATAATTAAGGCATCCCCCGCGCCGTATCAAGCCATGAGAAAATACGGGGGCTTTTCGGTGATAGGATGAAGAAGCCCGCCGCGAAAGCGACGGGCCAAGGATGACTATTCGGTTTTCGGGTCCAACTTTCCGGATGGGGTTGCCGCTTCGCCCGGAACTGATCAATATCCACCTCGAACGGGGATGAACCACCTGGGTTATACGAAAAGCGCTCTGTCGTTTATGGGGTTGGTACATTGGGCTTGTCCATTTTCGCTTCTCTTCGCTTTACCGCAAGGTGGGTTCCGTCGTCAATTCTTGTCACTGATACCGGGCGAAGCTGGCAACAATGGGTTCCGTAATCTCCTTGGTGTTCAGTACATCGCCCCCTTTCGAGCCGTTTTCTCAGTCGGGATCCCTTTGTTCGTCTTAATTGTACTACGGGATCTTGCGCATGTCAAGCATACTGAACAAACACACTTCGTTTATTTTACATGAACCCTCGCCACGATACGACAAAACAGCCCGCACGAAGGCGAGCCGTTGAAAACCGAATCCAAATTCTGACTTCCGACCCGGGACAACATGATCGATCGCCATTCGGTTCATCGCTTCCGAATGCGTCTTCCACCACGCCGACGCATTTGTCAGAGCAGAAGCGTGTTTGCTTTGCGCCCGGAGTATGGATTCGCAAGCGTCCTCACGAATGGGTCAGACCCCAATCCTGGCGGCGGCCGGTCCATTTTTTCGTGATGTCCATCGTCGCCAGGTACAGCATCTTCAGGAGGCTGTCGTCACATTGGCATTCCGTGACGGTCAATCATAAAATGACCGCCGTGTCGCCTTCATCAAAATATTACTGTGGCGCGGGACGGTACCCCATTGATATATTTCTGCAGTATGATAAAATGCATGGAGCGATCCGTAGGAACGGGTGTCATCGTCGGCTGACGCCAGGAAAAACCCGCCGCATGGTATGTAACGGCGCGGGAACAGACGCAGCACAGCGGCGTCCAAATCCGTCTACGATCCTTGAACGTATCTTGCATGGGACGCCCTGAAACGGGGCTAATCCAGAAAACCGGGAGAGACTACATTGGACCTGAAAAAACACTGGAGCGCGACAAGGATTCTTGCAGTCGGGTTTGCGCTCATCATCCTGCTTGGGGGCCTCCTGCTGAGCCTGCCCATCGCCAGCCGGAACGGGATGAGCGTCTCTTTCCTGAACGCGCTTTTCACAGCGACGTCCGCTACCTGTGTGACGGGTCTCGTGGTCTTTGATACGTGGACACAATTTACCATTTTCGGGCAGATTTTGATCCTTCTGCTGATCCAGATCGGCGGCCTTGGGTTTATGACGGTGGCGATTCTCTTTTCGCTCGCGGTGGGACGGCACATCGGCCTTCGCGAACGTTCGCTGCTGGCGGAAGCCGTCAGCTCTTCGCAGGTCGGCGGCGTGGTACGCCTCGTCCGCCGGACGCTGATCGGCACGGCAATCATCGAAGGCGCGGGCGCCATTTTGCTGGCAATCCGGTTTGTTCCGATGTTGGGGTGGGAGCAGGGCGTCTGGTATGGCGTCTTCCATTCCGTGTCCGCTTTCTGCAACGCCGGGTTTGACTTGATGGGCGCGCGGGAACCGCTATCTTCTCTGGTTCACTTTTCGGCGGATCCGCTGGTGGTTCTGACGGTCGCGCTTCTGATCATCGTCGGCGGCATCGGCTTTATCGTCTGGAACGACCTCATCGACTGCCGTTTCCACTTTTCGAAGCTGAAACTGCACACCCGCTCCGTCCTGACCGCCACGCTGGGCTTGATCGCGGGCGGCGCGCTTCTGTTCTGGCTCTTCGAGCGCAACGGGGTGCTTCACGGGATGAGCGCCGGAAGTCAGGTGCTCAACGCGTTCTTCCAATCAGTCTCACCCCGCACCGCGGGCTTCAATACGGTGGACATGGCTTCGCTGTCTGACGGCGGAAACCTGGTGACGATGCTTTTGATGTTCATCGGTGCCGCGCCTGGCTCCACAGGCGGCGGCGTCAAGGTGACGACGCTGTCCGTCGTCGCCGCGGCGGTGTTCGCCTCGCTTCGGAACGATGATGATGTCTGCATGTGGCGTCACAGGATCGACTCAGACACCATGCGCCGCGCCTTTACCGGCATTGCGGTCTACCTGATGCTGACGCTGACCGGCGTGTTCATCCTTTGCGCAGAGGGATTCTCGCTCACTGATTCTGCGTTTGAGTGCCTGTCGGCCATCGGCACGGTGGGCCTCACCACCGGCATCACGCCCAGCCTGCCGCCGATATCCAAGTTGGCGGTGATCACGCTGATGTACGCGGGACGCGTCGGAAGCCTCTCGGTATTCCTTGCCGTGGCCAGAACCGGCGCGTGCGGGAAACTGAAAAATCCGGTCGGCAAGATCATCATCGGTTAATCAACGCAAGCACAGGATATTTAGAAGGGAAGTACCGGATCATGAGATCAATGCTCGTCATCGGCGCGGGGCTTTTCGGGAAACATCTGGCCACCAGATTGACCCAGCTTGGCAACGAAGTTATGCTGGTGGACATGGACGAAGATGCGGTGCACAGCCTGGAGCCGCTGGTCACACGGGTTCAGATCGGCGACTGTATGGACAGGGACGTACTCAATGAATTGGGCGTGCGCAATTTTGACGTCTGCTTTGTGTGCATCAGCGACAACTTCCAGTCGTCGATGGAGATCACATCGCTTCTGAAAGAACTGGGCGCGCGCTACGTGGTCGCGAAAGCCGACCGGGATATTCACGCGGGGTTACTCAAAAAGATCGGCGCGGACGACGTGGTTTCCCCCGAACGGGACATGGCGCAGCGCACCGCAGCCCGATTCTCGGCCCACGGCGCGTTTGACTACATCGAACTGTCCCCTGAATACGCCATTATGGAGATCACGCCGCCGTCGGAATGGGTCGGGCGGAACCTGCGCGACCTGAAAGTCCGCACGGAACACCGGATCAACGTGATCGGCATCCGGGTGGACAACAAGCATATCCTGCCGATGACCAGCGCCGAGCACGTATTTACCTCAACTGAGCACATCATCGTGGCCGGCGAACACAAGGACATCGTGAAAGTAATCAACAGAAACGGACATTGACGAATAAACCTCTGATACGATCCCACCAGCAAAGCAACGCACCAACGCCAAAACCGCCTGCCGATCCATCAATCCGGCGGGCGGTTCCCATTTGAACCCCAATCAAACATGGCGCCTCCCGGACAGGCTGGCCTTTTTGAGGGAACTCAACCACCACGTGCGGCAGCGCGCCATCAACTGAACGCGGGACGGGTCAATGAAGTGCGGCCGGAGCGGGTTATAAATGTCGCTGCAGCCGGGCTTGCGCTCCACCCCGCGAAGCTGCTCGATGGACGGGGGCTCGAACGCCCGCCCCGCGTTCTCCCGCCGGTAGGCCTTGGGGGACATGCCGATGGTTCTGGAAAACACGTCAGCCGCGCTTCAGAAGCGTCCGGAGCAGGCTCAGCGCGTCCTGAAAGCCGGAATTCCGGATCAGCGGCTCCAGCGCCGCCGCCCCATCGCCGTACAGCCGGACGAGATCGGCTTTGGTCTGGTCGAAGAAGGCGAGGGCGTCCGCATCGCCGCGGGACAGCATTGCCTCCAGTTTGTCCGCCGGATCGTCCGCGGGGTTGACATCGCGCCGGGTCTTGCGCGGGGCGTCCGGCGCGGGAATCCGGGGCAGCGCGAGCTTAAGCTCGCCCGTCGCGCGTTCCAGCTCCCGGAACAGTTCCTCCGCGCGGGCGGCCACCGCGCCCTCCGGTTCCTGCGCCGCCGCGGCCTGCTCCAGCCTGCCCGCGAGCGCCTGCAGCCGGACGAGGCCCAGCGTTCCGGCGGCGCCCTTGAGCGAATGCGCGGCCTTGCGGACGCCGGTCAGGTCGCGGGATTCCAGAAGCGGCCGGAGTTCCTCGCCGTCGCGGGCGTGCCTTAACAGGAACAGCCGGAGAAGCCGCGCGTAATGCCGCACGTTGCCCAGCATGGACCTGAGGCCGAAATCGACGTCAAGGTCCGCGATGCCCCGCAGCAGCCGGATCGCGTCTGGCTCGGACAACGCGCCGTCCGCCGCGCCCGCGTCCCGCCGCCCGGTTTCCGCTTCGGCATCCTCCTTCAGCACATGCCGGATCGGGAGCCAGCGGATCAGGTTCCGGCAGAGTTCCTCGATCTCGACCGGTTTTGTGATCTGGTCGTTCATCCCGGCCAACAGGCATTTCTGTCGGTCTTCCTCGGACGCGCCAGAGGTCATCGCAAGGATCGGAACCGCCGCGCCGCGCGCCGTCGCGCGGATGGCCTTCGCCGCTTCCAATCCGTCCATGTCCGGCATCTGGATGTCCATCAGGATCAGGTCGTATTCGTTTTCCGCGGCCATCTGAGTCGCCCGCTGGCCGTCGCCCGCGATCGCGACCATCATCCCGGCGGCGTTGAGCATCTGAAAGGCGGCCTCCTGATTGACCACGTTGTCCTCGACCAGCAGGATTCTGGAATTCCTGCGCATTTTCAGCGCCTCGCTGTCGGTGAGAACGAGGTCGTTTGACGGGACGCCTGGATGAAGCGCCAGTTCGGCTTGGGCGTCGCGGATCGCCGAGGGGGTGCTGGGCTTTGCGACGACCTGCTCGCTCAGCGTGCCTCGCTCGCGCTTACGCGCAAGATCCAAGCGGTATTCCACCGTGTCCTCATGGATGATCGTCAGGATCCGGCTGCGTTCCGGCAGCAAATAGAACCTGGCGGTATGGTGCGTCACGCCGTCCGGCAGGTTCCTAGCATACCCGATGTACGCTTCACCCTTTTCCAATAGATCAGGGAGGTTCCTGTCGTACAGAGCGCCGACTTCCGGCGGAAGGACTTCCTGTATGCGCTTGTTGAAACACCGCTCCGGCGGCAAATACGGTTCCCGCTCTTCTCTCGCGCGGTATTCCAGGATCGTGCCGTCCAGATCCAGAAGGAAGAACCGATCCGGCGACGCGCGCATCAGCGCGTCGATGATGCCGTCCCGCTGCCGGACGAATTCCGGCTCCGGCGCGTCGGCGCGCCCGAACTCCGAGAACATCCTCATTCCTCCATTCGTCGTATTTGGCGATCAGCGGCCCGATGATGAGGATGCGCCTTGGGATCAGTCCGAATGGGGCCTGGCGCTGGGATGAATGCAATGCGCGACCCGGCGCGTATCGAAACAAAGGCAAATGAACAGGTTATACGATGATTATAGCACGCGGAAGAATTGCGTCAATCGCGAATGGCAATGTATTTTCTGGCGCGAGGGGTTCAGCGTGCCGCCCGGCTGCCGTGCGACCGCCCATTTCGGGGTAATGAATTTTTATTTCATGAACTCAGGCGTCTTTAACGCAATATCGGACAATTCCGCTTAAATTTCGCCGAAAATCTTGGCGGATGAATGTCTGTTTTACCAAAGATTCGTCGATAAAAAAAATCGTTTCACGAATGGCTTGACACAAAAAGTGTCAGCCTGTATAATCATCGTGAAATGCATACACCGCACGCCCATATATCTGACATCAAACGCAGGTGCATGAAATTGGAATTCACGGATTCGGCCATCCAAAATATCCGGAACAATCTGGATGGGGTGTTCTCCGCCGAGCGAAGGGTTGCGGAGTTCATCCTGAAAAATCCGGAGCAGGTGGTCGCGCTCAATGTCTCCGACATCGCGGAGCAGAGCGGCGTCAGCGACGCGACCGTGATCCGGCTTTGCAAACACCTGGGGTATACCGGTTTTTATCAGATGAAGCTGCAGCTGGCCCACGAACTGGGCAGAAACCAGCTGCTGCGCGGGCGCGGCAGCGCGCACAAACCCGCGAGCGTCAGCGACCTGATCAAGGAACTGGCGGCAAGCATTCTAAACATCAGCGCCAGCGTGGACATGCAGATGCTCATGACCTGCGTGGACAAGATCCGCGCGGCGGGCACGGTTTACTTCGTGGCGGCGGGCAACTCCGTGCCGGTGGCCGAGAGCCTGTCGTTCAGGCTGGGGCGCATCGGCATCCGCTCGGTCAGTTCACAGATGTCCGAGCAGATGATCATCAACATCAACAACGGCTCAAAAAACGACCTCGTGATCGGCGTATCCCACTCTGGCAGCTCCAAGCACGTGATCAATGCGTTTGAACTGGCCCGGAAGAAGGGGATCGCGACCATCGCGCTGACCGACATCAGGCGGTCTTCCGCCGAGCAGGCGGCGGACATTACGCTGTCCACCGGGGTCATCGAGTCCAGCGTGTACCTGTTCGGCGCGGTGTCGTACCTCTTCCTGTACGCGCTGACTGACCTGATCGTGTTCTTCGTCGAGAACACCAACCGGGGTTCTGACGACGAAATGGTGGAGTATGTTCTCTCCGATACCAAAGTTTGAATGACGGGAGACCGGTCATGGATTATCAGGCGCTGTACGAAGAAGTCCTCCTGCAAATGGAGCCGGACGCCGCGAAATGCGCGGAAACCGGAAAGCGGCTGGTTCTGGGGTACACGAGCGATCTGGATGTCGTTTTAAAGTGGGATGGGGATGCTTTCTCCCGGATCATCCGGGCGTATTTGACCGAGGAACCCCGCTACGCGACGGGTGACACCATCGCCTCGATGGGGGACTTCGCGCGGATCGCGCTCCACTTCCTCGCAAACGGCGCGGGCAGCGAGATCGACATCACCGAAGTCACGGTGTGCGACGAGCTGGAGCGGCGGTTTGAAACCGCCTACGCGCTGGGCGGCACCTGCGCGCAGAGCGCGGCGGCGCTGGGCGCGGTCGGCTTTCCGGTAACCGCCTACGTCACCGACCGCTCGGAGGAAGTGTGCGCGCGGCTGGACTATCCCGGCATGCGGCTCTTCGCGAACGGGCGCGTCGACACGGTCGGCGCATGCGCGTCCGACGAACCCCCGGTGAAGCACATCATCCTGCAGTACCCAAAAGGCGCCTCCGTGACCTGGCGGGGAAAGACCTACGTGGCTCCGGTCGCAAACCGGCTGATCCTGGACTACGACAAGATCCACAAGATCCTCCCGATCGACCCCCGTTTTCTCGCGTACTGCGAGGAGAGCGCCGGGAACATCTACGCCTACGGGATTTCGGGCTTCAACGGGATCCTCGATCCCGCGGTCATGGCCGAGCGGCTCTGCGTGCTGACCGCGCATTACGCGGCGTTCCGCGCGAAGAACCCGGAGGCCGTGATCTACCTCGAAGGCGCGTACTACCTGAACCCGGAGGTCAAGGATCTGGCGTTTGAGGCGCTCGCGCGCTCCATCGACATTCTGGGGATGAACGAGGAGGAACTGGTCGAGCACGCCGCCAGGTTCGGCCTCGCAACGGACGCGGAAGACCCGCGCTCCATCCTCGCGGCGCTCAATTGCCTGCTTGAAAAATACCCGGCCAAGGGCATCGTGATGCACACCAAGGACTACTCGATGTACTTTGGAAAGCGCCTTCCGGGCGTCGACTTCCACAAGGGGCTGGCGCTTGGGAACCTGATGTCGTCAACCCGCGCGCGAACCGGAAGGTACGGCACGCGCTCCGACTGCCGCGTGACGGTCGACTGCCTGCCGCTGGGCGCGGCGGGCCTCAGAATGGCGTCGGCGCTCAGCGCACTGGACGCGGGCGAACACTACGCCGCGGTCGTGCCGACGAGGTATATGGAACACCCCTTCTACACGATCGGCCTGGGCGATACGTTCACGGCGGGCATGCTGACGGCGTTTATCCACTGAAGCAACTTATAATGAAGGAAACCTGAGCGCCAGCGGCGGTTCGCCGCGAAATGGCGCGAACAAAACCGGGGGGTGAATCGCCTTGGAAGGCGGCATGAACGGGAAAGACGGGGCAACCGGATACATCCTCGAATGCGAGGATCTGTCCAAATCCTTCGGCGGTACGCACGCGCTGGACAGCGTGTCGTTCAAAGTTAAGCCCGGCGAGGTGCACGCGCTGCTGGGCGAAAACGGCGCGGGCAAATCCACGCTGATGAAAATCATCATCGGCCTCTACAAGGCGGACAAGGGAAAGATCACCTTCGAGGGGAAGCCCTACAACGCCTCCGGCCCGGCGGAAGCCATCGCCGCCGGCATTTCGATGATCCACCAGGAACTCAACCCGGAGCCGCACCTGACCATCGCGGAGAGCATTTACCTGAAGCGCGAAGACCTGCTGTCCGGCACGCCGTTCCTCAACAAAAAAAAGACCAACGAGCGCGCGGCGAAACTCCTGAAGGAATTCGACCTTGACCTCAACCCCAAGATGCTGGTCGAGGAACTGACCATCGCGCAGATGCAGATGATGGAGATCATCAAGGCGGTCTCCTGCAACGCGCGGCTGGTCATCATGGACGAGCCGACCTCCTCGCTGGACAGCGAGGAAACCGAGCGGCTCTTCAAGACCATCCGGAACCTCAAGGCCGCGGGCGTCACCGTCATCTACATCTCCCACCGCATGGAGGAGATCTTCAAAATCTGCGACGCCTACTCGGTGTTCCGCGACGGCCGCTACATCGGCAGCGGCGACGTCTCAGGCGTCACCACCAACCAGCTGATCGCGATGATGGTCGGCCGCGAGGTGAAAAACGTTTTCCCGAAGGTGGTCTGCCCGATCGGCGACGTGGCGTTCAAGGTGGAAGGCTTAACCGGCAAGGGCTTTACCGACATCTCCTTCGAGGTGCATAAGGGCGAGATCCTGGGGCTTTCGGGCCTGGTCGGTTCCGGCCGCAGCGAAACCATGCGCGCGATCTTCGGCATGGATCCCCTGACCAGCGGGAAGATCATGCTGGAAGGCCGGGAGATCCGAATCAAGAGCCCGCGCGACGCGATCAAAAAGGGCATCGTGATGATCAACGAGGACAGAAAGGGCTTCGGCCTGTGCCTGTTTCGGTCGCTCCGCGAGAACATCTCGCTGCCGAACCTTCCTTCGCGGCACAAAGGCCTCTTGATCAACCAGCGCCGCGAAAAGGCGGAGTGCCGGGCGTACGCCGAAATGCTGCGCGTCAAAGCCGCGGGCATCGAGGCGGACGCGTTCTCCCTCTCCGGCGGCAACCAGCAGAAGGTGGTCCTGGCCAAGTGGATCATGGCCAAGCCCAAAGTGCTGATCCTGGACGAGCCGACCCGCGGCGTCGACGTCGGCGCAAAAAGTGAAATCCATTCGCTGATGTGCCGCTTCGCCGCCGAAGGCATGGCGATCATCATGGTGTCCTCGGAACTGCCCGAAATCATGGGCGTCAGCGACCGGATCCTCATCTACCACGAGGGTCGGCTCAACGGTGAGTTCCGCCATGAGGACATCAAGTCGGGCGCGGTGGGTCAGGAAGAGATTCTCGCGAGGGAATTCGGCGGGAAATAATGCCACGCATTGGCATGAGGAGGAAATAGCGGTGCTGCGCAATGAAAACAAAAGGGTTTTGGGGATGGATCAGCACGATCTGAGCTTGTTCACCCGCCGGTATGGCATCGTATTCGTGATGATCGCGATGTTCATCATCCTGTCCCTGTCCTCGAGCGCGTTTTTGACGTTCGGAAACGTGACCAACGTGCTGTCGACGGTGGCGCTCAACGGCGTGCTCGCGATGGGCATGGTGTTTGTCATCACCGCGGGCGGCATCGACCTTTCGATCGGCGCGATGCTGGCGCTCGCGTCCACGTTCATCGGCATCGTGCTGGAGGCCACCGGCAACATCTTTTTAGCCTGCGTCGGCGCGGTCGCGATCTGCACGCTATTCGGCCTGATCAACGGCCTTCTGATCGCGAAGTTCAACATGTTCCCGTTCGTGGTCACACTGGCCAGCCAGCTGGTGATCCGGGGTCTGGGCTACGTCATCTCCGGCGGCTACTCGTTCGCGCTGGCCAACCCGGACTTCACGCAGATCGGCCTTGGCAAGCTGTGGAAATCCATTCCGTACCCGATTCTGATCCTGCTTGGCATCACGATCCTCGCCTACATCCTTCTGCACTGGACGAAGTTTGGTCGTTATGTCTACGCGGTGGGCGGCAACATCGGCGCGGCGAAGGCCTCCGGCGTCAACGTGCACTTCACGCAGATTCAGACCTACGTCATCTCCGGGTTCTGCGCGGGCATCGCGGGCATCATCATGACCGCCCGCATCAACGCGGCGCAGCCCAACATCGGCATCGGCTATGAGACGGACGCCATCGCCGCGTGCGTCATCGGCGGCACGTCGTTCGCGGGCGGCATTTCGACGATTCCCGGCACGCTGGTGGGCATCATCATCATCGGCCTGATCTACAACGGCATGAACCTGGTGGGCATCAGCTCCTACTGGCAGACGATCTGCAAGGGTTTGCTCATCATCGGCGCCGTCATGATCGACACCATGCTCAACAAGCGCAGGAAATAGCCTGTCCTTCACCGATCTTGTTCCTGGCCGGGCGGTGTCCGCCTGAGCCGGGTGAGATAAAATCAATAGGAGGAGAACAACCATGAAGAAACTCGTCGCTCTGGTTCTGACCCTGATGTTGGTGCTGTCCGTGTTCGCGATCACGGCTGGCGCCGAAGCCAAGAAGGAGATCAACGTCGCCTACATCGCCAAGAACACCGTTGACGCCTTCCACGCCACGCTGAACAGCGCCGCCAAGGAAGCCCTGGACGCGCTGGTCGCCGACGGCACCATCGCCAAGTGGCAGCTCTACGACGGCCTGACCGACCCCATCACCCAGGTCAACCTGATCGAAGACGCGATCAACAACGGCGCGAACTTCGTGATCCTGCTGCCCGCCGAGAGCCAGGGCTCCGCGCCGGTCGTCACCCGCTGCAAGGATGCGGGCATCCCGATCGTCGTCATCAACTCCAAGACCAACAACACCGATGAGCTCGCCAACGCGTTCGTCGGCTCCAACGATGTGCAGGCCGGCGAAATGATGGCTCAGTTCGTCCAGCAGCAGATCCCCGACGGCGGCAAGTACGCGCACATGATGGGCATCGTGGGCAACTCCGCGCAGATCGACCGCGGCCAGGGCATCAAGAACATCATGGAAAAAGACGCCAAGTGGGAAGCCGTCGGCGACTTCGCCGCGGACTGGTCCGCTGACAAGGCCGTGCAGTTCGCCACCGACGCCGTCAACAAGTACGGCGCCGACCTCAAGGCCATCATCTGCGACAACGACGACATGTCCTCCGCCGTGCAGGCCTACTGCAACTCCGTGGAGCGCTCTGACATCGTCTGCATCGGCGTCGACGGCAACAAGGGCCCGATGACGATGGTCAAGCAGGGCACCCTGAAGGCCACCATCCTGCAGGATGGCGCCGCGCAGGTCAAGGCCGGCATCGCGCTGATCCCGGACATCCTGGCTGGCAAGGAAGTCGAAAAGAGCATCATGATCCCGTTCGTTCTGGTGGATTCCTCCAACGTTGACACCTACCTGAAGTAAAACCCACTGTCCGGTTGGCCGGGCGGCTCAGTGCCGCCCGGCCTCCTACAAGACGCGCACGCGCGGTGCAAAGGCGCCAGCCGCTGGAGATGCGTTCCACCGACATCGGCGCCTACAAGACGCGCACGCGCGGTGCAAAGACCCGCATTTTCCCATTCTGCCATATCGCCGCTTCTTGAAATGATCGCCCTGGCTTGATGATGAGATCAATGGTTGCGCCATTTGTATATTTACTGTGGAGGTACTCACCCGTATGCTGATGAACATCAAACAAATCCTCTCCGTCGCCAACGAACGAAATTTTGCGGTTCCCGCGTTCAACGTCGGCACCTGCCAGATGCTCAAGTCGATCATCGAATGCTGCGAGAAAAAGAACGCGCCGGTGATCCTTGCGATCCATCCCAAGGAACTCGCGTTCCAGGGCGATGACGCGATGGCCGCCATCGTGCATGCCGCGAACGCCTCCCGCGTGCCCGTCTGCATCCACATGGATCACTCTTCCACGATCGAGCAGATCCTGCACGCCGTGCGCACCGGCTTTACTTCCGTCATGATGGACGCGTCCGACAAGCCCTTTGAGGAAAACATCCGCCTGACCAAGGAGACCGTCGCCATCGCGCACCCGCTGGGCATCACCGTGGAGGCCGAGCTTGGCACCATCGGCACCACCGAGCATGACACCGAAGGCGGCACCACCGAGATCACCTACACCAACCCCGACGACGCCGTCCGGTTCGTCGAGGAAACCGGGATCGACTGCCTCGCGATCGCCATCGGCACCGCGCACGGCATCTACCCGAAGGGCTTCGACCCCCACCTGAAGCTGGATCTTTTGAGCGAAATCAAAAAGCGCGTCTCGATCCCGCTGGTTCTGCACGGCGGTTCCGCCAACCCCGACGCCGAAATCGCAGAGAGCGTCAAGCGCGGCATCAACAAGATCAACATCTCCTCCGACACCAAGGACGCGATGTACCAGCGGATGCGTCAGATTCTCGCCAATGACGCCCACATCCGCGAGCCGTTTGAGCTGTACATCGAGCCGATCAAGGCGATGGAGGAAGTCATCAACCACAAGATCGACCTGTTCGACGCGGCCGACAAGGTGAAATACTACACGCTGTAAATTATAAAAAAATGGGTCGGAGGTGCGCATCATGGCAAGCGAAAAGATTCGCGGTGTGTTCAAAAATGGCAACGGTGTCCTTCAACTGACGCCCACTTGGGTGCCGCGCTCGTTCAACGAACCCGGCCACCGGCTGAAGTTGCATCCCGATGACTACTTCGCCTTCGGGATGGACCGGGGCGCCATCTGCGAACGGTGGATGGGCTCGGTCACGGTCGCCTTGAACGGCCCCAAGACCGGCCCCACCGAGGGCATGAGCTTCGTGCTCTGCGATCGGGAAACGAAGGAAACGGTTCTGTTCGCGGACGTAATCAAGGAACTGGGCGCGGAGTTGATCGGCGCGGAACTGATGGCAAAGTACGGCACCTGGCCGACGTTCGCCAAGCTCTACGACTATGACAAGCCGCTGTTCCACCACCTGCACCTGACCGAGGAGCGCGCCAACCGCATCGGCCGCCACGGAAAGCCGGAAGCCTATTACTTCCCGATCCAGTACAACGCCTATCTGGGCCGCTTCCCGCTGACCTACTTCGGCTTTGAGCCTTCCACGACGCCGGAGCAGGTGAAGGAGTGCCTCCGCGACTACGGCGTGCGCGACACGCGCATTACCGAACTCTCCCGCGCCTATCGCGTGCAACTGGGTACCGGCTGGTACACGCCCGCCGGCGTCATCCACGCGCCCGCTTCGGTCGTGACCTACGAGCCGCAATGGAACAGCGACGTCAACACGATCATGGAAAACGTGACGATGGGCGAGGTCAACGACGAGAGCATGCTGACCGGCTGCCAGCCCGAAGAGGAAAAGGGCGACATCGACAAGCTGTTTGAAATGATCGACTGGGCGGAGAGCACCCGCCCCAACTACAAGGAGAAGTATTTCCGCGCGCCGAAACCCTTGCCGGTCACGCAGCAAGGGCTTTCCGAAAAATGGGTCGCCTACGCGAACGAGTGGATCGCCGCCAAGGAAGTCACCGTCGCACCGGGCGCGACCGTCACGCTCCGCGACGAAGCCTGCTACTGCGCGCTGGTCGCCCAGGGACACGGCACATTCGGCGCGTTCGCCTGCGAGGCGCCGGGCCTTTTGCGCTTCGGTCAGATCTCCGGCGACGAGTTCTTCGTCTCGGAAGACGCGGCGAAGAAGGGCATCGTGATCAAGAACACCGGCGACTACGAACCGCTGGTGATCCTGCAGAACTTCGCCAACAACAATCCGGCGGTTCCTCAGACTGTGTAGTGTAAGGAGGCAGCCATGTACTTCAAGTTTGGCGTGGACAGCTTCATCTGGGCGGAGAGCTTCTCGGAAAAAGACCTGTGGATCATCGAGAAGGCGAAACAGCTGGGCTTTGAGGTCATCGACTTCGCGGTCTCAAACCCGTACAAGTTCCCGACGGAACTGGTCAAGAAGGAACTGGAACGCGTCGGCATCGACTGCGTTTGCACCACGACGCTGACCAAGGAGACCAACCCGATCTCGCCCGACCCTGAGATTCGCAAAGCCGCGGTCGCCGCGATGAAGGCGTGCGTGGACATCTGCAACACGCTCGGCGCGCCGATCCTGGGCGGCGTCAACTATGCGGCGTGGGGCTACATCACGAAAAAGCCGCGCACCGAGCAGGAATGGGCGTGGGGCGTTGAGTCGATGCGGGAAGCCGCGCTGTACGCGAAGGAGACCGGAAACGTCACCATCTGCGTCGAGTGCGTCAACCGGTTTGAGACGTTCTTCCTCAACATCGCGGAGGACGCCGTCCGGTTCTGCAAGGAGGTCGGCACCGGCAATATGAAGGTGCACCTGGACTGCTTCCACATGATCCGCGAGGAGAAGAGCTTCTCCGGCGCGGTCAAGACCTGCGGCAAGGAGTACCTGGGCTACATCCACGTCAACGAGAACGACCGCGGCATTCCCGGCACCGGCCTCGTACCGTTCAAGGAGTTCCTGCAGGCCGTGCATGATGTTGGCTATGATGGGCCGCTGGTCATCGAGTCCTTCGACCCCAGCTTCGAGGAACTGGCCGGCAACTGCGCGATCTGGCGCAGCTTCGCGCCCACCGGCGAGGCGCTCGCCACCGAAGGCCTCGCGAATTTGAAGGCCATCGCAGCTACCTTGTAGGAAAACGAAACAGAACCAACGGGAGGGTGCGCGCGCATCCTCCCGTTTCGTGTTAGCTTCCTATGTGGTAAAAAACCGCAGCCGTATATGTCTGCACTGCATTGTGGTTCCGCCTTGCGTGGCCCGCGCAGGTTCACCCGTTGACGCTGTCCGCGAACGCTAAGTAGACTTCGTCGGGCACGGCGGCGGGAATCTCGCAGCCCGCGCTGAGCATATAGGGTAGCCCCGCCGCGCGGGCAATCAGCGCCTGCCCCTTTTCCTTCGCCGCCTCCGGCGTGGCGTTCAGAAGGTCGCGCACCGGGTCGGCATTGCCCTTGAAGGGCACCCCGGCTTTACCGAACACATCACAGGCGCGGCCGAAGTCCACCAGCGAATCGATGTTGACGAGGCTCGCGCCGCTCTCGGCGATCAGGTTCAGGCTTTTGCTCGTATTCCCGCAGATGTGGAGCTTGCTTTTTGCGCCGTAGTCCCGGATCGCGGACGTGACCCTCTGCTCGTAGGGCAGCGCGAACTCCCGGAAGAAATCGGACGAGATCAGCGAAGCCGCGGCGTCGCCGCAGCCGACGAGATCCGCGCCCGCGTCGATCTGCGCCTTCGCGAAGTCGATCTCGATTTCCGCGGCGAATGACAGCGCCTCGTGCATCAGTTCCGGGTCGTCAAACATCAGAATCATCGCGTCCTGAACGCCGAACCAGTCGCACACCTCGGCAAACGGCATCTCCACCCAGCCGCATACGAGCGCGCTTTTGCCGACGGCCTTGTGAAGCATCTCCACCGCGTCGACGCGGCCGCGCATGCGGGAGCCGGGTTTCATGGGGTCGGGCCGTTTGAGCGCGCGGAGGTCTTCCGCCGTTCTCACCAGCGCGCCCGCCGCGTGGGGCGTCTGATCCTCTGGGTACCCGACCGCCCCGCCCAGATCCGCCGTGACGCGGAACGCGTCCGAGCACACGGTCACCGCGTCCACCCGGTAGTTCTCAAACACATGAATCTGCGCGTCCGCGAGCGCCGCCGCGTCCGTCGCATACGTTTTATACTTCAGCCCCGCCCGCCCCGCCGCGAAGAACATTAAAAGCGGAAAGAACGGAACCCGATCCGGTTTCTCCTTATTCAAAACGACGAGGCAGCGCTCCTTCGCGTTCATGGCAATTCCTCCATAAGTGTACATTCTATGACCATCGATTGCCTATTCCGCATTATACCTTCAAACTTCAAACCCGTCTACCACGCACTCAAGCAGTTGGTTCTCCCGTTCTTCTTCCTTCGTTCCCGGCGACATGCGCGCCGGGAACGCGTTCGACCCACCAGTGCCGAAACACTGGTGGGTCGAATAATTCCTCAAGTCAGGAAGCCGACCGAAAACCGCAGGTTTTCAGGCTTCCGAAGTATCCTTCGCTCTACGCAGATGAAAGCCGCGTCAGCGGATTTCATCTGCCGCAAATGAAAGACCCGAAGGGGATTTCATTTGCCCGGCTTTAGCCGGCGGTCGCCATCGTCACCAGCGCCAGCTGTTCCTCCAGCGCGCCGATCGAGGCGGCGAGTTCGCCGCAGAAATCGGGCAGCCGCTCGCGGCGGACGCTCTCCGTTTGGCCCAGGAATTCCTTGATCGGGCCGATCAAATCCTCCGCCGCGCCGGACAGCGCGGAGAGCGCTCGCTGCTTGTCGTCCAGCGCCATGCGGTACAGGTCAAGCCTCACGCCGATCCCCGCGCGGGCCGTGCCGGCTTCGCCGGTGGTCAGGTATCTCGCCAGCGTCTCGCAGGCGCGCACCACTTCGGGCGAGCCGGTCTTCTCCGCGCCGTCCACCAGCTGGCGGCAGGCGTCCGAGAGCGAGGTGCGCGGCCGGTGGTTGACCTCCGGCTTCTGAACGTTCACGCCCTCCGCGCACAGTTTGTCCACAATGCGTCCGACGAGATCGGGCCTGGTTTTCAGCACGGAGCGGTATTTGTTCTGATAGCGCAGCATCAGGCTGTGGTCGCCGCCCGAAAGCCTCGTAAGACACGACCGTACCGACCGGCCCTGCGCGCGGTCGCGCAGTACCTGTTCCATCAGCTGAGTAACCTCCGGTTCCGTGAAGGGCACAAACCGCGCAGTGCGCGCGCCGCAGCCCTCCCGCTTCGCGACCTGCGCGTAGTAGTAATTCCGTATGCTGTTGGGACGGCGTCCGGTCTCGCGGGCGATCCGCTCAAACACCGCTTTCAGCGGCAGACCCTGACGCCCGGCTTCGTCGGCCGTTTCCCAAAGTAAGCGCGTTTCTTCGCCCGACCAACCGGAGCGCCGCGCGTTTGTCATCTCAGAAAGTCCTTCCAACACCAATCCCCTCCTGATCGATTATCGGATTGGTAAAGAGTATGCGCCGGGTTGGGCTGCGATATACTCATGTTCGGGATGGACAGAAATTTTGTACGCCCCAACAGGGCGAAGGCAGGATTCGGGTTACATAAAAAACCAAACCACACGTTTCGCGCGTAAAATCGGGGCGCGGGGTCGAAGAATTTTTAATATGATGTTCGCCCAAAACACGTTGCTTTCATCCGCATGGCAGGGTATGATGGAAGATATTTTTACGGGGAGTGGCGAAAGTGGCGACAAAGTACGTTTTCATCACCGGCGGCGTGGTCTCCTCGCTGGGCAAGGGCATCACGGCGGCTTCCCTGGGGCGGCTGCTCAAGGCGCGCGGGTACTCGGTGGTCATCCAGAAGTTTGACCCGTACCTCAACGTCGACCCCGGCACCATGAATCCCTACCAGCACGGCGAGGTGTTTGTCACCGAGGACGGCGCGGAGACCGACCTGGATCTGGGCCACTACGAGCGCTTCGTCGACGAAAACCTGACCCGCTTCAGTTCCGTCACCTCCGGCCAGGTGTATTTCTCGGTCTTGCGCCGCGAGCGCGAGGGCGGCTACAACGGCGGCACGGTGCAGGTCATCCCCCACATCACCAACGAGATCAAGGACAAGATCCACCGCGTCGCCGAGGGCAAGGACGTGGTCATCACAGAGATCGGCGGCACCGTCGGCGACATCGAGGGTCAGCCGTTCCTGGAGGCGATCCGCCAGTTCCAATGGGAGGTCAACCCGGAGGATCGGCTGTTCATCCACGTGACGCTGATCCCCTACCTCAGAACCAGCCAGGAGCTCAAGACCAAGCCCACCCAGCACTCGGTCAAGCAGCTGCAGAGCCAGGGCATCCAGCCGGGCATGCTGGTGCTCCGCAGCGACTACCCCGTCCCCGCCGACATGCGCGCGAAACTCGCGCTCTTTTGCAACCTCCCCGCCAAATACATCATTCAGAACCTGGATGCGGAATCGCTCTACCAGGTTCCTTTAATGCTGGAGCGCGAACAGTTCGCCGACAAGGTGTGCGAGGCGCTGCACCTGGAGGCTCGTAAGCCGCAGCTGGACGACTGGATCGAGCTGGTCGAGCGCTTCCAGAAGCCGGAGCAGCAGGTGACGATCGCGCTCGTGGGCAAGTACATCCAGCTGCACGACGCGTACCTGTCCGTCGTCGAGTCGCTGGCGCACGGCGGCATCGCGCACCGGACACGGGTCAAGATCAAGTGGGTGCTGGCCGATACGCTGTCCGGCCCGGAAGTGAACCTGGACGAGGCGCTCGGCGACGCGGACGGCATCGTGGTGCCCGGCGGCTTCGGGCCGCGCGGCATCGAAGGCAAAATGGCCGCCGCCCGCTACGCGCGGGAGCACAACATCCCCTACCTGGGGCTGTGTCTGGGCATGCAGATCGCGGTGATCGAGCTGGCGAGGAACGTCGCCGGGATGACCGACGCGAACTCCTCCGAGTTTGACAAGGACTCGCTTCACCCGGTCATCGACATCATGGAGGATCAGCAGGGGCTGGAGCAGACCGGCGGCACGATGCGGCTGGGCCGGTACGATTGCCACCTGACCGAAGGCACCAAAGCGCGCGAAGTCTACGGGCGTGATCTGGTCGTCGAACGCCACCGCCACCGCTACGAATTCAACAACAAATTCCTGCCGGAACTGGAAGCCGCGGGCCTTAAGGTCGCGGGCGTCAACCGGGAGCGCAACCTGGTGGAAATCGTGGAGCTGAAGGATCACCCGTACTTCATCGGCGTGCAGTTCCACCCGGAACTCAAGTCCCGCCCCAACCGTCCGCACCCGCTGTTCGCGGGGCTTGTGAAGGCCGCGCTGGAATACTCCTCTCAGAAGAAGGAGGAGCTTTGATGCGGGAGAAGATCATCGTCCTGGACTTTGGCGGCCAGTACAACCAGCTGATCGCGCGCCGCGTGCGCGAGCTGGGCGTGTACTGCGAGATCCACCCCTACAACGCCCCTTTTGACCGCTGGGCGGACGACAGCTTGAAGGGCGTCATCCTGACCGGCGGTCCCAACAGCGTCTACGCCGAAAACGCGCCCAGGGTCGGGAAGGAAATCACCGACCTCCATGTGCCGGTGCTTGGCATCTGCTACGGCATGCAGGTGATCAACTTTATGTGCGGCGGGCGCGTGTCCCACGCCGGCATCAGCGAGTACGGCCATACGGAACTGAAGGTGTTGGGCGGACGGCTGCTGAACGGCGTCAGCCCGGAAACCGCCGTGTTCATGAACCATACCGACTTCGTCTCCGAAGCGCCGGAAGGCTTCACTGTCGAGGCGACCACCGCGAACTGCCCCATCGCGGCGTTTTCCAACGAGTCGCTGGGCCTCTACGCGGTGCAGTTCCACCCGGAGGTCAACCACACCGTGGAAGGCCGCAGGATCCTTCGAAACTTCGTCAGTGACATCTGTGGCTGCGCGGGCGATTACCGCGCCGAGGACGAGATCGAATCGATGCTTTCCCGCATCCGAGCCCAGGTGGGCGACGGCAAGGTCGTCGCGGGCCTCTCCGGCGGCGTGGATTCGTCGGTCGCCTGCGTGCTGGCCGACCGGGCGCTCAAAAAAGGGCAGCTCACCTGCGTGTTCGTCGACCACGGCCTGCTCCGAAAGGACGAGGCCAGACAGGTCATGCAGACCTACCGCGAAAACCTGGGCCTCGACGTGGTGCACGTGGACGCTTCCGAGCGTTTCTTAAAAGCGCTGGAGGGCGTGACCGACCCGGAGACCAAGCGCAAGACCATCGGCGCGCTGTTCGTGCGCGTGTTTGAGGAAGAAGCGAAGAAGACCGGCGCGACGTTCCTTCTGCAGGGCACGATCTACCCCGACCGCATCGAGAGCGGCATGGGCGGCTCGGCCACCATCAAGAGCCACCACAACGTGGGCGGGCTTCCGAAAGACTCGCTGTTTGGGAAAAACGCCATCGTGGAGCCGCTGGATTCGCTGTTCAAGGACGAGGTGCGCGCCGTCGGCGAGCGGCTGGGCATCCCGCACGAGATGGTGTGGCGTCAGCCGTTCCCCGGCCCCGGCCTCGCGGTCAGGGTAATCGGCGAGATCACAAGGGACAAACTGGACGCGCTGCGGGAATGCGACGCGATCTTCCTTTCCGAACTGAAAAACGCCGGATTATCCGAAAAAATCTGGCAGTCGTTCGCGGTGTGGACGGGCGTCAGCACCGTGGGCGTGATGGGCGACTTCCGCACCTACGCGGGCTGTGTGGCGCTGCGCGCGGTGGTGTCCGACGACGCGATGACCGTCGAGGCCGCCGAGATCCCCTACCCGCTGCTCCGCAAGATCACGCTGCGCATCATCGGCGAAGTGCCCGGCGTCAACCGCGTCGTGTACGACATCACCTCCAAGCCGCCGGGAACCATCGAGTGGGAGTGAGCGCACCGGTTCAGCATATGACAAGCTGAATTCTGACAGCCTCCAGTGCGAATCATTATCAATCATAGCCTCCAGCACGAACAATGCTCGATGTTTCGTGCTGGAGGCTTTAATAAATCACAATAAAACCAGAATGCCATGGACGACCGGCGGTGTTCGTGATACAATAAAATGGTTACACGCGGCATTACACCAATAGCCAAAAAGGATCGAGGCGACGACACGGAATGCTGGAAAACTATGTGGCGCTTGGCCTTCTGGATCTTGTGGGGCTTGGGGTCCTGTGCTTCATGACCTGGCGCAACGACGGCATCGACCAGCAGAGAAAGACGTTTTTTCTCTGGGCCGTCGCGGCTACCGCCGCCGTCATCCTGGCCGAGCTGGGGACGGCGCTGTTTGAAGGCGGAATCGTGCGTTCGCGGCAGATGTATCTCGCGCTGAACGTCGTCGGGTTTTCCGTTTCCCCGCTGATCCCCATCCTGCTGATCTATGTGTTCGGCGGCACAAAGCCGCAATACGCGCCGGTTCTTCTGATCCCGTTCATTGCATGCGCGGTTCTCGCGATCCTCTCCCCGGCGTTTGGTTGGATCTTCACCGTTTCGGCGGAAGGCGCCTATCATCGGGGGAGCCTGTATTTTTTCTACGTCGCCGCCTACGGTTGGGGCATATTGGTTCTTCTCGCATCGATCCAGATATGCGGCCGCCGTTATGGATACATATTTCATTTGAAACTGCAGGCGATGCTCGTGTTTGTCGCACTGGGCACAACCATACAGCTTCTCCTCCCTCAGGTGCATTCCACCTGGACCTGCATCACGATGGCGCTGGCGCTGCACTACGGCTTTGTGTGCGAGTACAACGACACCCACGACGTGCTCACAGGGCTGTGCAACCGCAAGTCCTACGAGCGCGAGCTTGCGCGCCTGAAGAAGGCGCAGCGCTTCGCCATCGTCACGATGGACGTGGACGGCTTCAAAAGCGTCAACGACCGGTACGGTCACCCCTATGGGGATCAGTGTCTGGCGCGGCTCGCTACCCTCGCGCAGGATGCTTTCGCAAAAATCGGCGTATGCTACCGGATCGGCGGCGACGAGTTCTCCATGCTGTCCAGAAACGCGGACGAGGGGAAAATGCGGGAGGCGCTTACGCGCCTGATGCGCATGATCGACGCCGCACGCGCGGAGGACGCGAACCTTCCGGTCCTTTCCTACGGCTATCGTCTTTTCGACGCCTCGCGCAGCGGAAGCATCGCGGAAGCCATCGAGGCCGCCGACCGGGAGATGTATCAAATCAAGGCGCAGCGCAAAACCGAGTGCTCGAAGCCACATGGTCATGCCGGTTCTGGAAACACGGTTGCGTAACGCCGAAGACGCTGTATGGACAGGATCGCTTCGCGGGCGTCAAACCGTCCGCGCTTTCCGATTTCCGGCTCGCCTTCAAACCGTTCTGAAACCACTGGTTTTGGATGAAGCCGAAGCCGCTTCCTGTTCCCCGTCAGTACAAACCCACCAACCCCATAAATTCATATCGGAGAAGGATTCGCACATTTTTACCGGCGAGTCTTACACTCAGTTGGGTGTTTAAAAGAAGTTTAAAGATTCGTATGCGCTTTATCGAGTATAACGCGAGAACTTTTCTTGCGTGTACAAGTACAATTTCGGCATAATACGTCGAAATACTGAAACAATAATGCAGACGATATTTCAGACATGTTCTTTTCATTCCAAACTTTCGCTTGATAGTTGTTGCCATGTGTGATAAAATTTCAAAGAAAGGAAGTGATGGAATGCCTGCTCGCAAGAATGCACCGGAAGCAAAAGTGGAACCCAAAGCGAAACGCACGTTTCGCAGCGCGGAAGAACGCATCGCGGAGATTGACAGGAAGATCGCGTTTCACACGAAGTCCATAGAACAACTTGAAACCCGCAAGGCGAGAATCAACGCGCCCAGAAAACGCAAAATCTCCTACGCGAGAGTCTTCGCCGATCTGAAGGCTTCGGGGAAAACACCGGAAGAGATCTATGAGTTTCTGAAGAAGTGATTTCCGCATTCATCGCCATGCGCCCTCCGGGGCGCTTTTTCATGTCGAAAAATTACAAAGGAAATCTGCTGACACATCGTTCCATTGCATATGGAGCGTTGCCGTGGACGGGTTGGCGTCGGCAATCCCGACACGATGTACCAGCCCTACATCGACGGGCTCAAGGAGATCCGCGTAATCAACCAGGAGTACGCGGCGCGGTATCTCAGGGGCTGATGCGAATTTTGAAACATTCACGCACTTCGCGCCGGGTCTTTTCGCGCAGAGAGGTTGGTTTCCCTTTGGGGAAACCACCACACCCCGCGACCCGGTAGGTGGGCAGAAACCCCGGAAAGCGG
>CAZNPZ010000030.1:0-32139 GCA_964575255.1 uncultured Oscillospiraceae bacterium
CAGATGGGCATCACCGTGACCGACTTCTCCGGCCCGGACGATCCGATGAACAACTACCCGCCCGCCGGCGTTGTGGTCTACTCCGTGGCCAAGGACAGCCCCGCTGAAAAGGCCGGCATGATGCAGTATGACTTCATCACCGAGATCAACGGCGTCCGTGTCAAGTCGCTGCGCGAACTGACGGGCGAGCTCGACAAGCACAAGGCCGGCGACTCCGTGGAGGTGACGGTCGTCCGCTACGCCAACCCCACCCAGTTCGTCAGCAACAACCAGTATAACCAGAACCAGGGTCAGAACGGAGCCGACAACTTCAACGACTACTTCGGAAACTTCGGCGGTTTCGGCGGCTTTAATGGCCGGAACAACAACCAGTTCAGCCAGGTCGGCAACAGCTACGAAACGCTGAAGCTGAATGTGACGCTACAAATCCTGAACTAACGTTCAGGCGATAAAACTCTGCTTCGCACCTTTTCATTGCAATAGGTAACTTCGCGGGCCTGCAATCCTGCGGATTGCGGTCGGCCCTCTGACCGAAGGAAATGATCGGCTCACCAGTTTACGAACTGGTGAGCCGATCACGTTCCGGCGCGCATGTCGCCGGGAACGATGGAAGCAGAATGAAAGCCAATAGCTTGAAGGGCCTGCGCCGTCCCAATTGCATGCGAAAGAGGCAAGTGGATTTCGTTTGTCCGGCGAAGCCGTAGATCGAAGGCTGCTTCCGCAGGATTCCTTTGCCCTGAATCTCATAAAATAAGAAACAGAAAGAGCCTTGACGGCTCGCGGAACGCTCCGTATAATGTTCTGAAATTACGTTGTTGGGGGAATAATGGATGGGCATTAAGGTCGCAAAGTTCGGCGGGACGTCGCTGGCCGACGCGAGCACATTCCGGCGGGTTCAGGCAATTATCATGGCTGATCCATCCCGCCGCTATGTGGTACCTTCCGCGCCGGGAAAGCGATTCCCGGAGGATATCAAGGTCACCGATATGCTCTACCAGTGCTACAAGCTCGCGCAGCGAAAGGAACCCTACGCGCCCGTCTTTGACAAGATCGCCGAACGGTTCACCGGGATCATCCGGGACCTGGGTCTCTCCTTCGACATCATGCCGATGCTGGAAGAGACGTTTCAGAAGATCGCCGTCTCCAGCCCCGACTATGCCGCAAGCCGCGGCGAATACTTCTCCGGGCTGATCCTTTCACGCCTGATGGACTGGGACTTCATCGACCCGGCGGACGTTTTGAAGTTTGATCGGCAAGGCCATTTCGCGAGCGAATGGTCCAACCAGCTATTATCCGAGCGGCTGGAACAACACGAGCGCGCAGTCATCCCCGGCTTTTTTGGCTCGCTCCCGAACGGCGAGATCAAGACCTTCTCGCGCGGCGGTTCCGATATTTCTGGCGCGGTGGTGGCGCGCGCGGCTTCCGCGGATCTCTACGAGAACTGGACGGACGTCTCCGGCTTTCTGATGGCCGACCCCCGCATTGTGGACAATCCGCGCCCCATCGACCGGCTCACCTATCGGGAACTCCGGGAGCTTTCCTACATGGGCGCGACCGTGCTGCACGAGGATTCCATCTTCCCGGTTCGGAAGGCCGGCATCCCCACCAACATCCGAAACACCTTCCACCCGGAGCATCCGGGCACGATGATCGTCGTCAAGGACGCCGACTGCCCGGCCAGTTCCACCATCACCGGCATCGCCGGGCACAAGAATTTCACGCTTCTGTCCATCGAAAAGGCGATGATGAACAGCGAGATCGGCTTCGGGCGGCGCGTGCTGCAGTCGATCGAGGATTTCGGCATGTCCTTTGAGCACCTGCCCACCGGCATCGACACGATGTGCGTGATCCTCGCCGACAGTGAGCTTTTGGGCCGCCGCGATCAGGTGGTGGAGCGGATCGAGGAGACCTGCCACCCGGATTCGGTCGAGCTTACGAACGGCCTCGCGTTGATCGCCACCGTCGGTCGCGGCATGGTGCGGCAGAAGGGCACCGCGGCGCGGCTGTTCTCGGCGTTGGCGCGCGCCGACATCAACATTCGGATGATCGACCAGGGCTCCAGTGAGCTGAACATCATCGTAGGCGTGGACATCGAAGAATTTGAGAAGGCCGTGCGCGCGATCTACGACGAATTTGTCTGATTTGGTCGAAGAAAACGCGGCGATTGGCGAATCATTTGAAGATTCGGTGAAATTACAACCTGAATCTTGTAGATATTACACGCCCCCGCTATCATGAGGCCGAAAGCGGCTGTGAAGCGGGGTGTTTTCATGCGGTGCAAGGTCTACTACATGAGCCAGCGCGGCGCGGCGGAAGCCGTCGCCGAAGCCATCGCCGGGGCAGTGGGCGTGAAACCGGAGCCGCTGCTGCCCGCATACATGCCTGAAAACGTGGATCTGATGTTCCTGGGCTGCGAGGGCTCGCGGGCCGACCGGGTGACGCTTACGTTCATCGAGTCGCTGGGGCCGACGCGCGTCAAACGAGCGGCGCTTTTCCAGTGCGCCAGAACCCGCGGCGAGGCGCTCGCCCGGATGCGCGCGGCGCTTATAGCCCGTGGCATACCGGTTCAGGAAGCGGATTTTTTCGCGCCGACGCGCACGCTGTTCGGCGGTGGCCCGCAAGCCAGAGACCTGGAAGCGGCGCGCGAATTCGCCGTGAAATCGGTCGCAGAGGGTTAATGCCCGGCGGTTAAGTTGATGTTTCAACGCGCAGACCCGCAGGAACTTTCCGTGATGCGATCTGCGTTTATCATTTCTGGTGCGCCATCGGCGTCGCGGGAGGGGATCAAATGCGGGTTGTCGTGGGCATGTCGGGGGGCGTGGACTCGTCGGTCGCGGCGCTTTTGCTCAAGCGCGAGGGCCACGAAGTGATCGGCGTGTTCATGAACAACTGGGACGAGCAGGACGAGTTGGGCGTCTGCACCGCCGAGCGGGACTACGCGGACGTCCGGAGCGTGTGCGACCAGATCGGCATTCCTTATTACGCCGTCAACTTCCAAAAGGAGTACATGGAGCGGGTGTTTTCGCACTTCCTCGAAGAGTATCGCAAGAACCGCACGCCCAACCCGGACGTCCTGTGCAACCGGGAGATCAAGTTCAGCGCGCTGAAGGAATTCGCCGAAAAGCTGGGCGCGGAAAAGCTCGCCACCGGCCACTTCGCGCGGACGGACGGGCGGGGCGGGCGGGCGCGGCTGCTCTTAAGCCGCGACGAAGGCAAGGATCAGACCTATTTTCTCTACATGCTCAACCAGGCGCAGCTTTCAAAGGCGCTGTTTCCCGTTGGCGGCATGACCAAGGCGCAGGTGCGCGAGGTCGCGCGGGCGGAAGGGCTGCGTACGTCTGAGAAGAAGGATTCCACCGGCGTGTGCTTCATCGGCGAACGCAGGTTCCGTCAGTTCCTGCAAAACTATCTGCCCGCGCAGCCGGGCGAGATCCGCTCGGTCGACGGGCGGCTGGTGGGACGGCATGAGGGGCTGATGTACTACACCCCCGGCCAGCGGCGGGGCCTCGGCGTCGGCGGCGACGGCGGGCGCTGGTATGTGGTGGAGAAGAACCTCGCGCGCAACGTGCTTGTGGTCGACCAGCGGGCGGACTCGCCGCTCCTCTTCTCGACGGAATCCGTGCTGGAGGACGCGACGTGGATCGCGGGCGTTCCGCCGGTGGGACCGGGGGTGTGGCTGCCCGTAAAGGCGCGGCTGCGCCACCGCCAGCCGCTGCAGGACGCGGAAATCCAGTTGGACGGCGATACAATCCGCGTCCGGTTCAACGTTCCCCAGCGAGCCGTCACGCCCGGTCAATCCACCGTATTCTATCTGGACGATGAATGCCTCGGCGGCGGGATTGTACGCTGATTCAATCCTAAGAATATGACTAAATACGAAAAGCTGCCGTGCCGGAAGTTACCCGGCACGGCAGCTTTTATCATACGATCAGACAAAGATGTCCGTCAGGCTCTTGACGACGCCGGGCAGGCCGGGCATCGGCATGTTGCGGGCGCGGATGACGTTCTCGAGGTTCTTTACGTCGGCGGCGGGGATGGGCTTGAGGTTGCCCAGCATTTTCGCGACCAGGATGGACTTGCCGGCGGCCTCCATCATCTCCAGGAACTCGATCGCGCGCCACACCCCCTCCGGGCTGATCATGACCGCGCCGTGGTTTTCCATCAGGAAGCCGTTGGAGGTTTCGATCACCGCGTCGAAGTTTTCCGCGAGTTTTTCAGAAAGCGGCTCGGCGTAAGGCACCATGATCATCGGGCCGACCTCGATCGCCGGCTCCGGGAGGAACGGCATCCGAAGCCAGTCGCCGCCTGCGATCGCGAAGCCGGTCAGGATCGGCGGATGCGCGTGCACGATGCCCTTCACGTCCGGCCGCCTGTTCATGATGCGCACGTGGAACGGCCATTCGCCAGTGGGCTTTCTGCCCTCCTTGGCGTATAGCACCTTGCCGTTCATGTCGACGGCGCAGATGTCCTCGAAGGTGATGGCGAGTTTGGCTACCTTCGTCGGGGTGATCAAGACGACATTTTCGTCGGCGCGCAGCGACAGGTTGCCGCCCTGGCTGGTCACAAAGCCAAGTTCGGCAAGCCGGTTCGCGGCGCGCGTGAGTTCCGTGATTTGGGCTTCATACTGCTTCTGGAACGGGGTCATGAGGGGACACTTCCTTTCTCTTTACCACCTCGTCAGGTGGGGGAAAACATGCAGTCCAGCCGCGCACCCGCGGCGCTTTCCGCCATCGTCAGTTCCAGCCGATAGAGCTTTTCGCAGAGCAGCGCCGCACGGCGCGCGTCCGTGAGCGGGATGGGGGAGACTTTCGGGGTCAGGCCGTCCGGAAAGCGCATTCGGACCGGGCCGAGCAGCGCATGGCCGTCCCGAAGGACGGGTTCATACGGGGTAATGAACCTGAGCGTCGCGCGCTTTTTGACGCCCTCAAAGTCGAACGCGTCGATCAGCCGCACCAGGTTTTCGCCCGGCGACAGCATCAGGCTCCGCTGCCAGCTTTGGAGTTTCGCGGCCGCGGGATACGCGTGGGCGATGCCCATCGTCAGCATCCTGAAAACGCCGTTTTGAAGCTCAGGCGGTTCCGGCGCACGCCGCGCGCCCGCCTGCTCCACGCCTTCGATGGCGGGTACGCTGTGCGCGTCCGCGTCCGGAAGGCCGCAATCAATCAGGATCGGCGCGTTTTTGTAGAAGAGCGTGATGTCGCCCACGCCCCGGTTCGAGGAAGCGGTTCGCGTGCCGCCGCCGGTCAGCGCGGCGAAGAAATCCCCCGCGCGGGCCAGCGCGACGCCCATGTCCGGCAGAAGCGCCGAACCGGGGAGCGTCACGCGGGCGCTTTCCTTCAGGAAATCCGCGCGTCCGCGTAAGATCGCGTATTTGGAGAACAGCCCGGCGTCCTCCGGTATTTGCCCGTCAGAACGCCGCCTCAGCCACGCCGCCAACCCGCACAGACTGCCGGAGCGAACGCCTTCGCCCAGATGGAACAGCGTGTCGGGCGAGAGGCCGGGCTTCGGGTCGCTGCCGGGGTTCACAAACCAGCCATCGCCGATGAACAGTTTGCAGGGGAGGATTGCCATGTCGATGAACCTCGGCTCGTCCCGAAGCTCCACCTGACCGCCGCTGACCAGCGATAAAAGCGCGAAACAGTCGTTAAGCGCCGAAGCCGCCGCCACATGGCGCGCAAGATCCTGCGCCGCGCCGCCGTCCGGCAATTGGGCGCGCAGGACGCCCTCCAGGATTTTGAGCAGCCTCCTGAGCGCCTGCCAGCGCCGCTCGCCCTCGTCGGTCTCCGCCGCGAGACACGCGGCCATCAGGTGCGCGCAGATGCTCGGCGCGCCGCCCGAAAGGTGCAGCCAGTCGTCCGATTCCCGGTGGATCAGCGGGTCGAACGCGCGCCGCCTGAGCTCAAAATCGATGCGGGCGGTGAGCTGCGGCGTCATGTGATCAAACCGGGCGCCCACCGTCTGCCTCGCCAACGCGAACAACTCCGCCGTGCGCGCGGCGTGCTCGTCCATGTCGGGCACGGTGAACGCCGGGAGCGGCGCGCCCCTCCGCGGGAAAACGGACCATCCGGACTCCTCCGCCATCATCCAGATCAGGTCGGCGAGGCGGGGGAGGTATTTTTCGTCGCCTGTGGCGCACGCGGCCAGGATCAGATCCTCCGCCTGCTCTCGCCGGAGCGTGTAGCCCGCGGGCGGCTCGGCGTCGGGCCTATGCAAATAGTCGCCCGCCGTCAAATGGGGCAGCGGCGCGCGCAGCGCCCGCTCCGCGCGCTGGGTTAGCGCGATAGCCGCGTCCGCATCAAGACCGGCCCACGCGCGGCGATCGTCCATTGGCGGCAGGACGCGCGTTTGCGAAGCCGGCCTCAGGCTATAGAGCAAGTCCTCCTGTCTAAGCGAGAACATGCCGAAACACCTCCGTGCGCCTTTCGTAACTGGAGCGGTAGGGATCAGCCGGGGAAGTCTGCCCAGGCGTTTGTCCGGTGCGAGCGCGTCATCGTATCCATCAGCCGCTGCAGTTTCGCGCCTTCGAAGAGGTCCGGGCTCGCGGGGACGCCCCGGTACACACTGTCAAGGAAGCTGTAGTAGCAGTGCATGTGCGCGCGATCCCAGCCGATGCGGTTCTTGGGCGGCAGGAAGGAGCCGGCGGGCGCGGGGTAGCGCGCGGTCGCGGCGATGCGCGTAAAGCCGCGCGCGCCGCCGAAACGCGCCTCCGGAAGCGTGTTGTCGTAGAATTCGAGGTAGTCGGCCTCCATCAGCCGCCAGCGGATCGCGCCTTTGTCGCCGTACAATTCAAACGCAAGCTCGTCCTCCGCGCCGGTTGTGATCTTGGAGGCGGTCACGGTGCCGACCGCGCCGTTTGGCATTTCGAGCATCATCACGGCCTGGTCGTCGGAAGTGATGGCCATCGTACCGCCGCCGGGCGCGGGCCGCTCCGGATAAAGGGTGCGCAGTCGGCACAGAACCTTCGCGGGGTAACCGGCCAGGAAGGCCAGCATGTCCAGCGCGTGGGAGCCGATGTCGAGCAGCACCCCGGCGCTGTCCGAGAGCTTCCATCCGGCAGGTTTCAATGGATCGATCGAGCCGGAGTGGTCGTAGCGGACGGCAAACGACAGAAGGTTCCCAAGCCGCCCCTCTTCGACCAGTTCCTTCGCGCGCAAAACGCTGGGAAAGAAGCGGTTGTTGAGCGCCATCTGAGTGAGGCTTTTTGACTCGCGAGCGGCGGCTTCGATCCTCGCAGCGGACGCGCCGTCCACGGTCAGCGGTTTATCGATGTAGAGGTGCTTAGACGCCCTCAGCGCGTCGACGATCATTTGCTCGTGCAGGTCGTTGGGCGTCGAGATGGACAACACTTCGATGTCAGGACGCGCGAGCAGTTCCCGGTAATCGTCGGTGAAGTGGGGCGCGCCCAGCATTTCAGCGGCCTCCCTGGCAACGGACGCTCTGCGCGAGCAGATGGATTTGATGACGGGCTTGAAGCCGCAGCCGGGGTAAAACAGCGGCATCTCCCGGAGCGCGTGCGCGTGGGTGCGCCCCATGAAGCCCCAGCCGACGATGCCGACGCCGATTTCACGCATAAGGATCCCTCCCGGTTTAGTCGGTCGCGGACGACGTAGAAAGGCCCCGGAGGCAGTTGCCCAGCCTTGGCGCTTCCAGCCGCCCCAGCGGCACCTTGGAGACCGTGAGGCCGGTTCTGAAGAACAGGCCGAGGATCGGCAGGTCTTCCACCAGCTTCAATTGCAGGCTGTACATCCCGGCCTGAAGGTCTTCCTGCGTTGGGGCGGACCAGATCGAATGCAAAAGCGATTCCATCTCGTCGCTTGCGTACCGCTCGTAGTTGGACGTGCCGGTCTTTCCGATGAGAAAGTTGAGGTTTGGAATGTCGCTGAGCTCAAACGCGCAAAGCGCCAGCTGGAACTCCCCGTTGTTCATCTTGTCGTAGACCTGACGGCTGGAAAGAACCGAGATGCTCACGTCGAAGCCGACGACCCTCAGCTGAGAAGCGAGGATGTCCGCCGCTTCGCTCCTTGTGTCGGTGGTGCCGCGGTCGTAAGTGATCAGGTTCAGCTTCAGTGGGATGAGGCTGCCCTGAACTTCCTTTTCCAGAAGGTTGTCGCCGTTGACGTCCTTCCAGCCGTCGTCCATGAGCAGCTTCAGCGCGCGCTCGGGGCTGTAGTTGAAGCGGGTGGCCTGGGCGTTGTAGAGAAAGGAGCCGGGGGTGACCGGTACCTCGCTCTCCTGCACCAGACCCGCGTATACGGTCGTGGCCAGCGTGGTGCGGTCGATGGCGTACATCAGCGCCTGGCGCACGGCCAGGTCGCTCAAGATCGAATTGTGCAGGTTGGGCACGATGCACTCGTAGGTGTTGGTGGCGTATTCCACCGCTTGCCGGTCGGCAAGCTGGCGGCTCAAGGAAATGGTGGGGTAATCGCTGGCCAGCGCATCGATGTCGCCGGTCTCCAGCAAATTCATCGCAACCTTGTTGTTGCCGCAGATCAGGCCCACGATCGAGTGCACGTCCGTGTTGGCGCGCCGCCACCACAGCGGGTTTTGCTCGATCCGAAGCGCGTACCCCGTCTCGTAGCCCATGTACCAGTACGGCCCAGTGCCAAACGGCAGCGCGGTTGTGACCGAGCTGCTGGAGACGACCGGGAATGTCATCGCGTAAAGAAGCGGGTAGCCGATGGAGCCCTTCGCCTTGACGACGACGGTGGCTTCGTCCGCCGCGGTCATCGACTCCACCGCCTGGCTTAAAAGCGGCTGCCAGTAGGTCGCGGGGTTGTTCATGATTTCGGTGTAGCTGTCCACCACGTCCCGCGCGGTCAGCCGGTCGCCGTTGTGGAAACTGACGTTGTTTCGCAGCGTGAACGTCCAGGTGTTGCCGCTCGTGTTCCAGCGGTCTGCCAGAACCGGGGACGGACGCCGGTTTTCATCCAGTTCCACGAGCGACTCGTAGACCAACGCGTTGACCGTCATCACGTCCTCATATTTGCAGCGCAGCGGGTTGACCTCGGTGTCGGGGCCCGCGATCATCCCCAGCATGATGTCCGCCGACGAATAAAGCGACTGGGCTGGCGTTTCGGTCGCCGCCGGGGCAGCCTGCGCCGCGTTTTTCAGTTCGTCCTGGGTCGCGGGCGCGGGCATGACCTCGCCAGGATTGGGCGCCGCGCTGTCCGGCGAAAATTCGCCCGGCCCCAGGTACGCGTCCACCGAGGCCTGATCGTAGTTGGGAACCGCAGCCTCGCCGGAATCCAGAAGCTTGATCGTTCTGGAGCCGCCCGCACAGCCCGTGAGCAGCATGATGGCGAGCAGCATCGACGCAAGACGGATTGGTTTTAAGGTCATGACTTGAAGATCTCCTTGTAGTGCTCGTAGGCGGACTTGACGCGCGCAACGTACTCGCGGGTGGAGTCGTAGGGGATGGAGGCGAGCGTCACGCCATCTTCCGAATACTTCTTATCGGCCAGCCACTCGTCCACGCGCGTGCCGCCCGCGTGGTAGGCGGCGGTGGCCTTGGTCAGGTCACCGCCGTAGCGGTCGTCGAGGTAGCTTAAGTACCAGCAGCCGAAGCGGATGTTGAGATCGGGATCGAACAACTTCTCGTCCGAATAGCCGTCCGACTCGTTCAGTTTTTTCGCGATCCACGCACCGGTCTCCGGCATGATCTGCATCAGTCCCCGCGCCCCGGCTTCGCTGACCGCTTTGGGCTTGAACGACGACTCGCAGTAGACGACCGCCGCGACCCGTGCGGGATCCAGTTCATACGCCGCCGCGTAGTGCTCAATCTTGTCCCTGTATTCCAGCGGGTAGGCGATCTCGCGGACGGCTTTTGGGTAGAGGAACACGTAGAACGCGACCGACAAAAGAAGCAGCGTTAAAATCAGCGGCAGCACCAGGCGGACTTTGCGCTTTTTTCTGCGCCTGCGCCTGCGCGGCCCGTAGGAAAGGCTGGCATTCATCGGTCAATCCTCTTGAGCAAATCGCGGTACAGGTGGACGACTTCCTTCTGAACCTCCTGCGGCGTACGGTCGGTGCGGATCACCACGTCGGCCCGCGCCGCCTTCTCCGCAAGCGGCATCTGGCTTTCGATGCGCGCGAGCGCCTGTTCGCGGGTCAGACGATCCCGGTTCATCAGGCGCATGACCTGGGCTTCCGGATCCAGGCTCGTGACCCAGACCTGGTCGCACAGCGCGTCCATGCCGGTCTCGTAGAGGAGCGGCACTTCCATGACCACGACCTTCGCGCCCGCCTTTTCCGCCTCGGCGACTTCGCGCAGCATCTCCCGCTGCACGGCGGGGTGGATGATCGCCTCCAGCGCGCGGCGGCTGGCCACGTCGTGAAACACGATCTCGCCCAGTGCGCGCCGGTCGAGCGTCCCGTCCGGGCGGAACACCCCGTCCCCGAACGATGCGCGGATCGCGGGCAGCGCCTCGCCGCCCGGTGCGGTCAGGCGGTGGGAAACTTCGTCCGCGCTCAGGATCACCGCGCCCAGGTCGTTGAGCGTCGCGAGGACCGTGCTCTTGCCGGTGGACACGCCGCCGGTCAGGCCGATCAGGCAGGGGCTATTTGCACGCATTCCAGTCCCTCCCGACGGATTTGTCCACCCGAAGCGGTACGCGCATTTCGATGACGCCCTCCATCGCGCTTCTGAGAAGCTCACCCGCGCGGTCGATCTCATCCGGCGGGCACTCGACGATCAGCTCGTCGTGTACCTGCAGGATCAGCTTTGCTTGTAAACCCTCGCGCTGAAGCGCCCGGTGGGCTTCGACCATCGCCAGTTTGATGATGTCGGCGGCGGTGCCCTGGATCGGGCTGTTCATCGCGGCGCGCTCGCCAAACGAGCGGATGTTGTAGTTGGCGTTTGACAGTTCCGGCAGATACCGCCTTCGGCCAAACAGCGTGGTCACGTAGCCCTGCATCTTGCCCTGCGCTTTGGACGCGTCCATGAATCGTTTAATGCCGCTGTAGCGCGTCAGATACCGCTCGATGAAATCGGCGGCCTGTTTCCTTGAGACGCCGATGTTCCTCGCCAGCCCGAAATCCGAGATGCCATAGACGATCCCGAAGTTGACCGCCTTGGCGGCGGAGCGCATCGCGCCGGTCACCTGATCGAGCGGCACGCCGTAGACCTCGGCGGCGGTGCGGCGGTGAATGTCCTGATCTTTTTGGAACGCGTCGATCATGACCTCGTCGCCCGACATATGCGCGAGAACCCGCAGTTCGATCTGCGAGTAGTCCGCGTCCAGCAGCATCCAGCCCGGGCGGGCGATGAACGCCTTTCGGATCTCGCGGCCCAGTTCGCTGCGCACGGGAATGTTCTGAAGGTTCGGTTCCACCGAACTGATGCGGCCGGTGGCGGCTGCCGTCTGGTCAAAGCTGGTGTGAATGCGCCCGTCCGGCCCCTGCTGGCGAAGGAGCCCCTCGATGTAGGTGCCGCTCAGCTTCTGGTACTTGCGGTGCTCCAGGATCAGCGGCACGACCGGGTGCGCGTCGTACAGGTTTTCCAGCGTGTCCGCGTCGGTGGAGTAACCGCGGCTGGTCTTGCGACCCGTGGAGAGGCTCAGTTTCTCAAACAGAAGCTCGCCCAGCTGCTTCGTGGAATTGATGTTGACCGGGTAGCCCGCGTATTCGTGGATTTTCGCGGTCAACTCGGAAATTTTCGCAGAGTAGAGCGCGCCGAGGCGCGTGAGCTCCTCCCGGTCGACCAGAAAGCCCTCTTTCTCCATGTCAAAGAGCGTTCTGCAAAGCGGAAGCTCGATGTCATGGTACAGGCTCTCCATGCCGGTTTCCTTTAGCTGCGTCTTTTGCGCGCGGGAAAGCTCCATGAGCGCGGTTGCGGGGTGCGCATCAACACCTGCGCCTTCGGTCAGCGCGGCCAGCGTATACTTCTTGCGGGACGAATCCAGCACGTAGCCTGCGAGGCGCGCGTCAAATACCGGGCCGTTCAGCGACACGTTAAGCGGCTGAAGTTGATAGAGGAATGCCTTGGCATCGGGCAGAATTTTCTCTTCTGAGGATTCCAAAATGGGTTTTAGCGCGGTCAGCGCGTCGCCCGGATCGATCCCCTGCGACAGGAGGTCGCCGCCGGTCAGGACAGAGATGCGCGCGCCGCTTTCAAGCGCGGCGGTCACTTCGCCGTTTGTCACAATCGCGGCGGCATGGCTCGCGTTTGACCGTGCCCACGCTTCGATTGCCGAAAGCTCGGATAGCGCCTCGATCTCGCGCCACGGCGCAAAATCGGCCTCCTGAGCACTGTTTTCGGCTGCCCCATCCCCGTCGGTTGACGGAGAGAACTGCTTTACGCGCGAAATCAGGCTCTTCAGCTTGTATGCCTCGAGGCCTTCCACCGCGCCGTCCAGCGCGCCCAGTTTCAGGGCGGCAAAATCGATGTCGACCGGCACGTCCCGGTCGATGGTCGCAAGTTTTTTGGACAAACGCGCCTGGTCGGCGAACTCCGTCAGCCGTTCGCGCAGCTTGCCCTTCTGCTCGTCCGCCGCACTGTCCAGTACCTGCTCCAGCGAGCCGTACTGGGCGATCAGCTTCGCGGCGGTCTTTTCACCGACGCCGGGTACGCCGGGGATGTTGTCGGACGTATCGCCCATCAGCCCCTTCATGTCGATCAGCTGCACCGGGGTTACGCCGTAGGTCTCCAGAATGTATTCGGGCGTTACGCGCACGGTGTCGGTGATGCCGCGCCTGGTATACAATACCGAGGTGAGCGGGCTGGTCAGCTGGAACGCGTCCCGGTCGCCGGTGACCAGCACCGATTCAATGCCATTGGCTTCGGCTTTTTTGGAAAGTGTGCCTAGCAGGTCGTCCGCCTCGAACGTCTCCACGCCCAGGATTTTAATGTGCATTGCCTGCAGCAATTCTTTAACGATGGGGAACTGTGGGCGCAGGTCGTCCGGTGTGGGCGGACGGTTGCCCTTGTAGGCTTCGAAATCTGCGTGGCGGAAGGTCGGCCCGTGCAGGTCGAACGCGACGGCGCAGTAGCGCGGTTTCTCGTCCGCCAGCGCCTTCAGAAGCATCGAAAGAAAGCCGTACACCGCGTTGGTCGGCACGCCCTCGCCGTTGTCCAGCGGCGGCAATGCGTGGTAGGCGCGGTACATCAGGCTGTTGCCGTCCACCAGCATCAGTTTCTCCGGCACAAAAGCCGCCTCCTTTCCCGATCATATACGCCTCCATTATACATGAAAACGCGCCCGAATACAACCGGGCGACCCTCGTGGTATATGGACAAGCGGGGCGGAGCATGGTATCATATTATGGTATGATTTGCGCGCGAGGGGTGTTTTCATGCGCAGGCTGGCAAGGTTACTGACCATCGTTACATTCATCGTGCTGGGCGTCCTGATCGTTCTGATGGCGGGGACGGGGCTTCGCGCTTCGGTTTCCGCCGCGGACGCGCAGCCGGTGTCCGCTGATCAGGCCGCGTTTGACACCATCACCAGCGCGATCCTGTCCGGCGATATGGGCTCCGACCAGTTCAAGAAAGTCTCCGAGCCCGATCCCGCCCGGTACGAACTGGTCACCTACCGCGTCACGGTCAAGAACCCCGGCATTCTGGGCGCGGACTGGGTACGTCTCAAGATCGCGCCGTCGGGCAGCGACGTGGCGCTGCTCGCGACCCCCTTAGACATCGGCTCGTTCGGCACGGCGACTGTCACCGCGCAACTTTTGACCGAGGCCGGGAGCGACGTGAAAAGGGACGTCTGGATCGAGTACTACATCCTGGGCAGCCGCCGCAGCGCGACAGCCGCTTGGAGTTTCAATGGCTGATGATACGCTGATCGTGGCCGAGAAGCCGTCGGTCGCGCGGGACATCGCGCGGGTGGTGGGCGCGAGGAATAAGGAAGAGGGCGCGTTCACCGGCGGCGGCTATGTGGTCACCTGGGCGCTGGGACATCTGGTCGCGCTCTCAGACCCGGACGAGATCGACCCGAAGTATAAGAAATGGCGCGCGGAGGATCTGCCGATCCTGCCGGACGAGATTCCCACGAAGGTATTGCCCAAGACGCGCGCGCAGTTTTCTACAATTAAAAAATGGATGAAGTCGGATTCCATTCGGCAGATCATCTGCGCCACCGACAGCGGCCGGGAGGGCGAACTGATCTTCCGGCTGATCTACGAGCAGGCGGGCTGCAAAAAGCCGTTTACGAGGCTCTGGATCTCATCAATGACCGATCAGGCGATCCGGGACGGCATGAGTCGCCTCGCGCCGTCCGCGTCCTACGACGCGCTGTACCGTAGCGCCCGCTGCCGCGCCGAGGCGGACTGGCTGGTGGGCATGAACGCGTCCCGCGCGTTTACGCTGCGCTACAACGCGCTTCTGTCCGTGGGGCGCGTGCAGACGCCAACCCTGAAGCTCATCGTCCAGCGGGATCAGGAGATCGCGTCGTTTGATCCCAAGCCCTATTGGGAGATTCGCGCCGATTTCGGCGACTACGAGGGGCTGTGGGTCGATCCCGAAACAAAGGAACTGAGAACCTTCGACGAACTGACGGCGAAGCGCGTCAAGTCGGAGACAACCGGGAAGACCGGCGTCGTCGCGGAGGCGAAGCGGGAACTGAAGCGCACCCCGCCGCCGCTCCTCTACGACCTGACCAGCCTGCAGCGGGACGCGAACAGGCTTCTGGGTCTTCCCGCCGCGAAGACGCTGAAGCTGGCGCAGTCGCTCTACGAGCAGTATAAACTCCTGACCTATCCGCGCACCGACAGCCGCTACCTGCCGCGGGACATGATCGCGGGCGCGAAGCGCGCGATGGCGGCGCTGCCGGAACAATACCAGGGTTTTGTCGCGGGCGCGCTGGACAAGCCGAAATCCTTTGGCCGCGTGTTCAACGACGAGCGCGTCACCGACCACCACGCGATCATCCCCACCGGCGCGAAGGCGGATTTAAGCCGCCTGCCGGAACTGGAGCGCAAGCTCTTTGACATGGTCGCGCGGCGGCTGATCGCAGTGTATTACCCGGACTACGAGTACGAGTCGGCGGAACTGATCACGAAAGTGGGGGTTCATTCGTTCAAGACATCTGGCTCGACGCCGAAGGCCGAGGGCTGGCGCGCGCTGTACCGGGACGCGCCGGAGGAGAAGGAAGAGCCGCCTGTACCGGACATCGCGCCCGGCGATACCCGCCCGGTGAAAGGCGTTTCCGTCAAACAGCAAAAGACCAAGCCGCCCGCGCCGCACACGGACGCGTCGCTGCTTGCGATGATGGAGCACGCGGGCAAATTGATCGACGACGAGGAGCTGCGCGAGCGGATGAAGGCGGGCGGCCTCGGCACGCCCGCGACCCGCGCCGCGATCATCGAGCGGCTGATTGAGGTAGGGTACATCGCCCGGAAGGGGCGGACGCTCGTCGCGACCGAAAAAGGAAAGACGCTGATTGCCGTCGCACCGGAGGAGATCGCGTCGCCGGAGACCACTGGTAGGTGGGAAAAGGCGCTCTACGACATCGCGGGGCAGCCCGACAAAGAAAAAAACGCCGCGCTGACCGCGCGGTTCATGGACGGTATCCGCCGCTACGGCGCGTTTCTCACCGAGGCCGCCGCGCGCGCGCCGGAGGCGCATTTTGAGCGGGAGCCCGCGAAGGGCAGGCGCGGCGCAGGGAAGGGTAGCACTTCAAAAGGCGGCGCTTCGAAGACCGGCGCGGGAAACGGCAGCACTTTAAAAGGCAGCGCCGCAAATGGCGGCGCTGCGAAGCCGAAATCCTCGAAGCTGGGGGAAAAATGCCCCGTCTGCGGACAGGGCGAGGTGACGGAAAACGCGAAAGCCTACGGCTGCTCGCGTTGGAAGGAAGGCTGCAAGTTCACCGTCTGGCGCGACCAGCTTAAAAAGGTTGGTCTTCCGGAAATCGATACCGCCATGATGAGAACCCTGCTCTCAGGTGGCCGTGCCAAGGCTGGAGAAGCGGAGTATGCGCTGGAGAATGGCGTTCTAAAACAGGTGCGATAGGGAAACCTGTTGATCGTTGCCTTCTGACCCTTAAATGGACGCGCCAGCGGTCATTCTCCTCAAGCGAGGGGTTCAGGGGTTCATTCCCCCTGACGGGGCGCGGGGTGGAACCCCGCAGTATTCTTCTTCTATACACGTTTGAGCGTGAAGTAAAAGCGGGAGCCTTTTCCGACCTCGCTTTTCAGCCACATTGCCTCGCCCATCGACTTCATCAGTTCGCTGGCGATGGACAGACCCAGCCCGCTGCCGAGGCCGCTGTGGGCGCGATCGACCTTATAGAACCGGTCGAACACGTAGGGCTGGTCGGCGGGGTCGATGCCGATGCCGGTGTCGGCGACGCAGAGCGTCACCTTCTCCTCGTCATACTCCGCCTCGACGGCGACGCTGCCGCCTTCGGGCGTGTACTTCATCGCGTTGTCCAGCAGGATCACCAGCACCTGCTCCACCCGGTCGGGGTTTGAGAGCACCTGAGGAAGTTCTCCGGCGCGGCACTCGAAGGTGAGGCCTCGGTCCTGCGCGGCGGCGGTGTACTTCTCCGCGAGGTCGCTTAAGATGTCCGCAAGATCCATCGGCTTCGCGGTCAGAGAAAGCTGGCCGCTCTGGAGGCGGGAGAGTTCCATCAGGTCGTTGATGAGGCGGGTGAGACGGAGCGTCTCGCGCAGCATGATCGCGTAGTAGCGGCTTCTGGCTTCCTCGTCCCGCACCATGCCCTCGCTCAGAGGCTCGATCAGCGCGCGCATCGCGGTCAGCGGGGTTCTCAGTTCATGGGATACGTTCGCGACATAGTCGCGCCGGGTGCGCTCCAGGCGCTCGCTCTCGGTGATGTCGAGAAACAAACCCACCGCGCCCGCGACTTTTCCGTCGAGGTCGGTAAGCGGCGTGATCGTCATGCCCAGCACCCGGTCGGGCAGGGTCAGCCGTTTGGTGAGCGGCTGCGCGTCCCTCACGACCTGGTCAAAGCCCGCCCACACGTCCTCGTCCGGGATCACGTTCATCCGGGGGTCGGCGTCGTCGCCGGGCAGCGCGCGGAACAGCGCGTCGAGCGCAGGGTTATGGTGGGTGACGTTGCCGTCTGCGTCCACGGCGGCGATGCCCTCCGAAAGGCCGTCGATCGTTTGACGGAGGCGGTTCCGCTCCACCACCAGCGCGGAGATGGACTTACTCAGCTCCTGAGACAGGTAGTTGAGTGAGCGGCCCAACTGGCCGACCTCGCCGCGCTGCGTGTCGTCCGCGCGCTCGGAGAAGTTGCCGCCCGCCATGCCTACGGCGACGTCCCGCATCTGCCGAAGCGGGTTTACAATGCGTCCAATGATGTAGTACACCAGCGCCGTGACCACCGGGAGCGACAGCATCAGGGAGATCATCAGCGCGCCGTTCAGCGAGCTCGCGCCGACCATCGCCTCATACAGAGGAACCAGCATCATCACCGCGCCGGTGACCATGTCGCCCCGCTTCATTGGGATGCCCACGCCCACGAGGCCGGTGTTCTTGAGCGCCGGAATCTGACCCGTCGTCATCTGACCGGTCTTCATCACGCTCTCCGCGCCCGCGCGCATCGCGCTCAGGTACCCGTCCGGCAGGTTTTCGTTGATGAGCAGCGTATCCATGTTTTCGTCGGTCACCAGGATGTACGCGCCGAGGAGAGACGAATCCACTTTTTCGACCGCGAGCAGCTGGTGCAGCGCGCCCTCGTCCAGCTCGCCGTCCCGGAAATTTTGAACAATGCTGCCCAGCGCCTTGGCTTTGGGCAGCAATTCGTTTTCCTTGATGGTGGTGAACACCGTGCGGGAGATGTAGTTGTAGAAGATCGTGGTGAACAGCGCCGTAATCAGGATGGCGAAGATCACAACCGCGAAAAACCGGGAGAAGAGGACGCTTTGCCTCATGCGTCCACCTCGAACTTGTAGCCGACGCCGTAGACGGTCTTGAGGCTCCAGGGCACGCCCTCCTGCGGCAGCTTCTGGCGGATGCGCTTGATGTGGGTGTCCACGGTGCGCGTGTCGCCGAAGTAGTCGTAGCCCCAGACGCGGCTCAGAATCTGCTCGCGCGAGAACACCTGCCCGGCGCTGGCGGTCAGCATGTGCAGGATCTCGACCTCCTTGGGCGTGCAGGGAACCACCTGTCCGGCCGCCTTGACCTGATAGTTGGACATGTTGATCTCAAGCTGCGGGAGCCGGACGATCGACTCACCCTCGGCGTGGGGTTCCGAGAAGCGCCTGAGCACCGCGCGGATGCGCGCCAGCACCTCGCGGGGGCTGAAGGGCTTGACGATGTAATCGTCCGCGCCCAGTTCCAGGCCCAAAATACGGTCGATCTCCTCGCCCTTCGCGGTCAGCATGATGATGGGCAGCTTCGACGTCTTGCGGATCGTGCGGCAGACGTCGGTGCCGGAGACTTTGGGCATCATCAGATCCAGGATCATCAGATCCGGCTGTTCGCTCTCGGCCATGCGCAGCGCCTCGTCGCCGTCGTAGGCGGACTGGTGCGCGTATCCCTCGGCGTCCAGGTATATGGAAAGCGATTCGTGCACGACCGGGTCGTCGTCACAGATCAGGATCAGCGGACAGAGCGCCATGAATCTTCACCTCATTTATCATTGCCTTCATTATACCCAATCGCCCAAACGCGCGCAACCGGGAAAGGCGAACTGTCACAATGAAGTTTCATTTCTATCGCATACGTGTCAAGGCTTTGCGGTTACTTGCCGTCAGCCATGAACTCAGAAATTCCCATAGTATGCGCGAACCTTAACCGGAAGAATGCTTGCGCCGCCCATTTGGACAGATTATAATAGCGGGCAACAGATCAACATCACGGAGGAATTTGAATGAAGTCGGCACTCAAAAAGGCGTATAAGCGGTATCTGCTGGACGCGATGAGCGCGATGGCGCTGGGTTTGTTCTCGTCGCTGATCATCGGCCTGATCCTGACGCAGCTCTCGAAGATTCCCGGTCTTGCGTTACTCGCGACGTTTTCCTCGGTGCTCGGCGCGTCCAGCCCCGTGGTCGGCGCTGCGATCGGCGTCGCCATCGCCTATGGCCTGAAAGCCGTGCCGCTTGCGATGTTCTCCGCCGCCGCGACCGGCGCGTTGGGCTACCAGCTGGGCGGGCCGGTGAATGCCTACTGCGCGGCGGTGGTCGGCGCGGAACTGGGCACGCTGGTCGCCGGAAAGACCAAGGTGGACATCATCGCTGTGCCGATTGTGTCGATTATTTCTGGTGGGCTGATCGCCGTGTGGTTCGCGCCCGGCATTGTGAACGCCACGCAGGCGATCCAGCGGTTTTTGGAAATGGCGACCACGCTGCAGCCGATCCCGATGGGCATCATCATCTCGGTGATCTTCGGCCTCGTACTGACCGCGCCGATTTCGTCCGCCGCGCTGGCCGCAATGATCTTCACGGTGCCCGAAGGGCAGGCGATGGGCATCGGGCTTCTCCTCGCCGCAGGCGCGGCCACCGTGGGCTGCTGCTGTCAGATGGTGGGCTTTGCGGTCTCCAGCTACCGGGAGAACAAGGTGGCCGGGTTGATCGCGCAGGGCCTCGGCACCTCGATGCTGCAAGTAGGGAACATCATGGTTCACCCCATGATCCTGATTCCGCCGACGCTCGCCAGCGCGATCCTGGGGCCGCTTGCGACGACGATCTTCCAGATGAAGAACGCGTCGGCGTCGGCCGGCATGGGTACCAGCGGCCTGGTCGGGCAGTTTGGAACCTGGGCGGTCATGTCCCCGGAGGGCGCGGGCGGTGTACTGTTTAAAATTCTGGTCTTGCACATCGTGCTGCCTGCGGTCCTGTCCCTTGCGATCAGTGAGTTCATGCGCAGGAAGAACTGGATCCACGAGGGCGATATGAAACTGAACCTTTGATGGTCCACAAAACAGTGCGGCTCCGGCTCTCGCCGGGGCCTTTTCCGTCTTTACGCTGCATGGATGAACTTTCGGTTTTTCTACGCCCGGTTAAAAGCTCCGGCAATGATCTTGACGCCCGCGATGAACAGCGCCGCGATCAGCGCCCACACAGGCGTCGCCACGTGAAAGCCGGGGAGGTACTGACCCATCGCGTAGATCAGCCCAGCGTCCACGACGTAGCCGAACAGGCCCAGCGTCAGGCAGCCGATCGGCAGGGTCAGGATGTGCAGGATCGGGCGGATCAGAAGATAAACGACGCCAAGCGCCGCGCCCGCGAGCACCGCGAGGTACAGAGAATCACACTGGATGCCGTCGGTCAGCTTCGTCAGCGCCGGAACCGCCAGCACGCAGCACCAGAACGTGACCGCGGTTCGGGACAGTCCGGCCTTACGCATCGGAAAACACCGCCCACACGCCCGACCGGGGCGGGTCGGATACGAAAGTCACCTTTTCCGGCCTGGTGGGGTGGGGGATCGTCAGCCGGTTCGACCACAGCGCAAGCTGCTGACCCGGCGCGCCGCCGCCGTAGCGGCTGTCACCCCACAGCGGGAAGCCCGCGTTCTGAAGCTGGACGCGGATCTGGTGCGGACGCCCGGTTTCGAGCGACACCTCGGTCAGCGTCAGGCCGTCTTTCACCGCAAGCGGCTTGAAGGTTAGCCGCGCCTCCTTCGCGCCGGGGGCGTTCGCGTCCGTGACGCGCACCATGCCGTCCTCGCCTTTGATGAGGAAATCCCGGAGCGCGCCGGGGTCGGGCATCTCCCCCCGGACGACGGCCAGATAGACCTTTTCAAGCTCGTGCCCTGCGAACGCCGCGGACAGCCGCGACGCCGCCTTGGACGTGCGCGCGAACACCATCGCGCCTCCGGCGGGCCGATCCAGCCGGTGTACGAGGCCCAGATAGGCTTCGCCCGGCTTCTGGAACTTCTCCGCAATGTAGCGCTTGCACGCGGACAGGAGATCCGTATCCCGCGAATCGTCCGCCTGGGTGGGCATGTTGGGCGGCTTTTCGACGGCGAGCAGGTGGTTGTCCAGATACAGGACGTTCACCGCGAACCCGCCCGCCCTGAACGAATCGATCATGGCTCCCAGCGCCCCGACGCGCCGCAGGGAAGAACCCCGCCGGACGTGATCGGAAGCCCGACCTCGTCCGCGTCCACGCGCCCGCCCAATGCCTTATGAACCGTCATGATCAGCATGTTGGAAAGCACCGCCGGCTGAAGCCCGGTGGTGTAGCTGTTGATCAGGAAGAAGACCGCGTCCTCCGCGAGCAGTCTGGCGCTTGCGGACACGAGGCCGTACAACTCGTCCTCCAGCTTCCACACCTCGCCGCCGGGGCCGCGCCCGTAGGAGGGCGGATCCATCAGGATGGCCTGATAGAGGTTTCCGCGCCGCGCCTCCCGCTCGACGAATTTCTTCGCGTCGTCAATGATCCAGCGGGTACTCTTCTCATCGATGCCGGAGAGTGCCCGGTTCTCGCCCGCCCACTGCACCATGCCCTTCGCGGCGTCCACATGGGTCACGTGGCCGCCCGCCGCGGCGCAGGCGATCGTCGCGCCGCCGGTATAGCCGAACAGGTTCAAGACCTTCACCGGGCGGTTTGCCGTGCGGATCAGACCGGACATCCAATCCCAGTTGACGGCCTGCTCCGGGAACAGCCCGGTATGCTTGAACCCGGTCGGACGCACGTAAAAGCGGAGGCCGCCGTACCCGACGGTCCACCGCTCCGGAAGTTTCCGTAAGTATTCCCAATTGCCGCCGCCGCCGGAAGACCTGTGATAGCGCGCGTCCGCCGCGTTCCAGGCTTCAGGCGCCTGTCTGGGCCAGATCGCCTGTGGATCGGGGCGGCATAAGGTGATGTCGCCCCACCGCTCCAGTTTCTCGCCGTACCCGGCGTCCAATACCTCGTAATCGCGCCATGCGGAAGCTGTATACATCAAATACCCCTAATTCTCGTAGATGTCGCAGGTGAGCGTGTCGCCGGAGACCTGGGTGTAGATTGACAGTTCGCCAAACCCGTCGTAGGTGAAACAGAAGTCGGTCCCGTTTGCGTAGTCGGTCAGGATCGCGTCGTCCGGGTCGTCCACGTAGCTCTGGTTGAATTTTTCGCCGTAGGTGGACTTTTCGGTGACGGTCACGGTATCCAGATCCTTGATCGCGAGCCAGATGGCGCTCGCGACCTGCGCCACGCCGCCGCCCACCACCTTGACGCCCCGGCCGTTGACGGCGGACTTGTAGCCGTAGTCGGCGGTGCGGGGGCCGACGGTGTCGTTGAACGAGAAGGTGTCGCCGCTCTCCAGGATCGTGTCGTAGACGGAACCCGCGGCGAGCTTGATGTTGCTCTTCAGCGCGCTGTTTCCGTGAATCTCGATCGTCGAGGAGCCGACGCTGTCGCCGAAGTCCTCGTCGTCGTAGGAAGTCAGCGTACACTCCAGTGTGTCGTCGGTGGTCCACATGTTGATGTAGAAATCTTCGTGGTTGTTCTCAAACACAAAGTCGATCTTTTCACTGGAGTCGACGATGATCGCGTCGCTGCCGGAGTCCACGTAATCGCCCGAATAACGGCTGCCGTAGACCCTTTTTTCGATGTAGTCGATCCCGTCCAGCTGCTCAAGCGCCAGGTACAGGGCGCTCGCGACCTGCGCCACGCCGCCGCCCATCGCCTTGACGCCGCGCCCGTTGACCGCCGTTTTGTAACCGCGCGCCTGGGTTCGGTCACCGACGACATCGTTGAAGGAGAACGTGTCGCCTTCGGCCACGTACGCGCCGTCCAGCGCGGAGACCGCGAGCTCGATGTTGTTCAGCTGCGCGCTGGAAGCGGATTCGAGGGATGTGTTCGCGGAAACGTCCGTGTCCGCGGCGGCGACCGGCGAGAACGCGATGCCCGCGAGGAGCATGAGCGTCAACATCAGTTGAAGTGTCTTTTTCATGGATCCCACCCTCCCCGCGCTTACGAACCTGCGTGCCATTAGCGTTACATCATTGAGACGATGCCGGGGTCAATTTGTTCCAGACAATCGCTTTCTCAGTCGCCGGTGATCTCGCAGATGATGGACTCGTCGTCCTGAAGCTCGGTGTGCAACGTGATCTGCGCGCCGGTGTCGTTCCGGAAGCGGAAGTCAATGTTGCCCACGTAGTCGGTCAGAATCGCGTCGTCCGGGTCGTCCACGTAGGACTGGTTGTACTTGTCGCCATAGGTGTACTTTTTGGTGATGGTGATGCCGTCCATGTCCTTGGCCGCGAGCCACAGCGCGCTCGCGACCTGCGCCACGCCGCCGCCCACCACCTTGACGCCCCGGCCGTTCACCGCGATCTCATAGCCCCTTGCCTCGGTGCGAGGGCCGACGGTGTCATTGAAGGAGAAGGTGTCGCCGTCGTCCAGGATCAGGCCGTCGATGGCGTTGCAGGCTTCGGAAATGTTATGAAGCAGCGCGTCTGTGCCGCTCACGTTGACGGACGATTGACCCGCCTCGGAGAATGAGCCGTTGGCATCGTCATCGCTGAAGTCCTCGTCCCCGGAATCCTCGCTTCCCTCTTCAGGGGTGTACTCCATTCCGGTCAAGATCAGGCAATTGAGGTCGGCGTCGTCGCGCCAGAGCGAGATCCGGAAGGTTTGGTAATTGTTCGCGAAGCTGAAGTCGATCTCCTCGTCGTAGTCGGTGATGATGGCGTCGTCACCGGAGAATACGTAGTCGCCGGTGAACGCTTCGCCGTAGACCTCTTTCTCCTGGTAGTCGATGCCGTCTAGTTCCTGAAGCGCGAGGTACAATACCGTCGCGACCTCGGACACGCCGCCGCCCATTACCTTTACGCCACGGCCGTTTACGGCCTTCTGATAGCCCTCGGCGTTGGTTCGGGGGCCGACGGTGTTGTTGAATGAGAATGTTTCGCCCTCGGCCACGAGGACACCGTCCAGCGATTCGGTCGCCAGGTCGATGTTGTTTATGAGCGCGCTGCTCTCAGTATCCACGGTGATGACCGAGGACGCCGCGACCGTTTCATCCGCCGTGGCCGGGATCGCCCAAAGCCCGGTCAAAAGTGTCAGTGAGAGGCACAGTGCCAGTAGTTTCCTCATAAATCCCTACCCCCGCAATGTCTTCTTCTATAACCTAAAAGACGAAATATCCTCCAGATTGTTCCAGATTCTTGTGGCAGGATGCCATATTATCAAAGACGCGACAGATTTTACACAGGGAGGCCGCCGAGGTCGGTTTCGATCACCGCCACCGCGGCCGCCACGCCAGCGTCGTGCGTGATCGACAGGAAGACCGATCCGCCGCCAGTCGCGCGGAGACGCGCGAGCGCGCCTGCGTGGAGCTGACAGCGGGGCCTGCCCGCTTCGTCCCATAGAATCTCCACGTCCGCCGGGCCAAAACCGTCAAATCCGCTGCCCAAGGCTTTTGCGACCGCCTCCTTGGCGGCGAAAAGCCCCGCCGCGGTCTTCACGCCGCGCTGGTCGATGCGCGCGCGCTCGCCATCTGTAAATATACGCAGCGCAAAGCGCGGTTTCTCCAACGCCTTCTCGATGCGTGCGATCTCCGCGATGTCTATGCCGAGGCCCACGATCAACCGGCCTGCCCCCCTTCAACCCTCTCTTTCATTATACCATATATCGCCGTTCGGCACGCCCGATTAAGACCTGGAGAGATAAATATGGCATGGAAGTTGTTGGTAAATCTGTCTTGTGCGGCGCTGTGCAAAACCCCGTCGTACCATCCAATCGTTTACGGCGACCTGCGCGCCGAAAACGTGTTTCATTCCCCAGTGCGCACACTGGGGGATGAAACAATACCATCAGTCAGCAAGCCGCCCGGAAATCCGGAAGGATTTCAGGCTTGCGCAGTTCTCTTCACACGGCATTGATAAATCCGAAGGATTATACAATGCCGTCAATTTATGGCATTTTGGCGCTCTGCTTGAAATGGCGCGGACGGATGGAGTATACTGTTCGGGAACCCATATGCGTCAAATCATTGGATGCAAATTTGTACTTTAGGAGAAACACCGGGATGCAGGCTGCTCAAAACATGGCGAAACTGCTGGGGGACAACATCGGGCGGGTGATCGTGGGCAAGCGGGACGTAGTGAATCTGCTGTTGATTTCCCTGATCTGCCAGGGTCACGTATTGATCGAGGATGTGCCGGGCGTGGGCAAGACCACGCTGGCGTCGGCGCTTGCGAAGTCGCTGGATCTTGGCTTCAAGCGCATCCAATTTACGCCCGACATTACACCGTCGGACATCACCGGCTTTACGCTGGTCAATATCAAAACGGGCGAAATGGAGTTCCGCCCCGGCCTCGTGATGAGCCAGATCGTGCTGGCGGACGAAATCAACCGCACCTCGCCCAAGACCCAGTCGTCGCTCCTCGAAGTCATGGAGGAAGGCCAGGTAACGGTGGACGGAACCACCTACCGCGTGCCGAAACCGTTTATTGTGCTGGCGACGCAGAACCCGGTGGACTTCGTCGGCACGTACCCGCTGCCGGAGGCGCAGCTGGACCGCTTTTTCATGCGGGTCGCCATCGGCTACCCGTCCCAGGACGAGGAGATCGACATCCTCGAACGCTTTTCCACCAACACCCGGCCGATGGAGGAACTGCGAGCGATCTGTACCTCCCAGGACATCCTGACGCTGCAGCGCGCGGTGGGCCAGGTGTACGCCTCGCGCGAGGTGCGCGCCTACGTCGCGATGATCGCGGCGGCTTCCCGCAAGTATAGCGGCATGCAGTTGGGCATCTCCACCCGCGCGGCGATTTCGCTTCTGCGCGCGTCGCAGGCCCGCGCGATGCTGGAGGGACGCGATTACGTGATCCCGGAGGACATCCAGGCGATGGCGCAGCCGGTGCTGGCACACCGGGTTGTGCTCAGCCCGGAGGCGCGCATGCGCAACATTACGCCGGAGCGGGCGCTTGGCGCGGTGATGGGCTCCGTTCAGGTGCCGGTGAAGCTCAAGTGAATGGAAGAACCGCGGCGTTTTTCCTGGCGGGGCTGACGGCGCTGGCCGCCGCGCTCTCCAACGGATCGCCGCTATATTATCTATTGGCGCTGATGATGGGGCTGATGCTGGTCTATGCGTTCGCGTCCGCGCTGTGGACGCTTCTGACCGTCCGCGTCAAGGTTGAATGCCCCCGCCGCATCGTGACGCGGGGGCAGGAGATTCCGCTGACCGTCGCCGTCAGGCACCTGTGCCCGCTGCCGGTTCGGTCGGTCGAAATGCGGCTGGCCGTGCCGGGCGATCTGGACGCTTCCGGGTCGGCCGAGATCGCGCCAAGGCCTTTCTCTTTGGTCAAGTATGAATCCTCCTTCCGCTGCCCGCACCGGGGTTGCTATCAGGTGGGCGTCACAAGCCTGACGGTGACCGATCTGTTCGGCCTGGTCGCGTTGTCCCGGAAGATGAACGCTCAGATGGCGCGGGTGGAGGTACGCCCCCGAGTGTCCGCCGAGGAGCCGATGGCGCTCCAGTCGGTGGAGACCGGCGCGGAGCACATCAGCCGCATGACCGAGGACACCGCGTCGCCTTCCGGCGTCCGGGACTGGATCCCTGGCGACGCGTTGAAGAAGGTGCACTGGAAGCTGACGATGCGAAAGCGCGAGTTGATGGTACGGACGTATGAGGAATCTGCCCGGCCCGACACGCTTTTGCTGGTCGACCTGACGCCGCAGGGCGCGCTCAGAAGCCACGCGATGTCCACCGAGGATGCCGTCTGCGAAGCCGCGGTTTCGGCGGCGGTGGCGCAGCTGAAGGCCGGGTATCCGGTGCGGATGCCGCTCGCTGCCAGATCCCCGCAGGAGGTCAGCGGCCAGACGGCGGTGGAGGCGGGCAAATTTGTGGACGCGCTGATGCGCGTCCCGTTCGACAGCCCTTATCCTTACGAACAATTGCTCGCCATCGAGATGCGGCGCATGTCCCGGACGGGCGGCGCGGTGCTGGTGACCCCGGCGCTGTCCGCGCGCGTCGCGGATGTCGCGGTGCAGCTCAAGCGAAGCGGCATGCAGGTGAAGGTGTACTGGATCACCGACACGCAGCGCACGGAGGCGCTGGAAATGCTCACCAGGCTGAAGCTGTCCGGCATTCAGGCGCGGCAGATCGACCCCTGGGCGGAAAATCTCGCGATTTAGGACGTACAAAATGCGAAAAGGCAGGAGAATTCTCGACCTCGCGGGCAGCGCGCTGGTCGCGGCCATGCTATCCGGCGCGCTGACGCTGGTTCTTTTGCAGGCGCTGGGGCTGTCGGTCTCGACCGTTTCCGTATACGCGCTGTGCGGCGCGGTCACGCTGCTCGCCGCGCTCGCCTCCTGGTCGAAGACCGGCGCGCTGGCCGCGGCCGCGCTGGTGGCCGCGGGCTTTACGGCGCTGGTGCTGTTCGCGGGTTTCAGGCCGATCGAGAAGATGGGCGCGCTGTTCCGCGCGCTCTACGCGATGGGCTCCGGCGAGGCCGCGATGCTGACCGAGCATACGGACACGGTGCTGTGGCTGATCGCCGTGGTCGTTTCTGCGGCGCTGTACCTCATCGGGCGGATGCCCGGCGGCGTGTATCCGGCGCTGACGCTCTCGCTGATCATCCTTCTCTACGGCTGGTTTTTGGAAAAGCGGCTGAACCCGGCCAGCGCGCTTCCGGCGCTCGCGGCGCTGGCGACGATGTTCGCGAAGTCCGGGAATGAGCGGATTTCCCCGCTCAAGGCGCTTCCGGCGGCGGTTCTGATCGCGGCGCTGGCATTTGTTGCGCTGCCCGCCGGGAACCCCACCTGGAAGCCGCTGTCGGACGCCGCCGACCGCGTGCGGCAGATGTTTTTTGATTACTTCATGTTCACCGACGCCCGCGCGTCCTACTCGCTGTATTCGGACGGCTTCCAGCCGATGGGCGACGCGCTGGGCGGTCCCGCCGAACCTTCCAGGAAGAACATCATGTTGGTCGAGACCGACCGGATGCTGCTTCTGCGCGGCTCGATCAGGCGCACCTACACCACCTATTCCTGGACAAACAGCGCCGTAAACAACCGGTATCTTTTCATTGACCCCACCAAGGCGGGCGTTCGCGACCGAATCTTTGAACCCAAGCGGCTGGACGGGTATTCGGCGTCCGACGCGTTTGAGAAGGTCTCCGCGTCGGTCACGATGCTCAATGAGGGCATCTCCACGCTCTACCTGCCTCATCGGCTGTTGGATCTGAACACAGGCATTGACATGGCGGTGTATTATAACAACACCGGCGAGGTGTTCATCACCCGTCGGGTCAAGACCGGCGACGCCTACGGCTTTACCGCGCTGCAGCCTACCGGAGACAACGAAGCGCTCAGCCGCATCCTGACCGCCGCCGCCATGTCCCCGGACAGCGAAATGGACGAGGCGAAGCGGGATTACCTTGACCTCCCCAAGGGCATCGAGCAGGGCGTGTACGACCTTGCGCGGGAGATCACGTTAGACGCGGGGACGCCCTACGAGAAGGCGCGCGCGCTGGAACTGTACCTTCTGAAAAACTACACGTATTCCACCGAGGTGAACTACCCGCCCGCAAACCGCGACTTCGTATCCTACTTCCTGCTGGATTCAAAGAAGGGCTACTGCAGCTACTTCGCGTCCGCGATGGCGGTGATGGCCCGGATGGCGGGCATCCCGTCCCGCTATGTTGAGGGCTATCTCGTGCCCGCCAGCGGCGACGAAGGCACGATCGTCACCGGCGAGAACGCGCACGCGTGGGTGGAACTCTACTTTCAGGGCGTCGGCTGGATCCCGTTCAATCCGACCCCCGGCAGCGGCGACACGACGCCCGACCCGGATGGAGAGGCGGGCGAGAACGGCGGAAACCCCGACGCGAGCCCGTCGCCCCAACCCACCCTCGCGCCAACTGAAGCGCCCACCGCCGAGCCGACCGAGCAGCCGACCCAGGAGCCGACCGCCTCGCCGTCGGAATCCCCCGATCCGGGTGAGGATCAGCCGCAGCCGGAGGACGGCAGCGACCAGTCGGACGAACCGGAGGTCACGCCCGAACCGGAGGATCAGCCGCCAGAGACCGACGATACAGCGACGACGCCAGAATCCCCCAAACCGATCTGGCTGATCTGGCTGTTCCTGATTCTCGCGCTGGTTTCGCTCGCATCGTGGTGGGTGGTGCGCCGCTTGCGCGCGTCCGACCCGGCGTTCGCCGAGAGGAAGATGGAGGACGCCGCCGGGAAGCTCGCGGTCTGGTACCGCGCGATGCTGACCGCGCTGGAGGAGCAGGGCCATTCGCCTGCGCCGGGCGAGACCCCGATCGCGTACGCCGACCGGTTGAAGGAGGCGGGCGTCGCGGGCGAAGCGTTCCGCTACGCGTCCGAGCAGCTCGCACTCTCGCGCTACGCGCGGAGAAAGCCTGACGCCGCCGCGCTGACGCAGGCGCGGGAGGCTTACAAGCAATTGACCGCGCAGCTGAAACCGTTGGAAAAGGCGCGGTTCATGATCCGCCGCCTGTTGCGCGGGCTGGGCGACATGAAGCAGATTCCGTAACATCTCTCGGTTGCATGACTGGCCCCGCAGATTGACCTGCGGGGCCGTTTTACGCCTTTTTATGATGAAATTCAGCGGCTTCGTGTCCCCGTCCACTTGATTCACCGTCAGGATTTTGGCGACCGATTTTCTCCCTCTCGCGCGTTATGCCCCCGGCTCCGCTCGCATATGAAACGCTGCACGATCGGGGAAGGGGGCTTTCATGGATGCGCCGGAATAAATGGACAGGCTTACTCGCCGCGCTTGCGTTGCTCGCGCTGATCATGCCCGCGGGCGCTTCGGCGTCGCCGGGGCTGGTTCCGCTAGGCGCGACGCTCCGGTTTCAGCTGACGACGGGCGGCGTGGTGGTGCAGCCCTTTGGCCGTTGGCTTGGCGAGCTGGCCGGGATGACGGCGCTGACGATCGACAGTTCGTCCTGGAAAGACGGGGAAGCGATGGCGCTTCGGCTGGCGACGGACGGCAGCGATGCGTGGTCGGTTTCTTTGCTGTCGGATACCGAGGGCGTCTCAATGGCGTCCAGCCTGATGGCCGATGGCGCGGTAACGCTTTCCGAAACCGACGCGCTGGAGGCGCGCGCGCTGATGGCGGGCTTCCGCGCGGTCGCGACGGGCCCGGCGGTACAGAAGCTGACCGCCGCTGAGTTTTCGCTGCTTGCGCGGGGTGCGGCGGCGACGCTGGGGCGCTGGGGCGCGGCGGCGAAGGGCACCGATGGCGAGACGTGCACCGCGCTCGCGGACTTTGTCGCCGCGCTCGCGGATGCCGCGGACGAGGCCGGGGACGCGATCTGGCTGACGGTGACGGTTGCGCCCGGTGAACCGGAACAGCCGCTCATCGAGCCGGGCGCGTCGCCCGCGCCCGCGGAGCTTCCGGCCATCCTCGCGATGGAGGGCTTCCGCGCAACGCTGCGCGCCATTGCAGAAAGCTAGAGTTCACGATGGGGCTCTGCCCCATACCCCGCCAAAGGGCCAGTGGCCCTTTGGACACCCCACAAAAATACACTGACAGGCATTTGAAGAAATAAGAAAGGGCTGTCACACCAAACGGTGCGGCAGCCCCCATTATTTTGAAGAACTTTACTTGCCGAGGACTTTCAGCGCCTTTTCCACCACGTTTTCGGTGGTCAGGCCGAAGTGGGGGAACAGGAGCTTGTACGGGGCGGATGCGCCGAAGGTGGTCATGCCGATGACCTCGCCGTCAAGACCCACGTACTTGTACCAGCTCATCGGGCTTGCGGCTTCGATCGCGACGCGGGCGCGCACGGCCTTGGGCAGCACGCTCTCTTTGTATTCGTCAGACTGCGCGTCGAACAGGTCCATCGCGGGCATCGAAACCACGCGGGCGTCAACGCCCTTTTCAGCAAGAACCTTCTGCGCCTCGACGCAGGGTTCGACTTCGGAACCGGAGGCCATCAGGATCACGTCCGGCGTTTCCTTCTTGCCCGCGGAGATCACGTAGCCGCCCTTGAGGGCATCCGCGCCGCTGCCGTCGTAGAGCGGCAGGTCCTGCCGGGTGGTGACCAGCAGCGTCGGCTTATCGTTCGTCATCGCGCACACCCAGGCCGCGGCGGTCTCGCGGCTGTCGGCCGGGCGGAACACGGTCACGCCCGGGATCGCGCGCAGACCCGCCAGCTGCTCCACCGGCTGATGGGTGGGGCCGTCCTCGCCGACGCCGATGGAGTCGTGGGACAGGATGTAGGTGACCGGCAGCTTCATGATGGAACTCATGCGGATGGCGTTCTTCATGTAGTCGCTGAACACGAAGAAGGTCGCGCAGTAGGCGCGCAGGCCGCCGTGAAGCTGGATGCCGTTGGTGATCGCGGCCATCGCCATCTCGCGGACGCCAAAGTGCAGGTTTGCGCCGGAGCGGTCCTCGGCGGAGAAGTCGCCCTTGCCCTTCATGTAGCTCTTGTTGGACGGCGCGAGATCGGCGCTGCCGCCGATGAGATTGCCCACGCGCGCGGTCAGCCGGTTCAGAACTTCGCCGCAGGAATTCCTGGTCGCCGCCTTGCCGGAGAACGCCCAGAGCGCCTCATCCTTCATCGGGTCAAACGGCAGCTTGCCGCTGAACCAGTCTGCCCATTCCTTCGCGAGTTCCGGATAGGTTTTGGCATACTCGGCGAACAGATCCAGCCAGGCCTGCTCGGCCTTCTCGCCCGCGGCCTTGACCGCGCCGGTCAGTTCGTAGACTTCTTCCGGCACTTGGAAGGCTTCCTCGCAGGGCCAGTTAAGCGCCTTCTTGGTTGCTGCGAGGTTGTCCGCGCCCAGCGGTTCGCCGTGGGTGGACGCCTGCCCGGCCTTGGGCGAGCCAAAGCCGATGGACGTGTGGCAGACGATCAGCGTGGGCTTGTCGCTCTTTTTCGCGACTTCGATGGCGGCCTCGATCGGCTCGTAGGCGTTGGCGTCCGCGATGTCGATCACGTTCCAGCCGTAGGCGCGGAAGCGCTCCGGCACGTTCTCGCGGAACGCGAGGTCGGTGGAGCCTTCAATCGAGATTTCATTGTCGTCGTACAGCGCGATCAGTTTGTTCAACTTCAGCGTTCCCGCCAGCGAGCAGCACTCGTGGGACACGCCCTCCATCATGCAGCCGTCGCCCAGAATCGTGTAGGTGTAGTGGTCGACGACCGGGAAGCCCTCGCGGTTGAATTTTTTCGCGAGATACGCCTCGGCAATCGCCATGCCGACCGCGTTCGCGATGCCCTGGCCAAGGGGCCCTGTCGTGGTTTCGACGCCCGGCGTGTGGGTGCACTCCGGGTGGCCCGGCGTCTTGGAGCCGAACTGGCGGAAGCGCTTGAGCTCGTCGAT
>CAZNPZ010000031.1:0-31935 GCA_964575255.1 uncultured Oscillospiraceae bacterium
GTACCAGGGGCAGAAGTGCTCCGCGGCGTCCCGCGCCTATGTGCCGGAGAGCCTGTGGGGATCGGTCAAGGAAAAGCTGCTTGGTGAAATCGCGAAGCTGAAGGTGGGCGACGTGGCCGACTTCACCAGCTTCATGGGCGCGGTGATCGACAAGAACTCGTTTGAAAACATCAAATCCTACATCGATTACGCCAGCGCCTCCCCGGACGCGGAGGTGCTGTGCGGCTCCTACGATGATTCCGTCGGCTACTTCGTGACGCCCACCGTGATCCTCGCCAAAACCCCGGACTTCAAGTCGATGGTCGAGGAGATTTTCGGGCCTGTTTTGACCATCTACGTTTACGCGGATGAGGCGTTTGACGAATCGCTCAGGCTGTGCGACGAAGCGTCGCCCTACGCGCTGACCGGCGCGATCTTCGCCAAAGACCGCGCGGCAATCGTTAAGATGGAAAAGGCGCTCTCCGGCACCGCCGGCAACTTCTACATCAACGACAAGCCCACCGGCGCGGTCATCGGCCAGCAGCCCTTCGGCGGCGCGCGCGCGTCCGGCACCAACGACAAGGCGGGCTCGATGCTCAACCTCTACCGCTGGATCAGCCCGCGCGTCATTAAGGAAAACTTCCTGTCCGCGAAGGAAATCGGTTATCCGTTCATGAAGGAGTCCTGAGGATGGATCGGTCGTTTTACATCGAGAACCGCCGCGCGCTGTATGATCTGGTCTCCGGCGACGCGCTGATCGTGCTGTTTTCCGGCTGCGCGCCCCGCCGCACCGCCGACGCGTTCTACGGCTTCTTCGCCAACCGCAACTTCGCGTACCTGACGGGGCTGGGGCTGCCAAACGCGCAGAACTTCGTATTCCTCGCGCGGAAGAAGGGCGGCGCGGTGTCGGAGACGCTGTTCCTTTTGCCGCCGGACGCCCACCTCGAACGCTGGAATGGGCGGCGCGTCAAGGCGGACGAGGCCAGGGCGCTGTCCGGCATCGAGGACATCCGCTGGGTGGAGGAGTTCAGCCTGAACTTCCACAAGCTCGCGATGTCCGGGCTGTACGAGAACCTGTACCTCGACATCGACCGCCTGAAGCCGGGCGACCCGGAGAACGAAGCCGACCGCTTCCAGTCCTTCGCGGCGAAGGAATACCCGTTCCTTCCAGTCAAAAACCTGCTGCCGCACCTGCGCGCGCTGCGGACGATCAAGAAACCCTGCGAGATTGACGCGATGCGCCGCGCCATGACCGTCACGCGGGAAGGCATCCTTTCCATGATGCGCGCGTCCCGCCCCGGAATGTACGAGTATGAACTCAAGGCGGTCTACGACGCCGCGCTGACCCGAAACGGCGTCCTCGTTCCGGCGTTCCCGCCGATCATCTCCGCCGGAGTCAACAACTTCTGCATCCACTACGACGCGTACACCGGGCTGCTTCAGGACGGCGACCTGGTCTTAAACGACGTCGGCGCGATCTGGGACAACGAATGCAACGACGTGTCCCGCGGCTGGCCGGTGAACGGCAAGTTCACCAAAGAGCAGCGGCTTCTCTACGAGTGCGCCTACAATACCTCGCAGTACATGTTCTCGATCCTGAAACCCGGCATGCCGATGGCGGACGTCGACCTGACCGCCCGGAAGTACAATTTTGAGCAGCTCAAAAAGATCGGCCTCGTCAAAGAGTACGAGGAGGTCGGCCGCTACATGTGGCACGGCGGCGCGCACCACGTGGGCTTTGACGTGCACGACGTGGTGGACATGACCCGGCCCGTCTCGGAAGGCATGGTGTTCTGCGTGGACATCGGCATCTACAACGAGGACTGGGGCATCGGCTTCCGGCTGGAGGACAACTGCCTGATTACAAAGGACGGCTGCGTCAACCTGTCTCTGGACATCCCCCGATCCGTCGAGGACATCGAAGCGGCGATGACAAAGTAGTATGGTTCATCACATCCCCGCCCTCCGTCTCGGAGGGCATTTTTTACCCGAATATTTTGAACTGATTCGATAACGCCCGCGCGGCCTCGCCGTCGACGAACACATGATCACAAACGTCGATTACACCCACCGCAGCGGCTACACCGCGATGCGGGTACTGCTTTCGCAGATGCCCGACATCGACGGCGTGTCCATCGCCAACGACAGATGTCGGTGGGCGCGCTTCGGTGCCTCAGCGAGTCGGGCAGCAGCGTGACGGGTGACATCCGGGTGATCGGGTTTGACGACGTGTTCATCGCCAGCGTCATGGAGTCCACCATCCACATCCGTTGGTAGGCAGCGCTGTCGAGCGGCTACCCCGGGAACATCGCCGAGAAGGGCAAGGTTGTTTTATCTGCGAAGTTTTTTTGCAAAAAGGGCGTGTTCGTGACGAAGGAGGCCTTGAAGGCGGGCGTTACGTTCACGAACCAGTTCAAGACGCAGTCGATGGTCATTCTGATGCACTTCAGCGATCATCCCGACAGCCCCGCGACAAGATAAAGAACTACACGCATGAACAGGGGGTGGCGCGCAGCCGCCCCCTGCTTTTTGTTCGCATGCGTGTGACTACAGGATGCGGAAGGTTTTGATTTCGTACGGGCGCAGCGAGAACGACGCCGTCCTGCGATTCGCCGCCACTTCGCGCAGATCATCCTCCAGGAGGTTGCATTCGGTGATTCCCGCGGCGTCGAAGCCCAGCGTCATCACCGCGTCCTGCGTCCGGCGGCCGAAGGTCTCGTAGAGGCGCGCGATCATGCCCCGTCCGTCCAGCGCGTTCTTCACGACCTCCACCATCACGTTTTCCCTGTCCACCGTGACGAGAGGCGCGACTTCCGCGCGCCGCCCCGCGACCGGAATCGCCGGGCTGTTGAACCGGTACGCCATCTTCGCCGTGCCCGCGTCGCGCCAGGAGCCCTCGTGCGGCATCAGGCTGTAGGAGAACTGGTGCAGGCACTGGTCGGCGTCCGGGTCGGGGGAAGTGCTGCTTTTGAGGAGCGTCAGCGCGATTCCGCGCTCGTCGACGCTGTGGCCGTACTTCGAGTCGTTCAAAAGGCTCACGCCGTAGCCGTCCTCGCCCACGTCCGCCCATTTGTGCGCGCACACCTCGAAGCGCGCCGCGTCCCAACTGGTGTTTTTGTGGGTCGCGCGGCGCACGTTGCCGTACTGTACGTCAAACGTCGCCTCGTTATAGAACACGTCCGCCGGGAAGTGCGCCTTGAGCAGGTACTGCTTTTCCTTCCAGTCGACTTGGGTATCGAAATCGACGCGGTCGATGTCATGATACACCGTCACCAACTGATCGACAGTGGAGTTCATGTAACGGTAGCGGACGGCGAGGCGCGCGAGCACAGGGCCACAGGAGACCACCTCGACGGATGCCACATCGTCCACGTCCCAGTGGCGGCGGTCGTAGTAGATGTTGATGTCCCACGCGTCGTAGTTGTGCGGCTTGTTCTCGTAGCATACGATGCGGTTGAGCGATTCGCCGGGTCTTGCCACCTCGCGCCGGGCGCGTTTATCGTAGAGGGAGACGATGCGCATGCGCGCGTCGAACTTCCCGGAAAACGCGGGGGTCTCGAAGCCCTCCGCGGAGATCGAGATGGCTTCCGCCGCGACTTCCTCCGCGCTGTATTCGTAGGGCGTGACGGAGAACGGCGGAAGATTTCTAAGGAGCGCGCAGGCGCGGCCGGAGACGAACTGCACCGGCGTCCGCGTTCCATCCGGCGCGACGAGCGACTTGACCCACTCCGGCGCATCGAAGAACACCACGTCACTTCGGACAAACGACAGCGTGTTGGCCACGCTGACACAGTCCGGCGCGTCTACGGACAGCGCGCGGAGCGCGTCCCAGCGGATCCCGGAAAGCGTCTGGTCAAGATGCGCGTACATCTCGTCCGAATCCTCGTAGACTTTTTTGATGGATGAGCCGGGCAGGATGTCGTGGAACTGCAGCGTCAAGGTGTCCTGCCACGCGTCGTGCAGCGCGTTTTCCGGGTAGCGGAAGCCTTTGAGCCGCGCCGCCGCCGCGCACAAAAATTCCGCGTCGCGCAGCATCAGTTCGGTCTTCCGGTTGTTGCGCTTGTTCTTGGCCTGCGCGGTGTAGGTGCCGCGGTGGTACTCCAGGTACAGTTCACCCGACCAGACCGGAAGGTGCGGGTCGTCCATCACCCGCTTTTCAAGTGCCTCGAAGAACTCGCGGGGGTGCGTCTGCTTCACCACGGGCACGCCGGGCAGCGGCGTTTCCATGCGCCGCGCGTTCTCCAGCATCCAGTCGGTGGGGCCGCCGCCGCCGTCGCCGTAGCCGTAGCTGACCAGGAATTCGCCGTCCAGCCCCTTGTCCTGATAGCGCTGCCAGCCGCCGCGGATGGTGGACGGGTCGATCATCGCGTTGTAGGTGGTGTAGTGGGCGAGGCCTTCATGCCCTTCCCCGTGCCCGCGCTCGTTCCACACGCGCGCGGGGGAGAAGTGGGTGAGCACCCCGGTGCCGTCGAGGCCCTTCCACAGGAAGGTGTCGTGCGGCATCAGGTTAAACTCGTTCCAGCTGATCTTGGTGGTCATGAAGTAGTCGATGCCCGCGCCCTTCATGATCTGCGGCAGCGCCGCCGAGTAGCCGAACACGTCCGGCAGCCACAGAACCTTTGAGCGCCTGCCGAATTCCTTTTCAAAGAACTCCTGCCCGTGCAAAAACTGCCTGACGAGCGACTCACCGCCGGTCAGGTTGCAGTCCGCCTCCAGCCACATGCCGCCCTCCGGCTGCCAGCGGCCCTCTTTGATCCGCGCCTTGATGCGTTCGTAGAGTTCTGGATGATCTTCCTTCACCATGTGGTAGAGAACCGGTTGGCTGGACATGAACCTGTACTCCGGATACCGGTCCATCAGATTCAGAACCGTCGCGAAGCTGCGGGCGGCCTTGTGCCGCGTCTGGCAGAGGTCCCACAGCCACGCCACGTCGATGTGGGTGTGCCCGACGCAGTTCGCGACGGCGACTGGAGGAAGAGACGCGCGCTTTTCATAGTATTCCGTTTTCAGGAACGCCCGCGCGTCCGCGACAGAGCGCTCGAACGCCTCGCTCCACGGCGCGCGTAGGTCGAGGAGATCCAGCGCACGCGCGAGCGTTCCCAGCGTCACCTCGCGCTCCCGGTCACCCTCCGGCAGCATGACGGCGGCGGCGTACGGGTTTTCGATGTCGTAGCAAAGCTGTTCCAGCGCGCTGTCGGTATCCGTCACACGCACGTCCAGTACCGGATAGGCCTGCCCCGCCTCCGGCGGCTGGGAATAGGCGTCGAACCAGATTTCGTACGCCGCGCCGGGCGCGGCCTGCTCCTGAAGCACCAGCGTCTGATGGCGCGTGTCGAATGCGGACGCGACTTTCCCTTCGACAAAGACCAGAATCTGCGGATTGACCGCCTCCCACAGCCCCTCGCGCCCGGTGCGGACGCTCAGCTTTACGCGCCCCCGGAATCCCTCCGGCACCCGCGCGGTGAACCGGAAGGAGCGCCACGCGCCGTCCCGCGACCACTCCGCGCCGTTTTCAAAGGGTGTGAAATTCTCCGAGCCGCGCGGCGCGGTCGCGAGGTTTTCAACCGGGGATTCGCTTCGAACGATCAGCCCCTTCAGTTCCGTCAGCATACGCTTTACCCGCTCGTCCAGTTGGTGCATGATCACAATGGTTCCTCCTGTCTTTTGCCTTGTACATTCTCCCAATATTATGGCGCGCCGTCCCGCGCGCGTCAACCCCATATCCCGGATATGATCGCATGCGCAGCGGAACGTCCCCAAAACCCCGCGCCGGTTTACAAAAATGGCACAAAGTCAACGATGCGCACGAAACGCATTGGGCGTGGATGCTTTTGGTGTAAAAAAGTCCAACGGCTTTGTGGAATGAAACCGCGCGCGGCGCTTTACAAGCGAGACGCCCCGCCCTTATACTGGTAGGGACGACCATCATTGCGAGGAGGCGGTACGGGTGGCTATTTTCAGCCGGGAAGGCGCAAGGCTCATTCGCCTGAGCGACTATGAGAAACTGTGGATCGAGCCGTGGGGCGCGGACAGCCTGCGCGTCCGGGCGACCTGTCAGGCGGAGATGCCTTTGGAGGACTGGGCGCTGATCGCGCCGGAGTCCAGCGAAGCAAAGATCATCATCGATGGTCAGACGGCTTCGATCACCAACGGCAGGATCACCGCGAAGATCGCGGACGGCGGCTGCGTCAGCTTCTATAATCAGAAGGGCGAGAAGCTGCTGGAGGAGCAGTGGCGCACCCGCGAGGGCGGCAATTTCGCGGTCATCAGCGCGCTGGAGGTCAAGGGGCGCGACTTCCAGCCCATCACCGGCGGCGACTACGCCCTGAACATGCGCTTTGAACCGAAACCCGGTGAGAAGATCTTTGGCATGGGCCAGTATCAGGACGGCTGCCTCGACAAGATGGGCTGCGTTCTGGAGCTGGCGCACCGGAATTCCCAGGCGTCCGTTCCGTTCTACGTGTCCACCGAGGGCTACGGCTTCCTCTGGAACAACCCGGCGGTCGGCCGCGTGTCGTTCGGCAAGAACATGACCGAGTGGCAGGCGAGGTCGACCAAGGCGCTGGACTACTGGATCACCGCGGGCGACACCCCGGCGCAGATCGAGCGCGCCTACGCCGACGCCACCGGCCACAGCCCGATGATGCCCGACTACGGCATGGGCTTCTGGCAGTGCAAGCTGCGCTACCGCACGCAGGACGAGCTTTTGAATGTCCTCCGCGAGCACAAAAAGCGCGGCCTGCCGCTCGACGTGATCGTCGTCGACTTCTTCCACTGGCCGCTTCAGGGCGACTGGCGCTTTGACTATGACGAGTTCCCCGATCCTGAGGCGATGATCCGCGAGGTCAACGAGGCGGGCGCGGAGCTGATGGTCTCGATCTGGCCGTTCGTGGACACCCGGAGCGAAAATTATCCGGAAATGCTGGAGAAGGGGTATCTGGCGCGCACCGACCGTGGCGTACGGTATTCGATGGATTTTTGCGGCAATACCATCCCCTTCGATGCCACCAACCCCGGCGCCAGGGACTTCGTATGGTCGGTTGCCAAGAAGAATTACTTCGACAAGGGCGTGCGCGTGTTCTGGCTGGACGAGGCGGAGCCGGAGTGCAAAATTTACGACTTTGACCACTACCGCTATCACCTGGGCAGCGTCCTGCAGGTGGGCAACGTCTACCCGGCGCTCTACGCCAAGACGTTCTATGACGGCATGAAGGCGGCTGGTATGGAAAACCCGCTGAACCTCCTGCGCTGCGCGTGGGCGGGCTCCCAGCGCTACGGCGCGCTGGTGTGGTCGGGCGACATCGACACCACGTTCAGGACGCTGCGCGAGCAGTTCGCGATCGGCCTTTCGATGGCGATGGCGGGCATCCCATGGTGGACGACCGACATCGGCGGCTTCCACGGCGGCGACCAGAACGACCCGGCCTACCGGGAACTCCTCGTGCGCTGGTTCCAGTTCGGCGCGTTCTGCCCGGTAATGCGGCTGCACGGCTACAGGAAGAACGGCGAGCCTTCGGCCAACCCGGCCAAGGCGGACACCGGCGGCCCCAACGAGGTGTGGAGCTACGGCGAGGAAGCCTATGAGATCCTGAAGAAGTACCTGTTCCTGCGCGAGGAACTGCGGCCCTACATCGAGAAGATCATGCGTCAGGCGGCGGACGAGGGCGCGCCGGTGATGCGCCCGCTGTTCTACGACTTCCCGAAGGATCAGAAGGCCGTGGCGGTCGAGGATCAGTACATGTTTGGCCCGGATCTCCTCGTCGCGCCGGTGATGGAACTGGGCATCCGCGAGCGCGCGGTTTACCTGCCGGAGGGCGAAGCCTGGATCGAGGCCCACACCGGCAAAGAGTACGCGGGCGGCCAGACCGTGACCGCTCCGGCGCCGCTTGAGACCATCCCAGTCTTCATCCGCAAGGGTTCCGGCGTCGATTTGAAGGTGTAGTTGGCAAAGGAACTCCGCTGGCGCATTCAGATCCACCGCGCTGGTCGCTGGACCTTATGAAATGACGGGAGGGCCGAAGCCCTCCCCACGCCCGCCATGGAGGATGGCCTGAAGGTCTGACGGCCTTGTCGCCATGCCGCTCAGCGGTTCAGTTCCTGCCGGGCGGGGTTCAGGAAATGGGCGTTCCTTAATGAAATGCACCGGGATTGTCCACCAATTCGCTTGACGTTTGGAATTTACAATGGTAGTATTTTCACAGGCTAATCTCCATGTTCACGCCGTGTTGCACAAAATCAAGGAGGGGTATCATGAAGAAATGGTTGATCACGGCCCTGGTGCTTTGCCTCGTGTTCTCCACGATGGCGATTCCGGCTTCGGCGGAAGCCATCCAGCTGGAACTGTGGCACTACTACGGAACGGACTATGAGTATTCCGACGGCTCCGTCTTCCAGCGTGACATCGACGCCTTCAACGCCAGCCAGGATCGCATCCACGTCAACTACACGTTCGTGGCTCGCGAAGACCTTCTGAAGCAGTACACCATGGGCGCGCTGTCCGGCGAACTGCCCGACATCGGCATGGTGGACAACCCGGACATGGCCGGCTTCATCCAGATGGGCGTGTTCGCGGACATCACCGACCAGCTCAACGCCTGGGGCCAGCTGGATCAGTTCTTCCCCGGCCCGCTCAACAGCTGCACGCAGAACGGCCGCATCTACGGCCTGCCGCACAACTCCAACTGCCTGGCTCTGTTCTATGATAAGGATCTGCTGGACGCCGCCGGCATCGCGGTTCCGACCAACTGGACCGAGCTGAAGGACGCCGCCAAGAAGCTGACCGATCCCGCCAAGGGCCGCTATGGCCTGGGCATCAGCGCCGTCAAGAACGAGGAAGGCTGCTTCCAGTTCATGCCTTGGTTCATCTCCGCGGGCGGCAAGCTCGAAGAGCTGAACGGCAAGGGCTGCGTGGACGCGCTGACCTACCTGACCGACATGATCAACGAAGGCACCATGCCCAAGGACGTCATCAACTGGACGCAGGGCGACTGCAACAACCAGTTCATCTCCGGCGGCCTCGCGATGCAGATCAACGGGCCCTGGAACGTGGCCACCGTCAAGAACCTCGCGCCCGACAAGAACTGGGGCGTCGCGCTGGTTCCGAAGGCCGACGACGGCGTGTACGCGTCCGTGCTGGGCGGCGAGAACTTCGGCCCCACCACCGCGTGCAAGAACCTGGATGCCGCGGTTGAGTTCCTGACCTGGCTGATGTCGAAGGACGTCTCCGCCAACTTCTGCGAAGTGGCCGGCAAGTTCTCCCCGCGTGCCGACTCCTCCGCCTCCAAGGAAATCTGGACCACCGATCCGATCATGTCCGTGTTCGCTGCCGAAATGCAGTATGCCATGCCCCGTGGCCCGCACCCGCGCTGGCCGGAAATCTCCACCGCCATCTCCGTCGCCGAGCACGAGGCTTTCACCGGTGTGAAGACCCCGCAGGAAGCGCTGGACGGCGCCGCCGCGACCGTGAAGGGCATTCTGGCTCAGTAAACCTGAATTCATGGGTTCCGGCCGATCCGCCCGGTATACGCCGGGCGGATCGGCCATAACGCCAGATGGAGGTGCCGCCCCGTGGCGATGAAATGGCTCCGGCGCAACCGCGACCGCATCACAGGCTTTTTATTTGTGCTCCCCGCCGTCGCGTACATGCTGTCGCTGATGGTCTACCCGCTCGTCTATAACTTTGTGCTTTCCTTCCGGGATCTGACGGTAATGACCTTCAAGGGCAACACGTCGGTGTTTGTGGGCCTTCAGAACTACGTCACGCTGTTACAGGATCCGGAGTTTACGACCGCGCTGGGCCAGACGTTCTGGTTCACCATCGCGTGCATTGCGATCCAGTTCTCGCTGGGTCTGCTCATGGCGGTCTTCTTCAACGGCCAGTTCAAACTGGCGGGGCCGGTACGCGGCACGATCCTGGTGGCCTGGATGATGCCGGTTTCGGTGACGGGCCTTCTGTTCAAGTACATGTTTGCGACGGAGGGCGGCGTCATCAACAGACTCCTGTCCTTCATCGGCATTGGCGCGGGCGCGCCGCTTGGCTGGCTGATTGATCCAAGCCTCGCGATGTGGGCAGTGATCATCGCCAACTGCTGGGTCGGCATTCCGTTCAACATGCTGCTTCTGACCACCGGCATGTCCAACATCCCAAACGATGTTTACGAGAGCGCGTCGATCGACGGCGCGAACGCTGTGCAGCGGTTCTTCCGCATCACGATCCCGCTTTTAAAACCCGCGATCATGTCGGTCCTCATGCTGGGCTTCATCTATACGTTCAAGGTGTTCGACCTGATCTTCATGATGACCAAGGGCGGCCCGCTCAACGCGACCGAAGTGCTGTCCACCTACAGCTACCGTCAGAGCTTTACGCTGTTCAACTTCTCGATGGGCGCGGCCAGCGCGGTGGTTCTGTTTTTGTGCCTGATGTGCGTGGGCGTGTTCTACCTGAGGCTGATCCGGAAAGACGAGGTGATGTAGCGTGGCGCAGGGTGTGATTCTAAACCGAAAACTGGAAGCGGAGAGCCGGCGCACGAAACTCACCAAGCTGGGCATGGACCTGATCGCGCTTCTGATCGCGGTATTGTTCCTGTTCCCTCTGTACTGGATCCTGATCTCAACGTTCAAGACGGATGTGGAGATCTTCGACAAGAACATCTCCTTCTGGCCAAGGACACTCACGGTGCTGCCCTGGGTGACCCAATTGAGCGATAAGGAGTTTCTGGCGTCCCTGTTCAACAGCTTCGCCATCGCCAGCTGCAACATGATTCTGTCCACGGTGCTCGGTCTGACCGCGGCCTACGGCCTCGCGCGGTTCAGGGTACCGTTCAAGCGCTCAATCATGCTGATTTTTCTGGTGACGCAGATGATGCCAAACAGCCTCCTTCTGACGCCGCTGTACCTGACGTTCACAAAAATGGGCCTTTTGAACAGCTATCCAGCGCCGGTGATGGCCATCGCGACCGGCTCGATCCCGTTCATCGTGGTGACGCTCCGGCCGTTTTTCCTGAGCCTGCCGAAATCGCTGGACGAGGCTGCCCGCATCGACGGCTGCAACGCATGGACGTCGTTCCTTCGGATCATGATCCCCATCGCGCGGGTGGGCATCGTCACATGCCTGGTGTTCTGCTTCCTGCACGGCTGGAACGACCTCGTGTACTCGATGACGTTCAACGTCAAGGCCAACATGCGGCCGCTGACGGCCAACATCTACAAGTACATGGACAAGTACGGCACCAAGTGGAACCAGATCATGGCCTACGGCATGATCCTGGTGATCCCGGTGGTTCTGATCTTTGTCGGGCTTCAGAAGTACATCGTCGGCGGGCTGACCGCGGGCGCGATCAAAGAGTAGTCCATGCGCTTCATTCGGGCTCTTGTAAAGCGGGGGACGGGCTGGCTTCATGCCAGCCTGCTGCCTCGCTTTGTGCTGTCCATCGCGCTTGCGGGCATCCTGTTCATCGTCGTCACGATCGTGTTTGTGCTTCAGTTCTTCAACCCGGCGTTGACCCACTCGGTGGAGCAGGTGGAGCGGGATTACCTCGCGGTACAGGCTGGAAACGTGCAAACACACCTGCGCGTGTGCCGAAACCTGGTGTTCGATTGTGTGATTGACAGTGTGGTATTAAAGCACACAATCGAGTATCAGACGCGCTCCGCTTCCGACCGCCCCTACGTTGCGCAGCGCCTGCACGATGTGATGAAAGAGCACATCAGCCAAATGCGTGCCGCTGTGGCTTACACCGTCTATATGCCCGACGGCTCTTACGTTTATTACAACAAGCTCAAAAACACCGTGGGTATGGGCTGGTTTGGCTGGGCGCTGGGGCAGGATCACAGCGATGAGATGAAAGCGCTTTGCGAGCGGGCGAACCGGCTGGCCACCATGCAGGTGGATGTCGCGCCCAGAGACAATTCCACCGGCGCAAAGCGATTCTTCCACCTGGCCTATCCGCTGCGCGACCTGTACAGCCACAAGCGTTACGGCGTCGTGGTGCTGAGTTTCGACGCGGAGGAACTCAACCTGCTCGTCAACCCAACCCGAACTTCGGGCGGGGAAACCGCATCCTACGGCATTCTGGTAAACCAGGACGGACTGGTGCTGGCCCATCCGGACATCACGATGATCGGGCGGACGCTGTCGGATGAGGAGGGGGCGGACAAGCTGGTTCTGCCCCGCGGCATGATCACGCTGAAGCAGCCGGTAAACGCGCTGAATTTAACCCTGATGCGCGTGGTGGACAAGGCCGCGCTGCTCGAAGATGCCAATCGGTATACCCGGCAGATGGCGCTGGTCTTGATCGTGTTGACGCTCCTGTTTATTCTGGTGGTCGGCAGCATGGTGCAGCGGATCATCCACTCGATCCGTCGGCTCCGGGCGGGGCTTGAGCAGGTGGAGGCGGGCAATCTGGACGCGCTGGTGCGCACGCGGCAGGTGAACGAGATCGGCCAGATCATTGCATCGTTCAACGCGATGACTTTTCGCCTGAGGCAGATGAGTCTTGAGCGGGAGCGGGAGAGCCAACGCGCGATTGAAGCGCTGAACAACCTTCGCGCGGCGGAGATCCGCGCGCTGGAGAACCAGATCGACAGCCACTTTTTGCACAACACGCTGTCCACGATCAGTTTTACCGCGATCCACGCGGGCGACCATGATGCCTCCCGGCAGATTCAGCACCTGTCCAAGATGCTTCGGTATACCTTTGAACGGTCCACCGGCATCGTCCCTGTTCGTGAGGAAGCCGACTGGTTGAGCGACTATCTGGAGTTGCAGCGCCTGCGCTACGGCGGCGCGATCGACTACCGGATTCTGGTCGATCCTTCCATCGCGGGCTGGCCGACCCACAAGCTGATTTTGCAGCCCTTCGTTGAGAACAGCCTGCTGCACGGCTTCGAAGGGGTCACCCATGGCGGACTGATCGAGGTCAGAATCGCGCCGTTTGATAAAAACCGCATCCGCGTGACCATCCGCGACAACGGTCGCGGCATGGGGCGGATGCAGGTTACGCGGCTGAACCGCTGTTTTCACGGGGACGAGGCCAATACCGGCGAAGGGATCGGGCTGGACAACGCGGCGCTGCGCATCCGGTCGTACTACGACGGCGGAGCCAGGGTGATCTTCCGCAGTTGGGAGGGCGTGGGCACCGCGGTGACGCTCATTCTGCCTCGGGCCGATCGCCGTCCCCCGGCATCCCTTTGAGATACTCGCCGGACGACTGGCCGGTCACCTGCCGGAAAACCCGGCAGAAGTACTTCGCGTCGGAGAAGCCAACCGACTGCGCCAGTTCGTAGGTGGAGATGTCGCCGCTCTTCATCCGTTCGCAGGCGCGTTCGATGCGGTAGTTTCGAAGGTAGGTGGAAAAGGTCACGCCCACGTCTCTTCGGAACAGGTAGCTTAAGTATTCGCTGGTCATCTGCAGCTGTTCGCTGAGTTCCTCAAGGCCGATCCGCTTCATGTAATTCTGACGGATCAGATCCAGCGCCTTGCGCACAGCAGGGTGCAGCGGCGGTGGCGTCGCAGCTTCAAGGCTGGGCATCAGACGGGACAGTACGTGCTCCACGTCCTGAAGCGTCACCGGCTTGATCAAGTAATCCTTCGCGCCCATGAGCAGCGCCTGCCGCGCGTACTCGAACTCCGCATAGGCGCTGACCACCACGAAATCACACTTCAGTTCCAGCCGACGGGCCTCGCGGATCATCGCAAGGCCGTCCATCACCGGCATGCGGATGTCGACAAACGCCGCGTCGGGCGCCAGCGCGCCGAGCTGCTGCAGTCCCTGCTGGCCGTTGGCCGCCTGACCCACCACTTTGAAACGCGGGTCGATGGACTGGATCAGTTCCACCAGCCCGTGACGCGCCCGGATCTCATCTTCCACCACGACAAGACGCATGCTTTCACCTCCCTGCCAGTATAGCATATTTCGGGTCGCTTTGTAATGCGGTGGGCGCGTTTACCCCAAAGCGTTTTTTGACAGAACGGACGATGGCACCGCGGCGCCGCGGCGAATCCAGGGATGGTTGATGATCAAAAATGCCGCTGAAGCAGGCGCTCGCCCTGCAGATTGCGCTTGTCTTTCTGGCCTGTGCCGCGCTGTACCGAGGATTTACCGTCCGGCGGTATACGGTTGAAACCATCAAAGCGGCCGATGTCCTTCGGCCAGCGATCTGCACACCGCGCGGTACGGCACGGGGCAAGCAGATGCATTGAACCTGATCCGAGATCAGAACCCCGACGCGATCCTGCTGGCCGGGGACATGATCGACAACGCCTCCTCCGACGAATCGACGCTGGAATTCATGCGGGGCGCGGCGAACATCGCGCCCTGTCTCTATGTCTCCGGGAGTCACGACATGTGGAAGCTGTTTTTGGGAACGGACGGGATGCCGCCGACCGGTTCCTGTTCTATGGCAGATCGCCGTCAGCGGGAAAGGCGGTGAATTCCATTGGTCGCATCAGGCGGATTCGCGCGCCGGCCTGAGACGCGGCGCGCAGGATGGCTTCCTCGCCGCAGCCGTTGATGTCGTAGAGATCCCAGTGCATCGGGATGTACAGGGCGTTGAGCCTGACGGCCAGATGAGCCGCCTCGGTTTCGGTGATGTTCCCGATGATGCCCCGCGCCGTGCGCGATTCGTCCCGCCCATTGGCGGGGAGCAGCGCGATGTCCGGCTTTTCGGCCTCAAGGCGCTCGATCAGCCCCTCGTACAGGCTCATGTCGCCGCCAAAGAACAGCTTCACGCCGTCCGCCTCGATGAAGTAACTCAGTTCCCGGAAATCGCCCGCCGCGTCCCGGTGCAACTCGGTATGCGCGCAGGGGATCGGGGTGACGGCCGCGTCCTTCACCGTGAATGTTTCCTCCGCCCGGGCTTTTACAAAGCGCCCAACGCCCAATTCCTTCAGCCGCCCGCACTCGGGCGCGGGCGCGGCGAACAGCGCCTCCCCGCCGCTTTGGGCATAGGGGCTGATGGTGTACGGATCCATATGGTCTTCGTGGCTGTGGGAGAGGAGCACGGCGTCCGGTTTCAGGTCAGCGAGCGTGATCGGAGCGGGATACTTCCTCCGCCACGGCGTCGCTTCACTGAACAGGTTTTGATCCAGATAATGCGAAAGATATGGGTCGGTGACGATCCTCGCCCCCGCCGCCTCAATCAGAAATCCGCACTGACCCAGACAGGTGATCTTCATGGACATCTCCCGTGCCGCGCTACCCGGCCTGTTTCTGTACGACGGTCACCTTGAAAGCACGCGATATTTTTGAGCCGTCGATGGTGGCGGCCTTGATGGTCGTTGTTCCGAATCCGACGATTTTCACCCTGCCGCTCTGGTTGACGGTGGCGGTTCTCTCCCGGTGGCTGTTCCAGTACAGTTTCTTCTGCGTTGCGTAGGCGGGCGCGATCCCGATCCTGTCGCCCAGTTCCAGCGGTTCCACGCCGGAGAAATCGTTGCCTTCCACCTCCACGATCAGATTGTTTGGCGCGGTCAGCGTCAGGCTCCCAATGCGGTAGTAAGGCAGGATCACGTTCACGAGCAGCAGATTGTCCTTCAGCGACAGCGTCGCCCTGGCCTTGTCGGGGATGCCGGGATAATCGCACCGGAGGTTGTTCAGCGCGTTCTTGACCGTGATGCGGTTGAAAGGGTCATCCAGTTGGGTCGGTGCGCCGTCCGCGGTCAGATCGACGACAAAGAGTTTTTCGCCCGCCGCGACGCGGGGGGTGACCGCGTCCCGGACGTATTGGATGGCGCTGTCCAGGTGACCGGTTTTGTAGGCGTAGTTGCCGGAATAGTCGTAAGCTTTGGTCTTCTTTTTAAAGCTGTAGTACAGGCGCGCCTGCTCGTCGCTCATGCAGAACCTGCGGTAGCGGCCTTCACTGTCCGCCAGATGGTCGCCCATCCGCACGTCAACATGGTACCACTTCCCGCCCAGCTTGATCAGGTTCCACGAATGTCCCAGGGTGTACAGGCGTCCGTCGATGGTCTTGGCCTGAATGCCCGCCTTGGCCAGAAGCGCCACGTAGGCGTTTGCGTAGCCGCTGCAGGAGGCCTGGCCATAGCGCAGCACGTGGTACGGATTGGTGGCGCCGCCGCGATAGACGGTATGGTCGATCAGCCAGTCGTAGAGCACAACCGCCTTTTCGTACTGCGTCATGGAGGAATTGGTGTTCTCCTGAACGATCCGCTTCGCGATGCTGCCGAGCGATTTCGGAACGGGCGCTGCGGCGCTCCCGGACGCTTTCGCCGCGACCGCGCCGGACGCGATCAGCCAGCAAAGCACCCATGCCAACGCGGCGGGTAACCATTTTCTCATCTGACAAATTCCTCCTGTACGGATACGAAAATTGTAACCCGCCATAAGATTTTTGTCAAATTCCCATTTCGAGATGCGTGTATGATTCCCATTGCATGATGCGAAATTCGTTTGGCTGATCTCTCCAGCGCACGCAAACTCCTCCTCTACCAATCGCGGTAAGTTGCATGCGACAGACATGTGTCAGCCGGAACCCCCCGTTCTGTTCCGCGTTCCCGGCGACCTGCGCGCCGGGAACGCGTTGCCCCCTCCAGTGCGCACACTGGAGGGGGCAACATTTCCTTCGGTCAGAGGGCGACCGCAATCCGTCAGGATTGCAGGCCCGCGCAGGTTTCTCGCGTGGATGAAAGCCGCAAAGCGGCTTTCATCCGCCGCGCGCCAAGCCGCAAAGCGGCTTTGGACGCAAGCGCTACGCGCGAATTTCCTGCCGGATGAACCGGACGTACGAGATCCCGAACAGCGTCAGCGTCACCGCCAGCATCGCGGTCAGGTGCGGCCAGATCAGGAGCAGGCTTTGGTCCAGCGACAGGTAGCTTGCGATGGCACCGGATACCGCCGCCTGGCTGGTCACAAACAGCGCGCGCATGTTGGGGTTCAGGATGATCGTGATCGCCTCGATGTACAGGTTGTAGGGCGACACGCGGGAGAGATACAGGCTGGTCATGTAGTTGTTCAGGAGGTTCTCAAGCCCGGTGATGCCGTTCACGGGGAAGATCAGGTTCGCGATGATCCCGGAAACCATGCTGGCAAACAGCGTCATGTAGATCCACACCGAGATCGAGGTCAGCGCGGACGTGGCGGCGTGCTTTAAAAGCACCGAGAAGAAGATCGCGAGCGCCAGCCACAGCGACATATAGATCGCGCTGTACAAAAGATATACCAGCGTTCGCGCGATCTCTTCCGGCCCCGGAACGACGCCGACCGTGACAAGCCCCAGCCCCGCGACCATCACGCCCAGCGACAGCGTCATCAGAAGGATCACGGTGAACCCCGCCATGAACTTGGCGATGATCAGCGTGTCCCGGTAGATCGGCTGGGAGGCGAGGCGGTTCAGCGTACCCTGGCTGCGCTCGGCGCTGATCGCGTCAAAACCCAGTACGATGCCGGTCAGCGGCGCGAGGTACGCGAGGAACGACGCGAACGAGGGAATCGCGTTGCCGCTGGTCGTGAACAGCTTCAGAAAGACGAAGTCCGGGCTCTGGGCGATCGCAGCCTGCAAACCGGACAGCGCGCCCGCAAACGCGGCGGCGCTGGTCAGAACCAATAGCGAGAACACGATGTAGAAGCGCGCGCTGTGCATGTGGTCGGCGAGCTCCTTGTGATAGAGCGCCGAGAAGCCAGTGGAGCGCGCCCGGCGGTCACGCTCGTACTTTCCTGCCGAAGCGTTTTTTGACTTCGTCCCGGTGGACATCGTCGCTTCCACGGTTTTCGCCTCCCTTTTCAAAGTAGCGGTGGTAGATTTCGTCCAGATCGCTGCCGCTCCGGCGCAGGTGTTCGGGCGTAAATCCCCCGTCCATCAGTGCTTTCATCAGCGGCGCGCGGATGTCCGCGCCCGATCGCACGATGTAGAAGTCGTGCTCCGGTTCGACCTCCTCCACGCCTTCGACGCCCCGAAGGAGGGTTTCCAGCGCGCCGCCCGCGGGCGACGCCATGACCTCGAAGGTGAACTTGCCGCTCTCCTCCAGTTGGCGGCTGAGTTCCGCGATCGGTCCGCAGGCGATCAGCCTGCCCTTGACGAAGATGCCCACCCGGTCGCATACCTGCTGCACCTGGTAGAGTTGGTGGGAGGAGATCAGGATGGTCTTGTGTTCCTCCACGGAGAGTTTCCGCACCAGATCCATCAGCGCATGGGTGCCTTCCGGGTCGAGGCCGGTGGTCGGTTCGTCCATGATCAGGATCTCCGGATCCTTCATCAGGATGTCCGCGATGCCCAGACGCTGCTTCATGCCCTTGGAATAGCTTCCGGCCTTGCGGTCGATGGCCTCGGTCAGCCCGACGCGCTCTGCGAGCTGCCCGATGCGTTCGTTGATCGTCTTTTCGTCCAGCGCGTTCAGGTGGCCGGTGAAGCGCAGGTTCTCGCGGCCCGTCATATGGGCGTAGAAGCCCATGTTGTCGGGGAGGTAGCCGACGACCCTTTTTACCGCGATGGGGTTTCTCGTGCAGTCCCAGCCCAGGATGCGCGCGTTCCCGGCGGTGGGTTCGGTGAGGCCGAGGAGCATCAGCGTGGTCGTGGTCTTGCCCGCGCCGTTCGGCCCCAGGAGGCCGAACACCTCGCCCCGGTTCACATCAAGGTCCAGTCCGTCCACGGCGGTGATCTGACCGTAGCGCTTGGTCAGGCCCCGCGCGGTCAGGATGCATTCGCTGTCCGGCATGTTAACGCCTCCCGAAGCGGCGGACGACCAGCACGAGGCCGATCAGAAGCACGGCGATGATTCCGATGCCGACGCATCCCCAGGTGGTCGGCGTCTTGATGGTGACGCGGAAGTCCTGCGAACTGGAAGCCTTGCTGGACCTCGCGGACAGCGAGAACGTGTAGTCACCGGCGATCACGTCGCTGCCGGGGGTGATGTAGACGGTCGCCTGGACGGAAGAACCGGACTGCAGAAGCTCCACGCTGGACGGATCGAAGCGCGCGGTCCAGCCTTCGGGCATCGAGGAGGACAATGTGATGTTCGTAAGGTCGGCGTTGCCGGTATTGTTCAGGGTCAGGACGATCGGGGTCTCCTTCTTGGCGTAGGCGTCGTAGCTGAGAAGGCCGCTGGGCGTATTCAGCTTCAGCTTGTAGTTGCCGGTGATCGTGACGTTAAGGTCGATCGGCAGCGATTCCGACGCGGAGGTGGCGGTGACGGTGATGTCGTACTTACCAGCGGCCACGTCCTCCGGCGGCGTCACGGCGATGGAGAGCGCCTGAGACGCGCGCGGCTCCACCGAGATCGACGCGATCTGCGTGGAATCGTTCGCGGGCTTCACGGCCGCCTTCCAGCCCGCCGGCGCGTTGGTGGTGAAGGAGTAGGTCTGCTGGGACAGCATGTTGTTGATCAGCGTGGCATTGAAGCTGAACGCGGTGGTGGCGTCGCCCTCCTGCGAGGGGTAATCCGCCTTGAAGGTGGAGGAGCCGACTTCCTCGGAATTGACGTTGAGGACGAGATCGGTGGAATCGCTGCGGCCGCCGTCCGCGTCCGCCTTGAGCGTCACGGTGTAGGAGCCGTCCGCCGCGTCGACGGGAACGGTCAGGTTGAATGTGACGGAGGTGTCGGTGGTCTCCGGCGCGATGTGCGCGGCGGTGATCTTGGTATTCTTGGCGCTGAAGTAACCCGTCCAGCCGTCCGGCAGCTGGGTGGCGGAGAGGTTCACATCCGCGGAGGTCTTATAGCCATTGGCGAGCGAGACCTGAAAGGTCATGTCGTCTCCTGCCTTTACGGTCATGCCGGAATAGGGTGTGGAAATTTCAAAGGTTTCCGGGGTCACGGCAGCGGGAGTCACCGCGCCGGTCGCCGTCTCGGCGCTTACGCCCAGCGGGCTTGTCAGCATCAGGAGCAGGACAAACACCAGGATATTGCGAATAACCAGTTTCCCAGAAATTCCGTTCATGTGGAAAACGCCCCTTCCTTTTTTCTTTTGCATGCGCAATTATAGGTCACAATTTTAAACAATTTTTGTACGATCATTGGATAAATTAAGAACGCGCCATGAAATAAATGTGGCAAAATGCGGTTGAAAAAATGGCGAAGCCGCGCGTGCTGGAAAGGTATGGAGCGAAAAACAGCCCGCCCGAAGGCGAGCCGTTTGGGATGACTGGGAATACGATACTCTCCCTACGAAATCCGTTTATACGCTCTCATCGCGCATATGTATGCCACCGCCGTGACGCCGGCGCACCACATCAGCGCGACCCATATCCCATTCCCGGTCGGCTGAGCGTTAAGCAGCGAACGCAGCGCATAATTTACGCAAAACAAAAGCCCGCGGATCCGCGGGCTTTTACAATCAAGTATGGTTTACTTGGAATTCAGTTCGGCGACCATCTTCTCCAACTGCTCGAAGGTAACCATGCCGCCGGTGAAGCTGACGACGCTGCGAAGCGGCGAATAGCCAATCATCGCCTGCATCATCTCCGGCGAGATGGCGCTTTGCGCCACGTCGCTGGCCGCCTCTCCGCCGGACAGCATCGCCACCATCTGATCCATCAACGGCTTCAGGATGGCCATCGCCTTCTCCGACTTCTGAAGATCCATGAAGATTGCGTTCACGGTGTAGGTTTCCGGGATCGAAACCGTTCCCTCGACATAGAACGTTTTGGAAAGCGCGATGTCGCGGCTGGAGCGGCCGATCTCAATCCGAAAGTCGCCGCTCTCCACGTACCAGTCATGAATCTCACTGTTCCAGTACGCGAACGCGCGTCTGTCCAGCGTAAACGTTACGGTCTTCTCCTCGCCGGGGGCGAGTGCGACCTTTTCGAAGCCTTTCAGTTCACGCACCGGGCGGAACACGCTGCTTTCAACGTCCCCGACGTACAGCTGCACGACTTCCTTGCCGGAAACCGCGCCGGTGTTCTTGACCGTGACGCTCGCGGTCAGCGTTTCGGTGTCCTTGATCCGCTCTGCGCTGAGCGTGAGGTTCGAATACGCAAACGTGGTGTAGGACAGGCCGTAGCCGAACGGGAACAACACATCCAGCTTCTTTTTGTCGTAGTAGCGGTAGCCTACGAACACGCCCTCGTGGTAGGCGGCCACGTCGCCCTCGCCGCCGTAGGTGAGGTAGGACGGGTTGTGCTCCATTTTGAGCGGGAACGTCTCCGGCAGCCGCCCGCACGGGTTCTGCCGCCCGAACAGCACGTCCGCCGCCGCGCCGCCCACCGCCTGGCCGCCCAGATACCCCTCCAGCACCGCGCGCACCCTTGAAATCCAGGGCATCTCGATCGGCGAGCCGTTGAAGAGCACCACCACCGTGTTGGGGTTGGCCGCGGCGACGCGCTCGATCAGCGCCTCCTGGCAGGCGGGCATGCGCATGTGGGTGCGGTCGTAGCCTTCGGACTCGAACGCATCCGGCAGTCCCGCGACGATCACCGCCACCTTCGCCGCGTTCGCGATCTCGACTGCCTCCCGGATCAGCTTTTCGTCCGGATCGGCTTTGTCGATCTCGTAGCCATCGGCGTAGGCGACGCCCGGCACACCCGAAAGCGCGTCCATGAGGCTGGTCACTTTGAACGGGTTGATGTGGGAACTGCCGCCGCCCTGGAACCGGGGTTCTTTCGCGAACCGGCCGATGACCGCGATGGACTCGTCCTCGCGGAGCGGCAGCAGAGCGCCGTCGTTTTTCAGGAGCACCATGCACTCGGCGGCGAGTTTCCGAGCCAGTTCATGCTGGGCGTCTTTGTCCCACGGCGTTTCCGGTTTTGCGTGTTCCAGGTATCGGGCCGCCATGCGCAGCACCCGCTCCGCCGCCCGGTCGACGACGGCCTCGTCCAGACTTCCCGCGCGAACCGCGTCCACCACGCGCTTGTCGTTGACGCCGCCGGAGGCGGGCATCTCAAGATCCAGCCCGGCGCTGACACCCGCGACCCGGTCATTGACCGCGCCCCAGTCGCTCATCACAAGCCCGTCAAAGCCCCACTCGCCCCGGAGTAACCCCGTCAGAAGCCACGGGTGCTCCGAAGCGTAGGTTCCGTTCAGCTTGTTGTAGGAGCACATGACCGTCCAGGGCTTCGCGCGCTTTACCGCCGCCTCGAACGCGGGCAGGTAGATTTCGCGCAGCGTACGCTCGTCCATCCGGGAATCCGATGACATGCGCCGATGCTCCTGGCTGTTGGCGGCGAAGTGCTTGATCGAAGTGCCGATGTTCCGCGACTGCACGCCGTCAATCAGGCTGACCGCCGCCTCGCCCGCGAGGAACGGGTCTTCGCTGAAATACTCGAAGTTGCGCCCGCAGAGCGGCGACCTTTTTATGTTGACCGCCGGGCCCAGCACGACCGACACCTTCTCGTGCTGGCAGGCGTCGCCGACGGCCTCGCCGATCATGCGGATCAGATCCCGGTCAAAGGAGGCGGCGGTCGCGCAGCCGGTGGGGAAGCACACCGCCTCGATGCTCTCGTTGATGCCCAGGTGGTCGCCGTCGTCGCGCTGTTTCCGAAGCCCGTGTGGGCCATCGGAGACCATCACGGCGGGAACGCCCAACCGCTCTACGGCCTTTGTGTGCCAGAAGTCCGCGCCGGACAGAAGCGAAGCCTTCTCCTCCAGCGTCATCTGGGAAACCAGCTTCTTGACGTCCAAATGTTTCAATCCTCCCTCCCGCGGGGCGGGGATGTATGGTTCAGACTGTGGATAAGTCCCACGGCTCATAGATTTTCGGCACGTCGCTGATCAACCGCTTGGTGTACGCGGCTTTCGGGTGCAGGATGACCTCATCGGCGGTGCCGCATTCCACGATCCTGCCGTGCTCCATGATGTATACGGAGTCTGAGATGTAGTAGGCGAGGCCGATGTCGTGGGTGATGAAGATGATGGTCATGCCCGTCTCGTCGCGCAGGTTCAGGAGCATGTCCAGGATCGTCGCGCGGGAGCAGGCGTCGATCATTGAGGTCGGCTCGTCCGCCAGCAGGATCTTGGGTTTTAAAAGGAAGATGCGCGCGATCATCAGCCGCTGCATCTGCCCGCCGGACAGCTCGAACGGATACTTATTGGTGAGTTCCGCGAACTTGAGGTTGACAAAAGAACAGGCCTCCGTCATCATCTCAATCTTCTTTTGCCTGGAAAGCCCGCGCCCGCCGCGCATGTGAATGCAGTCCAGCAGCACCGTGTCGATCTTGTTGAACACGTTGAACGACGAGAACGGGTCCTGGAAGATGGCCTGAATGCCCTTCCAGTACTCCCGCTTCTTTCGGCCGGTCGAGATGTCGCGCGGCTTGCCCTGAAAGAGGATTTCGCCGCTGGACACGCTGAGAAGCCCCAGCAGCATCTTGGCCAGGGTGGTCTTGCCGCTGCCGGACTCGCCGACGATGGAGACCAGTTCGCCTTCGTGGAACTCAAAATCCACGTTGTCCACGGCGGTGACCGCCTTCGCGCCGACGCCGAAGACCTTGGAGACGCCCTTGCCGCTCAGGCACAGCGGTCTATTTTCCGTCATGCGCATACGCCTCCCTCAGGAAGTTCTCGGAGTGGCCGCAGCGGTAGGCGCGTCCGTCCGCCAGTTCCAGCATCGGGAACTCGTGCACCCGGCAGGCGGGCACGACGTACTTGCAGCGGTCCGCGAAGCGGCAGCCCATCGGCGGCTTTTTGAGGTTGGGCGGCGTGCCGGGGATGGCGGCCAGCTCATGCCCGCGCACACCCTCTTCCGGCACGATGATGGACCCCATCAAGCCCTTCGAGTACGGGTGCAGCGGATCGAACACCATCTCCTTGGCGGTGCCCTTCTCCACCATCTGCCCGGCGTACATGACCATGATGTCGTCCGTCACGTTGTAGAGGAGCGGCAGTTCGTGGGTGATGAAGATCATGCCCTTGATGTACTGTTTTTCCATCAGGTTTCGAAGCATCTTGATGACCATCTTCTGGCTGGTCACGTCGAGCGCCGAGCTGGGTTCATCCGCGATCAGCACCTTGGGCTTCAAGATGGTGGAAACTGCGATGACGGTGCGCTGCTTCATGCCGCCCGATAGCTCGACCGGATGGCGCTGCAACACATCCGGTGGCAGGCCCAGCTCGTTGAAGCGAGCGCTGGCCATCTCGTAGATCTCCTTTGTGCCCATCTTGGGGTTGTGGGCGCGGATCACGTCCTCGATGAAGCGGATGATCTTTCGGGTGGGGTTGAGCGCGTTCATCGCCGCCTGCGGGATGTAGGCGATTTCGGTGCCAAGCACGCTTTTCCGGACATCGTCCGGATTCATGCCGGTGATTTTTTTGCCGTCAATGATGATCTCGCCGCTTGTATAATGCAGCGGCGCGAAGTAGTAGCCCATCAGGCTCAGCGCCAGCGTGGATTTTCCGCAGCCGCTCTCGCCCGCGATGCCCAGCGACTTGCCCTCTTCAATCTTCAGGGAGACGTGATCCACCGCGTACACGTCCTCGCGGAAGCGGGTGATGTACTTGGTGGTCAGTTCCCTGACCTCCAATATCGTCTTAGCCATATAACCTCCTAATCTCTCAGGGTGGGGTTGAACACCTGATCGAGCCCCGTGTTCATCAGGTTCAGCGAGAACGAGATGAGCGCGATGGTCAGGATCACGGGGAAGTACGCCCACCATGAGCCGTTGAGGTGCGCGGAGTACAGCATCGCCCAGTTCATCATGATGCCCAGCGTCGGAATCTCAGTGGTCTTGGGACCGAGACCCAGAAGCGACAGTTGCGCCTCCGCGAGGATCGCCGACGAGATCTGCAGGATGAACGCCATCACCACGTAGGAGGCGATGTAGGGCAGGATGTCGGTCAGGATGATGCGCGCGAGGCTGTGCCCGGATAGCTTCGAGAGGTTCACGTGGTCGCGGTTCCTTAGCGAAATCACCTGCGACCGGACCGAGCGCGCCGTCCACACCCAGGAGGTAAGACCGATGACCAGCGCGACCGTCTCCGCGCCGCGCTGTTCCTGACCGATGGAGTAGGCGATCAGGATCAGAAGCACGAAGGATGGGATGGAGGTGAAGAGGTTGGTGACGAACATGATGATTTCGTCCACCAGCCCGCCCAGATACCCGGCCAGGAGCCCCAAAAGGAGGCCGATCAGCGTCGCGAGCGCGCCCGCGATCAGGCCGATCCGGATCGACGTGCCGCAGGCGGAGACCAGCTTTTTCAGCGTATCCGCGCCGAAGTTGTCGGTGCCCAGCGGCAGCGTCTTGACGTTGGCCACGTCGCGGACGTTGACGTAGTCGGTCTTTGCGATCTGGCGCTTCTCCGCGAGCGCGCCGGTTTCGTCCGGCTCCGACACGGTCAGTTTGTCGGAACTGTTGGCCGAGAGGATCGCGTTGTTCAGCCGTACATAGTAGTTGCGCATGGCCTTCGTCATGCCCTTGGGCCGGACGGCCGGGTCGTAGTTCGCCTTCCAGAGTTTTAATAGCGACTGGGTGTCCGAAATGTCCAGCCCGGCGATGTCCACCCCGGCGGCGGTGAACCAGTTGACCATGCTCACCCGGTCTTCGTCGGTCAGGACTTTCGCGAGGCGGTTGGCTTCCGCCCCCGGCAGGGTGAACGTGGAAGCCTTCGTGCCCACGCTGTCATAGAGCGAAACGTAGGTGCCCGGTTTTGCGAACGTGCCAAGGCCGATCATCTGGAGCGGATCGCCGGGATTGATCATCGGATAGACCAGCATCAGAAGCAGAATCGCCATGAACAGCGCGAAGCCTACTACGAACTTCGAGGAGTGGAAAACCTGACGAAGCGTATTTCTCATTTTCCCGCCCCCTAATCAAACTGCGCGGCCTTGACGCGCGGGTCGATGAAGCCGTAAATAATGTCAAGGAGCAGGGTCGCCACCAGCACCATCACGGTGATGATCAGGGTGGTGCCGGAGATCAGCGGATAATCCGCCATCGTGATCCCGTCCAGCATCGCAGTGCCCAGGCCTGGGTAGCTGAAGATGATCTCCGCCACCAGCGCGCCGCCGATCATCGTGCCCAGCGACAGCGCCAGACCCGTCACCTGCGGCAGCATCGCGTTTCTGAACACGTAGGAGACGATTTTCCGATCCTTGATGCCCAGGAACCGGCTGTATTTGACGTAATCGGCGTTCAGCTCATAGATGGACATCGAGCGCATGCCGATCGCCTGCCCGCCGACGGACACCGTCACGATCGACCAGAAGGGCAGTTGGTAGTGCTGTATGACTGATTTAATGAAATTCCAGCTGAAATTGGGGATCATATCAAAACCATACCCGCCGGCGACCGGCGCAACCTTCAGGTTGACGGCGAACACCACCAGCAGGGTGACCGCCATGCCGAAGGCTGGGACGCAGCTGAAAAAAAGCGCGACCGGCATGATGACCTTGTCAAAGCCCTTGCGAATGTAGGCGGCCAGCGCGCCTAAAGTGTTGCCCAGCAGCCACCCGATGATGATCGCGGGAAACTGGAGGGCGATTGTCCAGCCGACGGCGCTTTGAATGATGTCGGAAACCGGGCGCGGATACTGGCTGAAGGAAAGGCCGAAATCGCCTTTCAGCACATTTTTCACATACAGGAAGAATTGCTCTGTCATCGGTTTCTTGGTGCCGAACTGTTCGGCGTATTGTTGGTAGATCGCTTTGACGGCGGAGACGTCGGATATGCCCGCGACGGTCTTCGCGGTGATCGCCGCAACCGGATCGCCCGGCATAAGCCTTGGCAGAATGAAATTCAAAAGAACCGCTACGATGAACGTAATGACAAACCACAGAAGCTTTTTCCCGAAGTATTTCCGGTAGCCCTTCATAACGTACCCCCCTACTTGGAAGCGGCCATGCCTGAGCGTACTCCGGCATGGCCGCCTCATCAGGTTAGAATCTTAGGGGTTGACCAGTTCCACGTCGTAGAGCGCCGCGATGCCGTAGCCGTCGGTGCAGTCCGCCGGCGGGATGTTGCGGCCGTCCTCGGAATCCGGGAAGTTGGTCCACACAGACTCGTTGACCGCGTGGAACTTGTCAGGGCGGTACATCAACGAGAAGGAGGGCACGTCGGTCAGGTAAATCTTGACCGCTTCGGTGTAGAGGGCCTTGAGCTCGGCGGGGTCAGTGGTGGTGGGGATCTTCTGGATCAGCTCGTCGACGGCGGGATTGGAATAGTGGCCGTAGTTGCCGGACCAGTTGCCTTCCACGCCGTTGAACTCGCTGGACATCATGTTGCGGATGCGGCTCCAGGGCTGCGCTGGCGTTGCGGACTCGGTGGCATACATGAAGATGTCATAGTCGGTCTGCTTGGCGGCCGTGAAGACAGTCTGGTACACGCTCCACTCCGGGAACTCGGTGGTCAGGTCGAGGCCGATTTCCTTGCCGGCGGCGGCGACGATCTCCATCGCGGCCATCCAGTCGGTCCAGCCGTTCGGGCAGCAGCAGTTGAGGGAGATGTTCTCGCCGTTCAGCTCGCGGATGCCGTCGCCGTTGGTATCCACGATACCGGCGTCATCCAGCAGCTTCTTGGCGCCTTCGATGTCCTTGCCGACCCACTGCAGGTCCTTGACCGCGTCGTGATCAAAGGTGGCCTGCTCGCCGTCGGTGGGGTTCATGCAGGAACGCGGCACATCCGCGAACGTCGGGCTCTGGCCGGTCATGGCGTTCTGGTTGATGGCGTCATAGTCCACCGCCATCGCGATGGCCTTGCGGACGGCCACGTTCTGGAGCGCCGGGATGTCCAGGTTAAACCACGCGGTGGGCATGTTGACGCAGATGCCCCAAGGCGCTTTGTCCATGAAGGTGGAGATGGGCAGGTTGTCCTTCAGCCACAGGTTTTCAATGTTGGCGATGAACTGCTGGTTCACGTCGATCTGGCCGGCCTTGAACGCGGTCTCGGTGGCCGGGTTGTCGGCGTAGATCGCGTGGGCGATGTACTTGGGCACCGGCAGCTTGCCCCACATGGAGGCGTCCTGTCCCCAGTAGTTGTCGTCGCGGACGAGCACGACCTTCTGGTCGTCGGCGTAATACTTGGTGTAAGGGCCGGACCAGACGACGTCTTCGGCAGGATCCTTCCTGATCGCGGCGGGGTCATTGTTGCAGCGCGCTTCGACAGTCTCAATCCAGGCCTTCTGGATGACGTAGCTGTCCTCCAGGAAGCAGATCAGCTGCAGCGGGTTGACGGCCTTGCCATCGGCCGTCAGCTTGGCCTTGATGGTAAAGGTCTTGTCGTCCACCGGCACGATGGCGTCGATGTAGGGCTTGTAAAGGTTGCCGCGGTTGTTGCCGACCTTGACGTTGGCCTCGAAGGTGTAGGCCACGTCGGCGGAAGTGATGGGGGTGCCGTCCGACCACTTGGCAGCGGCCTTGAGCTTAACGGTCATCTCGGTCATGGCGTCGTTCCACTGATACGCGCCATCCGCGAGCAACGGCGTCATCGAGCCGTCCAGCATGTTGTACATGTAGAGCGTCTCAAACATGATGATGCGGCTGCCGCTGACCGACTGGGTGACGGCCATCGCGTTGTTCATGTCGTCCGACAGCGGGTTCCAGCCATTGATCGAGCCCCACTGCTGGCCGCCGAAGTACATCGTCTCGTTGCGGGGGAGTTCCGCTACCGTCTGCGCGCTGGCCATCAAAGGCAGCGCCAGTACCAGCGCCAGGATCAGTCCCAGGAGTCTACGCGTTTTCATGTTCCAATCCCTCCATCGAATATGTTCTGAAGGCCCATATAGGCCAGAGACCCTGATCGAGCGCCGGGAGTCCCGGCTCCGCGTGTCGCCTTTGTCGCCATGCGCAAAGGAAATCCGCTTCGCATCTTTCCTTTGCATTTGGAACGTGACCGGTTTCCTGAGATCTACGCGGAATCTTTGTGCAACCGGAGCGGGAACGCTTTCCCCGCCTAACGGGCTGGCTCGGACTTTGGGGAAAGTTAAATCCACCGCGCTGATCGCTGGATTTGATGGAACGTCGGGAGGGTTCCGGCCCTCCCGATACCCTCCCTGGGGTGATGATCTGGCGGCGGGGCTATTCCGACTTGCCGATGCCCTGATTGCACCCAATTCCTGCCACATGCGCGCTTTTCACGTCTGCGGGAGCAGGCAATGTTAAGACTCAAAGATTTCCGGAAAATCGAAATCGTTTTCGATTTTGCGTCTAAAAACCCTTCTTGTACCGAACATGCGAACCGTCCCACCGACGCCGAAGAACCCCTCTGGCGGCGGAAACCTGCGCGCGAGCGCATCAATCGAAATCGTTTACGCTATTATAACTCTCGATACCGCAGTGTGTCAATATTTTTTACCAAACAACCCGAACATTTTGTGGCTGAATCAATAGACGGGCGAAAACTGACTCGGACGCAGCGTTCGGCGCGTTCGCCTCTTTAATATATCGCGCCGGGGAGCGAAACCGGTTTTGGTCAATCCTGGGTTTTGAAACCGGACAAACGTCGTTTGTTAAATGTTTGATTCCCAACATTCGGCCTGGCGCGGCGCGCGGCGGCCGATTCTGCCCATCACCCGCGCGGGTGAGAGCGTTTTCGGCTTGAGTGCGCGGACCATTTCGGATGCTCCGCGCCGAATCTCCGGGCTGCGTGGACAACGGCGCGTTTTTGTCGTACAATGAGTCCAGTTGGAGGTTGTCCCATGATCGAATCGACGCGCCCTTTCCCCGGCGTCCTGCGGTCCGCGCCCTCGGTGATCGCGGTGGGAAAGGACTTTTACATGGCCCGTTCCAGTTTTGAGTGGTATCCCGGCGTGGAGCTTTTTTCATCCCGCGACCTTCGCCGATGGGGGGCGGTTCCCCGCCTGTCGGGCGCTCCGGGATTTCTGGATCTTCGCGGCGTACCGGCCGGCTGCGGCGTCCTTTCCGTGTGTCTCGGCCATTCGGGCGGGCGGTTTCACCTGATCTACACGGTCGCCCGCGACGAGGCGGGGCGATCGGTCACGACGTACGCCGCCTCGGCGGAGGACATGCGCGGGCCGTGGGGCGAGCCCAAGGCGCTGTTTGAGGGCGGGTTCGCGCTGTCGCTGTTTTATGACGCGGAAGGCGCCGCGCGGCTTCTGATCGCAACCCCCGGCGCGGGGGCGGACGCGCCCTTCAATCTCCTGACCGTCCGCTACCTGCCGGAGGACGCGTGCGTCGAGGGCGACCCGGCGTGGCTCGACGCGGGGGACGGACTGGATCTTGTGCGGGGCGCGCGCCTTGTGATGCATGGCGCGGACTACTTCCTGACGGGTGCGGACGGGGACGGGCGCGGCCGCGTACTCCGCGCCGCGCGCCCTTTGGGGCCGTACCAGGCCGACCCTTCGGGGCCGCTTCCCGTTTCGGGCGCGTGCCAGCTGATCGAGGGGCCGGAGGGGCGGTGGCTTCTCGGCCACGCGGGCGGGGCGCGCCTTGGGCGCAAAGCGCCGTGCGACATTCGGTTTTTGGAAGTTGACTGGCGCGAGGACGGCTGGCCGGGGATCCGGGGCGGCGATCCGTCCGCGATTCCGGATTCCGCCGCGCCGGATGATGCGGCGGACTTCTTCCGGCGGTACGAGTTTTTCGGCGCGCTGGACGCTGGAATCTGTTCGCTCCGGGTGCCGCCCGACCGGGCGGTCTGTTCGCTCTGGGCGCGGCCGGGGTTTGTCAGGCTGTACGGGCGGGAGTCCATCCTGTCCCGCGATACGCAGAGCTTTCTCGCGACAGAGGTGCGCGCATCGTCGTTTCGCGCCACCGCCGAACTGGAGTACGAGCCGCGCGCCTATCTCCAGGCGGCGGGGCTGTGCCTGCGCCGCGCGGAAGACTTTTTCTACCTGCAGGTGACCTGGCACGACCGCATCGGCCGCTGCGCGCGCCTGATGATCCGGGAGGGGCGAAAGTCCCGGCTGTCGCCGTCCATCAAGCTGGACGACGGGCCTGTGCAGCTTCGCATTGACCTGAAGGGCGGCGAGGCGCGCTTCTTCGTCCGGACGCTGTTTGACGACGGCTGGACGGCGGTCGCGCCCGGCCTCTCGCCGGTTCCCGATCACATCCTGTCCGGTGAGCGGAACGGCATTGACGGCGCGGTCGCGTATCTTGGGTTTTGCTGCCAGGATCAGACCGGAAACGCGCTGCCGGCGGACTTCCGCTTTCTGGACATCAGGCGGGAGTGATCCCGTTTGACCGCGGCATGGGTTTGGTTGATCGGACGCGAACGTGGGTAAAGTATACGCATCAACCATGAAGAAGGTGTGTTTATGGCTACGACCGCCGCGCATCCACTGAAGAACATCGAGTTTTCCACCGTTCTGACGCTTTCGGACCTCGTCGCCTACCAGCCCGGCCAGGTCGTCAGCAAGACCCTATCGCAGAACGCCGCCGTCAGCCTGACGCTGTTCGCCTTCGACAAGGGCGAGGAAATCAGTTCGCATGCGTCGGGCGGGGACGCGCTGGTTACGGTGCTGGAAGGGCAGGCGGAGATCACGGTCGGATCGACGAAGTATCCAGTTACCCAGGGGCAGACCATCGTCATGCCCGCCGGTGTGCCCCACGCGCTGTTCGCGGCCGAGCGGTTCAAAATGAGCCTGACCGTCGTCTTCCCGCCGAAGGGATAAGTGGCAATGATTAAGCCCTGCACACGCGCAATCATTTCATCGCGATAATGCATCAGCGCGCCCTGCCGCGATCGAAGCGGCAGGGCGCGCGTTGCATTCTGTGGGGTCGGTTCTGCGTTATCTGAGCGATGCGACGGCGGCCTTCTCCGCGGCGAGACCGGCGACGTAGCGCTCCATGAACGCCGCGAAGCCCTTCTCGTCCGCCTCGTCCGGCGCGAGGGTGGAGCCGGCCATGCCCGCGAACACCTTGTCCGCCAGGTAGTCCTCGAACTTCTCGCCGGGCGCCTTCTTCACCAGGTACGCCGCCAGGATCGCGATGCCCCACGCGCCGCCCTCGCCCGCGGTCTCCATCACGGAGACCGGCGCGTGGATCGCGGCGGCCATGATGCTCTGGCCGACACCCTTGGCTTTAAAGAAGCCGCCATGGCCGTAGATCTTGTCGATGGCGACCTTCTCCTCATCCAGCAGGATGTCCATGCCCAGCTTCAGCGCGCCCAGCGCCGAATACAGGTGCG
>CAZNPZ010000032.1:0-31412 GCA_964575255.1 uncultured Oscillospiraceae bacterium
CCGGGTGGCCCGGCGTCTTGGAGCCGAACTGGCGGAAGCGCTTGAGCTCGTCGATCGGGAGGTCATAGTGGAACAGGTGGAGAAGCGAGTAAAGCAGCATCGAGCCATGGCCGCTGGACAGCACGAAGCGGTCACGGTCGGGCCATTTGGGGTTTGCCGGGTTGTGCTTCATTTGCTTGGCCCACACCGCGTAGGCCATCGGGGCCGCGCCCATCGGCATACCGGGGTGACCGGAATTCGCCTTTTGCACGCCTTCGGCGGACAGGATTCGGATCGCGTTGACTGCCAGGGTATCGATCTTTGACATTTGGGTTCGCTCCTTCAATTTGGAATCCGGGAAATCTATCCTTCGGGTGCGCTAACCGAGCGCGGCCCGGAGCGGTTCGAGATCCAGTTCGTCGTAGTCTTTCAGAAGTTCGTAGAGTTCCGTAAGGATGCGTTTGACGCCGCCGGGCACGTCGCTCTCCACGTTGAGCGGCATCACCTTTTCGTTGACCGACAGGCGCAGAAGCAGCCACGCGTTGTCCATGTCGCCGTCCAGGTCAAAGTTGATGCGCACGCCCTCCCGGTTGTCGCTGGCGAGCCGCCAGGAAGGATCCTCCAGCGTGTGGGACAGAACCGTCTCGATGGCGGACTGCGCGGCGGCACGGTAGTCGTGTACGAGGATCGGCATCCGGATCTCCGCGCTTTCGACCGGTTCCGCGAGTTCTCGGATCAGGCTGGTGATGACTTCGCCGTCCCGCTTCATCGTCAGCGCCTTGCATAGAACCACCATCGCCAGGTACGCGCCGTCGTCCAGAAAGTGATTCTCCCGGAGCGCCGCGTGGCCGCTGGTCTCGATGGCGAGCGGGCAGTCGATGTCCTCCTCGTTCAGCCGCTTCGCCTCGGCGATCACGTTGAAGTGCCCGCGCTTGTAGCGGTAGTGTACGCCGCCCCATTCGGTGATGAAACGCGCCACGCCCGACGAGGTGACCGAGTCGGTCACGAACGTCGCGCCGGGGTGTTCATCAAGCAAAATCGCGGCCATCAGCGCGATCAGACGGTTGCCGGTCAGCGGGAGGCCGTCCTGGTCGAAAAGGGCGCAGCGGGTGCCGTCCGCGTCCAGCATCACACCCATGTCCGCCTCGTTTTCAAGCACCGCGCGGGAGAGCGCCGAAAGCGCCTCCGGATCATAGGGGCTCAGGAATGCGTCCGGCGGGTCGATTCTGAGCACATCCGCGCCCAGATCTGTAAGCGCTTCGGCCAGCAGTGCACCCGCGCCGCCCGTGGACACCACGAGGAACAGCCCCACCAGCGGACATTGCACGTCGTCCTGCAGGCGCCGTCTGACCATGTCGCCCAGCCGCTCCCGGTAGGGCGCCATCGCGTCCAGCGGGGTGACCAACCGCTGCGGAATGGTGACCTGCCGCGCTTTCTCCAGCACCTCGCGCTGCTCGGCGGGATTGAGGCTGCCGTCCCGCGTCATCAGCTTGAAGCCGTTCCAGCCCTCCGGCTGGATGCCCGCCGTCACCATCACCGCGCCGTCCGCTCTGGGTTCGCCCGCGAGGAGGGTTTGGTTGATGGCGGCGGTGGTGGCCAATCCCGCGTCCAGCACGTCGCAGTCGGCGGCGGTCAGTCCGCGGATCAGCGCCTGCGAAAGCGCCTCGCCGGAGGCTCGCGCGTCCCGCCCGACGGAAAGAACCAGTCTGTCGCTGGTGGTGCCCATCCGCCCGGCCAGCCAAAGCGCGAACGCGTAGCCCAGGCTCTCGGCCAGCTCTGGCGAGATGGCTTCCGCATCCGCTGGGCCGGAAATTTCGCCGCCCTGGATCAGGTTCGGCCAGTGATCACGCATGAATGACCCTCCCGTATTTTGTCGGGTCGGTCGTGTCTTCCTCAGGCGTCAGGGACTGGATGTACTGGTACAGCGGCTTCAGGTGCAGGAAGCCCGTTTGAATCTCCCCGGCGAGTCCGGCGGAGCGGATCAGGTCGTAATCCCTGATTTCCTTCTCCACGTAAAACCCCTTGAGCGTGTACCAACCCTTGAGTTCCTCCGGAACCTGATCCGGGATCGCCATCCTGCGAAGCGCGTTTGCGTGCAGCGTGAACTGATCCAGCGCGGAGGATGTCATTTCTTGAACCTTCTCCGGCTCGGTCAGGATGCGCCGCCGGAGCGCGTTCATCAGCGGCCGGTTTTCGTCGTAGAAGCCCATGCCGTAACTTGCGCCGTTGTCCGAGATGTCAAAGTACATGCCCATCGTGGTCTTCCGCTCGGCGCCGGGGCGGCGGAACGCCAGCCAGATGTAGTCGCGGTAGGGGGATTTGTCGTTGGAGAACCGAACGTCCCGGTTGATTCGGGAGACCACCTTTTCCGGCCGGGTCTCAAGGGCTGGGTCGATCGACCGCACCGTCTCCGCGAGTTCCGCCGCCAGAAGGCGCGCCGGGGTTCTGACGCCGTCCTCGTACCAAGCCCGGTTTTCGAGAAAGAACGGCCGGTTGTTGTTGAAGCGGATCGCCATGAAAAACTCAAGCCCGCTTTGCGGGAAGCCTTGGAACATACGGTTTACTGACCTCGCTTTTCGACCGTTGCGCCGCTTTTTCGGACGGGCGGCATCGCACGCGTATCCTGGGATACCTGGGGTTTCGGTTCCCGCATCGAGCGGCGGATCCGCTTGATGTGAAGGCGCCGTTGTTTCTCAATTTTTCGCCTTCTGCGCACGCCGGAAATCATGAACACACCGACGATGATTGAAAGAACCGAGACCGCGCCGACCATCATCATCAGGAAGGTGGAAGGCCCGCCCGCCATCCTGTAGGAAGCGCCACGAAGCCGTGGGAGCGGCGTCGGTGTCGGCAGCGCGAGCGCGGGCTGCGCGGCGGCCTCGACGGTGACCGGGCTGGAGAGAACCGTCAGCCTTCCGCCGGTATCATCGGTCATTTCCGCCAGGAATACAAACGGCTTTCCACCGATGGGGTATTCCTGCTCGACGAGCGTCTCTCCCGGCGGCACGACCCACAGCGTCCGGATCGGCCCGCGGGATTGCTCCGAAAGCCGGACCCCCCGAAGCGCGTCCTCGCCGGTGTTTTGAAGCCGCAGCGTAAACCGCACCGTCCCGGCGGAAACCGGCGTGTTCGGGTTGACCTGCGCGACCAGTGAAATGCGCGCGCGGCGCTCTGCCGCCCGAACCGCGACGGTCAGCGCATTGGAACGCGCCGAAATCGCGGAGCCGCCGCCAGTGCAGCCGGACACGGTCAAAAGGAACGTGGTCGTCTCGCGCATCGCCACCGGCTGGGTCAGTTCATACCGCTCGCCGGGCTTCAGCGAAAAGGGTGGGTTGTTCAGTTCCGCGCCGGCCTGATCGTACACGCGCAGCTTTTCCAGCGCGAACTCCGATGCGTTGTACAGCGATAGCTTGAGCGTCACCGACTCGCCGCTGCGCACCGCCGCGGAGTCGGACGACAGCGTCGCCTCCAGCCGCTGGTCGGTCACGTGAATTCCGGTCGCGCCCAGATCCCGGACGATGGGCTCTTCCGGATCGGCTTTACTGAAGCAGGTGAGCGAGGGCATGCTCGCGGCATCCTGGGAAACGGCCACCCGCGCCGTAAACGTGTGTTTGAAGCCGGGCGCAAGTTCGTCGACCGTCCCCACGTCGCCGATCAGTGGGTCGCTCACTGTCACGTCCGTCAAAGGCACGTTGCCGATGTTGACCACCCGGTAGGTCAGCGCCACCTGCTCACCCGCCTGCACGTATTCCGACGATACCGAGCGGCTGAACTCTACCGCGGGCTGCGCCGGGATGCGCTCGATTGGCGCGGTGACGGTCATCCGGCCGCCGATTTCGCTCGCCGTGCCGGGGTTCAGCGTACACTCGATCAGGTACATGACGCCGCCCGCGCGGAATTGCGGAAGCGTCGGCGTGATGTCCTCTTCGTAGGCGCGGGATACGCCCGGTTCCAGTCGCCCGACGTTTTCAAGCGACGCGCCGTCCGCCCGATACAGGCGGATGTTCGCGATCGGCATGTCGCCGATGTTGGTCAGCGTGATCGTCAGGTGCGCGGGTTCGGGCGCGACCATCAGGTTGGGTTCGATGGACGCGACGACCTGAAGAGACTCCGGGTAGATCGGCTCCTGAGACTGAGTCGGGGCTGTTGCGGCGGCGGGCATGATCGTCGCGGACTGCGCTTCAACCACAGCGGGCAGCGCGAGCGCGGCGCAGCATAAAAGCGCCGCAAGAAGGCTCCCTACGCGAAGGCGTGCCCTGCCAGGAAATGGGAGCGCAACGTTTGAGATGGATTCCGTGTGTGAGGCCGCGTTGACTTCTGCCCGCCGTAGCGTCACGCTGTCCCGCTCCGGCTCACCGCCCCACATCGTATCCCTCCCCGCTACAGAAGCCATGCCCGCACGCGCGCGGACATAACACTTCTACCGTACAGATACAATTATTGTAGTATACGACGAGCCGGGTGTCAAGGAAGTGAAGATTAATACCAATTTGAAACATTGAAGCGTCGTCGCGCCTGTTCTTTTCGCGCATCGCTATGTCGCTCTCCGCTCGCCGTAGCGCTGCTACGCCTCGCTCCAGCTCCTTGCGCCGCATCGAAAATCCCTCGACACTTTGGATGCTTTAACATTTCGCATTGGTTTAAGCGCGTATATCGCGGCACAATTCGTACATGATGATGCCCGCGGCCACCGCCGCGTTCAGCGACTGCGCGCCGCCGCGCATCGGGAGCTTGAGTGAGACGGTGGCCGCCGCCGCGACCGTAGGGCTGATGCCGTGGGCCTCGCTGCCGATGACCAGTACGATTTTTTCGGGAAGCGGCGCGCGCTCGTAAAACGGCGCGCCGTCGAGTGACGTCGCGATGATCGCGAAGCCTTCTTCCGCAAGGCTTGACAGCGCGTCCGCGAGGTCTTCGGTTTTCGCCACGGGCACGCGGAAGCCGGAGCCCATCGCCGCGCGCTGCACCTTGGGGGAGAACGGGTCGGCGCAGCCCGCGCCAGCGATCAGCGCCTGAAAGCCCGCGGCGTCGGCGGTGCGCCAGATGGTGCCGAGGTTTCCCGGATCCTGCACACCGTCCAGGGCGACGATCCGATCGGGCGGGTTTTGAAGGTCAAGCGGCGTGGGAAACCCGAACGCCGCGCACGCGCCCTGGGGCGTCCTGGTATCTGAGACCGCCTCCAAAACGCGGGCGGGCACGGTGAACGTCCTCGCGCCGCGCGCTCTGAGTAGCTCCGGCAGGCCGCCGAAATCAAGGCCTTCAGAAAACAGCGCGGCCTCGGGTGTCAATACTTCGACTGCCTCGCGGATCAGCTTCTCGCCCTCCACGAGGAACAGCCGCTCCGCCGCCCGCGCTTCCTGGGTTTTCAGCGCGCGCAGCCGCTGGATCAGCGGGTTTTTGACGCTGTCAAGCCGTTCCATCGCCATGCTCCTCCGACTGCTGCGTCTGGGCCATGACCTTTCCCTGTTCCCCCTCCAGGAGACGCATGCCGCCCTCGGCCAAGACCGAGACAAAGCCGATCAGCAGCAGCAGGTAATACGTCATGAAGCGCCACGCGAAGATTGCGCTGAGCATCATCGAGCCCGGAAATATTCCGCCGAAGAATACCGAAAAGCCGTACTCCTGCGCGCCGCTGGCGCCTGGGAGCGGCATGAACGAGGCCGAAATAAAGAGAAGCGTCTGTAGCGTGATCAGCGTCAGGTTGGGTACGCCCGCGAGCCAGAACGCGCGGTATATGCCGATCACGATCGACATGAGCAAGCCGATCTGAAGAACGGACAGGATCATCACCTGAACGGCCATCACCGGCTTTTTAAACAGCGCCGTGACCGAAGACTGGTACTCGTGGATCAGGTGATCCACCTTGCGCTGCGCCGCCTCGCCGTTTCTCACGATCCGAAACCGGGTCAGAACCCAGACGCCCGCGCGCGTCAGGACGTTGATTGTCGGTCTGTTTACGCCCAGCAGGATCACAAGCAGCGGCATCGCGGAATTCAGGAAGAAGCCCAACGCCACAAACCATTGTACCCCGCCCAGGTACAGCGCGACGTGCATGCGCGTCACGATCCACAATACGACGCCAAAAAACACCAGCGACGCCTGGAAGCAGATGAACTGCACCGAGACCGCCGCCGTCGCCACCGTGGCGGGCACACCCCAGCGAGCCATTGCGATGACCTCGAATGGCTGACCGCCGCTGGAAGAGGGCGTGATTGCCGAATAGAACTGCCCGATGCCGGTGACTGCCATCGCCTTCCAATACGAAATGGCGCTGTGTTCGCTTTTCAAAAAGATGAACAACGTCAGCGCCCGGAGCAGCAGATACCCAAGCAGAAGCCCGATGCTCATCCAAAGCCAGCGGGCGTCAAGGCCGCTCAGCTGTTTGATGATGGTGGGCACTTGACCGGTGTGCAGCGCCCAGACGATAAAGATGACCGCCACCACCAGTACGTAGACGAGCCCCATGTTGCGCCTGGAGATCGCTTTCAATTTGCTCACGGGCGTCCTCCAGCCAACTCCGAGGCGATTGAAACCGCCTGGGAAAGCGCGTCCTCGATGGCGTCGGCCAGCGTGAGGCTGCCGGTCCCCGCGATGCGCACACCGCAGCGGCCGATGGGCACGAGGATCTTGACGGCGCCGGATACCGCGACCGCCTCGGCGCAGGCGGGCGTTACTTCGCCCAGCATGGCGTCCGCGACCGCGATGCCGATCGGCCCCATCACGAGATCCGCATCCCGGACAGTCACCCGAACCGGGTTTTCGCCGGTTGCGCCGGCGTCCGCCCCCGCGCGCAGCATTGCTGCGGTGGCCAGCGCGTTGAGGCCCACGCCGGTGACATGCACGCCTGGCAGCTTTTTTTTCAGCCCTTCCACCAGCGCCTTGCCCACGCCGCCGCCCGCGCCGTCGATTACAACCACATTCATGCCCGCACCTCAAAATCCAGTATCTGTTCCATTATAAGGGTCGCCGCCGGGATCGTCAAATACTATCGCCCGGCGACATCACAATTCTACCCAAAATACAACCCAATTAACATTGAACGGCTTAAGGGAACGGCGTTATACTACATAACTGAAACGGGGGTGAACTCATGACTATCGATTTTCACACCCATGTATTCCCGGACGCCATCGCGCAGAAGGCCAGCGACTCCATCGCCCGGTTTTACGACATCCCCACGCTGTTCGACGGGCGGCTGTCCACCCTTCTTGAAATCGGCGCGGCGGCGCATGTGGATCACTATGTGGTGCACTCGGTCGCGACCAGCCCTGCCCAGACGCCTTCCATAAACACGTTCATCGCGGGGGTCTGCCGGGACAACCCGAATGTCTCCGGCTTCGCCACCATCCACCAGGATCAAGAGGATATGGCGGGCGAAATCGAGCGGGCGCTTCAGATGGGGCTCAAGGGTGTCAAGATCCACTCCGACATGCAGAGGGCGGCGATGGACGATCCGAGACTGTTCAAGCTCTACGAGATCATCGAGGGCCGCGTGCCGCTGCTCGCGCACACGGGCGACTGCCGGTACGACTATTCCAATCCCGGAAGGCTCCTCCATGTGCTGGACGCGTTTCCGCGCCTGACGCTGATCGGCGCGCATTTTGGCGGTTGGAGCGTGTGGCGGGAGGCGGCCGAAGCGCTGAAGGGGCGAAACGTGTATGTGGACTGCTCCAGCAGCTTCTACGCGCTGACCCCAGCGGAGTCGCTGGCGCTGATCCGCAGTTTCGGCGCGGAGCGCGTGCTGTTCGGCAGCGATTACCCGATGTGGGATCCAGGCGTGGAGCTGGATTATCTAAAAAAGCTCGGCTTGTCGGCATCGGAAACGGAGCTGATCCTGCACGAGAACGCCGAGCAGCTGCTGGGTTTGTAAGCGCTACGGCGTCAGCCCTATATACCTTACGCCCGGAACCGGGTTCTTCGTCCAAGCGCCTCAGCCCGATGCACCCCGCGGGTTTTCCATCGGCGAGCGAAAGGTACAGCCTGCCGTCAGGCGGCGCGCACCGGCCTGACAGAGAAGATCGTTCCTCCTCAAATCGCTGAAAGCACAGATCCACTTCCAACGAGGACGCGTATTCCCGAAACAGGGCTTTCACTTCGTTCAGGCAACTGTAGCCGTTCGTGATTTCGACGCTCATGGGATTGTCCCTTTCATTAAGCGTGGGACAATAACGGGAACATGACCCGGTTTTCCCGGAACAGGGGAAGAAGCGAACCTTCTGCAAACAGCGTCGTGCCCGCCTCGCGGCGCGCTTCCGCGGTGAAGCCCGACGCGTCGGCGGGCGTGAAGCCGAGGACGGCGTTTGCCGTCGATTCCGCCGCCAGCGCGGCGAGAACCGCTTGCAGCGGCGCGTCCGAACCGTACACATCATGGAGAAGCATGGTTTCCCTATCGAATTCTGCGACCGCCACACAGCCCAAAGACGGAATCTCATACACGCAATCCTTCAGAAACTGCGCGCAGTAGAACATCAGAAGCCCCGTATTCCCGACCACCGGCAGCGCCGAGTGCGGGTTTCCGAACTTGAGGTACGCATCCAGCAGTTTCTGGCGATTCGCTCGTAAGTCCATGTCCAGTTTCCTGACCATCAGGCCGGATTTTTGAACCGGCGCCCGGTACTGCCATTCCTCCGCGCGATCAAAGCCGAACTTCGGGTAGAACTCCAGCACGGAATCGTTGGCGTACAAATACATGCCGTCGCAGTTCTCCCGGTAGCGGGCGACAACCTCTTCCATCAGCCGCCGCGCGAGGCCCTGCCCGCGGCAGGCCGGGTCGGTCATGACCGTGCCAAGCTGCACGAAGCGTTTCGGCTCTCCTCGCCAGCAGGAGCGGATGAGGTTCGCGGAGACGTTCGCAGCCACCTTATCCCCATCCATCAGCGCGTGGGGGATGTAATCGCCGCCCCACCAGCCGCCTTCAAGCCACGGCGCAAAGTCGAGGCCGAACACCATCTTCGCGAGCGAGAGGAAGCCGCGCCGGGCGGTATCGTCGTCCCGGACGCGGTCGCAGAGAATGAAATCATGCATAGCCTTATGCGTCCTTTCTTCCGATGTACATCGCGTGTTCGGAATAGGCGAGCAGCTCCGGCAGCTCTTTGGCGACCCACAGCGCCTGTTCCTCCGCCGGGTAACGCAGCACCTGCGGTTCGTTGGGCGCGAGGATGCCTTCCTGTCCGAATGGGTGCAGCTTTTCAAGGCTGAATGGCGCAAGGAACGTTTCGATCCGCTTTTTATTGACGAGGCACGCGGTGGTGAACGCCGGGCCCATTTCCGCGAAGTGGATCGCGTAGCGGCCTGGCCCGCCGCCGATGTCCGGAACCGTATCGCCGGGTTTGACGTACTATTCCATCATGCAGGTCGTCAGGATGCACTCAAATGGGTGTTCTCCGGCCGTTCCCATTCCTTCTGCGCGTTTTCATCGAAGTACGCACGGACGGTTTGAATCGGTTCCTTCATACACGCCTCGCAAATGGATGATTTCAACCATCCTATCAGCGCATATCCGGCTTGTCAATTGGTTTACTGGAATATTACAAGCCATCTGGAAGAGAGTTGTCGAAGTCTGAAATTTCACGAAGCCATGCGGTGAGAAGTTCACGTTGTGCATCGAAAGACGAGCGGCGGAAGGAAGAAGCCCGCCATACGACCGGCTTTGGGTTCGCTTCTGGGCGCGCTGTAATCCGTGTTCGCTCCGGGCAGTCCGCGCCGGTCACCACCGAGACAACGCCCGGCGACGAAAGCGCGTCCAGGATATCCAAATCCGTAATCCTGGCGTGATCGAAGCGGCTGGTCAGAAGCCGCCCGTATAAAACGCCCTCTGTCAGCAGATCGCCCGCGTACGCGGCCTTTCCCGTGACCTTGTCCCATGCCTCCCTGCGCCGGACGCTGGCGCCCAACGCACCGCTCATCCGCTTTCCTCCCAGCACAAATCCCAAAGTGTCGCCGGAGGCGTTCCCGGCTATGCGCGGAAGGCTATACGATGTACAGAATCTGCATGTCCGGCAGTTTGTGCGCCAGCTTTTCCCGGAGGAATTCCGTCGCCTCCTCGCGCGGTTCGCCGCGGTAGCAGTATTTGCCGCTGCCGCGTCCGGTCAGAAGCGCCCTGTCCATCAGGTTCACGCCGCCGGGAAACGCCTCCTGATTGATCGCGTTCTGCACGTAGCTGTAGGTCATGAAGATGATTTCAATAAAGCCGCTGGTCCGGACGCGCTGGGACAATTCATCCGAAAGCCGGTCAATCAGCGCCCCGTACCACGTTTTCCATTCGGGCAGCAGGATCACCGGCGCGATCAGCATCCCGACCGGGTAGCCCGCGTCCGCGACGGCGTTCAGCGCATGAATCCGCTCCGAAAGCGGCGAGGTGCCGATTTCGACCCGCTTTACGATCTCCTCAGGGTTGACGCTCATGCGGAAGATGACCTTGCCCCGGTGGTCGAGGGCGAGAAGCGGCTCCACCATCGAAAACTTGGTCGGGAACGTCAGACTGCCCCGTCCGTACCGGGCGAACTGGTCAATCGTCCACGGCAAGTTGCCGGTCACCTCGTTCTCCATGACCAGGTCGCTGTTGCTGCCGATCTCAAACGTCAGTTTCCGCGCGGCCTCCGCGTCTGTCTTCAGGATTTTGTCCATCATCTGCTCGCGGTTGACGAACAATCGTAGATAGGAGCACTTGTTGTAGTTGCAGACGAGGTAGCAGTACAGGCACATCGCGCGGCAGCCTGACGAGGTGTACGGTACGAGCGAGTCCGACACTTTGTGGTTCTCCGCGTACTTGTGCGTCTTTCGGACGCCGATCACCAGGTGTTGTTTGAGGCGCGCGAATGCGCGGTTCTCCGCACCCTGAAACTCCGGGATTCTGTTATGGCTCTCCACTTCGATCCATGGGAGCAACGCATACTTCTCCCTCAGCGCCCTGCCCAGCGGATAGTCAAGGGTGTTCGGCTCATAGTACACGGCGTCGAATTCGACTTTCATGGACCTTCTCCATTGCCTGCGTCTGATTCCCCATCGTATTCTGTCCGAAGCATGAAGCGGAAATCCTGATCGGAATAACCGACGATCCCTTTGGAATGCTATGAGCGAGAACACAACTTGAAACGGAGGCGATCCCATGCCCGATAAGAATGGCGATGGCGCGAAACTGGCGCGCATGGCGCTGAAGGAGGCCCCCATGCCAGACGCCGACGCCGCGCAGATCACCGCGCTCGTGAAAGACGGGGGGCGCATCACCGGGTATCAACTGTCGGACGGCCGCGTCCTGACCAGGGAGGAGGGCGTCCAGCTCGCGAAGGAGGGCGGCATCCGGGATGTCGGCGTAGCGACGCGAGAGGGTACGGAATACCTGAAATCCTTGCCGGACGAGCGCGAGGAGAACAACCTGGGGAACCTGCCATCCATCCAGAAGTAGCGTTGGAATTCCGGCGGAACCACAGGGAGGGGACTGGATGAAGGCGGCGTTTCCGACCGTCAGGTATTCTTATCCTTTTCATGACGCTGACCGCATACGTGAACAGGGCTGGTGCTGTTCTCCTGCATGCTGCTGATCCACCTGATCTCGATCGAGAGAGTCAACGTGTTCTGTGCTTCGCGCGCAGCTTCATGTTCAACGCCTCATCGCCGCTCCGCCCAAAGTACCTGAACCTGAAGGATCGGACGCGGACGAAACCATAAAAAACCAGGGCGCGCCAGATGGCATCACCCTGGGTTGGATTTGGCTCTCGCGTCAGGGGAGATAATCGTAATTCCTGCCGACGAACGCGTTCACAAGATAACGAGACATGTTCAGCGGGTTGGAAAGCGCGCGCGCTTCCTCGCCGTTTTTATACTTATCCGGTACGCGCAGCGCGCTCATCACCTGGTTCCAGATGGGAATGACGGCGTCTTTTCCGAACGCTTCGGTGATCTCCGCTTCGGAATTCCCATGCAGACCGTGATCCCCCTGCAATACGATGACCGCGTCCGGGTCGCGCGCAAGGATCTCGTCGATCATGACCAGCAGCGTCCTGGCGACGTATTTGTGCTGGGGCGCATAGGACTCAACCGCCATCGTGTCTTTGTTGTTGGGCGAGCCGTCCTCCTTCAGGGTGAACGGGTAGTGCGCCCGGACGTAGTAGAAAATGTCGAAGGTGGGCTTGTCCTGGAACGTGGAATCGTGGATCGCGCCCAGCATCATGGTGGTCTTCTTCTGGAGGGTCACGCCCTGGGTGATGGACGTTAGCTGTTCCTTCGTCAGCGGGTGCTGAATTGGCTGACTTCGGAATGTAAAGCCCAGAATCCCGCGTTCCGACAGCGTCGCCACGGCGCGCAGGAAGGTGTTGTCCGGAATCCCGGTGAGCAGCGACGCCAGTTCCTGCGCCTCCAGCACATTCCTATACTGCGCGACGAAGCGGTCATCCCGCTCCAGCGTGACGGCGCCCTTGTCACCGGTTTCATAGGCGCGGTCCGAGACCGGCGGATAATAGGCGCTGAAGCTGTTGAAGGTCTGAGAAACGTACCCCTTTTCCTCGAACGCCGTTCGCAGTTCGCTGTTCTCGCACGCACGCCCCAGCGTCCTGACGGACAGCTTCGGCGCTTCCGCCATCGCGGTTATGTGATCCTTCAGCACCGGACGCAGCACGCTGTCATAGAAATCCGGGCACATGAGCGAAGGCACCGCGTACTTGGTGGCGTGCCGCGCTTCCAGCGTGGCGGTCGGATTGATCTGAAAGCCGCGGTCGGCGAGCGCCTTTTTGAACGCCGCCTGATCATCGCCGAAGTACCGCTCAAACGCGTCGAAGCCCAGCATTCCGTCGCAATGGAACCAGTACACGTTGGGGGACGGGGCGGTATCGGAGACGCTGAACGCCGTCTTGAACTCGACGGCTTCCGCCGCGCGCGCATCGCGGACGGACGCGGCGCCATCCCCGATGGCGGGTACCGCATTGTAAACGAACAGGATGCCCAAAAAGATCATGGAGGCCGGGAACAGCTTATCCCCGGAGCGCCCGCGCAGGAGGAACATGACGGCGAGCATGACAAGAAGGCCCGCCGCTCCGTAGAAAAGCAGGAAGCGGTCAAAGCCGATCCTGTCCAGATTTACGAAGCGGAGGCCGCTGACGCTGCGCGTCGCGAAAAACAGCACGCACCCCGTGAGACACCCGGCAAGCGCCGCCAGGCTCGACCTGAACAGCGCTCGAAAAATGAAGTAGCCCGCCAGCGAAGAAGCCGCGAGCAGAAGCCCCACGGCGGCGGTTTGCATGGGGTTCAGGTATTCCGCGTTGCGCGCGTATAAGTACATGAGCGGGATCAGCGGCAGGATGAAGCATTGGACGGGGGCGAGCCACCGGCCCTGTCTTTCCATGAAACGAGCCTCCTACGCTTTCGCGCGCATCAGATACAGCGTGCGTTGGCTGCCCTCGACGTTTTCCGCCCGGAGGATGTCGAACCAGCCGGAGAAGGCGCGCTCAAAGCCTTCTTTGGTGTAGTCGGGGAAGATGTCGTCCCGCGTGGCCAGCAGCGTCTGAACCTGCGAGTCCTCCTTGGGTACGAACTCGATGATCAGGTAACCAGCGAGCGAGGCCAGCCAGTCGGCCAGCATCGGCATGGGCAGGTTGTTGGAGATGACCATGTGGTGGATGACCGCCAGCATCATGACGAGGTCGGGCTTCTGCCTGTCCGAAATGCTTGTACGCTCCCGATTGGCAAAGCCCATCGCCGGGCTGGGGTTGGTGAGATCGAGTACCAGCGGCAGCATCGCCTCGTGGGAGGCTTTGACGGCGTGGTAGCTGCGTTCCACCGCGATGGGGTCGACGTCAAAGGCGACGACGCTTCCGCCTTGTTTCAGCGCGAGCCTTGAATACCTGCCGTCGTTTGCGCCCAGGTCCCAGGCCGTTTTGGGAGATACGGCGTCAACGTATGACGACACCAGCGCTTCTTTGGCCCTTGTGGCGGCGTCCGAGTAGTTCGTGTGGGCGTAATAGTCGCCCCACTCGGTCACGACGCCTTTCAGGGTCAGCTTTTCGACGACGCGGATCAGGCTGTCGATCAGCGCCATATGGTTGAACTTGGAGATGGCGATCTTGCGGATTTCGCCCTTTCCGTCCTGGCCGTGCTTCAGCGTGGACTTCGCGTGCCAGTGGATGTGCTGGCTGGCCGCGAAACCGCCCTTGCCTTTTAAAAGTGTGCTCGCCAGATCCAGCGGGACGCCGTCGATGTACACGCGCAGAAGCTGGTTCAGCCGGATGTCCCGGTATGCCATCAGCATCAGCGGCGCGAGGAAATGCCGCGTGAACTGCCCGTACGCAGGCCACGGACTGCCCTGCTGGTAGAAATCAAACGAAAGCGTGTCGATCAATACCGGCCGCCCGTTCAAAAACTGGATGTTGTACGCGCTCGCGTCCTTCAGGATCATATCCTGATCCAGCGCGGCGCGGTGGATGCGAAGCGTCGTCAGCGCCGCGTCCTTCAACTGGCCGAACGACCATTCGTAGGGATAGGAGATGAAGGGGATCTGAACCGGCCGGATCAGCTTATAGGCGTTCTTGTCCTCCGGCGTGACAGTGAGTTCTTCGTGCTCGACGAGCAGGCCCTGGGATGTGAGCGGCGTGTACAGCTTCGCCATCATCTGGTCGTACTGCGCCTGATAACATCGGTTTACCTGGCGCAGGACGGCGCCGTCCTGACGGAGTACCACGCCGGAGGGATCGCGGAACGAACTGAATTCCCTCATGACGCATTGCCGCCGTCGCCGTTTTTCGACTCAGCGCTCTGTTTGCCGCCGCGCAGTCTCTGGAAAAAACCCGCGATGCTCTTTTTGAAAATCAAAAGATACGCGCCGGCCGCGGCGATTACGGCGACGATGACCTGAATCAGCATGCTTCCGAAACCCGGATCAAGATACATGGCTATCCCTCCAAATGCACCGATTATCAAATATTGATTATAATCTTGTCAAGAAAATATATCAAGTAAAAACGAGCGTTTGCCCGTCTTTTTTCACAATGTTGTCAACTGTTTTGGAGGAAGGGCGCGCCGCGCGCCGCTCTTGACTGCCAAAATGGCGCGTGTTATGATAGGGATCGTATCTGGCGTACAGGTTTCGACAGGTTTCTGGAAGACCCCCGGTCAGGTACAAGACATTTCAATGACCACCCGTACTGCGAATGCGGAAAACGTCCGCCAGCGAGAGATGGTTGGAGGGCAAAGCGTGAGAAAACACCAACAGAAGCAGATCCGTGAGATCGTCGATACGCTGAAACAGGCGGTGGAAGAGGTCAAGCGATTCCTCGTGCAGTGTGATTTTCAGGCGGCGATCAATTTGCTGGCCGACTGCCAGATGAGCGCTGTGCGTATCGGGGAATTCGTCGAGTCCGAGCTGGGCGGCGGAAGCAAGACCGTCGCCTGTCTGGAAGAATTCTGCGACGCGCTCTATGAGGTCGGCGCGTCGGTGGAGTCCGGAAATCATGAAGCGATGAAAAAACTGAAGCGTCAGTTGATCGCGATCGAGAGCTGCCTTTTAACCGAACTGAAACCGGATACCGTTGAAATCGTGTTTTTCCCCTACAAGGCCGAGATGTGGGACTCGATGGAATCCGTTTGGCGCGCCGCGACGGAGGATGCGCGCTGCGACGTCCATGTGGTTCCGATCCCCTATTTCAACCGGCTGCCGGACGGCACGCTCGGTTCCCTGCACGTCGACGACGGCATGTTTCCTTCAACCGTAAAGACGACGGACTGGCGGGCGTACAACCTGGAAGAGCGCCATCCCGATGTGGTCTTCATCCATAACCCGTACGACAACGGAAACTATGTGACGACGGTACACCCCGATTATTACGCGTCGGAGTTGAAAAAGCATACCGACCTTCTCTGCTATATCCCGTATTTCGTCGCGCCGGAAATCGTCGAGGAGCAATTTTGCGTGCTGTCCGGCGTTCAGCACGCCGACCGCGTCTTTCTGCAATCGGAGGAACTCCGCCAGTTTTACATCCGCACAATACGCGGCTATGAAAAGGAGCGCAAAAGCGCCGGTTCCTTTGGGAAGCTGGAGAAGAAAATCGTGGCCTCCGGTTCGCCGAAATTCGACAAGGCGATTCTCTCAAGACCGGAGGACTATCCGCTGCCGGAGGATTGGCAGAGGCGTATCGAGCGGCCGGACGGAAGCAAAAAAAACATCGTGCTGTATTGCACCTCGCTGGGTTCCCTTCTGCGGGGGGACGGGGAGTATCTGAAGAAGCTGGAATACGAACTGAGAAACCTGGGCGGGCGGGAAGACATTGCCCTTTGGTGGCGTCCGCATCCATTGCAGGGCGCGACCTACAAGGCCATGCGCCCGCAGCTTCTTGAGGCGTATCAGGGCATCATCACCCGGTATCGCGAATGCGGATGGGGGATTTATGACGATACGCCGGACATGCACCGTGCGCTGCAATACGGCTCCGTCTACTATGGGGACTGGTCGTCGCTTTTACTCCTGTTCGGCGTGACGGGAAGGCGGATCATGCTGCACGAGCCGGGATTGATTGAGAAGCGCGGACATTTGCGGTTTGACGGCATCACCGTCGACCAGAATGGGAACGCCTGGGGCCGGGATCCCGCGGTCGACGGCGCGTTCTCGCTGGATTTTGTAAATCACAGGGCGCGGTTCGCGGTGGCAGGCGAAGCCTTGTCTTGGGATGCGCCTTTGCCGCCGGTTCCGCCCGACGGGCGCCAAAACAACGCGATTGAGTTCCCGGGCTCTTACAAAACCGTCCATTTGAACGATATATATTCTGAGGAAGCAAACGTCAACCCCTTTAAGATGGAGGCGGAAGACGCCGGGCGCGTCGCGGATTCCCTTGCCCGGTATCGGAAGGGAGATGCCTCGCCGAGGTGGGAGGACTTCATCCTCCGGGAAAGCGCCTGCGCGCACGAACTGTTCGGGATGCTTGGGCGGGAGGACGATTCTGAGCGCGCGGAAGCGCAGAAGCGCGCGTTCCTTTCCCTGACGGCCAGCCCGTCTGGCGAATCCGGCGCGGCAATTCTGAAAGAAATCCTCTTACAGACGATGCCGACCTGATACCAATCTGGAACATTAACGCATCGTCGCGCCGGGTCTTTTCGCGCAGAGAGGTTGGTTTCCCTTTGGGGAAACCAAGTCGCTGCGCGACCGCACGATTCAAATGAATTTGAATCGTGCGCTGGGCTGCGTCGTCTTCCGCGGGGCGTAGCGCTGCATTTCACGCCGAAGGCGTATCCCGAAGGGTCGCCTCGCTCCGGCTCCTTGCTCTGCATCGAAAATCCCTCGTCGCTTTGGATGCAGTAATATTTCGAATTGGTATGAAAAGGAGAATGGCGATGAAAACCGTGATACTCGCGGGCGGCTTCGGAACCCGGATCAGCGAGGAAAGCCATCTGCGCCCCAAGCCGATGATCGAAATCGGCGGGAAGCCCATTCTCTGGCACATCATGAAGATCTATTCCTATTATGGATTCAATGAGTTCATCATCTGCTGCGGCTACAAGGGCGACATGATCAAGGAGTATTTCGCGAACTACTATCTGTACTGCTCGGACGTCACCTTTGACTTCAGCAACCGCAACAAGCTGAGCATCCACACCAACGACGCCGAACCGTGGAAGGTCACGCTGGTCGATACCGGCATCAATACCATGACCGGCGGGCGCATCCGCCGGATCCAGAAGTACGTCAAGAACGAGCCGTTCATGCTGACGTACGGGGACGGCGTGGGGGATGTCGACATTCCCGCGCTGATTGAGCAGCACAAGAAGTCGGGCCGGGCTGTGACCCTCACCGCGACGCAGCCGAGCGGGCGCTTCGGCGTTCTGGAAATCGACATGGCCACCGACAACGTCACAGGGTTCCGTGAGAAAGCGCGCCCCGACAACAACTGGATCAATACCGGGTTCATGGTGATGGAGCCCGAAGTCTTTGATTATCTGGACGGCGACGGCACGGTGCTGGAGGCGGAGCCTCTGGAAAATCTGAGCAAAGCCGGCAAGCTGGGCGTGTTCCGTCACTATGGGTACTGGCAGTGCATGGACACGCAGCGGGACAAGAAGGCGCTGGAGGATCACTGGGATTCCGGCCGCGCGCCCTGGGCGATGTGGCAGACGCGCGAGCCGCAGGGGAAGTAATTCATCCAAGAGAGGCTGACAGCATGCGCACGACGATCCTGGGCAGGTTCAGTGAGAACACGCCGTTTCTTGGCGAGCTGAAGGTACTGGCGCGGTTCGCGCCGGAGATCGCCGGTTCGCGCGTCTTGTGCGTCAACCCGCGCGGCGGGGAATTGCCCAAAGCCTTCCTTGAGTTTCGAAGCGACCTTGTGTTCGACGCCTTCGTCTCGGACGATGAATGGCGGGAAGCGGCGGCGCTTTTTTCAGAACATGTCTTCTTCGGCCATTCTCATAAGCCGCTGAGCGCCGTCGCCCCCGAATCCTGCGATGCGGTGCTCGTGTGCGAGGACATGAGCCTCGTGGACGACGAGGACGCGATGTTCCAAGAATACGCGAGGCTTCTGAAGCCGGGTGGGCTGCTGTTGGGCGGCGTCTGGAACATCAGCTACCACAGGTATCTGATGAATCTGCTCCTTGATATACCGCTTCCGGCCGAGCGACTGTCCGACCCTGTCCACGGGCGCTGTACATTCCCCATCAGCACGCTGACGCTGCGGCTGGGTGGGCTGGGCTTTTCGGAGCTTGAACTGTTCTCTCTGTACGGTGAACCGGCGGATGTCAGCCGTTTTGTGGAGATCAGCCGCGGAAACGGCGCGGAGCCCGCCGACGAGGCGCTTTTTCTTACAAAGACATTTCTGATAAAGGCGGTCAGGCGATGAAAGAGGCATTGTTCACGCTGATCGATCGGTGCATGGCAGTCGGCGACGCCGACGGCGCGTCCGCCTGCCTTCAACGCTTTGAGGCTGTCCAGCTTCAGCTTGACGAGTATTACGAAGCGCAGGCCGCGCCGGACTTCCGCCTGAGCAAGATGCTGAAAAACCTTCAATACTATGTCCGGTGCTGGCTGGACGGGGCGGAGTATCCCAGGGACTGGAGCACACATCTGATCGGCGCGATCGGGCGGATCATCAAACAAACCGCGGAGTACGATTTTGAGATCCGGTACGACGAAACGCGCAGGCGGGCGCGCTATCAGGCGCAGTTTGACCTCTATGATCAGCTGAAGCGGCAGGAAAAGCGGCCCATCGAGGAAGAAATGGATCTGCCCTTCGACATGACGATCTTGATGGTCACCTACAACCAGCTGGAACTGACCAGGCTGTGCCTTGAGAGCGTCTTTCAGAATACCGCCGACGTGCGTTATGAGGTCTTCCTGGTCGACAACGGCAGCACCGACGGCACCTTCGAGTACTTCAAAAAGGATGATCGGGTCAAACTGATCCGGCTGGTCGAGAACATCACGCTGCTGCCCGCGCTCCAGGTGTTCTACGAGGCGCATCTTGACAGCGGGCGCTTCTGGATGTACATGAACAACGATGTCGTCGTGACGCCGCGCTGGGCGTCTCTGATGCTGGACTGCATCCGGAGCGACCCCAGGATCGCGATGGCGGTGCCGATCACCAACCGGACGGATCCGACGCTGAGCATCAAGCCGCCGATGGGCCTTTACGACGTGGATCAGATTCAGGGTTTCGGCGAGGCGTTCAACCACAAGACCGACATCTGGAGAGAGTGCGTGGTCGTGTGGCCGTTCGTCGGGCTGATGCGGCCATCCCTGAAGCGGCTGCTGGGGCACTACGAGGACTATCTGCACTTCAAATTCTATTACGCGGATGGCGACTTCCTGTTTGCGGGCAGGATGTCCGGGTATACGTTCATGCAATGCGCGAACGTATACGTGCACCATTTTGACGGCGGCGCTACAACCCCTTTCAAAAGGCGTGCCATGCTGGACGCGGGGGAAGCACAGTTCTTCGAAAAGTACCACTGCTTCCCTTCCGACGCGATCTGTAAATTCCCGATCATGGAAGTGCTCAGCCGGGAGCGCCCCAACGCGAAGATCCTATTCGTGGGGTGCACGAGGGGCAATTTTGTCGGCGACATCTGCCATGAAGTAAGGCTCGGCGGGATGGGTGGGGTACGTTTTTATTGCGCGGACACGATGGTGAAGCTAAAACTTGGCAACATGTGGGATTTCGCGGAATTCGCGCAGATTGACGACCTCTACGCGCTGGATCGGGCGTTTCCCGGCGAAACCTTCGACACGATCCTCTTGGACGGGAACCTCGCTTCCGTCCGGAGACCTGATATGCTGTTGAGAATGCTGTTTGGGCTTTTGAGGATGAACGGGAACCTGATTTTCCCCCATGAGAACAACGGTTCGCTGCCAGCGATGCAGAACATCTTCATATCGGCGCGGATTGCTGAACGCGACAGGGTCAGGCTAAGGAAAAATACCGTGATGGATCTGAGTCGGTTGAGCGCATTGCTGTCCGAAGCCGGGTTTTCGATCCGGTCCATCCGGAACAACATGCTGGATGAGACCCTATCCCTAACCAACATTGGGACGATCAGGGCGTATGAATCCCTGGTTCTCAATGAGTACGATCGGGCGATGCTCCGGCTGAACATGAACCGAACCAATGCCCTTATCGTGGCGGGCAGGCGGGATCAGGTCGACCTGGAGCACACCATGGAGCAAATCTTGTATCGAAAAAAGTCGGGAGCAACGCAATGAAGCAACTGTCCGTGATTGTGGCGCTGTTTGATACGATGCCGTATCTTGAAAAATGTATGGACTCCATTCTGTCCCAGTCGTTTGAGAATTTTGAGCTGATCGTCGTGGACAACATCTCAGGCGACGGCAGCTACGAGTATATGGAAAACCTCGCGAAAAAGGACAGCCGGATCAGGCTATACCGGCGGGACGCGCATGGCAACGCCTCCACAAGCCGCGAGATCGGGAGGAAACTGGCCACTGGGGAATTTATCACCTATGTCGATTCGGACGACAGCATAAAGCCGGGCATGTACGAAACCCTGATGCGCCGCGTCCGCGAAACCCGGTCGGACATCGCTGTCTGCAACTACGACATGGTCTACCCGGACAGGGTTCATTGTAGTTACAGCGCGATGCGCGACGAGGTCTTTGAAATCTCCAAAACCGGCTATGAGCCGTACTTCTTTCAAAATTTCTGCGCGTCCCCGCCCAACAACTACCTTTGGACGCGGGTGATCCGCCGCGAACTGTACGAACAAAACGGCATTTTCGTGCCCGACGTGGAAATTTCGGAGGATACGATCTTCACGATGCTTTGCACCTCGGTCGCAAGCCGCGTCGCGCACCTCTCCGATTCGTACTACAATTACTATCAGCGGGAGGATTCCAGCGTCCGGGTGCTGGTCCGCAATGACGACGTTGCCCTCCGCTACGTGCAGGCGTTTGAGAAGATGGTGGACATGGTGAACGCGCTGGGTCTTGCCAACCGCTTCCGCCGCATCCTGCCGTTCTACGCCTGCACCCGGATCCGCAGCATCGTCTTTTACAAGAACCTGGCCCAGCCGGGCGGGCAGCCTGACTTTGAACGGATCCGAAAAACCATCGCGTCCGGTTCGCTGCCGAAGTACCTTCGCCTGGCGATGGACGGCGACTGTATGAAGCCTTACGCGGAGATTTACGGCAGCGCGGCCGCCGAAACAATGCTTGGCCTCGCCGCGCAATGCCTGTAGTTTTGAAAGTGAGAAATCCATGAAGCGAGTCATCACCTACGGCACGTTCGATTTATTGCACTACGGGCACATCAACCTGCTCCGGCGCGCGAAAGCGCTGGGGGATTACCTGATCGTCGGCTTATCGACCGACCATTTCAACCGGGAGATGAAGAACAAACCCAACTACTTCGACTATCCGACGCGGGAAATGATGCTGGACGCGATCCGGTACGTCGATCTGGTGATCCCGGAGGAGACCTGGGAGCAGAAAGTGGACGACATCCGGCTCTACCGGGTGGATGTGTTTGTGATGGGCGACGACTGGAAGGGCAAGTTCGACCACCTGTCGGAATACTGCAAGGTCGTCTACCTGCCCAAGACCCCGGAAATCTCCAGTTCGATGATCCGGGCGGATCATCCGGACATGGCGCGGGACGGGCGGTCGTCCCCGCTGCTGCCGTGAAGACGAATAGCCGTTTTTAAGGAAAGATGTTTTGATGCCAAAGATGCTCGTGACCGGCGCAAGCGGTTTTCTGGGTCTTCCCATTGTCGGGCAACTCGCGAAGCAGCGGGAGTTCGAGGTGTACGCCGTTGCCTCCGGGCGGAGGGCGGTGGTATTTCCGGACGGCGTAACCAGGGTGGACGCGAACCTGCTCGACCGCGAGCAGGCGAAGTCAGTCCTTGAAACAATCCGCCCCGACGCGATCCTGCATCTGGCGTGGGCGCTGTCCGAACCGGGTTATCTGAACGCGCCGTCAAACCTCGAATGGCTGGAGGCGAGCCTGTGCCTGTTTCGAGCCTTTTTGGACGCGGGCGGGCAGTCCTTCGCGTTCGCGGGCTCCAGCTCGGAGTATAACCGTTTTTCCGGCCTGTCCGGCGTGGAAAAACCCGCCAGCCTGTACGGACAGTGCAAACTCTCGTTCCATCAGGCGGCGATGATGGCCTCTCAGGCGGCGGGAACGGGCTACGTGAACCTCCGGTTCTTTCCCATCCTTGGGGACGGCGCCGGGCCAAACAGCGCGGTCGTCAAGGCGGTCACCGCCTTTGACGCAAATCAGCCGTTCGTCTGCAAAGCCCCGCGCAATGTCTGGGATTTCATCGCCGTGGAGGACGCCGCGAGGGCGGCATGCGCGGTCGTCCGGAACGGGTATGCGGGCGTCGTGGACATCGGCGGCGGGAACCCGCGGGTGATGGGGGACGTGTTCAGGGCCGTCGCTCGGAAAATGGCCTGCGAAGAGCTTCTTACGCTGGAGGAAAACGACAGCCGCTGCGAGATTCTGGTGGCCGATACCCAGATTCTGACCCGGCAAATCGGCTTTCGGTGTTCGGTGGGGTTTGACGAGATGCTGGATCAGACGATTGTCTCAGTCCGGCGGGGGAGGGGAAACGGTGCGGGCGTGTGACTATGATCTGATCGTCGTCGGGAGCGGGTGCGTGGGCGGCGTGATCGCGCACCTGGCTGCGAAAGATGGGCGGCGCGTTCTGCTATTGGAGCGTCGGGATCATGTCGGCGGCAACGCGTACGACCATACGGACGCGGAAACTGGCCTGCTCGTGCAGAAGTACGGGCCGCACTCCTTTCATTCAAACGACGACCGCGTCTACGATTTCGTCACGTCCGTGTGGCGTTGGTATCCCTTCACGCTGACGGCGCGCGCGGAGGTGCTGGGGAGGTTCACCCCGTCCCCGTTCAACTTCCGCACGATCGACCAGTTCTTCACGCCGGAAAAGGCGCGCGAGATTCAGAAGAACCTGGCCGACGAGTACCGCTACGCGCCCAAGGCGACGATCCTGGAACTATTAGGCAGCGAAAATCCCGTCGTCCGGGAATACGCGGAGTTTCTGTTTGAGAACGACTACCGGCCGTATACCGCGAAGCAGTGGGGCATCGCGCCGGAGGATCTGGACGTGAGCGTCCTCGCCCGCGTTCCGGTGCGGCTTGATTACACCGACCGCTATTTCGACGACCGGTATCAGATGATGCCGGAAGGCGGGTTCTCCAGGATGTTTGAGCATCTGCTGAACCATCCGCTGATCGACATCCGGCTGAACGAAGACGCGGCGGACCACGTTGAGGCCGACCCGGAGAACGGCATGCTGCGCTTTGACAACGAAATCACGGACATTCCCGTCGTCTACACGGGCGCCATCGACGAACTCTTGAAGGAGCGGCACGGGCGCCTCCCATACAGGTCGCTGAAATTCAGGTTTGAAACACTGAAAACGAACAGCTTCCAGCCGACGCCCGGCGTCGCGTACCCGTCGGCGGAGGGGTACACCCGCGTCACCGAGTACACAAAACTGCCGCCGCAGGACGGTCGCGGAAAAACGGTCGTCGCCTACGAGTATCCGATCCCCTATGAGAAAGAGCAGGGCGCGGAGCCGTACTATCCTGTGCTGACCGCCCAGTCGCAGGATACATACGAACGTTACGCCGAAGACGCTCTGAAAATCCCCAACCTGTATCCCTGCGGCCGCCTCGCGGATTTTAAATACTACAACATGGATCAGGCGATCGCCCGCGCGCTGGATGTTTACAGTACCATCGCATTCTGACGGAGGACGGAGGGATCCCCATGAAGAAACAGACCATCCTGGTGACCGGCAATCTCGGCTACATCGGCTCGACGATGGTTCCGATGCTGACCGGGTCCGGCTATGATGTGATCGGCTACGACGTCGGGTATTACGAAGGCTGCGACCTTGTTCCCCAGCGGCAGAGGCCCATCCGGCAGATCAAAAAGGACCTCCGGGACGTCGAAGCGGAAGACCTGGCGAACGCGGACGCGGTGATCCACCTCGCCGGGCTGTCCAACGACCCGCTGGGCGAGTTCGACCCATCGCTGACCGAGGCGATCAACCACATGGCGACGCTGCGGCTCGCCGAATGCGCCAAAAAGGCCGGGGTGAAGCGGTTTTTGTACACGTCCTCGCAGAGCATTTACGGCGTCTCCGACACCTCCAAAGAGGTGGACGAGGAGGGGCAGAAGAACCCGGTCACCATCTACGCCAGGACGAAATGGCAGTCGGAGTGCGATTTGAGAAGCCTGTGCGACGAGCGCTTCACCATCGCGTACCTGCGCCCGGCCACCGCGTACGGCGCGAGCCCGAACCTCCGCACCGACATCGTGCTTAACCAGTTCGTCGCGTACGCCTTTGTCAACAGGCGCATCCAGATCAAGAGCGACGGCACGCCGTGGCGGCCCATGTCCCACATCCGGGACATCGCCGCCGCTTTTCTCGCCTGCCTGGAAGCGCCCGCGGAACTGATCCAAAACCAGTCCTTCAACGTGGGCACCAGCGACAACAACTACACCGTGCGCCAGCTCGCGGAAGCCGCACAGAAATGCGTCGAGGGCACTGAGATGACGTTCACTGGCGAGCACACCGACCCGCGCAGCTACCGCGTTTCCTCGCAGAAAATCCTGACCGTGCTGAAGGATTACTATAAACCGAAGTGGAACATCCTCGCCGGGGCGGACGAGCTAATGCATTTCTACCGGCAAATCGGGTTCAGTCAGGAGATCTTCGGCGGAGAGAAAACTGTGCGCCTGAAGTGCCTGATGAAGCGCATTCAGGACGGAACGCTCGACGAAAACCTTCGTGCAGTATAAGGAGAGGCCGATGAAGGACTATCAGGAAATCGCGACGGGCTTGAGAAGAGATGTCATCAAAATGCTGCACCGCGCGAACGGGTCGTTCGGCGGCTCGGCGATGAGCTGCGTGGACATCCTCGCGGTGCTCTATCACGGCGTCATGCGGATCCGCCCCGAAAACCCCTATGATCCGGCGCGGGACATGTTTTTTCTGAGCAAAGGCCACGCCGGAAGCGCGCTGTACGCCGTGCTGGCCTCCGTGGGCATGATCGGTGAAGAAACGCTTGAATCCTACGCGATGAACGGCACGAGCCTGATCATTCACCCCAAGCGCATGGCCGTTCCGGGGGTCGAGGCGAGCGCCGGGTCGCTGGGGCACGGGCTCGCGCTCGCGACGGGCAGCGCGCTCGCTGCCAGGATCATGCATTGCGACGCCAACGCGTTCGTTTTGATGGGCGATGGGGAGCTGAACGAGGGTTCGGTGTGGGAAAACGCCGCGTTCGCCGCCAGCCAGAAACTGAACAATCTCGTGGTGATCGTGGACCGGAACGGGCTGCAGGGCTGCGGCCGGGACGTCGTGTGCTACGGCGACGTCGGCGAGAAATTCCGCGCGTTTGGATTTCAGACGTTCGACATCGATGGGCATGATTACGCCGAAATCGAGGCCGCGCTGAAAACCGCCGTTTCCAGAACGTGCGACAAGCCTGCCGCAATCATCGCGAAGACCGTCAAGGGGCGCGGCGTCTCTTTCATGGAGGACAAATTGGAGTGGCACTACAAGTCGCCAAGTGACGAACAGCTGCGGACGGCGCTGGAGGAACTTGCCAGATGAGAAACATCTTTCTGGACGAACTATATAGAATCTCCGAGCGGGACGAGCGCGTCGTGTTTTTAATGGCGGAGTGCGGCTTCTCGGTCGTGGAGAAATACCAGGCGCGTTTCCCTGAGCGGTTCTATAACGTCGGCATCGCCGAGCAGAGCCTGGTGGGAACCGCCGCGGGCATGGCGCTTCGCGGTCTCCGCCCCGTCGCCTACACGATGGCGATGTTCCTGACCATGCGCGCCTACGAGCAGATTCGGGTGGACGTCGCCTATCAGAACCTGCCGGTGATCCTGGCCGGGGTCGGCCCCGGCGTCGGCTACGGCGCGGCGGGCATCACCCATCATGTGATCGAGGACATCGCGATCCTGCGCGCGCTGCCCAACATGCACATCGTCTTCCCCGGCAACGAGGTGGACGTCCGCGCCTGCCTCAATCAGGCGTTCGAGCTTGAGAAGCCCATCTACATCGCGCTGGCCAGAAACCCCCGGCAGCTTGCGGTGCCGTATACGGCGGCCGATTTCAGAATCGGCAAAGCGCTCCGGATGAACGAGGGGACGGACGCCGCGCTCTTCGCCTGCGGCTCGATGCTCCCGGTGGCGATGGAGGCGGCGGAACTGCTCTCGGCACAGGGTATCAAGCTTCGCGTGTACAACATGCACACCATTAAACCATTGGATACTGGCGCGGTCGCGGAAGCCGCCGCCGAATGCGGCGCGCTGTTTTCGCTGGAGGAGGCGAACATCCTCGGCGGCCTCGGCGGCGCAATGGCCGAATACATCGCGGAGCACGCGCCCTGCCGGTTCAAACGCCTCGGCATCCGGGACGTGTACCTGGACAGGATGGGCGATTACCAATGGATATTGCACCAACTGGGAATCGATGCGGCGGGGGTCGCCGCGTCCGTCGCGGAGGTGCTGAATGTATGATGAAGGTCAGCCTTCTCAATAAAGAGTTTTATCAGGGAAAGCGCGTGCTGGTCACCGGGCACACCGGCTTCAAGGGAAGCTGGCTGACCGCGATCCTCCATGAACTTGGCGCGGTCTCACGCGGTCTCGCGCTTGCGCCGGTTGCCGGAAGCCTGTTTGAGAAGATCGGCGGGGCGTCGCTGATCGACCACGTCGTGTGCGACATCCGGAACGGCGGAGCGGTGAAGCAGGCCGTGTCCGATTTTCAACCGGAGATCGTGATCCATCTGGCGGCGCAGGCCATCGTGAAGGACTGCTTTGACGACCCCGAAACGGCCTATTCCACCAACGTACTGGGCACAGTCAGCCTTCTGGAGGCCGTCCGCGGCTGCGAATGTGTGAAAAGCGTATTGGTCGTGACCACCGATAAAGTGTACGAGAACAAAGGGGACGGCGCGGTGTACGCGGAAACCGATCCGCTGGGCGGTGTTGACCCGTACAGCGCCAGCAAGACCTGCATGGAGGTGATCGCCGCCTCCTACCGGGATTCGTATCTCCTGACCGGCGCGCGGACGGTCGGCGTCGCGACCGTCCGCGCCAGCAACGTGCTGGCGGGCGGCGACCATGTTGCTTCGCGGCTGATCCCGTCCATTCTGAGCGGATTCGCCGCTGGGAAGCCGGTGGAACTTCGCAATCCCGACCAGACGAGGCCCTGGCAGTCGGTGCTTGACGCGATGAACGGCTACCTGACCATCACGCGAAAGTTGTACGAGGAACCCGCGCGGTATTCGGAAGCGTGGAACATCGGGCCGTCGATTGATGGCATCCGCACCGTGGCCGATGTGTTCTCCATCATGCAAAAATTCTTTGACGGCGCGCTTCCCTACGAAGAAGTGCAGAAATTTGAGGTACGGGAGTCCCAAACGCTGGGGCTTGCCATCGGAAAGGCTCAGGAAAGACTGGGCTGGTTGCCCGAACAGCCGCTTGAAAAGATGTTGTACGACGTCGTGGACTACTTCAAGCGCCAAAATGCCGGGGAAACCGAAATAAGCATCTGCCGAAGGCAGATACGAGACTACTTTCAGCTTGAGGGATGACATGAAAAACGCGATCGTCGTCGGCGGCGCGGGCTTTGTCGGGAGCGCCGTAACGAAAGAACTGATCGAGCGCGGCATGGACGTGACCGTCGTCGTCCGGCCGGGGTTTTCAAACACCGGGAACAACAGGCTTCAGGGACTGCCCGTCACTGTGGTGGAATGCAGACTTCAGGACATCGCGTCGCTGCCAGGCAAGCTCGATCCCAAATACGACATCTGGTACCAGTTTGCGTGGGACGGGCTGTTCGGCGAGCAGCTTCTGGACTACACCGTGCAGATCGGCAACATTCAGTATACGATGGACGCGATCTGCGCGGCGAAAAAGCTGGGTTGCGGCCGCTTTGTCGGCGCGGGCAGCATCGCCCAGTACGAATTGAGCGCCCCGGACGGGCAGACGAACCCGTTCGACAAGCACCTCGTCTACAAGGCCGCGAAACTCGCCTGCGAGCATATGGGGCGCGGCGTGGCCAGTCAGCAGGGGATCGCGTTCTTCTGGCCAATCATTACCAACATCTACGGCGAGGGTGAAAACTCGCCGCGGCTGATCAATACCCTGATCCGGGAACTCCTTCAGGGCAGGCGGAAGGCGCTCAGCGAGGGGAACCAGATGTACGACTTCATCCACGTTTCCGACGCCGCGCGGGCGTTCGCGGACATCGGCCTGAACGGCATCGAAAACCGCCGCTACGTGATCGCCTCCGGCGAGGCGAAGCCGCTCCGGGAATTCCTGACCGAACTTCGCGACATCGTGAACCCGGAAGCCCAGCTGGGGTTCGGGGAATTCCCGTTCAACGGGGTATACCTTCCGAAGGAAGCGTACGACATGGCCCCGTTGATGGAAGACACCGGATTTCGCCCGCTGGTGCCATTCGCGGAAGGCGTCCGGCGGACGGCGGGCTGGATTCGGGAAAATGAGAAACCTACCAGCTGACGGCGCGCGCCGCCGGCCAGCCCGGAGATCACCTGCCCAGTTGCATATACAGCTTCGGGATGTCGGGATCGCCGGGCAGCAGGGTTTTCAGTTGGTCGAGTACCGCCCGCGCGTTCTTATAATCTCCTTTCAGGATGAACTCCGCGACGACGTTTTTCAGCCGCGCGGCCAGCGCCAGGAACTCGGCGCTCACATCGGCCTTCGGCGCGCGGTCTTTTCGCTGGATCCTTTTTTCCAGATCCTTCATCATCAGGTCGGCAAATTCCACCAGTTCCCCGCGCAGGCCGAGCGCTTTTTTTATTTGCCTGGCCTGCGACGCGAAGTCGCCCCGCTCGCCCGCGTCCATGGCTTCCTTGAGGCACAGCGCCGCTCGCGCGTCCGCGCCCAGATAGTGGCTTCGATTCTGGGTGAAGTTGGCAGCGCCGTACAGCGCGACGCTGTACGCGTAGTTCAGTTCGGCGTACCGAAGGAGGCTCTCAGTCTGCGCCGCGCCGTGATCCCGGAGCGATTTCAGCTGAACCGCGGCTTCCAGAGACAGTACCTCCGGCGAATCGTCCGGGAAGAAGGTCTTCACGTATTGCAGGATGCAGAGCGCCCGATCCGTCGTGCACCTGTCCGCGAGTTTTCGCATTCCGGCGTCCCAGTCGGAAATGCTGGTTTTACCTGCGTATCCCGACAGGTTCAGGTGGTTTCTATACGCAGTCTCCACGATCTCGTCCGCGAAGCCCGCGCTCTCTTCCGTGCAATACCGCTCGAAGAGTTCGGCCAGTTTCGGGATGTCTCCCGCCGCGTCGGCGGCGCGCATTCTGAGAAGCAGGATATATGGCCCGTCCAGCGGCAAAGCCAGGATGTTCCGGATCAACGCATCCGGCCATTCATACGGCTTGAACGACTCCACATGCGCCTGAAGCGCGCCGACAAAGCCGCAAAGGCAGTCATCCACCGTAAATAGCGGCTCAATCTGAGCGTACAGCCAGTCTATTTCGTTTGCTTCCGCCACGTAGCGAACCATGAGCGGCAGGCATCTCATAAAGATCAGGCAGTGCTCGCCCGGCTTCTCCGCAATCCTTTGGATGTACGCCCGGCAGCGCGCCCTGTCGCCCAGATCGACGGCCCGTTGAAGCGCGCGCTCCGTGACCGATGCGCGGCTCGTTTCCGACAGGCAGTCGTCCAGCGTGAACATCCGCTGAAGGGACAGTTTGTCCGGGTCGGCGTCCAAGAGATCCGCGAAGCGGAAGTACGCGTCAGCGTTTTCCACGAGCTTCTCAAAAGGCAGCAGAATTTCCGCGCGCTCGCTTCGCTGGAACAGGATGTGGCACTTGGCAAGTTCCGAGATGTCGGGACGCGCAAGCAGGCGCTCGGACTGATCAAACGCCTCGCGCCACTTCTTGTTCTCCATGAGAAGGTGCGTGAAATAGCAGGCGATCATGGAGACGTATTTGTCGACGGTTTGCGAGGCGTTTTCCGGGATTGAGCCCCGGCACAGCGCCTCCGCTTTCACGTACTCTTTGCCGCGCAGGTATTCCTGCGCCAGGTGCATCACCGCACGCAGGTAGCCGGGCTGTTCCTCCAGCATTGTTTCCAGCGAGCGGCTGTTCCGCCGCCAGTGCTTTTCAAACGTCTCCCGGCTCTCGTACACGTATCCGTAGTGATGCACATACGCATCCAGCGTTTTAACCGGCGGTTGGGCGCCTTCCAGCTGCTCGTGAATCCGATCCCGGAAGCGAATCGCCGCGTTCCGGCGGAACATCCGCTCGACGAATGCATCCTCATATTCCCGGCCGCTTCGCTCCAGATAATTGCGCACCCTGTACAGGCATACACCGTATCTGGAGTCGTTTTCCCTGAGAAAGTCGATGATGGGAGAGACGTCTTCAAACCATTCGTCGTCGTCCAGAAACAGAAACCATTCGCCGCGCGCCAGGCTCAGCCCCGCGTTGCGGGCGGCGGCGAAGTCGTCGCACCATTCAAAGCGCACGATGTTATCCGTATACTCACGCGCGACGGCGAGGGAACCGTCGGAGTTTTCCGGGCCGACGGTATCAACGACGATCAGTTCGCTGGGGATCGCGGAAAGAAGCGGTTTCACCGAATCCAGGCATTTCCGCACCGTGTCGGTCCGATTGGAGACGAGGATCGAAACGGTCAGCAGTACGGGATGATTCGACGCCGGGACGGCGTGCCCCAAAGCAGGCGCGCTGTTCTCTTGAACCGCGGCGGTTCCGGGATTGTTCTGGCCGCCGTGTTTTGCAGCCTTGGTGATTTTTTTGCCCATGAAAGCCTCCGTAAAGCAGTCGGTCACGAATGCGCCCATGTCATGTTCCGCGTTTCGTTCACTGAAATGTTTGTCTCCATGATGGGTATATCGGCGCGCTTCATCCGTAGTTTGATAAGGTACAATAAGTTTCGCAAATTGGGGACAGCGGGTTCCAAGAAAAGAGA
>CAZNPZ010000033.1:0-31356 GCA_964575255.1 uncultured Oscillospiraceae bacterium
ACCTTGCCGCGCACGAACACGATCATCATCACGTCCAGCATTTCGCAGGTGCGCACCACGTGCAGGTTGGTTAGCCCCGTCAGAAGCACCATCCGCTCCTTGGGGTAGGCGAGCACGTCGCTCATCATGTCGGAGCCGCACGCGGAATGGACTTCGGAGGTGGGCAGTTTCCCGGAAAGTACGGTGGCGTCCAAGAGTTTCACAATTTCTTCCGCTTTCATGGGCATCATCCTCTTTACGAGACTTCTCCCGCCGCCAGGCGATTGATATAATCAATGTGCCTGAGCCTCAGGTCGATGTAATTATACTTCATCTGGCTAGAAAAGAAAAGGGGCGACGACTGGGCGTTATAGAGCATGGTGGCGGCGGCGTCCTCAAGCGACGAGAGCAATGCCGTAAGCCCCTGGGACGCTTTGTTTTCCTCGCCAGACACCGCCTTATTAAGCGTTTCCCGCGCTTTTTTTGCGTCCGCGCGCGCGTTTAGAAGCGCTTCCCGCGCGCCCGCGATCTGGATCTGCCCCGCGTCCAGCGAAAACGCGGCCTCGCCCATCGCGTTGGTTCCCTGGCGCAGCGCCGCCTCCGCGCCCATCAGCGCCGAGACCTGCGCCTGCGTTCCGGTCAGCCGAACGGAGAGCGCCGGGGCTTCCCGCACGGCGGCGGAGGCGGAGATTTTCTCTTCCTCGGAGAGCTTCGTCATCACCTTGGAGGCCTCGTCGGCAGACTCGTAGCCCGCGCCGACGATCAGGTATTCGTTCGCGCCGGGCAGGATGTAGCCCGCCGCGCCGCGCGCGACGTACCGGGCGGCCTCGATCCGGGCGGCGGCCTCGTCCCCCGCGCGGGAGAGTACCACCAGGCTGACCGAAAGCGCGGGCAGCGCCCATGTGACCTGCTCTACGGGCTGGGAGACCGCCTGCCGCGCGGGGGCGGAAACCCCCTCGGTGACCAGGTACATCGTCAGCGCGACGATCAGCATGAGTAGCGTCCAGGCCGGCGCGTAGGGATGGTCGCGCCGGACGCGCACGCGCTTCATGGGCGATCCTCCTTTCGAGGGTCAAACTTCCCCCGCCATTGTATGCCCCGCTTGCCACGGACAAGACATTCTGCTATGATGGTCTGAAAAAGGAGCGTGACGGCTTGCGGCTGCATCTGGATACGGCGCCGGTCCTCGAAAAAATGCGCGCGGGCGGCGAATGCCCGCTGTGCGCGCTGAAAAACGAAAACGAGGCGTCCTACGTGGAATACTTTCTGGGCGGGTCGGTGATGGAGGTCGCCACCCGGAAGGAAGTCAACCAAAAGGGGTTTTGCGCAAACCACCTTACCATGCTGTTTCACGGCGAGAACCGGCTGGGGCTTTCGCTTCTGGAGTCGTCCCATTTAAAGGAACGCATCGCGGCGCTGAAAGACCGGCCTGCGCCGAAAAAGGCGCTGTTCCCAAAGAAAGCAGCACCCCGCCCGGAGGCGCATTGCGCGCTGTGCGACCGGCTTGAAAACACCATGCGCCGCTACGCGCTGACCGTCGCGGCGCTGTGGGAGATGGAGGCGGAGTTCAAGCCGCTGCTTCAAAACTCCAAGGGCTTCTGCCTGCCGCACTACGAAATGATCCGAGCCGAAGCGCCCGGCGCGCTGTCCGGGAAAACGCTCGCCGAATTCCTCGCCGCGCTGGACGGTGTGGAAGTCAAAAACCTCGAACGCATGCTCGCTGAGGTGGACTGGTTCGCCAAGAAGCACGACTACCGCTACCACGACCAGCCCTGGGGCGACAGCCGCGACGCCGTCGAGCGCTGCGCGAAGAAGCTGAGAGGTGAGTAGGCGAGAGACGTCAAGTGGCTCTGCCCCTTGGAACCCCGCAAGGGGGTTGAACCCCCTTGACCCCTCATACAATGCCCGTCTGCGTGCGCAGACGGGCATTCAGACTATTAAAATCAAACAGATTCCCGATATCCAGGGAATGGTTTTAACCGCCGGAAAGCGGGAGGTCTTGTGCGATTGCCATGAACAGCGAATACGGAACCGACCTGCCATCGATCGTCCGCTCTCCCTGATACACTGTCCGCACGAAGATTTCTAGCGCCCTTTCGCATCGCATGGGGGTATCCCACGTCAGCGCCGCCTCGTCGAAATTCGTCATCGTCCGCCTCCCGGCCAATAGCCTATACGTTACGAAGAAGCCCGCCCGCGAACGCGGGCGGGCATGCAGATGGTCAGATGACGTTCTTCAGCGTTTCAAGGCTGGTCTTCGCGTCGTCGAGCGGCGTGACGAACGGGAAGTCCTGCTCCACCACCAGCCACGAAGCGCCCGCGGCGATCGACGCGAGGGCGACCTTCTCCACGTCCTGACAGCCCTTCCCGACCGGTCGGAACTGGAATGACGCGGGGCGCGGCTGGCACGGCGCGGTCGGCTCATCGCAGACGTAGTCCTTCATATGGACGACCGGGCAGCGTCCGGCGTACTTCGTAATGTACGCCGCCGGGTCGAGGCCGGAATATTTCACCCAGCACACGTCAATCTCGGTTTTGAGCAGGTCATCGGGCACGGCCTCGTAGAGGAAGTCCAGCGCGTACATGCCGGAAACTTTGGCGAACTCAAAGTCGTGGTTGTGGTAGAGCAGACCGATGCCCGCCTCGCGGCACAGCCTTGCGAACTGATGGATCACCCGAACCACCCGCGCGAAGCCCGGATTGCCCGGATGTTCCGCTTCCAGAAGGTACGGAACCGCGATGTATTTACAGCCGATCGCGAGGTGGTAGGCGATCACTGAGAACATGTCCGCCTCGATCTCATAGAAGGAGACATGGCTGGACACGGCGGCAAGCTTCGTCTCGTCCAGCAGCGCGCGCACTTCCTTCGCGGAGTGGCCGTAAAACCCGGCGAACTCCACGCCGTCGTAGCCGAGCGCCGCGATCTCCCGAAGCACCTTGCCCAGATCCTTCTCCGCCTCGTCGCGCGCGGAATACACCTGATAGGCGATCTTGACCATGATTCTTCCTCCATATAATTGGATTCAAACGCATACGTCCATTGTACGCAAAAACCCGGCAGCGCGCAAGTATGCCGGGCTTCATAATCGTTTGTGAGGGGTCAAGGGGGATCATCCCCCTTGCTGGGGGTTCCCTCCCTAGTTCCTCAAACTGTTCAGCGGCGCGGGGATGCGCCCGCCGCGGGCGATGAACGCGTCCGAAGCGAACGGGTGGACGGGGATCACCGGCGCCCAGCCCAGGAGGCCGCCGAATTCCACGCGGTCGCCCGCCACCATGCCCGGCGCGGGGATGATGCGCACGGCGGTGGTTTTATTATTGATCATGCCGATCGCGGCCTCGTCCGCGATGATCGCTGCGATCGTCGCGGCGGAGGTGTCGCCCGGCACCGCGATCATGTCAAGCCCCACCGAGCATACGCAGGTCATGGCTTCCAGTTTGTCCAGCGTCAGCGCGCCGCAGGCGGCGGCCTCGATCATGCCGATGTCCTCGCTGACCGGGATGAACGCGCCGGAAAGCCCGCCCACGTGGGACGAGGCCATCACGCCGCCCTTCTTGACCGCGTCGTTTAAGAGCGCCAGCGCGGCGGTGGAGCCGTGCGTGCCGCACTTCTCAAGCCCCATCTCTTCCAGGATGTGCGCCACCGAGTCGCCCATCGCGGGCGTCGGCGCGAGCGAGAGGTCTACAATGCCGAACGGCACGTTCAGGCGGCGCGACGCCTCCTGCGCCACCAGCTGGCCGACCCGTGTGATGCGGAACGCGGTGCGCTTGATCGTCTCCGCCACCACGTCAAACGGCGCGCCCTTGACCTTTTCCAGCGCGCACTTGACCGCGCCCGGGCCGCTGACGCCCACGTTGACGCAGCTGTCGCCTTCGCCGGGGCCGTGGAACGCGCCTGCCATGAACGGGTTGTCCTCGACGGCGTTGGCGAAGATGACCAGCTTTGCGCAGCCGAGCCCCTGCGCGTCGCGGGTCGCCTCCGCGGTCATCTTGACCGCCTCGCCGCACAGCCTGACCGCGTCCATGTCGATCCCGGCGCGGGTGGACGCCACGTTGACCGACGCGCACAGGTACTTCGTGCGGCTGAGCGCCTCCGGCAGCGACTGGATCAGCGCGCGGTCGGCCCTCGTCATGCCCTTTTGCACCAGCGCCGTGTAGCCGCCGATGAAGTTGACGCCGGTCGCCTCCGCCGCCCTGTCCAGCGCGAGCGCCACCGGAAGCGGCGTTTCGACCGCGCCCGCGATCAGCGAAACCGGGGTCACCGAGATGCGCTTGTTGACGATGGGTACGCCGTACTCCCGCTCGATCGCGCAGCCGACGTCCACCAAGTGTTCCGCCGCGCGGGTCACCCGCTCGTACACCTTGCGGGAAAGCGCGTCCTGGTCGTCGTCCGCGCACTCCAGCAGCGAAATCCCCATCGTGATCGTGCGCACGTCCAGCTTCTCCTGGTCGATCATGCGCAGCGTTTCCAGAATCTCATTGGAACTGAACATAGCCGCTCCTTATCCCGGAGAGATGCCGTGAAACGGCATCCCATCGGCAGAAACATCGTACTCTTTTCCCAAAGGGGGTTCGGGGGGCCGCTGCCCCCGCCTCACTCGATCCCGGCGACCTGCCAGAACCAGTCCGCTGACTGGTGGCGGAAACAATTCTTTTGGTCAGCGCGCCGCCCGGAAATCCTCCGGATTTCAGGCGCGCGAAGCAGCCAAACGCAAATGAAAGGCGCGCAGCGAATTTCATTTGCAGCATTGAAGAACCACTGGTTTTTCAATGCTAAACTTGGTGCATCGCCTCAAAGATCTCGCTCCGCTGGATGCGAATCTGAAGGTTCAGCCGCCCGCCCAGCGAGGCGAGCTCGGTGGAAAGCTGCTCGAACGCGCAGTCCGGGTCGGACACGTCCACCACCATCATCATGTTGAAGTAGTCGCTTCGCACCGTCTGCGAGATGTCCAGAATGTTCACGTTGTGCTCGTACAAAACCCTGCTGACGCCCGCGATGATGCCCTTGCGGTCGCGCCCCAGCACGGTCACGATGGCCTTCTGCCCGATCTCCACGCGCCTCACTCCCTTTAACAAGCCATTTTATCAAAGCGGAGCCGCAAACGCAAATGAAGTCTTTGTTGACGAAGGCAGGATTTCTTTTTCGCGGGACGGTTGAACCGCACACGCGCCGCGTATACAATAGTGCCGGGGGTGAGGGCATGTTCCTTCCGGGTGCGGTGCAAGACGCCATCGGTCGGCTGACGGCGGCGGGGTACGAAGCGGTGGCTGTCGGCGGCTGCGTGCGCGACGCCCTGATGGGGCGAACTCCCTCGGATTACGACGTCGCGACCGGCGCGACCCCGGCGGAGGTTCTGAAAGTGTTCGCGGACGCGCGCGTCGTGCCGACCGGCCTTCAGCATGGGACGGTGACGCTGGTGACTGGCGGCATGGCCGTCGAAATCACCACCTACCGTGTGGACGGCGCGTACCTCGACCACCGGAGGCCTGCTGGCGTGCGCTTTACAAGAAGCCTTGAGGAGGATTTAAAGCGGCGGGACTTCACCGTCAACGCGATGGCGTATTCCCCGGCCCTGGGGCTGATCGACCCGATGGGCGGGCGGCGGGACATCGAGGCGAGGGTAATCCGCTCGGTGGGCAGTCCGGCGGCGCGCTTCACCGAGGACGCGCTGCGAATCCTCCGCGCGCTGCGCTTCGCGTCAAAGCTTTCCTTTGAGATCGATCCGGAGACCGCGCGCGCGCTGACGCGTATGCGCGATTCGCTCGCGTTTGTGGCGCGGGAGCGGGTGGGCGCGGAGATGACGGGCCTCGTGATCGGGCCGGGCGCTTCGGGGGTCGTCCGTGCGCACCGGGACGTGGTCGCATCCGCGCTGCCGGAACTCGCCGAATACCTGGCCGCGGACTGGGAACGCGCGCTCGCGGCGCTTCACAGTGCGCCGCCGGAGGAGGCGATCCGCCTCGCCGCGCTCCTTCACCCGCTGGGGCCGGGCGCGGCGTCGGCGCTTCAGTCGCTGCGCCTGCCGGGAAAGACGGTCGACCGCGCGATGCGGCTAATCGTATGGCTGAACGCGCCCGAGCCGCACCCCGCGCGCGCGCTGGGCGCGCTGGGGGCGGAAGACGCGCGCGCGCTTTATCAGGCGCTGGACGCGGACGAGGGGACGCGCGCTGAACTTGAACACCTGATCGAGACGGACGCCTGCGTGAGCGTCCGGCAGCTCGCCGTAAACGGGCGCGACCTGACGGCGCTGGGCGTCACAGGCCCCGCGGTCGGACGCGCGCTCGAAGGGCTCTTAACGGAAGTGATCGCGGGCCTACCCAACGAGCGTGAGGCGCTTCTTCAAAAAATTCGTACATTCCTGTGAACAATGTTGGACTTTGCTTTACTTCCCGTCGCGGGGCGCGTATCATGGTTGTGGACTCTTATCGGCAATCACTTTGGCAAGGGGGAACGCCGCGATGTACGGCGAACAGGACCTCATGCGGGCCGAGGCGGAAGGCCGCCGCGCCCGGAACATCGCGTTATTGATCGGCGGGCTCGCGCTCGTCGCGGTCGTCTGCGGGATGATTTTCCGCGTCAGGCCGCTTGCGCTCGCCTCGGCGATCCTGGGCGGCTGCTGGGCGTACGGCTGGATTTCGCTCAAGCTGATGCCGTGGTACGATTATCTGAAGTTCCTGCGCGAGATGCAATCAGGCCTTCGGCGCGAGACCATCGGCGCGTTCGTGTCCGTCAGCCCGGAAACCCGCGCGGTGGACGGCGTCCGCGTGCGCGATCTGACGCTCGACGACGGCGGCGACGTGCCGCTCCTCTTCTACTGGGACGAGGAGAAGCCCCGGCCCGACTTTACGCCGGGACAGCGGCTGAAGGTCACGGCCTTCGGCAAATTCATCACATCCTGCGAAGAAGTCCAGCCACTGGAAGGGGGATGACGGCGCGATGCAGGTGCTCGTCTGCGTGACGGTACAAAAATCCTGCGAGCAATTGATCGAATACGGCGCGCGCGTCGCCAAAGAGCAGGGGTTGGGTCTCAGCGTCCTGCACGTGGCCGGGCTGACCGGAAACTTCCTGGGAAACCCTGTCGAGGGCGAGGCGCTTGAGAAACTCTATGAAATTTCCTCGGCGCACGACGCGGAGATGACTGTCCGCCGCTCGGCGGACGTGGCGCAGGAGATCATCGCGTTCGCGCGGACGGTCGGGGCGTGCACGATCGTGATGGGCCAGTCGCGCGCGTCCGGGCGCGATCTGCCCGGCCAGCTGCGCGCGCTGCTCCCCGGCGTAGACGTGCGCGTATTGTATCCACAGGCCGTTTAGCGCTGTTTCCAGATTATCCGAAATATAACGGTTCTTTTTTTGTTTATACCCGAAACAATCGCGCGTCCCGAACCGTCTGAGAGTAACGTAAGAGAATATGTTAGAGGTGACATGACCATGAACAAGGGACAGGCGCCGAAGAGACTCGCGCTCGCGATGGCCATTGTGCTGACGCTGGCCATCTGCCTTGGCGCCGCTGCGCAGCTCGCGCCCGGAAATCCGATGGGCAGCTTTCAAGCCTTGTCTTCCAAGCCCGCCGTAACCCCCTCCCCCTCGCCGGAGGACAATGGCCTCAGCGCCGAAGATGAGGCGCTGCTTGAGGACACGTTCGGCGGCGACGTCAAAGGCGCGACGCTGGACGAGAGCGCGACGGCCGACGACTCGATGACCGACGACGAGGCGTTCGCCGCGGAAAGCGCGGACGACGACGCCGTCGTCGAAAACCCGGATGAGGAGGAAAAGTTCCTCACAGATCTCATGAGCGAGCTGGATGTGGACGAGACCAACGCGCTCCAGAAGATCAACGGGATGACCAACATCCTTCTGATCGGCATCGACGCGCGCCCCGGCCAGAAGACCGGCCGCAGTGACACGATGATGCTCCTGACCATCGATCCGGACCACAATTGCTTGAAGCTGACCAGCTTCATGCGCGACATGTATGTGGAGATTCCAGGCCGCAAGAACAACCGGCTGAACGCGGCCTACGTGTTCGGCGGGCCGGAACTTCTGATCAAGACGCTGAAAAAGAATTTCGGCGTCGAGGTCAACTACTACGCGGCGGTCAACTTCTCGCTGCTGGCGGATCTGATCGACCAGATCGGCGGTCTGAACCTGACGGTTGATTCCGCGAAGCAGATGAAATACATCAATCTGGTCATCAAGGAAGACAACGTGGTTCTGAAAAAGGCCTTCCCCGGACAGGGCATCAAGACCAATGACAACCTTCTGACCAAAACCGGCGAGCAGCTGATGAATGGCCGCCAGGCGCAGGCCTACGCGCGCTACCGCAAGGGCTCCAGCGATTTCCAGCGCACCGAACGGCAGCGGGAGGTCATCCTGAAGGCGATAGAAAAGGTCGAGGGCATGTCCATGCTGGACATCGGCAAGCTGGCGATGGCAAACCTCGACAAGGTTTCCACCAACCTGACGGTTGCGGATATCCTGAGGCTGGCACCAGCCGCGTTCCAGCTGAAGAATTCGGAAGTCAAGCAGCTGCGCCTGCCGGTGGACGGCGGCTACCAGTCCAAGACCATCTCCAAGATGGCGGTGCTGGTGCCTAACCGCTCCAAGAACGTCAAGGCGCTGACCCAATTCCTTCTCAACTGAGGCGGATGAAATCCGCTGCGCGGCTTTCATCCGCGTAAGAAGCCCTGCGCGCGCCTGAAACGCTCACGCATTTCCGGGCGGCGCGCTGACCGAAGGTATTGATTCCCCCTCCAGTGTGCGCACTGGAGGGGGAATCTGCGTTCCCGGCGCGCAGGCCGCCGGGAACGATGAAAGCAGAACGAGACATGCTTCTGGCGCCGGTGCGCCTTTTACAGGCGTTCGGCGGGTTTCTGAACCTTTTCTCGCTCCGGTACGGCGGGAAGCCGCTCTCCAGCGGCGGCGACGCGCCCGCGCAGGCCAAACAAAAGAGCGAGCGCGACCTCGTCATCGAGGGGAACCTGATTCAGGCTGAACGGAACATGCGCGAGAACCAGCGGCGCGGCGAGAAAAACCCCGGCATCGTGCCCGGAGACTGGCAGCTGGTGCGCCTTCTGGACGATGGGACGCTGGAGACCGTGAAGCGCGGCGTGCTCGACTACGCGCCGCTCCCCTCCGGCGGCATTGTGTACACCAATGGAAAATTCGTGATCGCCTGCGACAGGGAGGGCAAAGAGACCGTTCTTCTGAAAGATGAACTGGTCACCAGGGTGCTTGTCCTGCCCGAAGACGATGCCGTTTCAATCGCAACTCGCGCCACCCATCCTGCACCGTAAACAGCACGGGGAGTGAGACAGCTTGTGCACCCTGCGCCGCCGATGCGCGGCGCTTTTGTCAACCTACGGCGACTTCGTGGCGAAGAAAACGGTGGACCCTGCGCCATGAACGCATGACGCTTTTTCACCCTAAGGCGGCTTCGCGGCGCGGTTTCTGTAGAACAGCCCCATCAGGAACGGCCACAGCGAAGCCCGGCCCGGCGGCGGCAGGTTGAGCTGCTGCCCCGCCCTGAGCGCGGTCGGGTCGAGATAAGGGTTCAGTTCCATCAGCTTCAGCGGCGTCGTGCCATACCGCCGCGCCACCGATCGGATGCTCTCCCCGGCCCGCAGCGTGTGCCGCGCGCGCGTCAAATCCGGCATGTCCGTCACGCTCCCCGCAGATTCCTATGCCGGCGCGCATGTAAAAATTCCGGGCGCTCAGACGAGTGACCCGGAACAATGCTATTTTGAGACCTGTTTCTCGTCGAGACCCCCCAAAACGGACGCGCTGGCGGACGTTTTTTGCGGGGTCAAGGGGGTTCAACCCCCTTGCGGGAGTCCAAAGGGCGGCGCCCTTTGGCGTACCCCCCAAACATCTACACACTTTGCGTCACAAGGAACTCTTTCACCCGCAGCTTCGCGCGGTAGACCTCATTGCGGGGGAAGGAAGAAAGCGCGAGGTCGGCGGCGTCCTGAAGCGACGCGCCGGAGAGCATCTCTGTAAGAAGGAACGCGGCGGCATCGGCGGGCTTTCGAGGCGCCTCCTGGGCAGGCGCGCGGGGCGGCAGTTCCACCGCCACGACGTACTCGCCCTTCTCGACGTTGGGATTCGCCTGAAGCGCGGCCAGCACGTCCGGGGCGGGGCCTGAGTACAGTCGCTCGAATTTCTTGGTCAGGTCGCAGGCGGCGAGCGCGCGCGCGTCCGGGAACAGCGCGGCGATCGCTTCCATCAGTTTCACCACCCGGTGCGGCGACTCGTAGGCGACGAACACCGGGAAGCCGGTCTTTTCAAAGTCCCGTAAAGCGGACTCCAGCGCCGCGCGCTCGCGCGGGAGGAAGCCCAAAAACGCGAACGGCCCCGGCGTGAACCCGCTGACCGACAGCGCCGCCGTGATCGCGGACGGCCCCGCGATCGGCGAAATCTCGATCCCCGCCGCGCGCGCGGCGGCTACCAGCGCGTAGCCGGGGTCGGATACCGCGGGCGTGCCCGCGTCGCTGGTCAGGCAGACGGTGAGGTCTTCCGCGAGCATCCGGCTTACAATCTCATCCGCCCGCTCCCGCTCGTTGTGGCGGTGGCAGGACAGGAGGGGTTTTTTGATGCCCAGATGGTTCAGAAGCTTCATCGTGACCCGCGTGTCCTCGGCTGCGATCAAATCGCAGCACTCAAACGCCTCGCGCATGCGCGGCGTCAGGTCTTGAAGGTTTCCAATCGGGGTCGCCACCACCCATAGTTTCGCCATATCGCCCATCCTGCTCTAAAACGCTGTCGGAATACCCGTATCGCCGGGCGCATACATACTTGCCGCGTCAGAAACTCAGCCGGAGAACGTAGCACAGTTCGTCCGAGACGACGAACTTATCCAGGATTTCCGAATTTGCGGGGAGGTTTTGCTCAAATGATGATTCGTAATGGTTTAGCATGCCGATACGCCGCCCCGATAACGTACGCGTGGGAAACGTTACCAGAACCCGTTCTGACCGCACCCGCCGGAGCAGCGCGCCGCCGCATCCGGGCACCTGCCCTTCGAGGAGCGGCCATAACTTCATCAGGAGGGTCGCGTCCGCCTCCGGAAGATCTTCCGCCGCCGCGAGGTCGCCCGGCGTGACGAGTATATCCCAGCCCAGCGCCTGCGCCCAGTCATTGACCAACTCCGCCGCGTCCAGCTGCAGCTCGACGCCCCGGACGGATAGGCCGAGGCTCCCCAGGTACAGCGGGTTCAGCCCGCACGCGAGGTCGGCGATCGTCCTGGGATTGCCCAGCGCGGGCAGCGCCCGCTCGTAGAACGCCTTGATCCCCGGCAGCCGCTCGCGGGTGGACGCGTGCAGCGACAGGACATCGGTCAGAGCGGCTCCGTCGCCCGATTTCGCCCGCAGTAAAAGCGCCCGCGCCTCTTTCAGATCCCTCGGCGTCAGGAACGCCCCGGTGATCCGGTGAAGCTCCGTTTTTGAGGCCTTCAGCGCCTCCTTGGGCTTGTGCCTTTTGAGCTGTTCCCGGAACACCCGTTCCACCGCGCCGGGGAAAACGCCGCGAACCTTGGGGGCATTAAGAAGCGCCTCAAGCGCGCGGTCAGGCTCCATTGCGCAATAGCGCCATCAGGCGCTGATAAAACCGAAGGTTGTGCGCGGTCGAAAGCCGCTGCGCCTGCGCGTCGCCCAGCTTCCACAGATGATGCAGGTAGCCGCGCGAATAGCGGGAACACAGATCGCAGTCACACGATTCGTCGACGGGCCGCGCGTCCCGGGCGTGCGCCTCGTCCAGGCAATAGTGAAAGCGGTAGAAGCTGCCCGCGCGCAGCGCCTCCGGGCGGTCGCAGCCGTCCCGGAACACGTACAGCCGCTGGTGGCGCGCCTCGCGGGTGGGGATCACGCAGTCGAACAGCGAGTAGCCCATGTCGACGCAGCGGACGATCTCCTCCGGCCGCCCGACGCCCATCGCGTAACGCGGTTTTTCGGGGTCCATTGCCTCTGAGGCATAGGAAAGCGACTCCTCGTGCAGCGTGCCGTCCGACCGGAGCGGCCAGCCGCCGAAGCCGAAGCCGTCAAACCCGATTTCGCGCAGCCGCTCGCCGCACTCCATGCGAAGCGCGCGGTCGCCGCCGCCCTGAACGATGCCAAAGAGCAGGGGCTTCTCCCCTTTGCCGGAACACAGCTTATCGAACTCCACGCGGCACCTTCTTCCCCAGGCGACCGTGAGTTCCACACTCCGGCGCTGGGCCTCGGGCGAATCGTCCGGATGCGTGCAGAGGTCGAGGGACATTTGAATATCGCTGCCCAACTGGAATTGCGCCTGAATGCACTTCTCCGGGGTGAACATCAGCTTGCCGCCTGCTTCCGGCCGGAAGATGATCTCCCCGTCCCGAATCTCGCCGTAGGAGGGGTTTTCACGGATCAGCGAAAAAAGCTGGAACCCGCCCGAATCTGTCAGTATCGGCCTCGGCCAGCCGCAGAAGGCGTGCAGCCCGCCAAGGGATTTCACCAGCTTCGCGCCGGGCCTCTGGATCAGGTGGAACGTGTTCATGACGACGCCGGGAACATCCGCGCGTTCGGCGTCGTCGAAGCCCGCCGCCCGGAGCGCGCCGTAGGTCGCGTCCGGGAAGAAGGCCGGGAGCGGGACCAAACCGCGCCGTGTGACCAGTTCCTTCATCGGGACGCCTCCAGCTTCTCGGCGACGCGCAGGGATGCGCTCCGGGCGCGCGGGTTTTCGGTCAGCTCCGTCTCGGACGCCGAGATGGGCTTGCGGGTGACGACCTTGATCTCCGGCAGCCGCCCGCAGACGCAGATGGGGCTGTCCGGCGGGCATACGCAGGGGTTCGCGAGCGACCGGAACGCGTTTTTGACCACGCGGTCCTCCAGCGAATGGAATGAGATCACGCACAGGCGTCCGCCGGGGGCGAGGATCGACACAAGATCGCGCAGCGCCGCGTCCAGCGGCTCCAATTCGTCGTTGACCGCGATGCGCAGCGCCTGGAACGTCCTCCGCGCCGGGTGGCTGTTGTCCTTACTTCGGAATTTCTTCGGGATGGCCGCGTCGATGATCGCGACCAGATCGCCGGTCGTCTCCACTGACTTCTTCGTGCGCCGGTCGCAGAGGACGCGCGCGATGTGCCGCGACCAGTTTTCCTCGCCGAAGTCGCGCAGGATTCGCGCGATCTCGTCCTCCGGCCACTCATTGACGATCAGACGGGCGGTCAAAGCCTGGCTGCGGTCCATCCGCATGTCCAGCGGCGCGTCCTCGTGGTAGGAAAACCCGCGTTCCCCGTCGTCCAGCTGCGGCGAGCTGACGCCGAGGTCCAGCAGCGCGCCGTCCAATCGCATCACGCCGCGTTCACGCAAAAGCGCCTTCGCGTCGTGGAAGTTGCCGCGGATCGGGGCAAAGCGCGCGTCGCGGATGCGCGCGGCGCAGGCGTCAAGCGCCGCCTGATCCCGGTCGATGCCGTACAGCCTGCCCTTATCGCTCAGGGCTTTCAGAATTTCAGAGGAATGCCCGCCGCCGCCCAGCGTGCCGTCCAGGTACGTGCCGTCCGGGCGGATGGCGAGGCCGGTCATACATTCGTTCAGGAGTACGGGGGTATGCTGAAAGGTCATGGATTTTCTCCCGTCATCAGCGCGGGCAGCACCCGCGGGAACTGCTCCATGCGGTCGGATATGAAGCGGCGCGCGTGCGCCGCGGCTTCGGGCCAGTCCGGGTGGCCCAGGAGTTTGTCGATTACGTCAAAGCGGGTCGCGGGGACCCGGAGAAGAATCCGCCGCGCGCCTTCAGACAGCGGCGAGAGGGATTCGCGCGCTGCGCGGGCGCAGGACGCGCAGACCGCGCCGCCCAGCCGCTCGGAGAACCACATTGGGGCATGGCTGTTTTGACTTTGGGCTGGCGCGCCGTCCTGGATGACAGGGACGTCGCCGGGGGCAAGGCCGCGCCCGCAGACGACGCACTTGTCCACGCCGGGCGCCTGACCAAGAAGCTTCATGTAATGCAGTTCAAACGCCGCCGTGACGAGTTCCGGCGGCAGGGTCGAATAACTTAAGAAAGCCAGCGCCCGGAGCGAGAGGAAAAAAAGGTCTTCCGACGGCTCGCCCGGCAGCGCCGCGAGCGCGATCAGGTGCAACAGGTACGCGCCGTGGGTCAGTTTGTCCACGTCCTCGCGCAGCGGATAGTTGCTCTCCTGAACCTGACAGCCGGTCACGGTGTACCGGCCTTTGGATTCTATGAGTGTAAACTCGCCCGCGCAGAACAGCTCCGCCGCGGCGATCAGCGGCGACCTGGGGCGCCTTACGCCGCGGACGACCGCTTCCACGCGCCCTATCGTTGGCGACAGGAGCGTCACCATCCGGTCGTAATCGCGCCAGTCGCTGCGCCGGAGCACCAGCGCGCTCGTCGTAATCATGGGCTTCCTTTCAGGGCTGCTGCTCGTACCCCAGCGTGCGCAGGTCGCTTGGGCGGTTGCGCCAGTCTTCCCGCACCTTGACCCAGAGTTTCAGGTTGACGCGGGTGTCCAGCAGGCGCTCGATGTCGGCTCGCGCTTCCGCGCCGATCTTGCCCAGCATCGCGCCGCGCTTCCCGATGATGATCGCCTTGTGGCTCTCCCGTTCGCAGTACAGGTTCGCGTGGATCTCGGTCAGCGTCTGCCCCGCCTCGATGGACAGCATCTCGACGCCGACGCCGTGAGGAATCTCCTCCCGGAGGTTGAGTAGCGCCTTCTCGCGGATGATCTCCGCGACAAGCAGGCGCTCCGGCTGGTCGGTGAAGATGTCGTCGGGGAAGTATTTCGGGCCTTCCGGCATCGCGCCCTTGATCAAGGCGAGCAGTTCGTCCATGCCGTCGCCGCGCCTGGCGGAGACCGGCACGATCTGGTCGAACGGCACGCCCTGCAGTTTTTGAAGCTCCGGCATCAGGGTTTCGGGCGTGGACAGGTCGATTTTATTGACGGCGAGGAACTTTGGGCAGCGCATCTGGCCGAGGTCTTGCAGAACCGCGAGGTCGCCCGCGCCGACGTGGGTGGCGTCCACGACGCAGAGTACCGCGTCCACGCCGTCGCGCGCGTCCTGCGCGGCCTTCACCATGTACTCGCCGAGTTTTGTGCGCGGCTTGTGCAGGCCCGGCGTATCCACAAACACGATCTGCCAGCCGTCGCCGGTCGCGACGCCCAGGATCTTCGTGCGGGTGGTTTGGGGCCGGTCGGACACAATGGCCACCTTTTCGCCGACGAAGCGGTTCATGATCGAGGACTTGCCCACGTTGGGGCGGCCCAGGATCGCGACAAAGCCGGAATGAAAGCTCAAAGGGTTGTCCTCCTCAGACGTTTGTTACTTCAGATCTTCGGGCCCGAACGAGCGCGGCAGCAGCTCTCGAAGCGGCACGGCCGTGAATGTCCCGGTCGCCTTCGCGCCGCAGATCACCCGCATGTCCCTGGAAAACTCGTTCAGAACCTGGCGGCAGATGCCGCACGGCCACGCGTCGTCCTCTTCCCCCACCACCGCGATGGCCGTGAAGCGCTTCGCGCCTTCCGACACGCCCTTCACGAGCGCGGTGCGCTCGGCGCAGATCGTGCCGCCGAACGACGCGTTCTCCACGTTGCAGCCGGTGAACGCCCGGCCATCCTCCGAGAGCAGGCACGCGCCGACCCGGAAATGGGAATAGGGCGCGTAGGCGTTTTCAAGCGCTTCGCATGCGAGGTCAAAAAGTTCCCGGTCGGTCATGGTGTTCCCTCCCCAGCGGATTGATTCCAATGTTTGGAATGGAGCCATGATTTTTTAGCGTAAAAGCGCAAGCGATGTCAGCACTTTTTCTTCGAGCGACCGCATGGTTTTCGCGTCATCTTCCGTCTCGTGGTCGTAGCCGCACAGGTGCAGTACGCCGTGCGCGGTCAGAAAGCCGATCTCCCGCTCAAGCGAATGGCCGTAGCTTTCTGCCTGCTCCGCCGCGCGCGGCAGCGAAACGACGAGGTCGCCCAGAAACGACCGCCCCGTCGCCGGGTCGTATTCGCGCTTTACGCGCTTCGGGCAGTCCTTCGCGGTCTTCCCGGCGGGGTAGGAAACGGTGGGGAAGCTCAATACGTCCGTCGCACGGTCGACGCCCCGCGTTTTGAGGTTGATCCGGTGGATGGTATCGTCGTCCACGAGGCGCGCGGCGACCTCCGCGTTTTGAACGCCTTCCAGCGTCATCGCGGCGCGGGCGACCGATTCCATCAGCATTTGAATGCCCTCCGGCGCGCCGGGGGTCTCGATCTCAAGTGTCAGCGCGTTTTGGCTCATCGTTGGGCTCCCTTCCCGTGTCCGCCCAGGGTCTGCGCGGCGCCTGAGGCCGGCTCGGGATCACGACCTCCGGGTATTCGATGCGGTCGTGGTACACGCCGGTCAGCACCGTGACGAACGCTTCGCTGATCTTCGCGAGGTCTGAAAACGTCAGCGGACATTCGTCAAACTGGCCGTCCTCCAGCTTGCCGTGGATCATCTTGCGGATCAAAAGCGGCAGTTTTTCCGGCGACGCGTCGGCGGCGGCGCGCGCCGCGGCCTCGACGGTGTCTGCCAGCATCACGATCGCCGCCTCGCGGCTCCGGGGGCGCGGACCGTCATAGCGGAAATCGGCCACGTCCACATCCCCACCCTGCTTGGACGCCTTGTCGTAGAAGTACAAAACCGGCGAATCCCCGTGATGCTGCAGGATGATCTCCTGAATCTCCTCCGGCAGGTGCGCCTTAATCGCCATCTCGACGCCGTCGTGCGGGTGCGCGGTCAGGATGGCGGTGGAGACGCGCGGATCGGTGCGGTCGTGCGGGTTGTCATTCATCTGGTTTTCCTTGAAGTACAGAGGGCGTTTGAGCTTCCCGATGTCGTGGTAGTACGCGCCGACGCGCGCGAGCAGCGCGTTCGCGCCCACCTGACAGGCGGCGGCCTCCGCGAGGTTCGCGACCAGGATCGAGTGGTGGTAGGTGCCGGGCGTTTCCAGCAGCAGCCGCCGAAGCAGCGGCTGGTTGGGGTTTGAAAGGTCCATGAGCTTCGACGGCGTCACCAGGTTGAACGCCCATTCGAGGAGCAGCGCTTCCAGGATCGTCAGTACCGCGCTGATGAACCCGCCGCCGCCCGACCAAAGCGCCCAGGTCATCACGTTCTGGATGTCCGCGCTGTTGATCAGCCCGACCGCCACGGTGGTCAGCATGTTGACGAGCACCACAATCGCGCCGGACAGCATGACGCCCGATAAGCTGTGGCGGAACCTGAGCACCGGCACGACCATGGATCCCGCGGCCATCGCCGTCAGCATCACGCCGAACATGGTGGCGGTGAACATGCCGCTGTCTACGGTGGCCATCAGACCCATCAGGATCGAAAGCACGATGTTGACCACCAGCGCGAGCCGGGGCTTTAACAGCATCGTCGTCAGCATCGCGCCCAGCGCCACCGGCATCAGGTAGGCGTTCACCGCCCGGAATGCCAGCGCCCACGCGACCGTCGAGACCAGGATCAGCGAAAGCAGCCCCACCCGGCGGGGGTCTGTCAGCATGTCCGGGATGAACGAATGGATGTAGAGGATCAGGATCAGCGAAAGCAGCGCCAATAACAGCGCCAGCCCCAGGTACAGCGGCAGATCCACACCGCGGTCTTTCAGCATGCCGAGGCTGTTGAGCATTTCGATCTGCGGCGCGGTGACGACCTCGCCCGCGCGCACGATGTTCTGGCCTTTTTTATAGACCACGTCCTCTACCGACTCGCGCGCGGCCTGCCGCTTGAGCTCGGTGGTCTCCTCGTCCAGCAGCATGTTGGCCTTGAGGTATGCCGTGACGATCGCGCCCGCGGCCTCAGCGAGTTCGCTGTCGAAGCCCTCGGCTTCGAGATCCCGCCCGATCTTCTGAGCGGTTTCCTTCTCCTGCCCCTCGGCGACCTTGGCGTTCATCGCCTCGCGGGTCAGCGCCACGGCGGCGATGGCGAGGTCGGAGAGCGTCTCGTCGTCGGCGTTCAGCGCGGCGGTCAGCGCGGCGTCGCTCATCTCGACCGGGCGCATCGCCAGCGCGTCCTTCCTGCGCACCTCGTCGGTCAGTTCGGCGACCGTGCCGTCCAGGCCGACGCGCAGCTGCGCCAGCGCGCGAAGCTGCGCGAAGCTGTCCTCCAGCTTGGAAAGTACGTCCGGCATCACGGACTCGTCGCTCTGGTAGGAGGGCGCGACTTCGCGGACGGCGGCCTCAATCAACATATTGGTGGTCAGCGTGTCCGTAACATCCTTGGAGGCGGTGATCGTCCTCGCGGACACCTCGCCCGCCTTCAGGTCGTATTGTTCGGGCGTGATCGCGCGCGCCATCAGGAGGAACAGCGCCGCGTACGCGAGCACCGCGATCGCGAGGGCGACCAGCGCCGGGCGGATCGGTTTCTCATCTTCTGAACCGCGCGTCCCCCTTCGCTCCCGGCGGGGGCGAAGGGCTGTCTGCGCTTCCGGCGCGGGCGCGGCGTTCGGCCCGGCGGCTTCCTTCCGGGTCGGCGTCTTGACCGCCGAGGGGTTTGCCGTTTTGTCAGGCTTGGGGGCGGGAATTTCCGCATTGGAAACAGGCGCGGGCGCGTCGGCTTTTGCCGGGGCGGGCGCGGAGATTTCCGGCTTGGCCGGAGCCTGCGCCGCGTCGACCTTTGCCGGGACGGGCGCGGGGTTTGCGTTTGCCTTTTCAGGATGATTGGATGCCGCGCGCTCGACAGATTTTGAAGCCGACGGCGCTTCGGCCCGCGCGCTCAAAGCGGCGGACGACGCATCGCTCCGCGCGCCGGGTTCGGACGGCGCTTCGCCCTGCGCGCTCAAAGCGGCGGACGGCTCGCTGCCCCGCGCGCCGGGTTCAGACGGCGCTTCGGCCCGCGCGTTCAAAGCGCCGGGCGCGGTCACATCGGACGGCTGTGAATCCGGGCTGATGCCGGATTCCGCCGGGCCGCCGGACGCCGTCGGGTGGTCATTCTGCATGATCGTATACTCCCGGATACCCTGCGGCGCTCAGCGGCGCTTCAGGTTTCTCTCGTAGGCCTTGACGATCGCCTGCACCAGCTCGTGCCGGACGACGTCGCGGTGGGTCAGCGTGCAGATGGCGATGTCCTCGACGCCGCGCAGCACCTCCAGCGCCTCGACCAGGCCGCTCTTCTTGCCGGCGGGCAGGTCGATCTGGGTGATGTCGCCGGTGATGACCATGCGGCTGTTCATGCCCATGCGGGTCAGAAACATCTTCATCTGCTCGGAGGTGGTGTTCTGCGCCTCGTCCAGGATGATGAACGCGTCCGACAGCGTGCGGCCGCGCATGTACGCCAGCGGCGCGACCTCGACCGCTCCGCGCTCCAGGAGCCGCTGGTAGCCCTCGACGCCCATCATCTCGTTGAGCGCGTCGTACAGTGGGCGCAGATAGGGGTCGACCTTCTGCTGCAGGTCGCCCGGCAGGAAGCCCAGCTTTTCGCCGGCCTCGACGGCGGGGCGCGTCAGGATGATCTTCTCCACGTCCTTGTTTTTCAGCGCCAGCACCGCCATCGCGATCGCGAGGTAGGTCTTGCCGGTTCCGGCGGGGCCTACGGCGAACGTCGCGGTGTGGTTTTTGATCGCGTCCACGTAATGCTTCTGACCCAGCGTCTTGCACTTGACCTGGCGGCCGCGGTAGGTGATCGCGATCGCGCCCTGCATGATCTCGTCGATGCGGTCGGCGTTGCCCTCGGCGGCCAGTTCGATCGCGTAGCGGATGCGCGAGCGGTCGATTGCCTCGCCCCGCGCAACCACCGCCTGAAGCCTCTCCAGCACCGTGCGGCAGAGTTCCGCCTTTTCTTCCTCGCCGGAGATGGTGATTTCGCTGCCGTGCGCGAAGATTTCCACGCCCAGTTCATCCCGGATCAGTTTCAGGTTCTCGTCGTGCAGGCCGAACAGCGCGATGAACTGATCGCTCCGGTCGACCTCCATCTTTGTCCGATAGAGTGTTTCCAAATAATCTTCCTCCGCTTGCGCCGAACAGCATTCAGGCCGCGATGTTCATGCGCAATTCAATCGAGGCGCGCGCGCGGATACCGCCCCCTTCTATCATACTATAATCTACCCATTTGTCAATCTCGGTAGACGAGCGGGGCCGCTTCGCCTGCGCTTCGCGGAGCGCCTTTTCGGAAATTTCACGCTTGACGGCGTTCGCGTCCAGCGTGACCGCGCGCTCGCGCAGTTCCTGATGCCGGATGCGCGCGACACCCAGCGGGAAATACAGCCCGCCGACCGGGAGGAACGTCTCCTCGGTTTTTTCCAATGCATACGGCGCCGCGCCGATCAGCGGCAGGCGAAAAACCGGGCAGACAAGCGCGCTTTCGGTGCGCTCGTTTCCGGTTGGAACCTGTTCAATCTGATTCAGGGAGGCGGAAGCCTCGCCGCTTACCCATACGCGCGCCACGACGCTGCCCAGCGCGCAGACGCCCCTGGTCAGTTCGTCGGTGATCCTTTCTTCGCCGCGGATCAGCGTCTGGCCGCGCCGGACGGTGTCGCCCGGCTTCACCGCCGCGACGCCGTACAGCACCGTGACTTCCTCCACCACGCCGTCCTGCACAGCGCGGAGGTCCCGCGCGGCGTCCAGGTCGTAGAGCGCGGGCGGCTGCGACTCGCCCACCGCGTTGATCAGAAGCCTGACGCCCGAAACGTGGACGCCCACGTACGCGAGGTCGCCCGCCTCGCTCAAAAGCCGCTGGGACAGGTCGTAGGCGTCGAGGCCGGTGAGGTTCATCCCGACCCGGACGCCGCTTGCGCGCATCGCGCGTTCGAGATTCTCCGGTTCCGCGCCGGTCAGTCTGACCTCCACCAGCCACGCGCGGCCGGACAGGATCGCGAGTGCGCTGAGCAGCACGGCGAGCGACAAAACCATCGCGAGGCGCTGCCGGAACACCTGCCGGACGCGCGCGATCCCGCCGACGCGGAGGATCTTCACGTCCTGCTTGTACTTTTCCGCCATCCGAAGAAGACGCCCGGCGTCCGCCTCACTGGCGCTTAAGATCGTCTCCCGCTCGCTGACGCGCTCGGCGGTTTCGATGAGGATGCCCTCTTCGCGGGCGCGATCCAGGAATTTCTCGGCCATCCGCCCTCGAAAGCGCAGTGTCACCGATCCAGTCACTTCGCGCCCCCCCGCCCCGCCGGAAGTTCCGGCCCCGCCGGGTGTCCCGGCCCCGCCGGATGTCCCGGCCCCGCCGGGTGTCCCGGCCCCGCCGGATGACCGGATTCGTCCGGATGCTCCTGCGCGCCCGGCAGTTCGATCGACAGGATCTCGCCGCGCACGGTCAGTGCGTCGGGGCGGATCTGCGTCAGCAGTAGCTGCGTGCCCCGAATCAAAATGACCCCCTGCCGCGTCAGAAGCCGGATGCAGGAGGGTGTGAACTCCAGAATGCCGGTGTGATTTTCCACCATCGCCCGCCGTCCGCCCGCGAGCATGAGCCGGGGCAGCGCGCCCGCCGCTTCTTCCAGCCATTCCATCGCCGGGAACGCGCTGTGACGCGCGCGAACCGGCGCCCTTCGCGACGCCATCAGACCACCTCCTTGGGATGGTATGCGCCCGGACGGCGCGATAGTTGTGCCGTCAAAAATATTGTTGAAATCAGGGGTTTCTTCTGTTATACTTTACATTAGATTTGTGTGCCCGAAAAGGAGTGGTGGATGTGCAGGCCGCCCTGAATGCGCCGGGAATCAGGCTTCCGATGCTGTTAAAGCGCGCCGACCGGCAATACATGATGCGCTCTGAGAAGCGGCCGACCTACCGGCCCACGCCCGGCAGCGGCATGAACGGCAACGGGCGCAGGCGGCGTCCGAAGCGCGTCGGGTATGCGATCCTGACGGTGATCCTCCTGATCCTCGTCTGGCCGATCGGGCTGATCCCGCTGTGGGCGAGAAAGCTCCGCTGGCGCAGCCTTGTCAAGGCGGCGGTCACATTGATCACGGGCGCGATCTTCCTGATGGGGATTTCGTGGCTCCTCACCATGCCCACCCAGAACGATACGATCCTCTCAGTGCAGGCGAACGTCCGCAATTCCATGACCGCGATTGCCGAATCGGTCGACTACGCGGCGAACCATACCGAGAACTTCCGCACCAACTATCAGAGAATCTCCGCCGGTACGCTGAGCCTTGCCCGCAAGGCGGCTCTCTCCACCGTGCCGCTTGCGAAGCGCAACATGGACGCCTTCTTCGCGCAGGGCGGCAAGCTCGCCGCCGTGGCGGCGGGCGGCGCGATGAATACTTTGAAGCAATCGCTCTACGACACGGGCCTCGCGCCCACGCCGACCCCGTCGCCGACGCCCACCCCCACGCCGACGCCCAGCCCCACCCCGACGCCGACACCGACGCCCGCGCCGCCTCTGGAGATGGTCTGGCGCGTGCCGGGCGAGGCGGTCTACCACAACGACCCCACCTGCGGCGGCATCGTCGGCGCGGAGGAGATCACGCTGAACGAGGCGGTTTCGCAGGGGCTGCTGCCATGCGAAAAATGCGTGCTGAACATCGGCGCGTCGGAGGAACCATCGGACAGTGCCGCTCCTGAAACCACCGCGATGGCGGTGATCAATCAGTTTGGTCAGTCGTCTGTCACGATCAGCCCCGACGCGACGCAGGAACCCCCGGCTTCCGCCGAGGTGGAAGCGAAGGCTACCGCGACCGAGGCGCCGGAGGATGGCATCGCGTCGCCCGACGCGTCCGTAATGCCCACCACGCCCAGGGCGATCGTGGAAATGGCCACGCCGTCGCCGTCTCCATCGCTGAACCCGATGGAGCCGACCGCTGCCCCGACGCTGATCGCCACCCCCACGCCAATCCCGCTGCCGCCGGTGAAAAAGCTGGGCGACATGCTGGTGTGGCATACGTCAAACGGCAAGTATTACCATATGGATGAGCACTGCCCCGGCATGTCCGGCGCGAAGCAGCATACGCTGTCCGCCTCGGTTCAGGACGGGTTCGCGCCCTGCCCCGTGTGCAAACCACCCGCGCCGGAACTGCTGATGGAGGAGCTCGTCGTCTGGTGCGGGGCCGACCACGTCTTCCACATCACCGACCAGTGCACCGCGCTCACGGGCAAGGCCACGGTCATGACGTTTGAAGAGGCCATGCTGGAGGAGGGTTATACCGGCTGCCCGGTCTGCGGCGCACAGCTCTACGAGGAGAACGCCAAGCGGCCCGTCACCACGCCGGTTCCCGCAGAGCCCGCCACTTGATTTCCCATGGCAACGCATGTTGCACGAAAGATCATTTTAAGGAGAAAATTCGCATGTACAGCCCAATTTCCCCGGAACTTCTTGCGAAATTCGCGGACAGCTTCGCGGACGACCCGGTCAACCAGATCCGCATGCACGCGGTGGTCAAGCACGGCCTTTCGGACGCCGCCGAGAACCACCTGGAAGACGTCCATAACCCGATGATCTTCTCCATCGAGCTGGAAAGCGGCAAGGTCACCGACCAGAAATCCAGCGGCCGCTGCTGGCTGTTCGCCGGACTCAACACGATGCGCTACGAGATCATGCAAAAACTGAACCTCAAAACCTTCGAGCTTTCGCAGAACTACCAGATGTTCTACGACAAGCTGGAAAAGGCCAACTACTTCCTGGAAAGCGTTTTGAAGACCGCGGGCGAGCCGCTGGACGGGCGGCTGGTCAGCCACCTTTTGCGCGACCCGATGCAGGACGGCGGCCAGTGGGACATGTTCGCGGCGCTGGTGGATAAGTACGGCTGCGTGCCCAAATCCGTCATGCCGGAGACCTACCATTCCTCCGCCACCACTGAAATGGTGCGGCTACTCACCGTGAAATTGCGCGAGGACGCGCTGACCCTGCGCGAAGCTTCCGGCGACAAGCAGGCGCTGAAGGAACAGATGCTTTCTGAGATCTACCGGATGCTCACCATCTGCCTGGGAACGCCGCCGAAGACCTTCGACTTCGAGTACCGCGACAAGGACAAGAACTTCCACCGGGACACCGGGCTCACCCCCCGCACGTTCTACGAAAAGTACGTCGGACAGGCGCTTGATGACTATGTGTCCGTCATCAACGCCCCGACCGCCGACAAGCCCTACGGCAAGACGTATACCGTCGACTATCTGGGGAACGTCGCCGGAGGACGGTCGATCAAGTATTTGAACCTTCCCAGCGAGGAACTGAAAAACCTCGCGATCGCGCAGCTCAAAGACGGCCAGCCGGTGTGGTTCGGCTGCGACGTGGGCAAGATGCAGATGCGCAAGCGCGGCATCATGGGCATGCGCACCTTTGACTACGAGAAGCTGCTGGGGATGACCTTCGGCATGGACAAGGCGCAGCGGCTGGACACCGGCGAGAGCATGCTGACCCACGCGATGGTGTTCCTGGGCGTCAACCTTGACGACAATGGCAAGCCCAACCGCTGGAAGGTGGAGAACAGCTGGTCGGACGAGCGCGGCCAGGAAGGCTATTACATCATGACCGACGAGTGGTTCGACCAGTTCAACTATCAGGTGGTTGTGAATAAAAAGTACATGACCGAGGCGCAGCGCGCAGCCTACGATCAGGAGCCGATCGTGCTGAAGCCGTGGGATCCGATGGGGTCACTCGCCTGACGGCGGCGTCAGAACCCGCTTCGCGTCTTTTGACGCATCGCAAAGAAAATCCGCGTAAACGGATTTTCTTTGCGTTTGAAACGGCGCAAGCCCTGTTCACTTCGTTCACGGCCGGGCTTGCGCATGAAGCGGAAGCAGCCGGAGGCCTGCACGCCGCTCTCCGGCAGCTTTGATCCGCCGGAAGGCGCGCTCGCGCTTCCGGCGCAATCGGGGGTTGTGACCCCCGATACCCCCAAGGGGGCAAACGAAAGATGCGGAGCAGATTTCGTTTGCTTTAGGGAACGGCGCAGGCCCTTCAAGCCTTCGGCTTGTGGCCGGGTCTGCGCGCAAAGCGGTGGCAGCCTGCGGACGCACATGTCGTCCTTCGGCGGCTCTATCCGCGGATCGGACGCTTCGCGTCTGCCCACGCAATCGGGGCCGCCGCCCCCAATGCCCCCAGGAAGGACGCAGGGCTCCGATCGACCCCGTTCTGCCTCGTTCTGCTTTATTCGTTCCCGGCGACATGCGCGCCGGGAACGCGTTGCCCCTTCCAGTGCGCACACCGGAAGGGGCAACATTTCCTTCGGTCAGCGGACCGACCGCAATCCTTCAGGATTGCAGGCCCGCGCAGTAGCCCAATGCGTTGAAAAGATGCGAAGCAGAGTTTCAACGCCTGCGTCAGGAAGCCGACCCAAAACCGAAGGTTTTCAGGCTTCCGCAGTATCCCCCGTCTTCCGCAGAGGAAAGCCGCAGAGCGGGGTTACCACCCGCCGGATGTCTTCCGTTCCTTCCATCGCCGCCTTCTCCCCCCTTTCGCCCCATATACAATCGGGAAGCCCCGGATTTTTCATCGGAAGGAAAATTATAGAAAAAAGCCGGAGCCTTTCAGCCCCGGCGTATTCGTTTGAATCAATCAGTCGGCGGTCTCGACCACCACGCGCCACGCGCAGCCGACGCTCTGGGCGTCCAGTTCGACCTTCAGGGTTTCGCCATGCTCGCCGGAGATGTCCTTCCAGTCTTCGCCCGGCGCCTTGACCTGCCAGTTCAGCTTGTATTCGATGCCGTCAAACCCAGTGAGCTTCGCGGTCAGCTTCAGCGTGTCGCCGACTTTCAGGGTGGACTCGCTGGCTTCGACCGTAATGCTCCGCTCGGCGGCAGGGGTGGCTTCCGGCTGGGCGGTCGCTTCCGGAGTGGTTTCCGGCTGGGCGGTCGCCTCCGGGGTGGCTTCCGGCTGGGCGGTCGCTTCCGGGGTGGCTTCCGGCTGGGCGGTATCTTCGGCCGTGACTTCGACCGCGGCTTCCTGAGTTGCTTCCGGCTGCGCGGTTTCCTCAGCCTTCGGTTCCTCGGCCTTCGGTTCTTCCGCTTTGGGCTCCTCAGCCTTGGGCTCAGCCTTGGGCGCCTCGGCCTTTTCCACGGTCTGCTCCTGGGCGGGTTGCTCGGTCTGGGCATCCTCGGCGAAAACCGCGGGGGCGGCCATTACGAAAACCATCACGGCCATCAGGGCGGCCAGCAGCTTCTTCATGTTCTTCATTTTGGTTTCTCCTCTCGCGGCCTGTGCCGTGGCGTTTTGTGTTATCGGTTCCGGTGCGCCCGGTTGGTTTCTCAGTTTGTGACTAAATTGTACCCGATGGGAGTTACACGACAGGTTACAAGGCCAAAATCGCGATTTTTGCGTTTCAGCCGCCAAAAACGGGCAATGTTACGCCCCCGCGAAGGGATTTTTTGAAAAATGCCTTGAAACCGCGGGTTCAGCGCCTTTTCAGCCGACATACGCGGCGATTTGGCGCGTCAGTAACCCGGAAAACCGCCGCTCCGTCGACGAGACCGCGCATCGGTTAAGACCTGATTTGTTAACTGTGTGTGAAATGTGATTTTGTCCCCGATTTTTTTCCTCGGTTCGCGAATGATGCGCCGGATGCCCCCGCGCACGCCCGCGGTGACATATCCACAGGCATTCTCAGAGGCTCCCGTAATTTCCTGTCATTTTCCACCGTCTCGCGGTCTGTCGGTGTTTGCGCTGCGTATCCAAAACAGAAAACCCCCGGCGGATATTCATACGCCGGGAGTTGAAGACACAGCCTGCGCTACGGTTTCATCATGCTGATGACGTGTTCCCGAAGCTTCTCAAAGCTGATCTGGCTGATCACATGCTCGATGCGGCAGGCGTCCTGCTGCGCGGTTTCGGGGTCGACGCCCAATTCCGTCAGAAATCTGGTGAGCAGCGTGTGCCGCTCGTAGACCTGTTCGGCCAGCGCGCGGCCCGCCTCGGTCAGGTGGATGCCGCCCGCGTCGTCCACGGTGATGAGGAGCGCCGCGCGCAGGTTGGCCATCGCCACGCTGACGCTGGGCTTTGAAAACTCAAAGTAATTGGCCACGTCCACCGAGCGGACGAAACCGTTCTGCCCGGAGAGCACATAGATGGCCTCCAGATAATTCTCCTTGGACTCCTCCACGCGCATGCGTTCCGCCCCCTCATGATGGGATTATAGCATGGCGGGCGCGCGTTTTCAATTGGCTTTCAATGCTCTCGCGGCGTTCAGGATCGCGAGCAGCGCTACGCCCACGTCGGCGGCCAGCGCCATCCACATGTTGGCAAAGCCCATCGCGCCCAGAAGCAGCACCAGCGCCTTGACCGCGAGCGCGAAGACGATGTTCTGCCGCGCGATTGAGATCGTGCGCCGCGCGATGGCGACGGCTTTGGGCAGCTTTGCGAGGTTGTCGTCCATCAGCACCACGTCCGCCGCCTCGATGGCCGCGTCCGAACCCATCGCGCCCATCGCGAGGCCCACGTCCGCGCGGGACAGTACCGGCGCGTCGTTGATGCCGTCGCCGACGAACAGCAGCGTCCCCTTGGGTGACTTTTCCGTTAAGAGCGCCTCCACCTTTGAGACCTTGTCGCCGGGCAGCAGGTTTCCGTAGGCTTCGTCCACGCCCAGTTCACCTTTCACGAGATCGGCGGCGGACTGCTGATCGCCGGTCAGCATCACGACGCGCCTGACGCCCAGGCCGCGCAGCGCGTTGATTGACTCCGCCGCGTTCGTCTTCACCTGGTCGGAGATCAAGATGTGGCCCTCGTACTCGCCGTCCACCGCGACGTGCGCGACGGTGCCGTGCAGGTGGCATTCGCGGGCATTCGCGCCGACCGCCTCCATCAGCCGCGCGTTTCCGACGCACACGGTCTTGCCGTCGATGACCGCGCACACGCCCTGCCCGGCGACCTCTTTCGCGTCCTTCACCTGCGAAGGATCGATGGGGCGCCGGCAAGCCGCTTTTAACGATGCCGCGATCGGATGGGTCGAAAACTGCTCCGCCATCGCGGCCAATTCCAATAGTTTCTGCTTCGGCAGCCGGTCGGGGTGCACCGCCGTCACCTCGAACACGCCGCGGGTCAGCGTGCCGGTCTTGTCAAAGACGACGGTTTCCGCGCGCGACAGCGATTCCACGTAGCTGCCGCCCTTGATCAGGATGCCCTTCCTGGACGCGCCGCCGATGCCGCCGAAAAAGCTGAGCGGCACCGAAAGAACCAGCGCGCAGGGGCAGGAGATCACGAGGAAGATCAGCGCGCGGCTCACCCATTCCGAGAAGTTGAACCCGGTGAAGAGCGGCGGGACGAGCGCCAGCAAAAGCGCCGCGATTACGACGAGCGGCGTGTAGACCCGCGCGAATTTTGTGATGAACTGCTCGGCCTTCGCCTTTTTTAAAGAGGAGGACTGGATCAGCTCCAGAATCTTTGAGACTGTCGATTCGCCGTAGGGTTTCGCGACCGTGACGCGCAGGACGCCCGACAGGTTCACGCAGCCGCTCAAAACCTCGTCGCCGGGGTTCACGTCCCTGGGCAGGGATTCCCCGGTCAGCGCGGCGGTGTCGAGGCTGGATACGCCGGTCAGCACTTCGCCGTCGAGCGGCACGCGCTCGCCGGGTTTTACGACGATCACGCTGCCGGGCTGCACGCTCTCCGGGCTGACGGATCTGATCCCGCTTTCCGTTTCCAGGTTCGCCGAGTCCGGCCGGATGTCCATCAGCGACTCGATGGAGGCGCGGGAGCGGTCGACCGCCACATCCTGCGCGAGTTCCCCGATCTGGTAGAACACCATCACCGCCACGGCCTCCGGGTATTCGCCCAAGGCAAGCGCGCCGACGGTGGCGACGACCATCAGAAAGTTCTCGTCGAAAACCTCGCCGTGCAGGATGTTTTTGATTGCCTTGAGCACGACGTCCCAGCCCGCGACCGCATAGGGGACGAGGAAGATGAGGAATTTGAGGAAGCCGTCGATCGGCGCGAACCACGCGGCAGCGAGCAGCACGATCGAGAGCGCGATTCGCGCGAGCGTGATTTTGTGTTCGCGTTCCATGATACTCGTCCTTTCGTTTGCTTTAAGCTATCCTTCCGTGACGTGCTCCATGCCCTGCGCGAGGATCGCGCGCACGTGGTCATCCGCCAGAGAATACAGGACGGACTTCCCTTCGCGCTTCGCGCGCAGCAGCTTCGCCTGCTTTAGGAGCCTCAGTTGGTGGGAGATGGCCGACTGCGTCATGTCCAGCAGGCTTGCGAGGTCGCACACGCACAGCGGGCTTTCCATCAACTGGTAGAGGATGCGCACGCGGGTGGAATCGCCGAACAATCGGAACAGGTCGGCAAGGTCGTACAGTTTTTCCTCGTCCTGGGGTTTCCGCGCGGGCGGGTGCGTGTGCTGGCCGTCGCAGCAGGGAACGGTGGTCTTCATATTAAAACATCCTTTCATATGAGCAACTGTTCATATGTATTGTATGCCCCGGAAGGCGCTTTGTCAAGCCCCGCCCAAGAGTTTACAATGCCCTCTGCGTGTGTTATCATGTTTGAAAGACGCGCGCACAAGCCGTCCGGGAGGCAGCATGCGGATTCTGCACTTCAATTCCTACTATCAGACCGGGCCGTTCTACAAGAACCTGTACGACCGGCAGATCGCTCTGGGCGACGAAATTTCCGTGTACGTGCCCGCGCCGCGCGGGTTTGACCCTGGCGGGCGCGACTACGGCGCGTACGCGCGGCTGGACATAAACCACGGCCGCCTCGACCGGTTCTTCGCGCCGATCAAAGAATTTAAGACGCTGCGCGGCGCGCTGAGGCTGTACGCGCGGGAAAAGTTCGACGCGTCGCACGCGCATTCGCTGGTGACGAACGGCGGCCTCGCGCTCAAGTTCAAAGAGCGGTTCGGCATCCCCTACGCCGTCGCCGTGCGGGACGCAGACGTCAACGTGATCTTAACGCGCATGCCGTGGCTCAGGCCGTCGGCCAGAAAAATCCTCGCGGAGGCGTCACGGGTGGTGTTCCTGTCGGCGCCCTACCGGGACAGCGCGCTGAAACCCTACCTTTCGGCGGCGGAACTTGCGGCGGTTCGGGAAAAGTCCGTCATCATCCCGAACGGCGTCGACCAAATGTGGCTTGAAAACCCGCCGGAGCCGCGCGAAGCGCCGAACCCGGACGAGATCAAGCTTCTTTTCGTCGGTCAACTGATCGCGCGCAAAAATCTGCCCGCGGCGATCCGCGCGGCGGAGGCGCTTACAAAACGGGGCAGGAAGGTGAAGCTGACCGTGGTTGGCCAGCCGCTGGACAAAGCCGTCGTCGACGCCGCGCGCGCCTGCCCGCTGGTGGAGCTGTTGCCGCCCAGGCCGATGGCGGAATTAAAGCCGCTCTACCGCGCGGCGGATGTGTTTTTGCTGCCTTCGGGACGGGAGACGTTCGGCCTCGTATACGCGGAGGCGATCAGCCAGGGGCTGCCGGTTCTCTACTCGCGCGGGCAGGGCTTCGACGGCCAGTTCCCGGACGGGACGGTGGGTTTTCCGATCGACCCATCCGACCCGGAAAGCATCGCGGATAAAGTAGAAGCGATTCTTTCCGATTACGCCCGGTTCAGCCGCGCGGCGCTTGAAGGCAGCGCAAAATTCGACTGGGACAAGATTGCCAAGACCTATCAGAAGCTCTACGAGGAGGTCGTCCGTTGAAGCGCCTCGCCGTCATCACCAAGGAATACCCCGCGCCGGGCGAGCCGGTGTACCCGTTTGTCGAGCAATTGGTGAACGCTTTGGCAGAGTTTTCCGTCCAAGTGACGGTGGTCGCGCCGGTGAATCCTCTTAGGCGTCTTCTGCGCGGCGGGAAGGTTCCGCCCGCGCGGGAAACCCGGCGCACGGCTTCGGGTCATGAAGTGCTGCTGTTGCGGCCAAGATACCTGTCCTTCGGCGGCAGCGTCGTGGGGCCGTTGAACCCCGCGATGTGGACGCTCGCGGCGTTTTCGCGCGCGGCGGCGCGCGCGCTCCGGAGCCTCCCCGAAAAACCGGAGGCGCTGTACGGCCACTTCGTGTTCCCGTCCGGGCTGACGGCGGCGGCTCTTGGGAAAAAGCTGGGCGTGAAATCCTTCCTCGCCTATGGCGAATCGACGCCCAAACTGTTCTCCGGCGTCCCCAGGGCGGAGGTCGCGAGAAGGCTCAAGAGTCTTTCGGGCGTGGTGGCGGTGTCGGGCGAGAACGCGCGGGAAATCGTAGCGGACGGCTACTACCCGTTCCCGGAGCGCGTCATGGTATTCCCGAACGCCGTCGATCCCAAGGTTTTCCACCCGATGGATCGGCGGGAAGCGCGGAAAGCGCTGAACCTGCCGGAGGACGCGTTCATCGCGATATTTGTCGGCGCGTTCATCGAGCGAAAGGGCGTCCGCGTGCTCTCCGAGGCGCTCAATCAAACGGACGCCGCGAGCGTATTCATCGGGCGCGGGGATGTCCCGCCTTCCGCGAGGCATATGCTGTTCTCAGGTTCTCTCGACCACGACAAAATCCCTCTGTACCTCGCGGCGGCGGACGTGTTCGCGCTGCCGACGCTGAACGAGGGCTGCTGCAACGC
>CAZNPZ010000034.1:0-31099 GCA_964575255.1 uncultured Oscillospiraceae bacterium
CGTCCTGCGGCAGCGTGTCCAGCGCGTGCCCCATGTGGAGTTGCCCCGTGATGTTGGGCGGCGGCATCATGATGACGAACGGCTTTTTGCCCGGTTCGCGCTTCGCGACAAAGTAGCCGCTTTCCTCCCATTCCTTATAGAGCCGCTGCTCCACGTCCTTTGGCGAGAACACCTTGTCCATTTCAAACTTCTGCTCCACGATAAAAACCCCTTTCGATAAAAAAAGGAGCAGCCCGCCCAAAAGGGCGGATTGCTCCGCGGTACCACCTTCGTTTGCGGCATGAAGCCGCCTTTCACGCGCTGTAAGGGGCGCGCCCCTGCGAGCTGAATATCACCCGGCAGCCTCCGAAGCGACCTTCGCGCGAACCCTTCCCGAGGCGGTCTCGCAGCCGGTGGGCCGCCCTCTCTTGCGGGGGATTTCGCCTACTCCTCTTCGTCATCGGCAATATGAATTACGGTCATTATAGTCGGGAATTTTCCAGCCGTCAATCGGCATGCCCCAAACTTAACCGTTTTTCGGCTGAAAAAACCCGGAGTACGTGTACACGATCAGCGCCGCCATCGAAAGCGCCACCGCCACATACAAAAGTACATTGCCAACCGTCGTCAGCGCGCCCAGCGGATGCCACGGGAACACGAACGTCAGCGCGGCGATGAACACGACCGTCGCCGCCTTGCCGAGCACGTTCGCCGACACGACCACGTTCTTCCGGAGCAGCCACATGCTGCCCGCCATCATCAGAAGTTCCTTCGCCGTCATCAGGATCAGAATCCACCACGGGATGACGTCCGACTCCGCGAGGCAGCACAGCACGGTCAACAAAAGCAGCTTGTCCGCCAGCGGATCAAACAGCTTTCCGAATTCGGTGATCTGGTTCCACTTGCGCGCGAGATACCCGTCCAGACAGTCGGTCAGGCTGGCGGCGAGAAAAATCAGCAGCGAAACCGCTGGAGCAACCCGCCCGTACGTCAGCGCGAAGACCGGGATCAGCGCGATGCGCAGCGCGGTCAGAATGTTGGGTAGATTCATGCGTCCGCTCCTTTGGTAACATCCTTTTAAAAATGATAGCAGGGCTGCGGCGGAATGTCAACGTGTCAGTATTCGATCCCCTTGCGGGCGGGGATGCCCGCTTCAAAGGGGTGGCGCACCGCGCGCATCTCGGTCACGTAGTCGGCGAGCGATTTTAGTTTTTCGCTCGCGTCGCGCCCTGTCATGACAAGCTCCGTGCCCCGGTACTTGTGGCCGATCAGGTAGGCGATCTGCCCCTCGCCGATCGCGCCCGCCGTCACCGCGCCCAGCACCTCGTCCAGGATCACGAGGTCGACGTCCTTGTCGCAGGCGGCGTCGCAGGCTTCGTCAAACAGCGCCTGCTGCGCTTCCGCCCAGACTTCTTTTTCCTCCGGAGCCATGTCCCAGCTGAATTTTCTCACGTCGGAGACCGCCCGGCGCACCGCGCCCGGCGCGAGCTTCGCGAGCGGGGTCAGTTCGCCCGTGGGCTGGCTTTTGCAAAACTGGAAGATGCGCACCTGAAGCCCCGCGCCGATGGCCCGGAGCGCCAGCCCCATCGCGGCGGTGGTCTTGCCCTTGCCGTCGCCGGTGTAGATGTGGGTCAGCCCGCGCGTCATACGCCTCACCTCCCACCCATTATACCGTAAACCCGAAAAGGCGCGCCTGTATTTCCCCAAAATTTAACTTGATTGAGAACCGGTACGCGTCCTATAATCAAATTTCCCTCGAAAATTTCCGATTGGTTGGGAGGCGCCGGCATGCTGGATCACCCTTCGGTCCCGGAAGAGCGCGCGCACCTTTCCGAAACGCTCGCGGCCATCCGGATGGAGCGCGTCCACGCGGACGAGGAACTCGTGCGCGCCGACCTCGCGCTCGCGGAAGCGCGAAAGAGCCTGCCGGATGCGCTGCCCGTCCGCGAGATGCTGTACGCAAAAGCCGAGGAGACCATCCGCCGCCTGAAGCTCGCGTCCGGCCGCCCCTACTTCACCCGGATCGACTTCACCGAGGCGGACGGCGCGCACACCTACTACATCGGCCGCTGGGGCGTGATGCAGTCGGAGACGCTTCAGGTCGTGGTCACCGACTGGCGCGCGCCGGTCGCGAACCTCTACTACTCCGGCCAGATCGGGCCAATGAAGTACGTCGCGCCTGACGGCGTGATCGAAGGCGAACTGACGCTCAAGCGCCAGTTCGGGATCGAGCAGGGGGAACTCACCAGCATTTTCGACGTGGATCTGGCTACCGCGGACGCGCTCCTTCAGAAAGTCCTGGCCGAGCGCACGTCGGAGCGCCTGCGCGACATCGTGACCACCATCCAGTCGGAGCAGAACCTCGTGATCCGGCATCCGCTTACCAAATCGCTGGTGGTCCAGGGCGCGCCCGGCTCCGGCAAGACCACCGTCGCGCTGCACCGGATCGCGTACCTATTGTACGCGTATCCGCAGCTCGCGCCTGACCAGATGGTGATCCTCGCGCCCAGCCCGCTGTTTTTGAACTTCATCGCGGGCGTGCTGCCCGACCTCGGCGTGGAGCGCGTGAAGCAGACCACCTTCGAGGGCTTCCTCCGGTCGCTGATGGATCTTCCCAAAGAGCTTCCCTTTGACGGCGAACCGCCGGAACAGAAGGCGCGGGACGCGCTCGCAAAAGGCGCGCCGGAGAACGAGGCGCGCCTCGACCGCTGGCTGAGCGGGTACGAGCAGTCCTTCGCCGACCGGGACATCTCCTTCGGCCCGGCGAAGCTGTTTCGCCGCGAGGAACTCCGCCAGTTTCTGCTGGTGGACGAAGCCCCGTTCCCGATGGCCAGGCGGCTGAAGGAATTTGAAAAGCAGCTTTCCGCCCGCGTCAAGCGCGCGGCGCGGTCGATTGAGAAATACCTGACCGACGAGGCCACGCGCCGTGCCGAAAAGCTGCGCGCCGTTCATGATGATCCCGTGTCACTGCGGGAAAAACTGGGGATTCTGTTCCAGAGCCTGGACGCGCGCGTCGCGGAAGTGAAAAACGAGGTAAAGCCGTTCCTGAAGCGGGAGATGGCCGCGTTCCCGCCGGTTGATCCGTCGCAGGTGTACCGCGCCTACCTTGAGGATCAGGCGGCGTCGGACGACCCCGCGCTCCGGGATGCCTCCGTTCGGGCGCTGACCAGGCTTCAGGAGAAGAAGGCCGTCGCGCGGGACGACCTTGCGGCGCTTGGGATGATCGCGCTCAAAATGACCGAAGTCAGAAAGCCCGACGCGAGGCATCTCGTAATCGACGAGGCGCAGGACTTCAGTGCGCTGGAATTTTCGCTGCTGCATCGCCTCGCGCCGGGCGCGACGGTGACCGCCGTGGGCGATCTGATGCAGTCGATCGGCGCGGGCGGCATCACCTCATGGGATCAGCCCGTCCCGCTCCAAAAGGCCGTCCGGAGGGAACTGACCGTCAGCTACCGAAGCACCGTCGAGATCATGAAACTGGCCGAGGTGGTGTTCTCTCATTTCCCCGCGCCGGGCATCGCGCCGCCGAAGACCGTACTGCGCCACGGCGACGAGCCTCTTCTTGAAGCGTACTCCGGGCGCGCCGGGCAGGCGAAGGCGATAGAGCGCATCACCCGCCAGTGGCAGGCGCAGGGCATGGCGACCGTCGCGGTGATCGGCCGGGACGAGCAGGCGCTCCGGGCGCTTCAAAAGGCGCTGCCAGGGGACATCGGCGCGAAGCTTCTGTCCGCGGACGACCCGGAGGCGCTCTCCGGCGCGATGCTCGCGCCCGCGAGCGCGGTCAAGGGTCTGGAGTTTGACGCGGTGATCCTGGCCGACGCGGACGCAAGCGCCTATCCGTTTACCCCCCGCGCCGCACGCCTCCTCTACGTGTGCCTGACCCGAGCGCTGCACAGGCTCGCGATCCTGTACGACGGGGATCTTACGAAGCTCCTTGCGCAATGATACCGCCCCGCTTTATGATGAAAACCCCGGCGCGCAAAGCGGGATATTTGTCGCGCGGCCGAACCCCGCGCGGGGAATCCGGGCGCGGGCGCGCGAATGAACGTGAATTTTGCCTTGCGGAAATTGACTTTCCGGGCGCGTTGTGCTACATTGGTGGGTGAAAATCACCGCATGGAAGGAAGTAGAAACATGTCTGAACTCAAGGGCGCGTGCATCATCGGGCAGTCGGGCGGCCCGTCGGCCGTCATCAACGCCAGCGCGTACGGCGCCATCTCCGCGGCGCTCGCAAATCCCTCCATCACCCGCGTGCTGGGCGCGGAAAACGGCATTCAGGGCGTACTCAACGACAGGCTGATCGACATGGGCAAGGAAGACCCCGAAGAGCTCAAGCTGATGAAGTTCACGCCGTCCTCGGCGCTGGGCTCCTGCCGCTATAAGCTCAAGGACGCCTCCGTCGACGAAACCGACTATAAGCGCATCCTCGAAATCTTCAAAAAGTACGACGTGCGCTATTTCTTCTACAATGGCGGCAACGACTCAATGGACACCTGCAACAAAATCTCGAAATACATGCTGGAGAAGGGCTACGAGTGCCGCGTGATGGGCATCCCCAAGACCATCGACAACGACCTCGCCGGAACCGACCACTGCCCCGGCTTCTCCTCCGCCGCGAAGTACATCGCGACCTCGATCATGGAAGTCTACCATGACGCCCGCGTGTACGACACCGGCATGGTGACGATCATCGAGTGCATGGGCCGCCACGCGGGCTGGCTGACCGCCGCCGCCGCGCTGGCGCAGTATAAGGGCAACGGCCCGGACCTCATCTACGTGCCGGAAGTCGCCTTCGACATGGACAAGTTCATCGCGTCCGTGAAGAAGATCTACGACGCCAACAAAAAGTGCATCGTGGCCGTGTCCGAGGGCATCCACGACAAGGACGGCACCTTCATCACCGAATACGCCAACAAGAACGCCACCAAGGACAGCTTCGGCCACGCGCAGCTGGGCGGCCTGGCCGCGTTCCTCGCCAACGAAGTCAAGAAGGCCACCGGCGCGAAGGTGCGCGGCATCGAGCTGAGCCTGCTGCAGCGTTGCGCGGCGCACGCCGCTTCCAAAGCGGACGTCGAGGAATCCTTCATGGCCGGCAAGGCCGCGGTGGACTTCGCGGTCAGCGGCGTCACCGACAAGATGGTCGGCTTTGAGCGCGCGACCGGCGCGGACGGCAAGTACGAGTGCCGCATCAAGCTGTTTGACCTCGCCGTGGTCGCCAACGCCGAGAAGAAGCTGCCCCCGGAGTGGATCAACGAGACCGGCGACGGCATCAAGCAGGGCTTCATCGACTACGCGCTGCCGCTGATCCAAGGCCAGACCGAACTGCCCTTCGAGGACGGCCTGCCGCGCTTCGTGAAACTCAAGAAGGTTCGCGCCTGACATACAAAAGACCCGCGTCCATTGAGTGGATGCGGGTTTTCACTAAGGCGACAATGCAAGGCTTGTGGAAGGAACCCCGGAAGGCGACCGACCGACATTCATGAAGGAGGCACCCCATGAAGAGAGCCATAACGCTGCTGACCGCCCTGACGATCCTCCTCTTGTTCGCAATCCCCGCCTTTGCGGCCGAAACCGCCGCCGAACCGATCCAGGTGACCGTGTTCCACACCAACGACGTACACGCCCGCGTAGACACCTCGGCGGGCATGGGCTACGCGATGGCCGCAGGATACGTGAACGCCGAGCGCGGCGCGGGAAAGGATGTATTGCTGCTGGACGCGGGCGACACCTTCCACGGCATGCCGTTTGCGACGGTGGTGCGCGGCGAGTCCATCGTGGACATTGTAAACGCGATGGGCTACGACGCCATGTGCCCCGGCAACCACGACTACAACTACGGCATGGACAGGCTGTTTGAACTCAAGGACATGCTCTCCTTCCCGATGCTGTGCGCGAACCTCGTGGACGCGGACGGAAAGCCCGCCATGCAGCCCTACACGATCAAGGAATTCGAGGACGGCACGCGCGTGGGCATCATCGGCGCGGACAACCCGGAGATCGCGATCACGCTACGCCCGTCCACGTTTGACACGTACCATCTCTCGGACGGCGTGGAGGCGGTGAAGGCCGCCGTCGCGGAGCTGAAAGATCAGACCGATGCGATCATCGTGCTTTGCCACTGGGGCACATCGGGCGTCGAAAATCCGTCGGACGCGCTCGCGAAGATCGAAGGCGTGGACCTCGTGGTGGACGGCCACGCCCACGACGCGTTCGAAACCGGCTACCGTCCGGAGGGCGGCTGCCCGATCGTCTCCACCGGCGAGTATCTGGAAAACTTGGGCAAAGTGACGCTGACCATCGAAGACCATAAGGTGACGAATGTCGACTCGACGCTCATCCCCGCGCCCACGGTCTACCAGGACGCTGGCATTCTGGACGCGATCAAGGCCGTCCAGTCCGAGCAGGACGCGGTGCTTTCTGAGGTTATCGGGTCTACGCCGGTGAACCTGGACGGCGAGCGCGCCGACGTGCGCACCAAGGAGACAAACCTTTCCAACATCCTCTGCGACGCGATGCTGAAGACGACCGGGGCGGACGTCGCGCTGACCAACGGCGGCGGCATCCGCGCGTCCATCCCGGCGGGCGAGATCACCAAGAAGGCCGTGGTGACGGTGCTGCCGTTCGGGAACCTCGTCGTCACCCGGACTGTGACCGGCGCGCAGCTTCGGCAGGCGATCGAGCACGGCATCAGGCTATATCCTGACCAGAACGGCGGCTTCCCGCAGGTGGGCGGCTGCGCGTACGTGTTTGACCCCGCCAAAGAGCCCGGAAGCCGTGTGACGGAACTGACCGTCGGCGGTCAGCCGGTGGACGACCAGAAGGAATACACCCTCGCCACCAACGACTTCATGGCCGACGGCGGCGACGGTTACGACATGCTCGCCGCCGATCAGATGCCCACCTACTACGGCGGCCTTGACGAAGTGCTGACCGCCTACATCCAGTCGGGCGCGGAACTGCCCGCCGAGGCGGACGGCAGGATTAGGTCAATTGGTTGATATTTGCGACGAGGAGTAACCAACAAGAAACCGGCTTTTAATACGCTTAAAGGCCGGTTTCTCAATATACTGCTCAAAGCACTAGTCGGAACGGTATTCTGCATAGTCCTATGCTATTTCAACTTTTGACAAGAATTCGCTAGCCATTGGTTTTATATCTATTTTTGAGTGTCACAAGATTATTAGACTGTGGTCAAGTTGATTTAAAGACTCGTAGCCGTCCTCGGTGACCAGCACAAGATCTTCGACGCGGACGCCGAACCTGCCCGCGAGGTACACGCCCGGCTCGACGGAGAACACCATGCCCGGCTGTGCGACGGCCTCGCTCGCGGCGCTGACATCCGGCGGCTCGTGTACTTCAAGCCCCAGCCCGTGGCCAGTGCGGTGCAGGAAGTGCGGCCCGTAGCCCGCCTCTTCGATCACGCCGCGCGCGGCGCGGTCGACGTCCGAGAGCTTTACGCCCGGTTTCACCGCCGCCTTGCCCGCGGCGTTGGCCCTAAGCACGATGTCGTAGACCTTCTTCTGTTCGTCGGTCGCGGAACCGAAGAACACGGTTCGGGTCATGTCGCTCAGCGCGTGGTTTACGTTCAGCCCCACGTCCAGGATCACCGCGTCGCCCTTTTGTAGGCGTGTAAGCCCGGTCGCGTGGTGGGGTTCGGCGCACCCCGCCCCGAAGCAGATCAGCGGCTCGAAGCCGAGCCCGGTCGCGCCCTCCGCCGCGCCCAGTTCCCCGTAGCGCCGGGCGACGGTAAGCTCCGTTTCGCCAGCGATCAGGCTCTTTCGAAGCATGCCGGTCACTCGGTCGTTCATATGGGAACTTTCCCGGAGCGCGGCGATCTCCTCTTCGTCCTTCAGCATCCTGGCCGCGTCCACCGGCTGGGAGCCGTTCACGGGCTTCACGTCCGGCCGCTTTTCCATGAGAGACAGAAGGAACCGGCTGGGCCACGCCTTGTCGATGCCGATCAGCCCCGGTGCGGCGAACGCGGCCAGCGCGGCCACGCTGTCATCGTTGTCATCGAACTCGGTGAGCGCGAGACCCTCGACGGCGGGCGTCGCGAACATATGGTTGACGAACAGCCTGCAGCCGCTTTCGGTGACGAGCAGCGCCAACAGCCGCTCGCCCGGCGCGATCCATAGACCCGTCAGGTAGTAGATGGATTCGGTCGACGTGATGAGCGCCTGTTTCAGCCCCGTTTTTTGCATGCCTTCCAGCACGCGGTTCAGCCGGGAAGTCTTCATTCCATTTTCTCCTTTGTTGCCTCGATCACCCAGTAGCCGCCGCCGCGTTCGATCACCCGCGCGCTTTGAAACAGTTCCGCAAGGTATTTGAGCGCCGACGGCGCGCCCTGCTGTTTCCGGATGACGATGTACAGCGTTCCGCCCGGCGCGAGCTTTTCCCTGGCTTCGGCGAACAGGCCGTAGATCACCTGCTTGCCCGCGCGGATCGGCGGGTTGGTAATCACGGCTTGAAGTCCGTCAGGCAGTGCGGCAAGGCCGTCTCCGGTAAAGACGCGCGCGTTTTTCGCCTGATTTTGAATGATGTTTTTCCGGGCTAGACCGGCGGCGCGCTGGTTGACGTCGGTTAAAAGAAACTCCGCGCCGGGGTTTGAAAGCGCCAGCGGCACGCCCATCGCGCCCCAGCCGCAGCCCAGGTCGGCTACGAGGCCGTTGAGCGGCGGCAGGGACTCGATCAGGAGGCGGCTGCCGGGGTCCAGCCCGTCCGACGAGAACACGCCCGCGTCGACGTGCATCGTCAGCGTCAGCCCCAGAACCTTCATCGTAATGGTTCTCGGGTTGCTGGGCGCGGACGGGTCGGGTGTGAAATAGTGTTCGCTCATGGGTTCATCTCCGTCAGCGCGGTCAGCCGCGCGATTTCGTCCGCCGTCAGCTTCCGGCACGCGCCAGGCGCGAGTTCGCCCAGTGTAAGCCCGCCGACCGACAGCCGTTTTAATGTCACGACCGGATGGCCGACCGCCGCGAACATCCGCTTGACCTGATGGAACTTGCCCTCGGTGACGGCGAGGCGCGCGGTCGAACCTTCGTCCGACGCCGACAGGATTGTAAGCTGTGCCGGGCGCGCGGTGAAGTCATGAAGCGCCACGCCCTCCGCCATGCGCGCGATGTCCTCTTCGGTCAGGCGGCCTTCCACCTCGGCTTCGTACAGCTTTTCCACATGGAAGCGCGGCGAGATCAGCCGGTGCGCGAGCTGCCCGTCCTCGGTGAGCAACAGTAGCCCCGTTACGTCCCTGTCCAATCGCCCGACGGCGCACAGCGCCTCCGTCCTGAAACCCGGAGGCAGGAGGTCGAACACCGTCTGAAAGCGCGCGTCCTCCCGCGCGGTCACGCACCCGGCGGGCTTGTGGAGCATCAGGTGCAGCGTCTCCCGCTTCCCGATGGCCGCGCCGTCCAGCGTCACCACGTCGCCTTCCGCCACATTGTACGCGCCGTTTTTTTGAGGCGCGCCGCCCACGCGCACGCGCCCCTCGGAGATCGCTTCCCGCGCCTTCGCGCGCGAGGAAAGCGCCTCGCCCACCAATCGATCCAATCTCATGAGCCTATTTTACCATGATTTGCCGTCTGCGACAATGTTCATTATCCTGTTTCTCATCGATGATTGACCCGAAAATGGACGCGCTAGCGGACATTTTCTTGTGTGAGGGAGTCCAGAGGGACTCAATCCCCCTGGCGGGGGTTTTCGCCCAAGTGTATACCTTTACCATTATTCAATACACTTGGGGCGAAAACGGGTTTGGTGCGGCTCTGCCGCGCAAAACGTCCCAGTGGGACGTTTTGAAAACCCAGGGATGTGGCGGAACCTCGCCGTGCCCTCCTCAAGATGGTCGCGCTGGGAACAGCGCTTCGTGAGCGCGGCCGTCGTCGATCAGCTCGATGAATTCGCCGTCCAGCACCCGACCGTCCAGCGTGACGCCCTCCTGCATGCGGACGGAGCGCAGGCGGTAGCTGGCGGAACCAACTTTGACTGTCAGCGCGGCTTCGTCCCTGCCGGGGCGAATCAGCGCGTGCAGCCGCGCGATGTTTCCGCGCCGCTCGTAGCCTAAAAGGTATTTGATCGCCGCGCGGCACAGCCAGCCCGCCGCGCCCGTGTACCACGTCCACCCGCCGCGCCCGGCAAACGGCGCTTCGCCGTACACATCGGCGGCGGCCACATAAGGTTCCACACGATAGAGGAGCGCGCCGGCTTCTGTGTCCGCGTGCAGAAACGGCATCAGCGCGTCCAGCGCCTGCCACGCGCGTTCGGCGTCGCCAAGAAGCGCGAACGCCATCACCGACCACGAGGCGCCATGGCTGTACTGGCCGCCGTTTTCGCGGACGCCCGCCGGATAGCGCGCGATGTAGCCGGGGTCGCGCACCTCGTCGGAAAGCGGCGGGGTCAGGAGTTTGATGATTTTGTGCTCGGCGTCGTAGAGCTGATTCCACGCGCTGTCCATCGCGGTTTTCACACGCGTTTCATTAAGCCCTGCCGCCGCCGCCCAGCACTGGCTGATCAGGTCGATCCGGCAGCCGCCCTCGGATTTACTGGAGCCCAGCGGCGTGCCGTCGGCGTAATACGCGCGCCGGTACCACGCGCCGTCCCAGCCGTGATTTTCCACGGCTTCCCGCATCCGCTCGGCCAGCGCGCGAAGTTCTTCGCGCGCTCCGTCCGCCTCGGTGACTTGGGCGTAATCCTCCGCCACGACGGCGAGGAACTGACCCAGCCAAACGCTCTCGCCGCTACTGTCGCCGACGCGGTTCATGCCGTCGTTCCAGTCGCCCGCGCCCATGACCGGCAGGCCGTGCGCCCCGGTCATCTGGGCGACGCGGCGGATCGCACGGAGGCAGTGCCCGTCCAGGCTCTCCCGCATTTCGGAGACTTCCGCCGTGCCGTACCAGTCGTCGTCGCCGTCGGGGATCAGAACGTCTTTGAGGTAGGGCGCTTCCTCCTGAAGCACACCCCGGTCGCCGGTTTCCGTGACGTAGGCCGCGGCCACATAGGGGAGGAACAGAAGGTCGTCCGAGATGCGGGTGCGCACGCCGGTTCGCTCAGGGTGCCACCAGTGCATTACATCGCCCGCCTCGAACTGGCGGCTCGCGCACAGGAGGAGATGTTCCCGGACGAGCGACGGTTCGATCGGGATCAAGCACAGCATGTCCTGCAACTGGTCGCGGAACCCGAACGCGCCGCCCGCCTGATACAGCCCCACCCGGCCCCACACGCGCCCGGCGAGCGCCTGCGCGGGCAGCCACCGTCCCAGCATCTGATCGGTCACGCTGTCGCCGGTCTCCGGCTGCACGCGGGATAAAAGCGCCTCCCACCGGTCGCGCGCGCGCTCCAGCCTGGCTTGGCCGCCGCCCCAGGAAGCGGAAAGCTCCCGACAGCCCTCCCTGGTGGGCGACCAGCCGACGAGGAACTGCGCCCGGACAAACCCGCCCGGCGGCAGGATCAGCGGCGCGCGCAGGCTGAAGGAGCCGTCCGGCTCCAGGCCGTCCGGCGCGCGGCCGTCCTCGGTCAAAAGCGCGGCAAAGCCATAACCGTCCGCCGCGCCGGTCGCGTAGACGATGGGCGGATCGGGGCAGACGCTGGTGAGACGCGCGTCGTCGCCGCCGACGCCCATCAGCCAGTCGACCGACGCGGTCAGCTTCAAAGTCCTCGCGAGGCCGCCCGCGTTGTGCAGGGTCAGATACAGGCACTTGACGGGGAGATCCGCGTCCACGAACTGATCGATCGTCCAGTTGAGCGTGCCCGCGCCGGAGGTGAAGCGGCTGACGCCCGGCCGGTGCTCCACCCGGAATGGCTGCGCGAGGCCGCGCTGTTCCGGGAGCAGCGACGCGTAGGCGCGGCCGTCGAAGACGGTCAGCCGCTCGCCCTCGCCCTCGCGGAGCGGGTCGTTGGTAAACGGCGTCAGCCGCATGCCGCGGCTGTTCTTGGCGAATGTGAACCCGCCGCCCCGCTCCGAAACCAGCGTGCCGAACCCGAACGCGTTGACCAGCACGTTGCACCAGGGCGCGGGGGTGGGCTTTCCTGGAAGGAGATCGATCACATAGCCGCCCCTTGCGAAGCCGCCCCAGCCGTTGAACTTCTCGCGCGGTTCGTCCGGCAGCGCGTAGCCGCCGCGGAGCCGCGCTTTCGGCGGTTCCGCCGCCTGCGGAAGCTGCCTCAGGCGCTCGCGCAGCGCGGCGTCCAGCGTCTCCGAGCCGTCCAGGTACACGCTGGACACCACCTCGATCAGCGCGCGCTGCGACATCGATAGCGACGCGCCTTCCAAAAGGAACGCGCCGCCAGGTTCCATCACGAGGTCGTTCAGGTGGCTCGCGGCCACCTGGTCGCGCAGCGCGTCACGCACCGGCTGCTCGTAGTCGTTGCCGTAGTCGTTGATGAGCAGAAGGTCGCACCACACGCCCATCACGCGGTAGAATTCATGGGCGCGCAGCGCTTCGCGCACCAGCGCCATCTGGGAAATGGACGCGACGCGCACCGAGATCAGCGGCAGATCCCCGGAGATGCCCAGCGCCCACAGCCCGCTGAAGTTGCCGTGGCAGGCGGGCGCGCTGAGCGAGCGGTGGGACACCAGAATCAGGCAGCTCGCCCGTTGCAATAGCTGATGTCTGGCCGGGGTCAGACCCAGGAATTCCAGCATCGACCGGGCCTGGGAGCCCGCGAGCAGAAGGGAGCGCCGCGCGTCCTCCGGGTTTGCGTGGCGCGCACGCATCTTTTGAAGCGCGGCCAGATCGTCGGCGATGCCCGCGACGAACGCGACCTGCCTGCGCCCGCCCGGCGCAACCGTAAGGCGCGCCCGAAGCGCCGCGCAGGGGTTCAGCGTCGCGCCCGTGCCGCCGGAGAAACTTTTGGAGAAAGAATCCGCGTCGGCCAGCGAGCCTTCCCGGCCGATCAGCTTTTCGAGGTCAATTTCATGGGAAATCTTCAGGCTTTCGTCGCCGGTCAGCGCGTACAAAAGCATCGGGAACGAGCCGCCTTTGCGGGGCTTGCGGGTGAAGATCAGCGCGCCGTCCTCGCTGGCCGCGCGCACGAACAGGTTTTGAAACGCCGGATGTGCCTGATAATCCGCCTGCGAGGCCAGCGCCACCGCGAAACAGCCGGTGACCTCGACCTCAAGCGGCATCGCGGCGTGGCTGGTCAGTTCCAGCCGCTGGATCAGCGCGCCGTCCTCCGGCGAGACGCAGGCGGTCAGGCGACACTCCAGCTCGTCGGTCCTGGTGGTGACCAGCACGTTCCCCGCCTCGAACCGGACGCGCTGGTTCGCGGCGAGACGCGGGCAGACGCCGCTGGCCGGGAACGAGACGCGGCGGGACGGCACGCGTACGTGTACCCACACGCCGTCGTCCACCTCCGGCTTCGCCGACCAGCGGTTTAAAAGCACGCCCTTCGCGCGCACGAACCCGGCGCCCGACGCGGTGAAGAACGCGGTGGTGCCGCCGCCGTAGATCAGGTGGGCGTCGCGGGGGTTTGCCGCGAGCACCCCGGCGTGCATGCCCTGCCGGGGCCGCGCTTCCTCTGGCTCCGGCTCCGGCTGCGCGCGGCGGAACGCGCCGCGCACCGGCTTTTCGCTGAGGAGCAGGGTGATCAGCCGCACCTCCGGAAGCCCGGAGAACGCGTTCGCCAGCGCGTCGCCGCACAGCGCGTTTGCAATCGCGCCCAGAATCATGCCCTGGTGGTGCGCCATGTGGCTCATCACCACCCGGTGTGGTTCGCCCTCCGGCAGGCGCGAGGGCGCATAATCGATCGCCTCGTAGAGGCCCATCGGCCCCTGGAAACCTGCTTTCTGCATGTATTCGAGGTTCTCGATCACCGCGGCCGGATCCACCGGCAGCGCGAGGATTGACGCGTACGGCGCGATCACCCGCTCATACGCCGTGCCCCGAAGCGAGAGGCTGGGAAGGCCGAACGCGCGGTACTGGTAGTTCATCAGAAGGTCGAACGCGTTGTAGCCGGATTCCGACACGCCCCATGGCGCGCCTGGCGCTTTCTGCGCCGCGACCACCGCGCGCGCGGTCTTGTGAAGGAGCGACCCCTCCGGCGCGCGCAGGAAAAGAAGCGGCATCAGGTATTCGAATATCGTGCCGCTCCAGGACACCAGCGCCGCGCGCCGCCCGGCGCGCGCCATCCCACGCCCAAGCTTCGACCAGTGCTTGAGCGGCACCTGCCCCAGCGCCATCGCGACGAAGCTTAAAATGCGGGACTCGCTGGCAAGCAGGTCGTAATGCCCGGAGGACTGGATGCCGCGCTCGGCGTCGTAGCCGATGTAGAAGAGGTTCCGGGAGGCGTCGTACAGCTTCGTGAAATCCATATCCCGCGTCAGCGCGCTCAGGCGCTTCGCGAGCTTGCCGTCCGGCTTCTCGACGATCGCGGTGACGGTCATCAGGCACGCCGCAAGGTTTCCGCCGTCCACGCTGGACACGTACCTGGGCTTCAGCGGTTTGAGCGTCTGGGTGTCGAACCAGTTGTACAGGTGGCCGTGCCATTTTTCCATGTTTTCCAGCGTCTCAACGGTGCGCGCGACACGGCGCAACATCACTTCTTCGCTGATCAGCCCCATCAGGCGCGCCGAAGCGCAGGCCAGAAGGTACAGCCCGATGTTGGTGGGCGACGTGCGCGGCGCTTTCCCAATCGGTGGATCCAATTGTACGTTGTCGGGCGGGAGACCCGGCCCATCCTCCGGCGTCGCGGTTTCAAAGAAATGCCAGGTGGCGCGGGCCAGGTGCGTCAATTGATCGCGCTGGGCGTCGGACAGCTTCGCCTCCGCCTCCGGCTCAGCGAGCAGGCGCATCCAGCCCGGCGCGATGAGGAACAACGCGGCAAGACCCAGCGTGGGCAAAAGCCAGGACAGATTGAAGAGCGCCGGGAGCGTCAGAAGCGCGGCGATCCGGGCGGCGATGACGCTGAGGTCGCGCCCCGAACTGCCTTCTGCGTCGGCGGCGGGCACCCATTCGAGAAGTCCGCGACCGGTGCGGAACTGCCGGTTGAGCGCCCGGACGGCGGCGGAGAGCGTGAACGCCGCCTCGGACGGCATGAGCGCCAGTTCCGCCGCCGCGCGGCGGATCGATGCCCAAGACGGGGGGAGCAGCGCCGGCAAAAACGGGTACGCGAAGCCGGTAAGCAGCGCAGCGGCGTTCCCCGACCAGAGCCCAATGATCAGCGTCAGAAGCGCCGCCCCGGGCGCGAGGCTGCGCATCAGATTGGAAAGGAGCATCCACTTTCCCAGCGGGTCCGGCGCCATCTTGATGAAGCGGACGAGCTGCCAGTCGCCCCGCGTCCAGCGTTCGAGCCTTCGCAGGTAGCCGGGGAGGGTGGGCGGGAAATCGTCGAAGACTGCCACGTCCGTCGCGAGACCGGCTCCGGCGAGCAGCCCCTCGATCAGGTCATGGCTCAAGATCGCGTTGTCGGGCAGCTTCGCCGCCGCGTGCTGGAACGCCTTCACATCGTAGACGCCCTTGCCGGGGAACACGCCGCGGCCGCAGGTGTCCATCATCAGGTTGGACGGGGAGACCGGGTAGCTGTCCATCCCGCCCGCGCCGCCCAGGAGGCGCGCAAACCGGGTCCGAGCGCAGCCCGGCTCGACGCGCGGCGCGATCAGCGCGTAGCCCTTGCGCGCGCCGTCCTCGATGCGGGGCTGGTTCAGCGGGTGGGCGATCGCGCCGATCAGTTGTTTGATGGCGTCGGGCAGCGCGCGGGTGTCGGCGTCCAGCGTCACCACGTAGCGGAACTCCCGGAGGAACAGATGCTGCGCGCTGGCGCGCTCCGGCGCGAACTGCGCGTCGTCCCCGGTTAGAAGAAGCGCGTTCAGCGCAAGCACCGCGCCGCGCTTGCGCTCATGGCCTCGCCATCTCGCGTCGGCTTCGGCATAGCGGCGCTCGCGCTGTAAATAATGATATTTTTCGCGGCCGGATCGCGCGTTCATCGCGGCGACGCGCCCGCGCATCGCGGCGACCAGTTCCGCGTCGCCGGGTTTCTCACGGCTGTCCGCGTCCGCGTGGTCGCACAAAAGCAGGTACTCGACGTTCGGGTCGCGGCTGAGCGCACCCAGCGCCTCAAAGCCTTCCGACAGCGACTTCGCGCGCGCCTCGCCGGAGAGGAGCGCCGGTACACACACGAGCGTCCGGGCGTCGTCCGGAACGTGATCCATATCCAGCCGTAAAAGCCGCCTGGGCTTCAGGCTGCGCGCGGCGACGTAACCCGCGACCGTCTCCGCGAAGCGCCACGCGAGCGGGATCAGCGGGATCAGCCACAGCGGATAGCCCAAAAACGCGGTTAAGAGGAACAAAAGCGCCGCCGCCGTCAGCGCGAGCGAAACCGTCAGAAGGTTTCCGGACGGGTCGGGGATGATCCGTGGCAGCTTCGCGCGCGGTTCCCCCAGCGCGGCGGACAGCGCGCGGCGTCCGTCGTCGTCGTACAGCCACCAGCAGACCGACCCCTGCGCGCCTTCAAGGCCCGCCGCCTCGTCCACCGCGCGGCGGGCGACGGTCAGTTCGCTCTGGCCGGTCGCGCGGGCGACGGCGGCCACTTCCTCCCGGATCAGCGCGCGGGACTCCTCGTCCATCTTCGTATAGACATTGCCGGGATCCAGCCTGAGCAGCTTCTCGGTGCGGCAGAGCTTCTCGAAGCAATCCGCCCAGTTGAGCGCCTCCAGCATGCGAAAACCGGCCATGATGTTGGACAGCCATAGTTTATCCAGCGCCTGACGCTCGTGCTCCAGCCGGATTACCACTTCGGAATCCTCGCCGCGCCGCCCCAGCCATTGGTCGAGCGCCCTGCGCGCCGACGGCATCTCCTGCTCGTGGGTGAGCTGCAGCGCGCGCTCAAAAAACGCGCCGGAGTGCTGCGCGCGAAGCGTCGTCACCTTCGCGCCGGACAATACCCAGTCTTCCGCGTCCACCCGGTCGCGCTGCGCGCGGATCACCTGCCGCCCCACCAGTTCGAACGCCTGGCACAGCTCGATCCGCAGCGCCTCCGGGACGCGCCACAGTTCCCGCATCGTCAGCGGCTGGATCTCGTCGAACGCGGCGACCGCGCTTACAAGCCGCTCCTGGGTGACCAGTTCGTCACCCAGCGCCACCAGCGCCCGCGCAAGGTGCTGCACGCGGGGCATTCCGTCCGAAGCAGGCAGCCTCGCGCCCTTTCGGAGCGATAGCGCGCTTTCGCCGACCTGGCGCACGTTGTCGCGCAGCCATTCCATCGCGGGCAGCCCCACGTACCCCGAAAGGCGCGCGACCTCCGCCGACAACACACGAAGCGCGCGCGGACGCGCGCCGCCAAGCCGCATCGGCGCGCGCTCCGAAGCGTTCAACGTGACGGCCAGCGCGCGGATGCGCCGTCCAAGCGCGTCTTCGGGCTGATTCATGGTGTGCTCCTCCGTTTCAAAGCGCAGTTCTGGAGAAAGCATGCACAAATTCGGCGGGTCGTATGCTTCCTTCCAAAAAACTGACATTTTTCCGCAAAATCGGCGGGAAAGGCGTCAAATGCCGCGCGCGGCGGGCGGTTTTTTCGTTGTCTTTTCATGCCCGCTATGGTATGATACCCTCGCGAAGGATGGTGCGGGGATGAAAAAACTGGGCATACTCTTTGATATGGACGGCGTGCTGGTCGACTCCGAGCCGGTGATCACCGCCGCGGCCTGCGAGGCGCTGAACCGCTTCGGCGTCCCGGCCAAACTTGAAGACTTCAAGCAGTTCACCGGCATGGGCGAAAACCGCTTTCTGGGCGGCGTGTGCGAGCAGTACGGGCACACGTATACGCTACCGATGAAGGCGCTGTGTTACGACATCTATGGCGAGCTCGTCGATGCGGAACTGAAGATTTACGACGGCACCAGGCCGATGCTGAAAGCGCTTGCGGCGCAGAACCGGAAGATGGCGCTGGCGTCCAGCGCGGACCTCATCAAGGTGCGCCACAACCTGCGCGTCGCGGGGATCCCATTTGAGACGTTTGGGGTCGTTCTGACTGGCGACGACGTGGAGCGCAAAAAGCCGTACCCGGACATTTACCTCAGGGCCGCGCAGGAACTGGGGCTGTCCGCCTCGGACTGCGTGGTGGTGGAGGACGCGGTCAGCGGCGTTCAGGCGGGCAAGGCGGCGGGCGCGTACGTGATCGCGGTCACCACCACGTTTGCCGCGGAAGCGCTGATCGCGGCGGGCGCGGACGTGCTGATCCCGGACATCGCAAAACTTCCCGCCGCCATCGAGGCGCTGGAGCAGGGGCTGACAGCCAACTTCGAGCTGCGCGAGGGTCTCGACCGGATGGACTTTCAGCGGGTGACCGAACTGCTCACCATGATGCCCTGGAGCAGCGGAATTTCGCGCGCTGAGGTAGAGAAGGGTGCGGAGAACTCCACGCTGCTGGTTGGCGCGTTCGACGGGGAGAAACAGATCGGCTACGCGCGCGCGCTGTCCGACAGGACCCGCTTTTGCTACCTGATGGACGTGTGCGTCGATCCGGACAGCCGCATGAAGGGCGTCGGCCGGGCGATGGTCGACCGCATCCTGAACCACCCCAAGCTCGCGGACGTGTATCAGTGGCTTCTGTATACCACCAGCGCGCAGGGCTTCTACCGCAGCCTCGGCTTTGAGGAGACGAAGCACGCGGGCAACTGGATGGAGATCCGGCGCGACCGGCCGGAGCGGTAAACGCGGGATCATGCAAATCGGCCAACCTGCTTTCGTCGTTCCGTCACGGTTTTCACGAGAATTTAGCGGAAAAAGCCGGTTGAGCCGCTTCGGAACTATTGACAGACCTTCCCGGTTGTGATAATGTTATTAGGCTTGCCCCCGATGGGGGCTTTGGTTGTGATAGATGAATTATTGGCCAGTGGGAGGGAAAACGAATGGCGTCCGACAAGCGAGTCAAGGTTACGCTGGCGTGCGGCGAATGCAAGCAGCGCAACTACAATACCATGAAGAACAAGAAAAACGACCCCGACCGCCTGGAGATGAGCAAGTACTGCCGCTTCTGCAAGAAGCACACCGCGCACAAGGAAACCCGCTGATCTGTCGGCATATAGACGAGGAGTGAGGCGCATGGCCAAGGAAACAGAGGGCAAGGAAAAGATCGGCTTCTTTAAAAAGATCGGTCTGTTCTTCAAGAACCTGGGGCTGGGCATCGGCAACAGTTTTAAGAATATGGCCTTCGAACTCAAGAAGGTCACCTGGCCCACCCGGTCCGAACTGATCAACTATTCGCTGGTCGTGCTGGCTTTCATGGTTGCGATGGCGATCGTCATCGGCATCATCGACGCCGGCGCCGCCAAGTTCTCCCAGTGGATCATCGGAACGGCAGCGTAAGGAGCGACTATGTCAGAACTTCAGGAGCCGCAGTGGTACGTTGTTCATACCTATTCAGGGTATGAGAACAAGGTCAAGGCCAACCTCGAAAAGTCGGTGGAAAACAACGGCATGCAGGATCTGATCTTCGAGGTCAAGATCCCGATTGAGGAAGCGGTCGAGATCAAAAACAACAAGCGCAAGACCGTTCAGCGCAAGCTGCTGCCGGGCTATGTGATGGTTCGCATGATCATGACCAACGAGTCCTGGTACCTGGTGCGCAACACGCGCGGGGTGACCGGGTTCGTCGGCCCCGGATCCCGCCCGACGCCGCTCACCGAAACGGACTTCAACGCCATCGGCGAGAATCGCGTCGCCACCCGGATTGACATCCAGCCGGGCGACGAAGTGCGCATTCTTTCAGGGCTGTTTGAGAACTTCACCGGGCGCGTGGTGTCCATCGACACCGGCGCGCAGAAGGTGCGCGTCATGGTGCCCATGTTAAAGCGCGAAACCGCCGTAGACCTCGAGTACGACGAGGTCGTCCGCGCGGCGGAGTAACAGCGCGGGCTTTGTCCGCGCCAAAGTCGGCTGAATGCCCGCAACCCGCGGGATTCGCAAGTGGGAGGGGTGGCCAAGGCCGCTCCGCGTCACCACATAATGTAGAGGAGGAACCCCCATGGCCAAGAAAGTAACGGCAATGATTAAGCTGCAGGTCAACGCCGGCAAGGCGACGCCCGCGCCGCCGATCGGCCCGGCGCTGGGTCAGCACGGCGTGAACATCCCCGGCTTTTGCAAGGAGTTCAACGACCGCACCGCCAAGCAGATCGGCCTGATCATCCCGGTGGTCATCACCGTGTATCAGGATCGCTCCTTCACCTTCATCACGAAAACCCCGCCCGCCGCGGTTCTGATCAAGAAGGCTTGCGGCCTGGAGCACGCCTCCGGCCGTCCGAATAGGGATAAGGTCGCCAACATCACCAAGGCGCAGATCCGCGAAATCGCGGAGCTCAAGATGCCCGACCTCAACGCCGCTTCCATTGAAGCCGCGGCGAGCATGGTGGCGGGCACCGCGCGCTCGATGGGCGTTGTCGTCGTAGACTGATTGATTTGGAAAAGAAATGGGCCGAGGGATTTTCGGTGCGGAGCAAGCAGCCAAAGCCAGGCGTAGCAGCGCTACGGTGAGCGGAGAGCGACACGAGGGCGAACGATTAAATCGTTCGGTCGCGAAGCGACTTGGTTTCCCAAGGGAAACCAACCTTTCCACGCGAAAAGAACCGGCACAACGCGCCATAATTCTGTGGGAGGACATTGCGCCGCTAACACCACAAGGAGGATTTTCATGAATCAGGGCAAGAAGTATACCGACAGCAAGAAGCTGGTGGATCGCCTCAAGCTGTACGATCCGGAAGAGGCCGTGTCGCTGGTCAAACAGACCGCCAAGGCCAAGTTTGATGAGACGGTCGAGCTGCACGTCCGCCTGGGCGTCGACCCCCGCCACGCCGACCAGCAGGTTCGCGGCACCGTCGTGCTGCCCCACGGCACCGGCAAGACGAAGACGGTTCTCGTGATCTGCAAGGCCGACAAGGCCAAGGACGCCGAGGCCGCCGGCGCGGATTTCGTCGGCGCCGAGGACATGATCGCCAAGATCCAGGGCGGTTGGTTCGGCTTTGACGTGATGGTCGCCACCCCCGACATGATGGGTCTCGTCGGCCGCCTGGGCCGCGTGCTGGGCCCCAAGGGCTTGATGCCCAACCCGAAGACCGGCACCGTCACGATGGACATCGCCCGCGCGATCACCGAGATCAAGGCCGGTAAGGTCGAGTACCGCGTCGACAAGACCGCCATCATCCACTGCCCGGTCGGCAAGGCGTCCTTTGAGGACACGAAGCTGGGCGAGAACCTGAAGACGCTGATGGAGGCCATCATCAAGGCCAAGCCGTCCACCGCGAAGGGCACCTACATCCGCTCCGCGGTTCTCTCAAGCACGATGGGCCCCGGCATCAAGCTGAACGCGCTGAAATTCTAAACGATTACGCGTTGCGCCGGAAATCCGCTTTGCGGCTTTCCGGCGCTTATTTTATGCGGCGGGGATCTGCTTCGCGGCTTCCCGCCGCATTGGGAATGGCGCAGACCCTGTTCGCTCCGCTCACGGCCGGGCCTGCGCGCGAAGCGGTACAGGCAACCTGCGGACGCGCATGTCGCCCTCCGGTTGCCTTAAATCAATCGGGGCTGCGGCCCCGAACCCTTGGGGAAGGGAACGAAGGTCGACGGAGACGGGATTCCGGGCTGTCGTGGACTTGACATTCGATTTGTCAGAATTAACTTGACAAGCCGTATCCGCCGGGGTATATTGATTGGGTGCTTAGAAGAATAAGCCGTGCCATAGACAGCGAGTGCGTACGCATAAGGCCTCCGGGCCGCTCGCCGAGGCGCAGCCGGATGACAGAATGAGTGTCGCCGTTTGCGCGTTTGGCGCAAAGGCGACTTTTTTTAAGCGAACGAAACGGGACGAGAAGCGAGGTGTAACGAATGTCCAATACTTTGGAACTCAAAAAGGCAGTCGTCGCCGACATCAAGGGGAAGTTTGAAAAAGCGCACTCCGTGGTGCTGATCGACTACCGCGGGCTGAAGGTCTCGGAGGTCACCGACCTTCGCAACCAGTGCCGCGCCGCCGGGGTGGAATACGTCGTGCTGAAGAACACGATGGTGAGCCTCGCCGCCGAGGAACTGGGGATCAAGGGCCTTGAACCCTTCCTGAATGGCCCCACCGCCGTCGCCTTTGGCATGAAGGACGCGGTGGCTCCGGCGAAGGTGCTCACCGAGTTCATCAAGAAGGCCAAGAAGACCACCATCAAGTGCGGTGTGGTCGACCGGAAGGTCATCGACGCGGCCGGCGTGCAGGCGCTCAGCGAGCTGCCGCCGAAGGAAGTCCTGATCGCCAAGATGATGGGCAGCCTGAACGCGCCCATCACCAACTTCGTCGGCGTGCTCAGCGCGACGCTCCGTTCGCTGGTCTACGCGATCGACGCCGTCCGCAAGCAGAAGGCCGGAGAGTAATTCCGCATCCGCCGCCGCGCAGGCGGCAGTCAGTCATCAAGAAAGCTATTTTATGAGGAGGATATCATCATGAACCGCGAAGAAATCATTTCCGCCATTGAGTCGATGACCGTTCTGGAGCTCGCGGAGCTCGTCAAGGCCCTGGAAGAGAAGTTTGGCGTCTCGGCCGCCGCGCCGGTCGCCGCCGCCGCTGCGCCGGTCGCCGCTGCCGCCGCCGAGCCGGTCGAAGAGAAGACCGAGTTTGACGTTGTGCTGAAGGACGTCGGCTCCGAGAAGATCAAGGTCATCAAGGTCGTCCGCGAAGTCGTGTCGGGCCTGGGCCTGAAGGAAGCCAAGGACCTGGTGGACGGCGCGCCCAAGACCCTCAAGGAAGGCGTCAACAAGGACGAGGCCGAGAAGATCAAGAAGGCGTTTGCCGAAGTCGGCGCGACGATCGAGATCAAGTAAACCGCTTCGCTGGCAATTGAAATCCGCTTTCGCGGCTTTCAATTGCGATGGGATACGGGCCGGTTCCCTGGAATTCTGCGGAATTTCCGTACGGGAACCGGATCGGGTGTGTTTTCCACGTCGGCCGGGAGGCTCGGCCTTTGGGGGAAAACCAATTCTGCCGTACACGCCGCCGGAATTGATTATACATTGAGAGGGCTTCGGCCCTCTCAATGCTCTCCCGGAGAGGATACGTAGAATTCGCTTTCAAGTTTGAATGCGTCGCTGTACAGGCGGCGTTTTCGCTATGTTTGTGCGTTTTCGAGCGGAGCGGCTTGCGCATTCATCAGAAATCTGTATAATAGATACAATCGGGCTGATTATCGAATGCGAGGAAGTTTGTCATGAACGACCGGGACACCACGCTGGATGCGCTCAAGGAACAAGTGCACGCGCTCTGCCTTCGCAAAGGCTGGGGCGAGGACGGTGTCCAGAACCCGCAGCATGTGGCGATGGCGATGACCGTCGAGATGAGCGAACTCTTGGAGCATTTCCAATGGATGGGCGACGAGGACGTCCAGGCGCTTCTGCGGGGCGAGGATCCGGAGCGCGTCCTTAAGATCGCCGAGGAGTTCGCCGACGTGATGATGTACGGGCTGCAACTGACGCGAACGCTGGGCATCGACATAACCCAGTCCATCCTGCGCAAAATAGAGATTGTCAACGGCCGGCGCAACAGCCGATGGGACCGGGAGGGCGCAAGGCATGAGTAACATGGTTCTGGTGCTTGATCTGGGCGACGGCCGGGGAAACGCGCTGGCCCGCAGGGTGCGCAGCGAACAGGTCTACAGCGAAGTGCTCCCGGCGGACGCATCCGTCGAGACGATCCGAGCGTCTTCGCCCCAGGGCATCCTGATCGCGGGTGACGGTATGCGCGGCATCGCGAACCTTCCTGAACTGATCGATCTGGGCATCCCGATCCTCGCGATGGGCACGGGCGCGCGCCAAATATTGGCCGCGCTGGGCGGCGCGTCCGCGCCGACGGCGTTCGCCAACGACACCGCGCAGGTGACGTTTCAGGATTCTCCGCTGTATTCAGGTCTCGGCGAGAGCGAGCGTTTCTTTGACCGGCTGGATGCGTGGGAACTGCCGGAGGGCGTCCGCGCCATCGCCGTCACCGAGGACGGCCGCGTGGCGGCGTTCTCAAAGGACGACCGCGTGTTCGGAATGCAGTTCTACACCGAGCAGAACGACCCGGACGGTTTTCAGATCCTCCGCAATTTCGCCCGCAATGTGTGCCAGTGCGAGCCGATGTGGAACTTCGACCGTTTTTACGAAGAGACGCTTTTACGGATTCAGTCGCAGGCGCAGGGAGGCAGGGCGATCCTCGCGGTTTCGGGCGGCGTAGACTCGGTGGTATGTGCGGCACTGATGCACAAGGCGCTGGGCGAACAGCTGCTGTGCGTCTACGTGGATACCGGCCTGATGCGAAAAGGCGAACTGGAGATGACCCGCAGAAGCCTTGAGCCGCAGGGCTTTAAGCTCAAGGCGATCGACGCACGGCAGCGGTTCATCGACCGGCTTCTGGGTGTCTCCGGCAGCGCGCGGAAGACCCGGCTGGTGGAGCAGGAGATTGTGCGCGTATTGGAGGAGGAGGCGCAGGCGCAGGGCATCAAGTGCCTGGGCCTTGGCGTCACCTATTCGGACGTATTGGACGGCAACACGCCGATCGACCGGCAACTCTCGCCCGATTCGCCGTTTAAGACGCTGATCCAGCCGGTCAAAAAACTGTTCAAGGAAGAAGTGCGCCTGGTGGCCGACCAGCTGGGTCTGCCGCCGGAGATCTCGCAGCGGCCCCCGTTCCCGACCGCGGGACTCGCGGTGCGCATCATGGGGCCGGCGACGCCGCTGCAGCTGGATCTTCTCCGGGAAGCGGACGCCATTATCTGCGAGGAGATTCAAAAAGCGGGGCTGGAAAAGCGCATCCGTCAGTTTTTCGCGGTGCTGCCCGGCGTGATGACGCTGGGCGCGTCCGGCGTCGCGGGCCGCACGCTGGCACTGCGCGCGATGAACGGCGCGAACGCGTTCCGCCTGCCCTATGACCTGCTGGAACGGGTGGTCGAGCGGGTGACGACGGAGGTTGAAGGCATCAACCGCGTCGTCTACGATGTGACCGGACATCCGCCCGCGCAGGTCGAATGGGAAGACGAGTAGCATCTTCCTACGCCGCGGGTTGCCTGAACTCGCCATCCACCCTCGATACGGAGGACGCATGAAGATACGCCACGCCGACGCGGCCGCGGGGCTCGCGGTCGAGAATACGTTCATCGCGCTGGACGATCTGGAATCCAAGATCGGCGAAGCCAGCGTGCAGGAGCTTCTTGTTCCCGTTCTGTGCCCGGAGCGGCCGCACCAGATTCTGGTGCGCGCCAGCTGCGAACCGGAGGCCGAGAACGCCCTTCTGGGCGCGGCCACGGCCAGGGCGCTGATGCTGGCCCGAAAAAAGCCAGACATGCCTTCTTTGATCTACTGCGAGTGCGCGCCGCGCGATCAAATTCGCCGGGACGCGCTGGAGTCGCTCGGATACCGGGACGAGGACGGCCTTCTGCGCACCCGGAAGGTCCTCAGGCAGGGCCCGATGATCAAGCGGCTGCCGCAGGGCTGCACCATCGTCCGGGATTACCTCGCGGACGAGAACGAGTGCAAATTCTTTCTGGAGCGGTACGGCGCGATGTTTGGCCGCGGGCGTGACATGGCGTGGCTCAAGGGCCTCAAACGCCTGCCCGGCTTCGCGCGGCTGCTCGTGATCGCGCCGGGCGGCCTCGCCGGCGAGATGGTGGTGTGGTCGGAGGAGAAGCAGGGCGTCATCGGCATCGTGGAGACCACGCCCGCCTGGCAGCGAAAGGGCGTCGCCAGTTACCTGATGGAACTGGCGCGGCTGTACTTTCTGGAATTGGGACTCGGCGAGGCCTACTTTGACGTTCGGACGCGGCTGATCGGCGCGGCGCGGCTGGCGGCGACCTCCGGCTTCCGCCCGGCGGAGATGCTGATGCGCTATCCGTCCATCGACGTTTTTGAAAAAAAGTCCTAACGCGCCTCACGCGGGCGGAATACTGTGGGATACGGGGGGAACAAAACAAATGAAATTCCGGGCTGGCATCATTGGCGCGACGGGCATGGTTGGGCAAAGGTTTGTATCGATTCTGGCGGGGCACCCGTGGTTTGATGTGACGGTGCTGGCGGCCAGCGCGCGCTCCGCCGGGCAGCCGTACATCGACGCGGTCGGCGGACGCTGGGCGTTTTCCTGGCCGGTGCCGGAGAGCGTCCGGAACATGACCGTCCAGGATGCGTCCAACGTGGATGAAATCGCCGCGCAGGTGGACTTTGTGTTCTGCGCGGTCGACATGCCCAAGGATCAGATCCGCGCGCTGGAAACCGCTTACGCCCAGGCCGAAACGCCGGTGGTGTCCAACAACTCCGCCTATCGCATGGCGGACGACGTGCCGATGATGATCCCGGAGATCAATTCTTCCCACATGGCCGTCATCGAGGCGCAGAGGAAACGTCTGGGCACCAAGGTCGGCTTCGTCACCTGCAAGCCCAACTGCTCCATCCAGGGCTACGTGCCCGCGCTGGAGCCGCTGCGGGAATTCGGGCTTGACAAAGTCGTGGTCGCCACCTATCAGGCGATCTCCGGCGCGGGCAAGACGTTCCGCTCCTGGCCGGAGATGACCGACAACGTGATCCCGTTCATCGGCGGCGAGGAATTGAAAAGCGAGGTCGAGCCGCTGAAGATCTGGGGAAGCGTCGAAGATGGCCGCATTGCGCCGTCCGCAAGACCCATCATCAGCGCCCAGTGCATTCGCGTTCCGGTCACCGACGGGCACATGGCGGCGGTTTCGGTCAAGTTTGACAGGAAGCCGTCCCGCGAAGAAATCCTCGCCAGATGGGCATCCTACGAGGGCCTGCCGCAGAAGTACCGCCTGCCCAGCGCGCCGGAAAAATTCCTCACATACTTCGAGGAGGAGAACCGGCCGCAAACCGCGCTGGATCGGGACCTCTTCGGCGGCATGGGCATCGCCATCGGGCGGCTTCGGGAGGACGTCATCCTCGACTACAAGTTCGTCAGCCTCTCGCACAATACGCTGCGCGGCGCGGCGGGCGGCGCGGTGCTGACGGCGGAGCTTCTGGCTCACGAGGGCTGGATCGTACGCAAATGAAGGCATTCCCCCCGGGTCGCTACAGCTACCTGATCGACCTGACAGGGGGTTTTCCATATGCAAGCGCTGTTTACCGGCGTGGGCACGGCGCTCGTCACGCCGTTTGCCTCGGATGATTCCATCGATTTTGAAACCTTGGGTCGCCTGATCGACCGCCAGATCGCGTCGGAAATTCCGGCGCTGATTGCCTGCGGTACCACCGGCGAACCCGCGACAATGACCGAGGCCGAGCAGGACGAACTGATCGGCTTTGTGGTGGAGCGAGCGGCGGGCCGCGCGATCGTGATCGCGGGTGTGGGCGGAAACGACACCAAACGGGTCTGCCGCCGGTCGCAGACCGCGCGCAACCTGGGCGCGGACGCGATCCTCGCGGTCACGCCCTACTACAACAAAACCACGCAGGCGGGGCTGATCGAGCACTTCACCCGCGTCGCGGACGCGGCGGAGATCCCGGTGGTCTTGTACAACGTGCCGTCCCGGACAGGGCTGAACCTGCTGCCCGAAACCGCGATGCGGCTGGCCGGACACCCGATGATCGTCGCGCTGAAAGAAGCGAACCCCGACCTGAAGCAGATGACCGAGGGCGCGCGGCTGCTCGCGGGCAAGATGGCGGTCTACTGCGGAAACGACGAGCATTCGTTTTCCGCGCTCGCGCTGGGCGCGGACGGCGTGATTTCGGTGGCATCGAACCTTGTGCCCGATGCGGTCAAGGCCGTGACGGACCGCTTCTTCTCGGGCAACATCGATGAAAGCCGCGCGCTGCAGCTTCAGTTGAACCCGCTGATCGACGCGCTATTTCTGGAAGTCAGCCCGATCCCGGTCAAGGAGGCGCTCGCCGTCATCGGCTTTGGAAACGGAAAGACGCGGCCGCCGCTCGTCCCGATGGGCGAGGCAAACCGCGAGAAACTGATCGCGGAGCTTATGCATTGGTTCCCGGACGTCCGTCGACCGGTCTTGTCGACGCTGACGGACCGAGTTTAATCGATACCATACAAAGGAGTCTGAGCATGTACAGGATTGTGGAGAAACGCAGGCTGAACGAAGAGGTCACGCTGATGCGCGTCGAGGCGCCCTATGCGGCGCGGCGAGCAAAGCCAGGCCAGTTTGTGATGCTGCGCGTGGACGAAAACGGCGAGCGCATTCCGCTGACCATCGCCGGGTATGACCGGGAGGCGGGAACCATTACGGTGATCTTCCAGAAAGTCGGGGCCACCACACGGCTTCTGGACGAACTGGACGAGGGCGAGAGCCTTCAGGACTTCGCGGGGCCGCTCGGCAAACCTTCCGAGACCGAGGGATACAAGCGGGCCGCGGTCATCGGCGGCGGGTTGGGCGTTGCGATCGCCTACCCGCAGGCGAAGGCGCTTCATGACGCGGGCGTCTCCGTTGACCTGATCGTGGGCTTCCGAAACGAAGGGCTGATCATCCTCAAGGAGGAACTTCTGGCCGCCTGCGACGATTTGACCATCATGACCGACGACGGTTCCAACGGGCATAAGGGCTTCGTGACCCAGGCGCTCAAAGAGAAACTGGAGGCAGGGAACACCTACGACGTGGTCATCGCGATCGGCCCTTTGATGATGATGAAGGCGGTCTCCGAGATGACCCGGCCATATGGCATCAAGACCATTGTCAGCATGAACTCCATCATGATCGACGGCACTGGCATGTGCGGCGGCTGCCGCGTGATCGTCGGCGGCGAGACCAAATTCGCCTGCGTCGACGGGCCGGACTTTGACGGCCACCAGGTGGATTACGACGCCGCGGTCACCCGCGGCAGGATGTACCTGGAGCAGGAAAAAACCGCGAAGGAGCAGCACGCCTGCCGCCTGACGGGAGGGGAACACTGATGGCCAACATGCAGAAAAATAAAACCCAAATGCCCGAACAGGACGCCGCGGCGCGCGGAAAGAACTTTCAGGAAGTCGCGCTGGGCTATACCGATGAAATGGCGAAGCAGGAAGCCGAGCGCTGCCTGAACTGCAAAAACAAGCCCTGCGTGAAAGGCTGCCCCGTGGGCGTACACATCCCCGAATTCATTTCCTGCGTCAAACAGGGCGATCTGGAGAACGCCTACCGGATCCTGAGCGCGGACAATTCCCTGCCCGCGGTGTGCGGTCGCGTCTGCCCGCAGGAGACGCAGTGCGAGCAGGTGTGCGTGCGCGGCATCAAGGGCGAGCCGGTGGGCATCGGCCGCCTGGAGCGCTACGTCGCGGACTGGGCGATGGCGGCGGGCAAGAAGCCGCCCGCCCCCGCACCGGACAATGGGCACAAGGTGGCGGTGGTCGGGTCCGGCCCGGCGGGCCTCTCCTGCGCGGGCGCGCTGCGCCAGCTTGGGTACGACGTGACCATCTTCGAGGCGCTGCACACGCCGGGCGGCGTGCTCATGTACGGCATTCCGGAGTTCCGGCTGCCCAAGGCGCTGGTGCAGCGGGAGATCGACACCCTGCGCGAATTGGGCGTACACATCCTGACCAACGTGATCGTCGGGCGCAGCATCCTCCTTGACGAACTGGTCGAGGACGAAGGCTTCGAGGCGGTGTTCGTCGGCAGCGGCGCGGGGCTTCCGCGCTTCCAGGGCATTGAGGGCGAGGCACTGTGCGGCGTGTACTCCGCGAACGAATTCCTGACCCGAATCAACCTGATGAAGGCCTACGATTTCCCGAACCACGCGACGCCGGTCAAGGTCGGCAGCCGCGTGGCGGTGATCGGCGGCGGCAACGTGGCGATGGACGCGGCCAGGAGTGCGCTTCGGATGGGCGCGGATAAGGTGTACATCGTGTACCGTCGCGGCGAGGCCGAAATGCCCGCCCGGATCGAGGAGATCCACCACGCGAAGCAAGAGGGCATCGAGTTCCACCTTCTGACCAACCCGACGAAAATCTTAAGCGATGGCAAGGGCAATGTCGCGGGGATGGAGTGCGTCAAGATGACGCTGGGCGAGCCGGATGCCTCCGGACGCCGACGCCCCGTCGCCCAAAAGGACAGCGAGTACCTGATGGATGTCGAGACCGTGGTCGTCGCCATTGGCAACAGCCCGAATCCGCTGATCGTGTCCACCACCGAAGGGCTCAAATCCGAGAAGTGGGGCGGCATCATCGTGGACGAGGCCACCTGCGCGACTTCAAAAGAGGGTGTCTACGCCGGCGGCGACGCGGTGACCGGCGCGGCCACCGTCATCCTCGCGATGGGCGCGGGCAAGCAGGCCGCCGCCGCCATCGATGCGTATATCCGGGGGAAGGCGAAGGAGTAACGCCAGAGGGCGCCGCCCTCTGGACACCCGTCAAAGAGCCTGAGGCCCTTTGGAAACCCCAGTCGAAAATGCCGAAGGCATTTTCGGGGGAGAGAATAAGTCAATACAAACAAAGAACGGCTGCCCGGTAAAGGCGGTCGTTCTCTTTTGGGGTTCGGGGCCGCGGCCCTGATTACGCCGGAAATCCGCATGGCGGATTCCCGGCGCCGCATCGCAAGACGCGTTAGCAGATTCCGATGCCTATAGGTTGAGTTGCCGGATCGCTTCGATCATCAACGCGTTCACGATGGAGACGGCGGCGCTGGTGCCGCCGCGCTTGCCGCGCAGCACGATCGCGGGCAGATCGCTCTCCCAAATGCGCTCCTTCAATTGTACGACGCTCGCGAACCCGGTCGGCGCGGCCAGCACCACGAGGTCGCTCAGCGCGTCCGCCTGATGGCGCCGCAGAAGCCGATCCAGCGCGGTCGGTGCGCTGCCCACCACGATCAGCTTCGTGCCCGGCTGGGACAGCGCGAAATCCAGCGCCACTTCGGCGCGGGTGGTACGGCGCTGTTCCGCCAGCGCGAGCACCTGAGGATCGTCGATGTAGGAGACCAGCGAGACGCCCAGCTTGCGGGCGCTCTGTTTATCAATGTCTGAGAGCGCCAGCGCCGTATCGGCCACGATCTGCCCTCCGGTCATCATCACCCTTCGAACCAATGTCAGTGCGGTCGGGCTGAAATGAATGCTCTGCGCCAGCGTTTCGTCGCCTGTCTCGGTTTTCACATGTTCTATGATCGCCGCCATTTCGCTGGTGACGTAAGGCATTGCCGTATTATGTCGGGCTTTCAACACCGATTTTGGCTCTACTCCCAAAGTCGTTGAAAAGGTATAATGGGAGTGGTGATGGAAAT
>CAZNPZ010000035.1:0-28658 GCA_964575255.1 uncultured Oscillospiraceae bacterium
ACCGACATCACCTGGGACCGCTTCATCGAGATCGGCAAGGATGTCAAGGCCAAGACCGGCCTTCCGATGATCTCCGGCACCGCCGGGCAGCCCGACCTCGTCCTCATCATGCTGCAGAGCTGCGGCGCGTCGCTGTTCAAGGCGGACGGCACGCTGAACATCAAGGACAACGCGGCGCTCAAGAAGGTCATCGGCTACTTCGCCGAGATGGTCAAGGAAGGCATCTACGTCGAAGCCAACGGCTGGGACGGCTACATCGCCACCTTCACCACCGGCAATTGCACCGGCACCATCAACGGCTGCTGGATCCTGGGCTCCATTCAGACCGCCAAGGATCAGGCCGGCAAGTGGGCGCTGACCAACATCCCGAAGGTGGACATCGAGGGCGGCACCAACTACTCCAACAACGGCGGCTCCTCCTGGGCGGTCTCTGCCAGCAGCAAGAACTACCAGCTGGCCAACGACTTCCTCGCGGCCACGTTCGGCGGCTCGGTGAAGTTCTATGAGACCATCCTGCCCTCTTCCGGCGCGCTGGCCACCTTCCTGCCCGCGGGCGACAGCGATGTGTACAACCAGCCCAGCGAGTTCTTTGGCGGCCAGAAAGTGTTTGCGGACATCACCGCCTATGCGGCGAGCGTCCCCTCCAACGCCACCGGCGTCTACTACTATGAGGCGCGCGATGCCGTCGCCACCGCGATCACCCAGGTGCTGGGCGGCGCGGACGTTGATGCGGCGCTTGCGGAGGCCGATTCGACCGTCGCCTTCCAGATGGGCGCGTAACACCGAAGCACAGTACCTAGTGAAAGGGGCGGGTTTCCCTCCCCTTTCTAAAGATACCAGCCTTCGGTACATATGTTTCCGGGGGGGATCACTTTGACTGTCAATTATTCCGAGAAGCGAGCGAGGGGATGGACAAATCCCTCGCTTTCCAGCCGCCAGAACATCACCGGCTGGGCGTTCCTTCTGCCTGCGAGCCTTTTGATCGCCTGGATGAACTTCTACCCGATGGTGGAGGCGCTGCTTCTGTCGCTTCAGGCGGGGCAGGGCTCAAAACTCGCGTTTGCGGGTCTGCGCAACTACGAATACCTGCTCAAGGATCCGATCTTCCGCCAGGCGATGACCAACAACTTCATTTTCCTTTTGATTCAGGTGCCCATCATGCTGGTGCTGGCGCTGGTTCTGGCCACCCTTCTGAACGATCCAAATCTGAAATTCCGCGGCCTGTTCCGCACGCTGATCTTCCTGCCGTGCGCGACCTCGCTGGTCTCCTATTCGATCATCTTCCGCGCGCTGTTTGACGTGAACGGGTTCGTGAACACGGTGCTGGTTGGCGCCGGTATCCTGTCTGAGGGCGTCAATTGGCTGAACGGCGTCTGGACTTCCCGCGCGGTGGTGGTCATGGCGCTGATCTGGCGCTGGACCGGCTACAACATGGTGTTCTATCTGGCCGGGCTTCAGTCGATCGAGGGCTCGATCTACGAGGCCGCGCGGATCGACGGCGCGTCCTGGTTCCAGCAGTTTACGAGGATCACGGTTCCGCTGCTTCGCCCCATCATCCTTTTGACCGCGATCCTGTCCACCAATGGCACATTGCAGTTGTTTGACGAGTCGTTCAACCTCACCCGCGGCAACCCAGCCAACATGACGATCTCCATGAGCCACTATATCTACAAGGCGACCTTCCAGCAGGTGCCCAAGTTCGGATATTCCGCGGCGATGTCGTTTGTGATCTTTATCCTGGTCGCGATCCTGGCGCTGGGGCAGATGAAGGTGGGTGACAAGCGATGAAGCGCGCGGCGTCCATCACGTTCAAGTACCTGTTCCTGACCGTCGCGGCGCTCCTTTCGGTGTTTCCGCTGTACTGGATGGCGGTCTCCGCCACCAACACGAGCCAGGTCGTGCTGAGCGGCTCACTGATCCCCGGCGCAAACCTTGTGGCAAACTACCAAAATCTGCTGATCGGGCAGGACGTCTGGAACGCGATGAAGAACTCCTTCATCAACGCGCTTCTGCAGACGTTTCTGGCGCTCGTAATCTGCTCGTTGGCAGGCTACGGCTTTGAGATCTACCACGACCGCGCCAAGGACCGCGTGATGTCGGTCCTGCTCCTGGCGATGATGGTGCCGTTCGCGGCGAAGCTGATCCCGCTGTTCCGGATGTTCTCGAAGATGAACCTGCTGAACACCTACACCGCGTTCATCCTGCCGGGCATCTCGACGCCGTTTCTGATCATGATGTTCCGGCAGAACGCCCGCGCGTTCCCGCACGACATCATCGAGGCGGCGCGCATCGACGGGCTGACCGAGGTGGGCATCTTCTTTCGGATGTTCCTGCCGACGATGAAGTCCACCTACGCGGCGGCGATGACCATCACGTTCATGAACGCGTGGAACAACTACCTGTGGCCCAAGGTGATCATGCAGACCAACGAGGCAATTACGATGCCGATGCTGATCGCAAACCTGATCGCGGGCTATGTGACCGACTACGGCTCTCTGATGTTGGCGGTGCTACTGTGCACGCTGCCGACCATCGTGATCTTCTTCGCGCTGCAGAAGTTCTTCACCGAAGGCATCGCTGGTTCTGTTAAATAGCGGAAGAAATCTGCTTCGCATCTTTCTTCCGCGTTTGGAACGAAGCCGGTTCCCTGAAATGCCTGCGGGCGTTTCCGGGCGGGAACCGGTTCGGGAACGCTTTCCCCGTCGGCCGGGCAGGCTCGGCCTTTGGGGGAAAGCCAAATCCACCGCGCATGTCGCTGGATTTGGTTGAAGTGGAAAGGGCTCACGCCCTCTCCACCCTCTCCCTGAGTAGGCGGGGACGGTGTATAAAAAGAGCGATCACTCCTTCTTGAAAACAATAACGTTCAAAGGACATTGGAGGGATACCATGAAATCGACGAAACCCACCCTTGACTGGCTTTACGATCCGGGCGTGTTCCAGGTAAATCGGCTGGACGCGCACTCGGATCACGCGATCTATCAAAACGCGGCGGAGGCGGACGCGGAAAAGAGCAGCCTGACCTTGCCGCTGGACGGGCTGTGGAAGCTCCACTACGCGGCGGACGCCACTGGGATGACCGAGGGCTTCGAGGCGGCGGACTATGATATCTCCGGCTGGGCGGACATGCAGGTGCCCGGCTGCCTGGAGCTTTCGGATCATGGCACGCCGCAGTACGTCAACATCCAGTACCCGTGGGACGGGTCGGACGCGATCGTCCCGCCCCAGATTTCGTCACAAAACCCCGTGGCGGAGTATGCGACCGACTTTATACTGCCGGAGAATTTCGAAGGCAAGCGCGCTCAGCTCAGCTTTGACGGCGCGGTGACGGCGATCTACGTCTGGGTCAACGGCGTCTTCATCGGCTACGCGGAAGACGGTTTTACGCCGTCCCACTTCGATGTGACCGACGCGCTGAAGCCGGGCAGGAACCGGCTTGCGGTGCGGCTTTTCCGCTATTCCACCGCCTCCTGGCTGGAGGATCAGGATTTCTGGCGGTTCTCCGGGCTGATCCGCTCGGTGCGGCTGTCCGCCAAGCCCCAGGCGCATGTGGAAGACCTGTTCGCGAAGGGTCTAGTGGATGACAATTACACGGACGGCGCGCTGTCGCTTGCGATGCGGCTGAACCTGCCCGAATCGGAGGTGGTGGTCGCAAAAGTTGAGTTGACTGATGGGGAAGGACTGCCGATCGTCTCGCGGGAACTGCCCGCGAAGCATGAAACGACAGTCAATATCCCTGTCGCCGCGCCCAAAAAGTGGAGCGCGGAGGAACCCAACCTGTATCGGCTTCGCGTGACGCTTTCCGGCGCGGCGGGCGTATTCGAGATCGCGGAGACAACGGTCGGCTTCCGGCGATTTGAGCTGAAGGACAGAGTGATGCTGCTCAACGGCAGGCGTGTAGAGTTCCGGGGCGTCAACCGCCATGAGTTCAGCGCCGTCGGCGGCAGGACGCTGACCGACGAGGAGATCCTGACCGACATCCTTGAGATGAAGCGAAACAACATCAACGCCGTGCGCACCTGCCACTACCCGAACGACAGCCGCCTGTACAAGCTGTGCGACAGGTATGGCATCTACGTGATCGACGAGGCGAACCTTGAAACGCACGGCACATGGTCATTGCCGCGCAGCCTGGACGCGGGCAAAGCCGTGCCGAACGACAATCCCGTCTGGCAGCAGGCGGTCAATGACCGCGCGCGCTCGATGGTTATGCGGGACAAGAACCACGCGTCGGTTCTGATCTGGTCGTGCGGCAACGAGAGCTACGGCGGCGAAGTCATCTACAATATGTCAAACGTCATGCGTGCGATGGACGACACGCGGCTGGTGCATTACGAGGGCGTGTCCTTGGACAGAAGATTTAACGACACCAGCGACATCGAAAGCCGCATGTATACAAAACCGTGGGACGTGGAGAAGTACCTGACGGACAACCCGGAGAAGCCCTACATCCTGTGCGAGTACGCGCACGCGATGGGCAACTCCGTCGGCGACCTGTTCAAATACACCGACCTCATGGCGAAGTACCCGATGTTTCAGGGCGCGTTCATCTGGGACTACATCGACCAGGCGCTTTTGACCACCGCGCCGAATGGCGCGGCGAGGTATGCCTACGGCGGCGACTTCTACGACCGGCCCAATGACCGCAGTTTCTGCGCCAACGGCATCTTGTTTGCCGACCGGACACCCTCACCCAAGATGCAGGAGGTCAAGTTCCTGTACCAGCCGATCCGAATTCTGCCGGAGAAGGGCGGCGTGCGGCTCGTGAACCGGAACCTGTTCGCCGGGACGGACGGGTATGTCCTTCGTTATTCGCTTCTCCGGGATGGCGTAAAAATCGCGTCCGGTGAGGAATCCCCGCACGTCGCGGCGGGAACGGAGGCGTTTGTCCCGCTGAACCTGCCCGACTGCTCCGAGCCGGGCGAGTACGCGCTCACCTGCTCGCTCGTTCTCCGGGAGGACGCGCCGTGGGCGCCCAGGGGTTATGAACAAATGCACGGCCAGACGGTGTTTACGGTTCTTTCCGAAAAGGCGGCTCCGGCGGGCGAACTTTCCGTGATCCCCGGCGACTGGAACATCGGCGCGCTCGCGCGCGGCGTCAAGACGCTGTTCTCGCTGCCGGAGGGCGGGCTGACCTCGCTGAAAAAGCCCGGCGGGCTGGAATTGATCGAGTGGCCGTTCCAGCTGAGCCTGTTCCGCGCGCCCACCGACACCGACCGGGGCAACGGCTTTGATCGCGATATGGGGTTCTGGCGCGCGGCGACGGTGTCCAGTAAACTCGCGGACGTGAAGCCCTCGGCGCCCGGCGAGCCGTTCGCGCTCACCTTCCGCTACGCGCTCCCGATTGTGAAGGACACCTTCGCGGACATCACCTATCAGCCGCTGCCGGACGGTGCGGTGCGCGTTACGCTCGATCTGCCTGCGGTTCCGGGCATGGGGCCGATCCCCTCCGTGGGTTTGATGGCGCGGCTGCCGAAGCGGTTCGGGAAGATCTCCTGGTACGGTCTCGGTCCGGAAGAGAACTACATCGACCGGCTGCACGGCGCGCGGTTGGGCGTATACGAAACTACCGCCGAGAAGAACCTCACCCGCTACGTGGTGCCTCAGGAGTGCGGAAACCGCGCGGGTGTCCGCTGGATGGACGTCACCGACGAGGCGGGCACCGGCCTTCGCGTCGAAATGGTCGATCAGCCGCTTGAGGTCACCGTTCTCCACTACACGGCGAGCGAACTGGCAAACGCCCTGCACCCGGACGAGCTGCCGAGAGCAACCTACACCGTTCTCGATGTTGCGATGAAGCGCATGGGCGTCGGCGGCGACGACGGTTGGGGCGCGCGCACGCATCCGGAGTTTTTGATCGACGGGGAGACGCCACACAGCTTCTCATTCATCATCCGAGCGATATAACCTTGACGCGCAAAAGCCCGACCTTTTTGTGAGGCCGGGCTTTCGTTTGTTCTTGGAGTATCAGTAGTTTTCGTTGGTGCTTTCGCCCTTGGCGATGGCGGCAGCGGAGGAAAAGCCGATGCCAAGCCTCTCCGCGCCCATGTCCACGTACATCTTCGCGGTCGCGTAATCCCGGATGCCACCGGAGGGTTTGACCTTTGCCCGGCCGTTCGCGGTGTCCAGCATCACCTTGACAGCGTCCGCCGTCGCGCCCGCGCCGTTGAAGCCGGTGGAGGTCTTGACGAAGTCCGCGCCGGCCTTGATCGAAACCTCGGTGGCCGTCCTCACCTGATCCAGCGTGAGCTGGCTGGTCTCAAAGATCACCTTGACCAGCGCGCCCGCCGCGTGCGCTTCCTCGCACACGCCGCGAATCTCGTCCTCGACCACGTCCCAGTCGCCGCCGCGGGCGTAGCCGTAGTTCATCACCATGTCCAGTTCTTTCGCGCCCTGCGAAACATATACTTTCGCCAGCGCGCGCTTGCCCGCAGCGCCGCCGTAGCCGTAGGGGAAGTCGAGCACGCAGCTGACGATGGTGTTTGTGCCCTTGCACATCTCAACGGCGAGCGGGATGTCGCAGCCGCGCACGCAGACCGAATAGCTGTCCGCGTCGATCGACTGCCGGATGGCGCTGGCCGCCTCCTCGCGGGTCATTTCCGGCTTCAGAACCGCGGCGTCAAAGTAACGGCTGATCTTCATAATTGTACCTCCAGGGGCGATGCGCCCATTTTTTTACTATTATACCGCAATTTCCCGTTTTCTGAAAGCGCGGATGCCCTTCATCTGGTATTTTCCCGGGAAATATGCTATCCTATTTGGCGGATATTCGGGAGGACGCCATGAAAGATGATGGTTTGATGGCGGCGGCGCTGTCCGAGGCGCGGCTGGCCTTTTCAGAGGGGGAGCTACCAGTCGGCGCGGTGGTGGCGCGGGGCGGCGAGATCGTCGCGTGCGGACGCAACCGGCGGGAGCGGACGGGCGACCCGACCGCGCACGCCGAGATCATGGCGATCCGGGAAGCGGCGAAAGCCCTTGGCGGCTGGAGGCTTTCGGGCTGCACGCTGTACGTGACGCTGGAGCCGTGCGCGATGTGCGCCGGGGCCATCGTCGCCGCTCGGCTGGATCGTGTGGTCTACGGCGCGCCCGATCCGGCGGCAGGCTGCTGCGGCAGCGTGTACCGAATCACGGAAGACCCGGCGTTCACCCACTTCGCCAGAGCCGACGGCGGGATGCTCGAAAAGGAGTGTCGGGCGCTTCTGTCGGAATTTTTCACCGCCCGGAGAAGGGGAGAAGACCTGTGACCGATCCGATCATGATGGACAAAATCAAACACTGGGCAAACGAGAACCTGGAATCGGTGGTTTCCGACCTTCAGGAGTTCGCGCGCATGGAAAGCGTCAGCCGAGCCGATCTTTCGACCCCCGGCGCGCCGTTCGGGCCAGATGTGAAGCGGATGCTGGATCATGCCCGCGCAAGGGCGGAGGCCTACGGGTTTCATACGGAAGACCACGAGGGCTACTGCGCCAGCGTGTATTTCGGCAACCGGGAACATACCTTGGGCGTCTTTGGGCATTTGGACGTGGTGCCGGTTGGCGAGGGCTGGATCTACCCGCCGTTCGGCGCGACGCGGGTCGGGGATTTCCTGATCGGCCGCGGCGTTCATGACAACAAGCTGGCGATCGCGCTCGGCCTTGGGCTGATGCGCATGTTCCGGGAACTTCAGCTGCCGCTCCGGCACGGCATCCGCCTCGTGATGGGCGGCGCGGAGGAAACCGGCATGCGGGATATGGCCTACTTCGCGAAGACGCAGGTCATGCCCGCCGCGTCGATCGTGCCGGATTCGGCGTTTCCGGCCAACTACGCGCAGAAGGGCATGCTGCTGGCGGAGCTTTCGATGGGCGTGGATGGCGGCGGCCTGATCGGGCTTTCCGGCGGTGCGGTTTCCAACATGGTGCCCCCGACCGCAAAAGCCATACTGGATTGCCCGGTTGATGCGGCGCGGGCGGCGCTGTCCGGCGCGGAGGGCGTCGAAGTCTCCTGTGTTGACGGGTGGACAGAGGTCGTCGCGCGCGGCATGGCGGCGCACGCGGCCAGACCCTGGTACGGCATCAGCGCGATCCACCGGCTTTCCGCCGCGCTCGCGGCATCTGATCTCGTCACCGGCAAATCGCTTCAGGCGGCACGAGCGGTTGCGCGGCTTTCCGGCGACACGTACGGCGAGGCGTCCGGCATCGCCCGCGAGGATGCTGAAACGGGTAAGACCACGCAGGTGGTCGGGTTGATCTCGCTCGAAGACGGGCGCGTCCGGCTCAGCGTCGACTGCCGTCTGTCGATCGCGACCGACCTTGCCGACTGCCGCGAGGCGTTCGAAGCGTATGCGAAGAAGGAAGGCTTTCAGGTCGACTCGCTCACCGTCAAAAAGCCGTTCTACATGCCCAAGGGCGACCCGCGCATCCGGGCGCTGCAAGCGGTCTACCGGGAAGTCACCGGCCGGGACGACGCGCCCTACACAACCGGCGGCGGCACCTACTCGCGGGAACTTCTTAACGCGGTGACGTTCGGACCGGGTTTCCCGGATTCGCCGAGGCCGGACTTTCTGCCGGAAGGCCACGGGCGCGCGCACGAACCGGACGAGGCTCAGTCGATCCCGGAAATTGAAACGATGCTGGTTCTCTACGCCGCGGCGCTTAACGCACTGGACGGCATAGCGGACGAAGGGAGAGAAATGTAATGAGCAGGATGGGCGAAACCATTCAAAAGGCGAGGCTCGCCGCCGGCCTCACAGAAAAGGCGCTTGGCAAGAAATGCGGCATGGCGGAAACCGTCATCAAGGACATCGAGTCTGGCCGCCGGGTCGCCAGCGACGACCAGGCGCAGCGTATCCTGAAACTCCTGGGTGTCAAGAACCCGATCTCCACGGAACTGGAAGTGGCTGCGGAGCCGGAAGTGAAGCTCCGCCCCAAGCCGCGCCCCTATGTGCTGCCCGTCGAAGAGCCAAAGGAAGAAGCGGTGACCGCCGCGTCCGCGGTCTCGGAGGAACCGGGCGGCGCATGGCTGGACGCGCTGGGCGGCGTGGTCAAGCGCGTGCCGGTGTGCGACGAAAACGGCTTGGTGCTCGATCACATGCTGGAGCCGGTGATCGGAGGGCGCATCGAGGGCGGCGCGCCCGACAAGGTGTTCTACTACCGTTGCCCGGACGACCAGCTCGCGGGCTACCGCATCCACGCGGGCGACCTGCTTCTGACTGTGCCGGAGAAGACCCCGGTGGACGAGGCGGTCATGATCGTGGAGCGGATGGGGCTTCGCGTCGCCCGGAAGGTAAAAAAGCTGGATGGTGGGAAGTTGCTCCTCCAGTCCTTCGACCGGGAATTTCGCGCGGAGACCGTCGAACTCAAGGCCGTTTCGATCCTGGGACGCTGCGTGAAACTCAGTCGAAGTCTGTAAAGATCTGGAAATTATGGCAAATCCGGCGACTCCGCGCCGCCCCCAAGGGCCTTTGGACGGGCGAAATTGCATAGATATACACATTATTCACAATCAAACGCTTGAATGTCGGCGGCGGGCGGGGTATAATCGAGTCAAATCTGGTTTAGCGGGAGGAATCGGTTATGAAGCAGTTTTCGAGAATCCTTCTGGTTGCGCTTGTCCTCGCGATGGCGTTTGCGGTTCCTGGCATGGCGGAGAGCGCCACGCTGGTCGTGGGTACCAACGCCGAGTTCGCGCCGTTTGAGTTCATCGGCGACGACGGAAACCCCACCGGCATCGACATGGATCTGATCAACGCCATCGGCGAAAAGGCCGGGCTGACCATCCAGATCGAGAACATGAGCTTTGACGCGCTGATTCCGGCGCTGACCAGCGGCAAGATCGGCGCCACCATCTCCGGCATGACGATCACTGAAGAGCGCAAAAAGAGCGTGCTGTTCAGCGATCCGTACTACGCCGCGTCCCAGAAGATCATCGTCAAGGATGGCTCAGAGGTCAAGGCGGAAGCCGACCTCGCGGGCAAGACCATCGGCGTGCAGATGGGCACCACCGGCGACCTGTACGTGACGGACAAGTTCACCGACGCCACCATCTCGCGCTATGACAAGGGCATCGACGCGGTGCAGGATCTGGTCAACGGCAAGCTGGACGCCGTCGTTATCGACGAGGAGCCCGCGAACGTGTTCGTGTCGCAGACGCAGGGTCTTGTCGTGCTGCCCGACCGCCTGAGCGACGAGCAGTATGGCATCGCGCTGCCGCTCGGCCAGGACGAGCTGCTCGCGAAGATCAATCAGGCGCTCGCCGACCTCAAGGCCGACGGAACGCTTGACGCCATCTACGCCAAGTACAACACCGCCGAGTAAGCAAATTCTTTTGGAAATGCGCAACCGCCGGGCGCGGCTGCGCATTTCTTGCGTATGGCAACCATTGAAGGGGGCGTGGGCGCTTGGAAGCGATCAAGGCGTGGTTTCAGTCGTTCTGGCAGCAGTTCGACTTCAACCTGATCCAGGGCGACCGGTATCAGATGCTGCTCAGCGGGCTTGGCATCACGATTCAGATCGCGCTGGCGGCGGCGGTGCTGGGCATCATACTGGGCAGCCTGATCGCGCTGATGCGGCTGTCCAAATCGGGATTCCTGCGCGGCGTCGCCCGCGTCTACGTGGACACGATCCGCGGAACGCCGGTGATGGTGCAGCTTCTCATCATGTACTACATCATCCTTGCGACCTACAACGGCCCGAAGGTGCTGGTGGCGATCCTGTCCTTCGGGCTCAACAGCGCCGCCTATGTGTCAGAGATGGTGCGCGGCGGCATCCTGTCGGTGGACAAGGGTCAGACCGAAGCGGGGCGCTCGCTGGGGCTTTCCAGCTCCGCGACGCTGATGCTGGTCGTGATGCCGCAGGCCATCAAAAACACGCTGCCATCGCTGTTCAACGAGTTCATCATGCTTTTGAAAGAAACCTCTATCGTCGGCTACATCGCCTTGATGGATCTGACCAAGGCGGGCGACTTCATCCGAAGCCGCACGTTCTCGGCGTTCTTCCCGCTGCTCACGGTGGCGGCGATCTATCTGGTGCTGGTCTTGGGGCTTTCCGCAATTTTCGCGCGCGTGGAAAGGAGGGTGCGGCAGAGTGATCACCGTTAAAGGCCTATACAAGGAGTTTGAAGGACTGAAAGTGCTGCGCGGCATCGACCAGCACGTCGAAAAGGGCGAAAAGCTGGTGGTGATCGGGCCGTCCGGCTCCGGAAAATCCACGTTCCTGCGCTGCCTGAACCTGCTGGAGACGCCAACCGCCGGGTCGATCGTGTTCGACGGCGAGGAGATCACTGCACGGGGTACCGACATCAACCGGGTGCGCCGCAAGATGGGCATGGTGTTCCAGCAGTTCAACCTCTTCCCGCACAAGACGGTGCTGGACAACATCACGCTGGCGCCGGTGCACTTAAAGACGATGAATAAAGACGAGGCGAGGGTGCGCGCGGAGGCGCTCCTCGACCGCGTGGGGCTCCGGGACAAGGCTTCCGCCTACCCTTCGCAGCTGTCCGGCGGGCAGAAGCAGCGCGTCGCGATCGTGCGGGCGCTGGCGATGAACCCGGAGGTCATGCTGTTTGACGAGCCGACCTCAGCGCTCGACCCGGAGATGGTGGGCGAGGTGCTGGACGTGATGAAAAACCTGGCGCTGCAGGGCATGACGATGGTGGTCGTCACCCACGAAATGGGCTTCGCCCGCGAGGTGGGCGACCGCGTGCTGTTCATGGACGAGGGCGTCATCGCCGAGGAAGGCACCCCCGCGCAGGTCTTCGGCGCGCCCAAAGAAAAGCGTACGCAGGACTTCTTGAGCAAACTGCTCTGACACACATCATGGGAATGGTATTCATCCGGAGCCTCCTGTGGTATAATGGGGCGGATGAATGCCATTCTTTTTACACCGGGGGCGTAGATGCCTGAAATTGAACGCATCCTGTCGGCGCTGTCGGCGCTGCGGATTCCCGTAAACCCGGAGGAGCGCGTGCTGCACGAGATGATCGCGGTGGCGCTTCAAGAGGCGAACATTGCGGCCAGGCACGAGGCGGTGGTCGCCCCGCGCTGCCGCATTGATTTTTTGGCCGGGGACATCGGCATCGAGGTCAAGCGCGGGCGGCTGGACGCGAAGCGGCTCAAAGCGCAGGCGGATCGGTACCTTTCGTCGCCGCTCGTCTCCGCGCTGATCCTGGTGACGACCGACCGCGCGCCGCTGCCGGACAGGATTCATGGGAAACCGGTGATCGTGTTCGGGCTGAACCGGCTGTGGGGGGTGGCGCTGCCTTGAACTATCCTTCCTATCTTCGGGAGGTGGGCGCGCCGTCGCACTGGTACGGAACGCTCAGTTACAACCGCAAGGGCAAGTGCTGGGTCATCAAGGGAGAACCCTGCGTGACCGAGCTGGCCAAGCGCCTGTTTCCCGGCTGCGAGGGCCGGGGCAGGGGGGAGGCGCGGTTTACCGCCCACCGGCGGATCATCGGCGAACTCAACTGGCTGATGCTGCGCTACCCGCTGGAGATTCGCGAGGCCGACGTGGACAAGTGGGAGGAGGCGCTGAACGAGGCGCGAGAGTACGCCGCGTGGCGGGAGGCGCGGCTTTCCGCGCCGGAGTCCGCGACGCCGCCAAATGACCTCTTTTCGGGCGAACTGATGCCGTTTCAGAAGCAGGGTCTGGCGTTCCTGCTGGGCAGTCGCCGCGCGCTGCTCGCCGACGAGATGGGCCTTGGGAAGACCGTTCAGGCGCTATCATACCTCGCGGCCTCGTCCCAGCTTCCGGCGCTCGTCGTCGTACCGCCGCACCTCGTGCGCAACTGGCAGCGGGAGATCGAGCGGTTTCTGACGCTGCCGGGCGGCGTCCGCGTGCATGTGATCCGCGGCCTCGCGCCATACGATCTGCCGGAGGCCGATGTGTACATCGTGCACTACCTGTTGCTTCGCGGCTGGAAGAAGGCGCTGCCGGAGTACCGCTTCCAGACCGTGATCTTTGATGAGATCCAGGAGTTGCGCCATTCCGGGACGGAAAAATACTCTTCGGCCAGCCTCGTCTCCTCCGCGGCGGAGAGCGTGATCGGCCTGAGTGGAACGCCCATCTACAACCACGGCGGCGAGATCTGGAACGTGGTCAACATTCTGGACTTTCACTTTCTGGGCAGTTGGGAGAGCTTCTCCCGCGAGTGGTGCTACGGGTACAACAGCTTCATCGTCGCAAAGCCCGAACTTCTGGGTGAGCACCTTCGGCGCGAGGGGATGATGCTAAGGCGCACCAAAGCCGAGGTGCTTTCGGAGCTTCCGCCCAAGCGGCGGCTGGTGCAGGAGATCGACTGGGACGATCAGGTGTACCGCGAACTGATGCGGCCAGTGATGGACAAGGTGCGCGAACTTTCGTTCGTTACCGACGCGTCACGGCGCGCGCTGGCGGAGGACGACATCTGCCAGCGCCAGCGGCAGGCGACCGGCATCGCGAAAGCGCCCTATGTGGCCGCCTTCGTGAAGGCGCTCCTCGACGAGGGCGAGAGCGTGCTTCTGTTCGCGCACCATCACGCGGTCATGGATCGATACAAACAGGAACTCAAAACAAGCCGCCCGGTGTTCATCACCGGGCGGGAGACCGAGGGCGAGAAGGACGCGTCGGTCAAGCAGTTCATGGACGGGAAAACGAACCTTTGCTGCGTGTCGCTCCGGTCGGCCTCCGGCCTCAACCTCCAGCGCGCCACCTGCGTGGTGTTCGGAGAACTGGACTGGTCACCCGCGGTGCACGCGCAGGCGGAGGACCGCGCCCACCGCATCGGCCACGAGGATTCGCTCCTATGCTACTATCTGGTCAGCCCGCGCGGTTCCGATCAGGACATGCAGGAGGCGCTGGGCCTCAAGGTCAGCCAGTTCGTCAGCATCATGGGCGACGCGGCGCCGAGCCAGGAACAGCGGCTGCTGCTGGAAACCGAGGCGCGGGAGCGCATCCGGCGGATGGTGGCGCGGCTTGGGCAGGAAGCACAGGCCTAAACGTTTTTTTCACAGGCTCCGCGCCAGTTCCAGAAAAACCTCCACCCGTTCCGGGTCAAATTGTGTGCCCGCATTTTGGGCGATTTCCTCAATGCAGCGCGCGTGGGGCAGCGCGTTGCGATAGGGGCGGTCGGAGCGCATCGCGTCGAAGGCGTCGGCGATGGTGATGATCCTGGAGCGCATCGGGATCTCGCGCCGCGAATTACTCCGCTATCCACGATCATCAAAATCGCGCCCGCCAGTCACGGCGGGCGCGGAAGTTTTCCTGAAGCTATTTCAACTTTGCGAAGGACACTTCATAGGCCCCCATCGCGGCGAGGGCGACGACGAAGGAATTCAGTAGAATCAGCGGCACGTCCAGCCATTCAATACCGACGGTGTACGCCCTGGCCGCGCAAAGAATCGCGAAAGCGACAATCAGTGTGATAAGGCGCGTCGGGATATGATGCCACCGGTCCAGCGGCGCTTTGACGTATTGCACGATGAGCAGCGTCGCGGAGGTCGCGCCGCCGATCGTGGCGAGCGATTCCCAGGTGAATGGCTGGCCTGTCACGCCGGCTTCCTCCGCCCGCGCCGCGGCGGCAACCATCAGAAAGAGTGCCAGCGCCGGATAAAAAACCTTTCGCATCCAGTTCCCTCCCCTTGGTTTCGACGCGCCCATGTTCCTGAAACCACGCACGGCTGCGGCCGGAGCATCCGATCGACGACGTCTATTCATCGGGCAGGAGTTTCATCCGATACACGCTATGCCGGCCTATGCCAGGTCATGCTCGCGCGGAAATGAACGGTTATGGGTGCGCCGTCGATTTCTCGCGATGTTCCCCTCACGCCATCTGAGCCGCGCGCCGCCCGGTTGGGCGGCGCGCGATCCCGATGTATGCTGGCGCCGGAGGCTTTCGTGAGGGACTCTCCCATTTCAATTTCCGGCGCCTATCTGAACCGCCCCGCCTGGTAGGGATCCGCCGGCGGCGCGAGGGGCGGGCGCGGGCATCCGCGCTTCAGATGCAGGAAGTCATGGTACGGCCGCAGCGGGGGCAGAGTGCGCTCAGCGCGCCGCAGGTGGTTCCGCAGTTGGAGCAGACGCTCATGCCGCCCACGTTCGAGCAGGTGTTTACGCCGGCCACGGAACTGTTGTTGGTCGTCGTCGTGCAGATCGGCGTGGAGCCGGTCGGCATGTTGGCGCAGTTGCGCCGGGGGTACATCGGCAGCGAGAAGAACTCGTCGCACACGTTCTCCGCGAACTCCTCGCACGGCGGGATCTCGCAGAAGCCGTAGGCCGGGATCATCAGGTCGACTTCGGCGAGGATCTTGAGCGCCACGGTCACGCAGATGGTGATCTCGAACTGGCAGTTGCCGATGTATTCACCATCCACGCAGATGGCGCTGACCATGCTCTCCAGCGTGAAGGGGACGATGGACTCTTCCGGGATCGCCAGCAGCACATCCTTGACCACACTCAGTTTGCCGCGGCCGATCCACTCCTGGCAGCGCGCGTCGACGAAGATCACGTCAATCGGGATGTCCACGGTGGCTTTGACCCTGGCGAATTGCGGCCGATCGCAGAGGCGGTCGATGGTCAGGTCGTGGATGCGGCCGCAGATCGAGGCGGAGCGGCAACTGACAAACGTCCACTGCCCGCAGGGGGCCGGCAGCGGATCCGGGCTGTTGCGCGCGTTCTCAACAGCTTCCGGGTAAGTAATGACACCGTTGACGCTGCAGGTGCAGTTGGCCTGGCAGCCGTGGACGGTGCAGTTGCAGGGCCGACCGTTCGCCTGACACCCGTTTCCCACGTCCGGAAGCAGCGGTACAATGTCGGATACAGTGATCTCCACATCGTCCAACTGCTCCTGCTGGAGACATGCATCGTAGACATTTTTCACTTGTACGCAGATTCTCTCCGTCAGGCCCTGTACGGCGCTTCCGACAATCGAGCCGGGGCACTGGTCGGCGTTGGCGTTCTTGTAACTGAAAAAGGACATCGCGACTCCTCCTTCTGAGTATTGGGCGGACGGCGCTGCCGCCGCGCCCGATTCGCGGAATCTTCCGCGCTGTATCCTATGGCGGCGCGCAAAAATGCGTTCGCACTTGTCATCGCCCGTCTCGGGTGCTATACTATCGCCATGTATAAAAATGTAGGAAAGCGCGCTCTGGACCTGATGATTTCGCTTGCCGCGCTGATCGTGCTGTTCGTCCCCGGCGCGCTGATCGCGCTGTGGATCGTGCGGGATTCGCCGGGGCCGGTGTTCTTCAAGCAGAAGCGCGTCGGGCGGGGCAAATCGCACTTCATGATCCTGAAGTTCAGGACCATGCGCATCGACGCGCCCAAAGACGTCCCCACCCACCTCTTGAGCGACCCCTACGCCTACATTACGAGTAGCGGAAAATTCCTACGGAAGACTTCGCTGGACGAACTGCCGCAGCTTCTCAACATCGTAAAAGGCGAGATGAGCATTGTCGGCCCAAGACCCGCGCTCTGGAACCAGTTCGACCTGATCGAGAAGCGGGACGCCGTGAACGCGAATTCCGTCCGCCCCGGCCTTACCGGCTGGGCGCAGGTCAACGGGCGGGATGAGCTGCCCATCGAGGTCAAGGCGAAGTATGACGGCGAGTATGTCCAGAAACTCAGCCTGGGGATGGATGTTCGCTGCGTATTGCGAACGCTGCGCGACGCGTTCCGCGGGCAGGGCGTCGTGGAGGGCGGCAAATCCGGATCGTAACGCGAAAGAAAGACGTTTGATTGGAAGCCGAGAGGGCCTCAGCCCTCGTGACACTTTCCCTGGAGTGGCCTGAACGCGCCGAAAGGCGCGCTGAAATTTGATATCATGGAAGGCGAGGAACAACCCCGAATGAATACGAAACAGATGATCGAATTTCTGACGACCAAAGCGGCGCTGAAGCCGCTCTCCGGGGCGTACCCCGGCGAAGAGGCGGAAGAGGCCGCGCGGTACCGCGCGCTGGCCGAGCGCCATCTGGAAAAATTCGGCGAGAAGGAAGAACTGATCTTCGCGTCCGCACCCGGTCGCACCGAGATCGCGGGCAACCACACCGACCACAACCACGGCCGCGTGTTGGCCGCCGCCGTGAACCTCGACACCGTCGCGGTCGCGTCCAGGCGGCCGGATTCGCTTGTCACCATGTACTCCGAAGGGTACGCGAAGGCGTTCGTCGTCGATCTTTCTAGCCTTGACCCGATTCAGGCCGAACGGGAGACCACAGACTCCCTGATCCGCGGCGTGGCCGCGCGCATGGCGGCGCTGGGGCATCCGATCGGTGGGATGGATGCGTACATCACCTCAAGCGTCTTTAAGGGCAGCGGGCTTTCGTCGTCCGCCGCGCTCGAAGTCATGCTGGTCAAGCTGTTCGACGCGCTGTACGGCGAGGATTCAATTTCCGCCGAGACCCGCGCGCTGATCGCCCAGTACGCCGAAAACCACTACTTCGGAAAGCCCAGCGGCCTGATGGATCAGATGGCCTCCTCGGTGGGCGGGCTGGTGACGATGGACTTCAAGGACCCGGACGCGGTCATCGAGGCCATTCCCTATGATTTCGCGGCGAAGGGCTACGCGATGGCGGTGGTGTCCGCGGGCGGCGAGCACGGCAACCTCACCAGCCATTACGCTTCGATCCCGGTGGAGATGCGGGAAGTTGCGCGGGTTTTCGGCGCGAACGCGCTGCGCGAAGTGCCCAAGGAGCAGTTTGAGGCGGCGATCCCGTCGCTCAAGGGCCGCGTGAGCGATCGGGCGATCCTCCGGGCGCTGCACTTCTACGACGAGGACGAACGCATTCCGGGTCTCGTGGACGCGCTGAAGCGCGACGACCTGAAGGCGTTCTTTGACGGCATCATCGCCTCCGGCGAGAGCAGCTGGAAGCTGCTGCAGAACCTGTACGTGCCGGGCAGCGACAATCAGGAGATGGCGCTGGCGCTGGAACTTTCGCGCAGGATGCTTTCCGGCCGCGGCGCGTGGCGCATCCACGGCGGCGGTTTTGCGGGCACCATTCTGGCGTTCGTACCGCTGGATCTGATGGACGAATACGCCGCGCGTATGAACGCTGTGTTCGGAAAGGGCGCGGTGACGCGGCTGCGCGTACGCCCGGTCGGCCCGGCGGTCATCCGCTAGGCGGTCTTTCGAACCGCAAGGTCGGTATTCCAAAGGCCTCCGGATTTTAACGTTGCAGGTATTGACAACGTGACATGCGGCGTATATTATAGGTGCCACAACCGCATAAGCGTCTTCAGGGCGGGGTGAGATTCCCCACCGGCGGTATAGCCCGCGAGCCGAAAGGCAGATTCGGTGTAACTCCGAAGCCGACAGTAAAGCGACCGATGATGGCCGCTCAAGTCTGGATGGAAGAAGAATTCTCCCACAAGCCGGAAAGGCCCCTGCGAACGGTTATGCAGGGGCTTTATTGTGGGAGGAGAACCAAATTGGCAAACAATACGCGAAAAATCTCCAGAATCGGCGTACTCTCCGCGGCGGCGGCGATCCTGTTCCTGATCCCCGGCATCCCGATCTTCCCGCCAATCTACAAGCTGGACTTCTCGACGCTGCCGGCGCTTCTGGGCGGGTTTTCACTGGGGCCGGTCGCGGGCGTCATCATCGTCTTCATCAAGGATCTGGTGGGCTGCCTCACTTCCGACAGCAACATGGTCGGGGAACTGGCGGACTTTCTGGTGTCCTCGTCGCTGGTTCTGTGCGCGTCGATCTGGTATCGCAGAGATCGCACAATCCGGGGCGCGCTTCTGGGCATGGGCGTGGGCATCCTGATCATGACGGTGGTGGGCGCGCTCGCCAACTACTACATCCTGATCCCGTTCTACCGTGACGCAATGGGCGTGCCGGTGGACGCGATCATCGGCATGATGAATAAGATCATCCCGGCGATCGACAGCCTGTGGGAGCTGATCCTGATGGCGACGATCCCGTTCAACCTGATCAAGGGCATCGCGCTGTGCGGCATCACGGCACTTTTATACAAGCGGCTGTCGTCATTCCTGCACGGGTAAGCTTTGGAGGACACATGTACCGGACGCATTCGGCGGAGGATACGTATCAGTTCGGGGCCGCGCTGGGCGCGCTGCTTGCACCGGGCGACAGTGCGCTGATTTCGGGCGACCTGGGCGCGGGGAAGAGCGTGCTGGCGCGGGGTATGGCCAGTGCGCTGGGGGTGACCGGCCCCATGCCCAGCCCCACGTTCACGCTGATGCAGCCCTATGGGCATGTATGCCACTTCGACCTGTACCGGCTTACAGACGAGGACGAGTTCTACGCCGCGGGTCTTGATGAGTTCATCGGCGGGGCATGGATCGCGCTGATCGAGTGGCCGTTTGACGGCATGGACATCAGCCCGCGCGCCGAGATCGCAATCGCGCGCGGCGAACATGACGAAGACAGAACGATCAACCTGGGCTTTGACGGCATGGATGACCGCGAGGCGGCGTTTTACAGCGTGCTTCGCGCGTGGGAGGAAAAGCCTTGACGATTCTTGGAATCGACACCTCCGGCCCGGTGGCGGGGGTTGCTCTATGGCGGGACGGAAAACCGAGGTGGTCGGCGGCGGCGGACGTGGGGCTGACCCACTCCGAGACGCTGATGCCGATGGTTGATCAGGCGCTCGCCGCCTGCAATCTTTCGATGGAAGACGTCGAATTGGTCGCCTGCGTGGCGGGGCCGGGTTCGTTCACGGGCGTTCGCATCGGCGTGTGCGCGGCCAAGGGCTTCGCGCTGGCGCGGGGGATTCCCGTCGCGCAGATAAACGCGCTGACCGCGCTGGCGGCGGGCGCGTTCGGGTTTGACGGCGAAATCTGCCCGATTCTGGACGCCCGGCGCGATCAGGTCTACTGCGCGCGCTTCCGGTTTTCGGGCGGGGCGCTCCCGGAGCGGCAGACCGAGGACGCTGCGCTGAAGCTGACGGACTTCCTCGATTCGCTTCCGCCCGGCGGGCGGTACCTGTTCACCGGCGACGGCGTCCGCGCCCACGAGGCGGCCATTGTCCGCGCGCTGGGCGAACGTGCGGTCATTCAGAAGCCGCATCTTTCCGGGCTCCGCGCGGACGCGGCCTGCTATCTGGCGGAGACGGATCCCGCGACGCATCTTCCCGGCGAGCGGCTGGAGCCGATCTATCTTCGAAAACCGCAGGCGGAGCGCGAGCGCGCCGAGAGGGGAACCGCATGATCGAAATCGGCCTGATGGAACTTGCCGATGTGGACCGGGTGCTCGAAATCGAGCGGCAGAGTTTCGCGGTGCCCTGGTCGCGGGAGGCGTTTGTCACCGAGGTGTCAGAAAACCGTTGCGCCCGCTACCTGGTCGCGAGGGAAGACGGGCAGGCGATCGCCTACGCGGGCATGTGGCTGGTTCTGGATGAGGCACACATCACCAACATCGCCGTCCGAAAGGATTTGCGCGGAAGGGGCATCGGCGAGACGGTCACGCGGGCATTGATGCAGCTGGCCGCCGACAGCGGCATCCGCTACATGACGCTGGAGGTCAGGCGCTCGAACCTCACCGCCCAATCGTTGTACAAGAAGCTGGGGTTCTTAGAAGTCGGCTTCCGGAAGCGCTACTACGAGGACAACGGGGAGGACGCGCTGATCATGGCGTGCGAAACCCTGCCGGATGCGCATTCCGAAAACGATCCGTTCCTTGTCAGCGAATAATCGCCGCGCACCCTATCTCACGCGCAGCTCGGTGAACAATCCTGGGAGAGGGTGGAGAGGGCCGCAGCCCTTTCCACCTTAATCAATTCCGGCGGCGTGTACGCCGGAATTGGCTTTCCCATAAAGGCCGAGCCTGCCCGGCCGACTGGGAAAGCGTTCCCGAACCGGTTTCCGCCCGGAAACACCCGCTGGTGTTTCAGGAAACCGGCTCAGTACCCAATGCAGATGAAAGACACTCAGCGGATTTCATCTGCCCGCTCCCATAAAGGCCGAGCTTGCCCGGCCGACTGGGAAAGCGTTCCCGAACCGGTTTCCGCACGGAAACGCCCGCAGGTGTTTCAGGAAACCGGCCTCGTTTCAACGCGCAGGAAAGCCGCAATGCGGATTTGCTGCGCAAGCGAAGCGTTATAATTCTTCTCTTTCCTTTTAAACGGGGATGCGCTATAATCTTCTCCGGGGTGAACCGATGTTTTTTGAGCGCGATGGTCGCCGGATGTACTACGAACGGCAGGGAGCGGGCAAGCCGCTCCTGCTTTTGCACGGGTGGGGCGGCAAAATTGAGAGCTGGCTGCCCGTCACGCGGGATTTTTCTAAGGCGCGCGAAGTGATCACAGTGGACTTTCCGGGCTTCGGGCGGTCGCCGGAACCGGACGCGCCCTGGTCGGTCACCGAATATATGGAACTTACCGCCGCGTTCCTTCGCCAATTGGGCATGGAAGGCGTGGACATTGCCGCCCATTCGTTCGGCGCGCGGGTCGCGATCCTTCTGTCGGCCACCTACCCGGAACTGGTCGGGAAACTGGTGTTGACCGGCGCGGCGGGGTTGATCCCCAAAGCCACCAACAAGCGCAAGGCGCGCTCGGCGCTGTACAGAGCGCTGAAGGGTGCGGCGGAATCGGCGCTGTCCAGGGCGATTCTGGGCGAGAAGCGCGTTGCCGCCATCCGGGAGGCGCTGATCCGGAAATTCGGCTCCGCGGATTACCGCGCGCTGAGCGCGAACATGCGGCCCACGTTCAACCGGATCATCCGTCAGGATCTTCGGCCGTGTCTGCCGAAAATCAAGTCTCCGGCGCTTCTGATCTGGGGCGCGAAGGACGACCAAACGCCGCTGTGGATGGGGCAGGTCATGGAGAAGGAAATCCCCGACGCGGGGCTCGTCGTATTCCCTGACGCGGGCCATTTCGCATACCTGGACAACTACGCGGACTTTCGCAGAATCGTCGGAAAGTTCTTGGAGGTTTCAGACGTTTGAATTGGTTAGACGCATTGGAATCCATCCTCGTGGCGGCGATCTCCGCGATCACCACCCGTTATTACCTGCACATGCTGCAGCTGGAGAGCTATCAGCTGGACGGGTACAACCGCTGGCTGAGCAAGAACCGGGATAAGCTCTTGGGCTGGACGCTCAACATCGGCGTGATCGCGGTGGTTGTGAAACTCCTGCTGCCGCTGATTCTGACCCTGTTGATGAGCCGCGACGCGGCGCGCATCATCTCGACCGTCGTCGTGCTGATCGCCTTCGCGGCGGCGGCGTGGCGACTCAACGAGACCCAGTACATCACCCCGCCCAAAAAACCCCTGGCTTATACGCCGCGCATGCAGCGGCTTTTGGCTGCCACTTGTCTTATTGCGCTCGCCGCATCGCTTCTTCTCGCGTGGCTGGGCGTCCCTTCGTATCTGTTGTTCGCGGGCATTCCGTACCTGGCGCTGTCGGCAGGGTACTTGATGCAGCCGGTCGAAAAGCGCGTCAACCGCTTCTTCTTTGACGACGCGCGAAAAATACTGGACAAGAGGCCGGAACTGATCAAAATCGGCATCACCGGCAGCTTCGGCAAGACCTCCACCAAGTTCATCCTGGCCGCAATTCTGAGTGAAAAGTATTCCGTTCTGGCGACACCATCCAGCTTCAATACGCCGATGGGGCTGACCAAGGTCATCCGCACGCAGTTGGAGCCGCACCATCAGGTGTTCGTCGCCGAGATGGGCGCGCGCCACAAGGGCGACATCAGGGAGCTTTGCGAATTGGTGCACCCGAAATACGGCATCCTGACCAGCGTCGGCGAGCAGCACCTGGAGACGTTTGGCAGCATCGAAATCGTCGCGGATACCAAATTTGAGCTGATGGAGAGCCTGCCGGCGGACGGCGTCGCGTTCTTCGGCGCGGACGGCGGCTGGTGCGACAGGCTGTACGACCGATGCAAGCGCGAAAAATACCGCGCGGGTCTGGGGGCGGGGATGCTCTCAATGCGCGCGGAAGACATCCAGGCCGGCCCGAAGGGCAGCCGTTTTACGCTGGTTGACGACAAGGACGAGCGCGTCTCCTGCGAGACGAAACTGCTTGGCAGGCACAACATCCAGAACGTCGTGCTCTCCGCGATGGTCGCCAGGCGCCTGGGGATGTCGATGGAGGAGATCGCGCGCGGCATCGCGCGCGTACAGCCGGTGGAGCACAGGCTTCAGCTGATCGAGGGCGCGAATGGCCTGACGATCATCGACGACGCGTTCAACGCCAACCCCTCCGGCGCGCGGGCGGCGTTTGAGGTGCTGTCCGGTTTTCCGGGGCGGCGCATCGTGGTGACGCCGGGTCTGGTCGAGCAGGGCGAGAAGGAAGAGGAGCTCAACCAGCAGTTCGGTCGGCAGATGGCCGCGGTTGCCGACATCGCGATCCTGGTGGGTCGCAGGCGCACCCGCCCGATCGCGAAGGGTCTCATCGCGGCAGGTTTCGATCCGAACAACCTGAACACCGTCGCCAGCCTTGAGGAGGCCAAGTCGGTGATCGCGCACCTGTCCCGGAAGGGTGACGTGATCCTGTTTGAAAACGACCTGCCCGACAATTATTCGGAGGGTTGAGGCTTCGCAGGTTCAGTTCGTTCTGCCGGTACGTTCGCCGAGTATTGAACGGCGCCGATGCGGGTGTAACGAGATCACAGGGTTTCGGGTTCTTTGTTTTACTTCTTGTCCTGTTTGTGGTTGCACTTTAAAGGGGGGTTATCCATGAAACTGAGCGTGGCGGTGCTGTTTGGCAGCCGCAGCTGCGAGCATGACGTATCGGTCATCACCGGCATTCAGGCGTTGAACGCGCTTGACCCGGCACAGTACGACGCGTTCCCGGTCTACATCGCGCGGGACGGCGCGTGGTACGTGGGCGAACAATTGAAGGACATCCAGTTCTACCCGGCTTTCGACGCCTCCAAAGCAAAAAAAGTGCTGCCCACCGCCGATGGCGGGAAGCTGATGCTCCTCGACCCGAACGAGAAGCGCGGGCTGTTCCAGCGCGCTGAAAAAATTGTGGCGACGGCGGACGTGGCGCTCCTGGCGTTCCACGGCATGAACGGCGAGGACGGGACGCTGCAGGGCATGCTGGAACTGATGGACGTACCATACACCTCCTCCGGCGTGATGGGTTCCGCCGTGGGCATGGACAAAATCGCGATGAAGCAGCTGTTCCGCGGCTGCGGCTTCCCGGTGCTCCCGGACACCTGGATCGACCGGGCGGCCTGGAAGAAGGACCGCGCCGGCTGCGTCGCGAAAATCGAGGCCGCGGTCGAATACCCGGTTTACGTGAAACCCGCCAACCTCGGCTCCTCCATCGGCATCAAGCGCGCGAATGACCGGGAAGGGCTGATCGAGGCGCTGGACGTGGCCGCGGCTTTCGACCGACGCATATTGATTGAGAAGGGTGTCGAGCAGCGCCGCGAGGTCAACTGCTCGGTCTTGGGCTACGGCGGCGAGGTGCGCGCGTCGGAGCTTGAGATGCCGCTGGGCGGCGCGGAACTGGTGGACTTCAACGACAAGTACGGAAAGCGCGCGAAGGGCGGCAAGGGCATGCAATCGCTGGCGCGGATCATCCCCGCGCCGATCCCGGAGGAAACCGCCGCCCGCATCCGCGCGCTGTCGATGGACATCTTCCAAGCGCTGGACTGCAAGGGCGTGGTTCGGATCGACTACCTCCTCGATGATGCGGACGGCAGCGTCTACGTGGGGGAGATCAATACGATCCCCGGATCGCTGGCGTTCTACCTGTGGGAGCCGCTGGGTCTGAAATTCGGCAAGATGCTGGACGAGATGATCCGCCACGCGCTGACCGCCGCCGCCGACCGGCGCGAGAGCGTGTTCTCGTATAAATCCGACATCCTGAAGGATCAGAAGCTGGGCGGTGTCAAGGGAAAAGGGTAGCTTCCACGCATTGGCGCATGCATAAAACCGAAATCCTGCACGATCGTAAGAATTGTGCAGGATTTAATTCATTTATGATGAGCGGGCAGTATTCCTTCAAAGGAGCGCCTGAACGTACGCCTTGGATCAGGGCGGGTGTGTCATTACAGGGATTAGCCGCTAAAAACGGAAAAACAGGGCATTTTCTTGAAAAAAGGCTAAAAAAATTACGCTGTGCGATTGACAGCGCTTGACAACAGTGCTATTATAGATAATTGCACTAGTATGGGCGGTCTGCCTGTTTTTGCGTTTCCCCCGGTGGGACATTGCCCCGAAAGGATCCTTGAAATGTATTGTACACCTTCCGGGCAAAAAGTGCAATAGGGGCGCTCGCAAAAATTTTACACCTTTTTCTGATTTCTTCCGTCTTTGCGGCCCAGGGCCGCGAGCCTGTTCGACCGAACGAAAAGGAGTGGTGACCTCACATGGGAAACACGGCGCGGATTTGCAACGAGCACGAGGTGCAGATGGGCAGGCGCACACGCATGAGCTTCGCCCGCATCGAGGAATCGCTGCCGGTGCCCGACCTGATCGAGATTCAGAAGAATTCCTACAACCATTTCCTGAAGGAGGACCTTCGGGAAGTGCTCAGGGATGTCTCGCCGATCACCGACTATTCCGAGAGCCTGATTCTGGAGTTCATCGACTATTCGCTGGACGACAACCCCAAGTACACCGTCGAGAAGTGCAAGGAGCGCGACTCAACATACGCCGCGCCGCTGAAGGTCACCGTCCGGCTCACCAACACCGAGACCCATGAGATCAAGGAAAGCGAAGTCTTCATGGGCGACTTCCCGCTGATGACCGAGCACGGCACCTTCATCATCAACGGCGCGGAGCGCGTCATCGTGTCGCAGTTGGTTCGCTCGCCGGGCGTCTACTACGCCAAGACCATCGACAAGACCGGCGCGAACCTGTTCTCCTGCACGATGATCCCCAACCGCGGCGCGTGGATCGAGTATGAGACCGACTCCAACGGCGTCATTTACGCCCGCATCGACCGCGCCAGGAAGCTGCCGATCACCGTGCTTCTGCGCGCACTGGGCTACGAGACCGACGCGGTTCTGATCGACATGCTGGGCGACGACGAGCGCGTGTCCGCCACCATCGCTCGCGACGCTTCCGCCGAGGATCGCGAGGGCCGCGCGAAGTCCCGCCGCGAACAGGCGCTCATCGAGATCTACAACAAGCTCCGCCCCGGCGAGCCGCCGTCGGTGGACTCGGCCACGAACCTCATCAATTCGCTGTTCTTCGACCCCAAACGCTACGACCTGGCGCGCGTGGGCCGTTATAAGTTCAATAAGAAGCTGGCCATCGCGCGGCGCCTTTCCGGGCAGATCGCGGAGATGGATGTGGCGCACCCCTACACCGGCGAGATTCTGGTGGAGGCCGGGCAGACCATCTCCCGCGAAAAAGCGCTGGAGATTCAGGACGCCGGCGTCAACGACGTGGTCATCCGGACGAGCGAAGGCCGCGCGCTGAAGGTGATCGGCAACAACTTTGTGAAGTTCGACGCGTTCATGAAGGACTACGATCCGGAACTCTTTAAACAGTACGACCCGGCCGCGGTCAAACTGCACGAGCGCGTACACCTGCCGGTGCTGCTGGAGGTCTGCCAGTCCGCCCGCGCCGACGGCCTGCCGTTCAACCAGCTTCTGCGCGACAACCTCGGTCGCCTGATCCCCAAGTACATCCTGGTGGACGACATCGTCGCCTCCGCCAGCTATCAGGTGGGTCTGTTCCACATGGTCGGCGAAATCGACGACATCGACCATTTGGGCAACCGCCGCCTGCGCTCGGTGGGCGAGCTTTTGCAGAACCAGATTCGCGTGGGTCTTTCCCGCCTCGAACGCGTGGTCAAGGAGCGCATGGCGATTCAGGATCTGGACAAGGTGCGCCCGCAGGATCTGATCAACATCCGCCCGGTGTCGGCGGCGATCAAGGAGTTCTTTGGTTCCTCCCAGCTGTCGCAGTTCATGGATCAGCCGAATCCTTTGGCCGAACTGACCCACAAGCGCCGCCTGTCGGCGCTGGGCCCCGGCGGCCTCAACCGCGACCGCGCCAGCTTTGCCGTCCGCGACGTGCACTACTCCCACTACGCGCGCATCTGCCCCATCGAGACGCCTGAAGGCCCCAACATCGGCCTGATCGGCTCGCTCGCAACCTACGCGCGCATCAATGAATACGGCTTCATCGAAGCGCCCTACCGCCGCATCGATCGGGAAACCGGCCGGGCAACCAGCGACATCATTTATATGACCGCCGACGAGGAAGACCAGTTCGTCATCGCGCAGGCCAACGAGGCGCTGGACGAAAACGGCGCGTTCGTCCGCGAGCGCGTCACCGTCCGCCGCCGCGAGGAGATCATCGAGGTCGACCGCAGCCAGGTGGACTTCATCGACGTCAGCCCCCGCCAGCTGATCTCCGTCGCCACCGGCATGATCCCGTTCCTCGAGAACGACGACGCGAACCGCGCGCTGATGGGCTCCAACATGCAGCGCCAGGCGGTGCCGCTTCTGGTCCCCCAGGCGCCCATCGTGGGCACTGGCATCGAATACAAGGCCGCCTGCGACTCCGGCGTCGTGACCCTCGCCAAGGAGGACGGCGTCGTAAAGCGGGTGACCGCCAACGAAATCGTCATCCGCCCGACCGGCGGCGGCGAGCACAGCTACCGCCTCTCGAAGTTCGCGCGCTCCAACCAGGGCACCTGCATCAACCAGCACCCCCTCGTCAAGGAGGGCGAAATCGTCACGAAGGGTACCGTCATCGCGGACGGCCCGTCCACCGACGAGGGAGAGATCGCGCTGGGCCGGAACATCCTGATCGGCTTCATGACCTGGGAAGGCTACAACTACGAGGACGCCATCCTGATCAGTGAAAAGCTGGTCAAGGAAGACGTGTATACCTCCATCCACATCGAGGAGTACGAGTCCGAAGCCCGCGATACGAAGCTTGGACCGGAGGAAATCACCAGGGACATTCCCGGCGTCGGCGAGGACGCGCTCCGCGACCTCGATGAGCGCGGCATCATCCGCATCGGCGCGGAAGTGCGCGCCAACGACATCCTGGTGGGCAAGGTCACGCCCAAGGGCGAGACCGAGCTGACGGCGGAGGAACGGCTGCTCCGCGCGATCTTCGGCGACAAGGCGCGCGAGGTGCGCGATACTTCCCTGCGCGTGCCGCACGGCGAGTTCGGCATCGTCGTGGACGTCAAGGTATTCACCCGCGAGAACCGCGACGAGCTGTCGCCCGGCGTCAACCAGATGGTGCGCGTCTACATCGCACAGAAGCGAAAAATCTCCGTCGGCGACAAGATGGCCGGCCGCCACGGCAACAAGGGCGTCGTTTCGAGGATCCTCCCTGAGGAGGACATGCCCTTCCTGCCAGACGGCACGCCGCTTGAAATCGTTTTGAACCCGCTGGGCGTCCCCAGCCGAATGAACATCGGCCAGGTGCTCGAAGTCCACCTTGGGCTCGCCGCAAAGGCGCTGGGCTGGCACGTGGCCACGCCGGTCTTTGACGGCGCGCGCGAGGACGACATCCAGAAGTGCCTGGAGGCCGCCGGTCAAATGGCGGACGACGCGCTGTTCGACAAGTTCGACAGGCCCACCATCCAGTTCGGCAAGTGCGGCATCGGCGCTGAAGGCAAGCTGTGGGTCTATGACGGGCGCACCGGCGACCGGTTCGACAACCCCGTCACCGTCGGCTATATGTACATGCTCAAACTCCACCATCTGGTGGACGACAAGATCCACGCCCGCTCCACCGGCCCGTACTCGCTGGTCACCCAGCAGCCGCTGGGCGGCAAGGCGCAGTTCGGCGGCCAGCGCTTCGGCGAAA
>CAZNPZ010000036.1:0-28090 GCA_964575255.1 uncultured Oscillospiraceae bacterium
TTACGACATCAAGCGGGGCGCGGTGCGGGATCAGGCCGCGGTGGACGCGCTGATGATCCGGTTGGGACGGGGGAGGACGTAAACGATGGATGTCGTAAAGACGGTGCTGCCGGTGGTGGTGATGATCGCGCTGGGGACGCTCGCGCGGCGCACAAGCCTTGTAAAGCGCGAGGGGATCGGCGCGCTTCAGACGCTGGTGATGAAAGTGACGCTGCCTGCGGTGCTGCTGGGCGCGTTCTACCGGGCGAGCTATTCGGTGAGCGTGCTCGTGATCGTCGCGATGATGTTCGGCTGTTCGCTCGCCGCCTGGGCGCTGGGCGCGCTGGCGCGCAAGAAAATCCGGGGTATGAACAAATACCTGCCGTTTCTCACCACTGGGTTCGAGGCGGGGATGATGGGATACGCGCTGTACGCGATGCTGTTCGGGCAGGAATCCATCCGCTCGTTTGCGGTGCTGGACCTTGGGCAGGTGCTGTTTGTGTTCACACTGTACATGGCGTTTCTGGGCGCGGAGGAAGGCGACGGTTCCCCGATGGGCGCGCGGCTTTTGGAACTTGTCAAGTCGCCGACCATCCTCGCGATCGCGGCGGGCGTCGTTCTGGGAATATCCGGCCTGGGCCTCAAGTTGTACGCGTCCGCTTTCGGCGCGTCATTTCAGGCTGCGGTCGATTTTGTGGCCGGGCCGACCGGCGCGGTGATCTTGTTCGTAATCGGCTACGAGCTGGATTTCTCCGGCCTCAAGTGGCGGGAGGTCGGCCTTACACTGCTCATCCGCATCGCGGTCACCACCGTTCTGATGGCCGCGATGATCGGCTTGCTGCTGCTCCTGGAGCCGGGCAACAAACTGCTTCTATGGGCCGCCGCGCTGATGTTCACGCTGCCGCCGCCCTATGTGTTGCCCATCGTGTCCAAAGACGAAGCGTCAAAGGGGTATGTCACGTCGGTTCTCTCGGTTTCGACGGTGTACGCCATCATCGTGTTCGCGGGGATGGCCGCGCTGGTTCACCGGATCGGGTTTTAGCGTCCGTCAAAGGCGTACGCTGCCTCCTGAAAGTCGCAGTTCTCCTCGTACAACTTCACGAGCGCCTCGACCGCCGCCTGCTCATCCCCCGCAAAGCGGTTCAGGCGCGCGCTGTCCAGGTCCAGCACGCCGATTACACGTCCATTTTGCCGGATTGGGCACACCAGTTCGCTCCGGGACGCCTCGTCGCAGGCGATGTGGCCGGGGAACGCGTGGACGTCCGGCACCAGAACCGTCCTGTCTTGTCGGACGGCGGTTCCGCACACGCCGCGCCCGACCTGGATGCGCAGGCACGCGGGTTTGCCCTGAAACGGCCCCAGAAGCAATTCCCCGCGGTGCATGAAGTAGAAGCCCGACCAATTCAGGCCCTCCATCTCCTGAAAAATCAGCGCCGAAAGGTTCGCGGCGTTCGCCAGTGGGTGGCGCTCGCCGTTAAGAAGCCCCTTCGCCATTTGCAGCATGGTTTCGTACACAGGTCTCATCCTTTCGTGTATTGTCACTTGTGGGTTTGTTACGGCATAGGATGACAGCGTGCGGGCCGGATTGCGCAACAAACGGCTTTATGCTAAAATGTTGCCAAAATACCCGCCCGACTAAATTCGAAAGAAGCGTGAGCGTCTTGGGCACGATCCTGGACTACCTGAGCTGGCGGCTGGATGTGCCGTTGCGCATCGCGCCGTTTACCCCGGTGGACAACCTGATCCTGAGCGTATTCTCCTACCTGCCGCTGGAGGGGAGCGAGGGCCTGACCATCGCGGAAGTTTCGCGGGCGATGTCCGCCCGGGAGGAAAACTCGTCCTACCGGGAACTGCTGAGGCGGATGGGCATGGGCGCGCGGTTTGGGTTGATGCGCGTGGTCAGCTTCCGGAACCTCTTCAGCGAAGAGGAGCAGACCCAGTTCGCCGCGGTGACGGTGGCGCTGGGGGACGGCACCAGCTTCGTGGCCTTCCGGGGTACCGACGCCACGCTGATCGGCTGGAAAGAGGACTTCAACATGGGCTTTCAGGACGTCGTGCCCGCCCAGCGGGAGAGCGCGAAGTACCTCAACGAAGTCGCGACCCAGGTGGACGGCAGCTTACGCGTCGGCGGCCACTCGAAGGGCGGGAACCTCGCCGTATACGCGGCGCTGTTCTGCGAGGAAGCCGTGCGCGCGCGCATCCGCGAGGTGTTTAATAACGACGGCCCCGGCCTGACCCAGAGAATGCAGGAGTGCCCGGAATACGCCGCGGTAGAGCCGCGCATCCGAACCTACCTGCCGCAGACGTCGATTATCGGCATGCTGATGGAGCACACCGAGCGATATCAGGTGGTTCGCAGCGAGGGTTTCGGCATCATGCAGCACGATCCGTTTACCTGGCAGACCGCGCGGGAAGACTTCGTCAAGGAGGGCGGCCTGCGCGCGGGAAGCCTGTACGTGGACAAGACAATCAAGCAGTGGGTGGCCTCGGTCTCGCCGGAGGACCGGCGGAAGTTCATCGAGGCGGTGTACCGCATCCTTTCCTCCACTGGCGCGAAGTCGGTCAATGATTTGTTCGCAGGCTGGCGAGGGAACCTCGCGGCGATCCTGACCGAAACGTCCGGGTTCGACCCGGAAACCCGAAAGCTGCTTCGGCGCGTGGTGGGCTTACTGTTTGCGTCGGGCGCGAAGAGCCTCGTGCCCATCGGACAGCCGCGCGAACGGAACGCATAAGAGGGGATTGTCGTTTCTTCCCAGAATTTGCCGAAGTGTGAATGATACGATTTACAAGTATGCCCACGAACCTCGTCATTCCTTCAAATCGTTCCCGGCGACATGCGCGCCGGGAACGGTTATCGTAACCAGTCCGCAGACTGGTGGAGGAAACCATTCCTTCAGTCAGTGCGCCGCCCGGAAATCCCGCAGGATTTCAGGCGCACGCAGTCCTCATAAATGCAGATGAAAGACGCAAAGCGGATTTCATCTGCCGCGTTGAAAGACCCGAAGGGGATTTCAACGCCCGTTCGCAAGTTCTTCCGCAATCGCCTCCAGCTTGCGCATTCGGGCGTTCGCGCCGGACTTGCCAAGAGATGGTTCCAGCATGCCGCCCAGTTCCGTGAGCGACGCGTCCGGGTACTGGAGGCGCAGCCGCGCCATAGCCTCCAGCGGCGGCGGCAGGTGGTCAAGACCCAGCTTCTTATCGATCCATTCAATCATACTGATCTGGCGCGCCGCGGCTTCCACCGTCTTTTCGAGGTTGCTATTGTCGCAGTTGACCTGCCGGTTGACCTCGTTTCGCACGCCTTTCAAAATTCGCACGTTCTCCAGCGCCAATACCGCCTTGTGCGCGCCGAGGAGCGTCAAAAGCGTCACGATGTGCTCCGCGTCCTTCAGGTATACCACATACTGCCGCTTGCGTTCGCTGAGGCGGGCGGGCAGCCCGAACCCCTCCATCAGTTTCACGATGGCAGTGGCCATCTCCTCGTCGGAGACGGCGATTTCCATGTGGTAAGCGTGTTCAGGGTTGTTGATCGAGCCGCCCGCGAGGTATGCGCCCAGGAGCGCCGCCACGCGGCAGCAGTTCCGGCGGATCAAGTCCCGCTGGGGCGTCCTTCGGATGCCAAGCGGCGCGCGCCGGTCGTTCAGCTTCAGTTCGCCCAACAGCGTCTGCATGTCCTCATCCGGGAAGCTGAGGAGATACCTGGCTTTACCGCCCAGCCGGTCGGTCTTGACGGCGCGAAGCTCGCCCGTCACGCCCAGGAATTCCTTGGCCAGAAGAAAATAGCGCCTGGCGACCGACGCGGTCTCGCTCCCAATGGTCAGCTGGTACCGCCCCGCGCCGCAAAACGAAAGCGCGCCGCAGGAGAGCGCCATGCCGGCCATCTCCGCGCGCGCGCAGCAGTGTTTTTCTATGGGCGTATGCGCAAGTTCCTCCCGAACTTCCGATGAGAACGACATGATCAGCCTCCAGACAGCTTTCTCCAGAACCGCTCTGTCGCGCTGGGCAAATGGGAGCGGGCTCTACCTGTTCGCCCGTACACTGACTCCAGATACTGTGGTGACAACCTTGTGTTCCTTCAGACCGTTCCCGGCGACATGCGCGTCGGGAACGGTTTCCATACCCAGTCCGCAGACTGGTGCAGGAAACAATACACTAAGTCAGCGGGCCGCCTGGAAATCCCACGGGATTTCAGGCCCGCGAAGGCCATCCAACGCGTTGAAAAGATGCGAAGCAGGTTTTCTACGCCAGCAGATGAAAGACGCGGATTTCATCTGCTAGTCTTCGCCGAGGATACGCACCTCGCATTCCAGCGTCACGCCGGAGTGTTTGAAGACGGTGTCCTGTATATATGCAATGAGCGCCGTCACGTCTCTCGCGGTCGCGCCGCCGACGTTGACGATGAAACCCGCGTGCAGCGTCGAGACCTGCGCGCCGCCGATGGTATGGCCCTTGAGCCCGGCCTTTTCGATCAGTGCGCCCGCGAAATGGCCTTCCGGCCGCTTGAATACGCTTCCGGCGCTGGGCAATGTCAGCGGCTGCTTCTCGCGGCGGCAGGCATTGAGCTCGTTCATTTTTGCGCGGATCAGTTCCGGGTCGCCTTTTGTCAGTCGGTAGCGTGTTTCCAGCACCGCACCGCCCGATTTCAATGCCCGGCTCTTCCGGTAGCCGTATTCCATCTCGTCGGCGGACAGCCACTGGTCACGGCTGTCCATCCAAACCCGCGTGTACTCGACGACCCCGGACATGTCAAACCCGTAGGCGCCCGCGTTCATCGCCGCCGCGCCGCCCGCCGTGCCTGGGATGCCGCACGCAAACTCCAGCCCCGTCAATCCCGCACGGAGCGCCTCGGCGGCGACCTTGGAAAGGAGCGCGCCCGCCTGCGCGGTCACGCGGTCGCTGACCGCGGTTACCTCGTTCATCTCCTGCGTGGAGACCACGAGACCCCGGATGCCGCCGTCCCGCACGATCATGTTGGAGCCGTTGCCCAGAATCAGGCAGGGGACGCCCCGTGCCGAAGCGGCGCGGAAAATGCCGATGGCCTCGTCGGGCGTCTTCGGCAGCGCGAACGCGTCCGCCGGGCCGCCCAGCCGGAACGTGGTGTGGTTTGCCATCGGCTCGTGCAATAACAGCCGCTCCGGTGGCAGAAATTCCTTGAGGTCGTTCAGGAGGTTTTGCATTCAATCACCTCATCGCATCTATCCTACCGCGTCCATGTGTGATTTATGAACGCTCCGGGACGGATGCGGCCTTCGTCAAACCGCGGTCACTCGCCGCTATTCAACGAATACGTAATTCGCCTCGCGCAGCATTGCCTGCGAGTGGGCGACGATCACGATGTCGGGCTTGAATTCCCTGGCGTAGTCCTCGATGGTGCGATTGCTCTTTCTCAGGTCGATCGCCAGCACTTCGTGAGCGGTCAGCGCGAGGAAATCCACAAACGGCGTGCCGTAGGAATCCTTGGAGATCAGAATTCGACCCGTGGGCACGTTGTCGTTGACGTACCAGTTCTCGGCGTCGTGGTTTCCGTAAACGCTGTACAGGTTGGCCACGCCGTCCTTCTTCGCATCGTCGATCAGCGTCCAGTTGAGAAGGTCGCTGAAGCTGCCGCTGACCTCCTCGGCCTTCGCGCCGTTGACGATTTTTTTGTGCAGCATCGTCCCGTACGCGGGCTGCATCAGAACGAAGTCGTCCGGGGTGATCAGGCTGGGCCCCAGGCGCTCGCCGACCTGCCCCATGTGCATCTTCGCGTACACATCGGTCGTGAAATTGTCCGAGGCGTACAGGGCCGGGTCGATTGCGATGCCCATCTCGGTCAGCTTCGCCGCGGTGGCCTGGAAGGTCGCGAACAGGTTGGGCGTCGCCCAATGCTGGTCGGTGCGGTAGATCGCCTGGTCGAGGGTCAGTCCCGCCGCCTTGTAGACCTCACGGCTGTCGACAACTGGGATGCCCGCGGCCCGAAGCCCCGTCACCAGATCGTTTGCCGCCTGGATGTTGCCGTCGGTAACGCCGTCAGGCAGCAGGTTGTCCTCATAGAGATAGGAATGCGGGTAGACGAAGAGCATCGGAATGCCCAGTTCCCCAAGGCTTTGGCGGAGCTTGACCATCTTGTCCACGTCGTCGCGCATATCGGTTTTTCCGAGCAGGTCGTAGAGCTGCCCGGTTTTCAACTTGACCATCGTAGTGCCGCCCAGGCTATACATCTGTTTGCCCAGCGCCATCTGAAGCCGAAGGTTGAGGGCTTCAAACCCATCCTTAAATATGAGCGTCCGGTTGATCGTGGAGGTCAGCGCGGCGATGCGCGCCGAGACGCCCGCGAGTGGCCGCCCGTCATCCCGAAGGTAGTTTGCGTATCCCTTGACGAGATCGTACCCGAAATTCTTCACGTTCAGCGCCATCGTCACGCCGCCGATTGCGAATATTGAGAAGATCAGGACGACGGCCAACACGCGATCGATCGATTTACGAAGCATCGGCCATCCCTCCTAGAAATTGAAGTAGATGAACGGGTTGTAACCGCCCATCACGATGTAGCTGATGGAGACGACAAAGACCAGGATCAGCCCGGCCGCGCTCAGTATCTCAAACGCGCGATCCGGGACGCGCAGCTTTTCTTTGACGAACTTTCCGATCGGAAGCCCGATCAGGAGCGCCAGCGCGACAAACACGCCGTACTCGCGTATGTACATCGTGGCGGTCACGTCCCAGAAGCCGACCGAGCCACCGCCGTACATCGAGCCGATGAAACCTGCCGCGTAGGCGAGGCTGTCCGAGCGGATCATCACCGTAATCGTGATGATCACGATCATCGCGTAGAGAACTCCCAGCGGCTGCTTGTCCAGTTTCTTCGCAAGCCCTGTCAGGCGCTCAAACGCGAGGAACACGAAGAAACCGAATCCCCATATAAGGAACTTCCAGTCCGCGCCATGCCACAGGCCCGTCAGCGACCAAACGACACACATGTTGAACAAGAGCCGCCAGACGGATTTTACGCGGCTGCCGCCCAGCGGGAAGAACAGGTAATCCCGGAACCAGGTGCCAAGGCTGATGTGCCAGCGCCGCCAGAATTCGGTGATCGAGCGGGAGATCATCGGGTAATCGAAGTTCTCCAGGAAGTGGAAACCGAACATCCAGCCCATGCCGATCGCCATGTCGGAGTAGCCGGAAAAATCGTAGTACACCTGCCACAGGTAGGCGATCGCGCCCAGCCACGCCGCGCCGGTGGAGAGCTCTCCGGGCGCGTGGGCGAACGCGTTGTCCGCCAGAAGCGCAAGGCTGTTGGCCAGGATGACTTTTTTGCCAAGCCCCACCATGAACCGGCGCGAGCCCTTGACGAAGTCGTCCAGGTTTTCCACGCGGCCGTCGATTTCATCGGCGATGGTCTGGTAGCGCACAATCGGGCCCGCGATCAGTTGCGGGAAAAACGACACATACAGGCATACGTTCAGGAAGTTCTTTTGCACCTTGCCGTCGCGGCGGTAGACGTCAATTACATAGGACATGGCCTGGAACGTGAAAAAAGAGATGCCGATCGGCAGTACGATCATCGGCACCGAAATGTGCGCCCCGAACGCCCAATTGATGTTTTTCAGGATGAACATCAGGTATTTGAACGTGCACAGGAGACCCATGTTTCCGATAATGGAGAACGTCAACCAAACCTTCGCGCCGCGTCCGTTTCTATATTTATCAATCTGAAGCGCGCATACCCAGTTGAACGCGATGGAGGCCAGCATGACGAACACGAACCACGGCTCGCCCCAGCCGTAAAAGAACAGGCTGAGAAAGGTCAGAAACACGTTGCGCGCGCCGCGCCCGCGCAGGAAGCCGTAGTAGCCGATCAGAACAACGGGCAGGAAAAAAAACAAAAACTCGGAACTGGAGAAAACCACCGCATCAACCCCTAAAACATCGTGACCAATTCAAAATCAAGCGGGAGCGGGTTAAACCGCCCCCGCATAAGCCCATCAACAAACTCAAAAAGGTTGCCAACGAGGGCCATAGCCCTCTCGACTTTCATCAAATCCAGCGACCTGTGCGCTGGATTTGGCTTTCCCTCAAAGGCCGAGCTTGCCCGGCCGACAGGGAAAGCATTCCCGAACCGGTTTCCGCACGGAAACGCCCGCAGGTGTTTCAGGGAACCGGCTCCGTTCCAAATGCAAAGAAAAGATGCGCCAGCAGATTTTCTTTGCGCGTATCGACTATGTCGATACGCTGTAGCGGGGGCGGGTTTAGCCGCCCCCGCGAAATGAAACTACTATTTCTTGGCTTCCCACTTCTTGATCAGCTTGATGTTGTACCACTCGATGTCGTTGAGTTTTCCGGACGAATACCCGCCCGCCTTGTACCACTTCTGGTTCTTGAAGTATTTCTTATAGTAGCTGCTCTTGAATACATAGCCGTGGCGGGCCAGAATCTCGTTGCGCGCAATGCCCAGCCGCTTCTTGGTCATCTTCTTGAGCTGGCTGTCCGTCAGCTTTTTTTTGCTGGAATTCGGGAAGATGTAGGAATTGCTGGTGGCGCCGGAGTTGGAGCCGGAGGACGATGAGGAGCCGTTCAGGAGGCCGTACTCGACTTCCATCGACTTGATCAATTCCATGTTGTACCACTCGATGGAGTTGAGTTCGCCCGTCGAGAAGCTGCCTGGCTTGTACCAGGTCTTGTTGGCGAAATATTTCTTGTACTTGGACGACTTGAACTTGTAGCCATGCCGCGCGTAGATCTCGTTGCGGGCGTAGCCCCACTTGGACTTGGACACCTTCAGGATCTGTGAGCGGGTCAGCTTCTTACTGGCGGAATTGGGGAAGATGTAGCCGCTGCTGGTGGCGGAGGAAGACGAATGCGAACCGGACGAATCGGAATCGTCAGACACCTCGGTATCGTCGGTCGCCCCGTCCGTGGTGGTCGTATCCGTGGTATCATCGGTCAGCGTCGTATCGTCCGTCGTCGTATCGTCCGTCGTCGTTTCGTCGGGGGTTTCGGTGCCCTCTGCGGTGAGGTCGGTGACGGTTCCAGCCGACAGTTTGATGGCGGCGGAGCCGTCCAGCGGCACTTCGGTCAAAACCCCGGAGGAGTGCTCATAGACGTAGGCGGCGTCGCCGAACACCGTCAACGTAGTGTACAGTTCCGGCGCCATCAGAACCTTGCCGTCGCCGCCGGTCAGCGGGTAGAGCGACACGTCCTGGGAGGTGTAGATCACCACGCCGCGGCTGGTGGGGAAGAAATCCCAGTCGTAGTCCAGATTCATTGAGGTGAGCTGCCCGGTCTGGATGTTGTAGCGGTACAGCTTGCCCTCCAGCCACATATCATCGCTGGAGCCCATCGCGTAGTTGTCTTCCATGTCGTGGAAGTACAGGTAGTCGCCGGCGGCCTTCAGGTCGGTCACGCCCTTGTCCAGGAGCAGCTCCGAGTTGGTGCCGGTCGAGGTCATCGAATAGAGCTTGCCGCCGGAGGTCACCAGCATGTTGCCGTCGGTCATCTCGTGGGTGTAGGTGGCGATGTCGTCGCCGGAGACGTAGAAGATCACGTCGTCGATGATTACGTACTCGCTGACGGACAGCGGACAGACTTCATCCTGATCGCCCGCAGCGGGGTCGACGATGGTCAGTTTGTTGTCGACCAGGCAGTAGAGCATGCCGTCATACCAGGAGAGGCGCTTCACCGTTATGCCCGCGTTGAACGGGACGAGCGTGGTGATCGTCTTGTCAGCCGCGACGTGTTTGATGTAGAAGGCCGTTCCGTCGCCGGCAAGATAGTACGCCGTGCCGTCGGTGCCGACGACGAGGTTGTCCATCGTCTGCGCGGTGTCCAGCTTCGTCATGCTGCCGCCGGCCGCGGGCATCGAATAGAGTGAATAGTCGTTCCCGTCTTGAAGGATGGCGTACAGCGAATCCTCCGTCTCGCCGACCGTTCCGCCCTGATCGGAGATTCCTGTGGCCGCCAGAACGGCCAGGGGCATCACGGCGAGCAGCGCCAGCGTGAGGATGACCGCGCCCAACCACTTCATCTTGCCCATTGCGTTCCCTCCTAAAGTAGTCCGTAACCCGAACTTCCGGTTTGACGAACGGAATTTCCAGTTGGTTTCCTGCGTAATCAGCGGCCGGTGAGCGCCGCCTCATCGATGGAGAGAAAACCGCTGTCCGCATGAAGCGTCGCCATGACGCCCAGCGGGATCGATACCTTGGGGCTGCAGTGGCCGATCATGTAGCCGGACACGACGGGCTTGCCCGCGGGCAGCACCACTTCTTCGATCACCTGACGGATCGTGAGGCTGCGGTCGGGGTTCTCTGGCGGGCAATCGGTGAAGCCGCCCAGAACGATGCCTGCGCACTGGTCAAACTTCCCGGACAGGCGCAGTGTGGTCAGCATCCTGTCCAGCCGATGGACGTACTCGCCGATGTCTTCCAATACCAGGATCGCGCCGCGCGCGTCGATCTCCCAGGGCGTGCCGTTCAACGCGGCGATGAGGCACAGGTTGCCGCCTGTGAGCCTGCCGCGCGCGACGCCGCCGTGAAGCGTCTCCACCGGATGTTCCGGCGGGTTCAGGATTGTCCCAAGCGGCTCGGAGGAAGTCAGTGCGCGGAGAAGACCGGTGCTGGTGAATGCGTCGTAGTCGCCCGCGATCCACTCGGTGGACGGCATCGGCGCGTGCATCGTGACAAGGCCGGATTTCTGCCCGTAGGCGATGTGCAGCGCGGTGATGTCGCTGTAGCCGACCAGCAGCTTCGGGTGCGCCGCAGCCAGGGCATAGTCCAGTTTGTCCAGAATGCGCGGCGCGCCGTAGCCGCCGCGGATCGCGACGATGGCGTCAATCGAATCATCCGCGAACATGCGGTTTAGGTCGGCCGCGCGCATTTGATCCTCGCCGGACAGGTAGCCGTGCGCGCTTCGGCAGCTTTCGCCCACCACGGTGCGAAAGCCCATCGCGCGGGCGGCCTCCACGCATTTTTCAACACTCTCAACCGTCTTGACCGGGCTGGATGGTGCGACAAAACCCAGTGTATCGCCGGGTCGTAACGCCTTTGGTTTCGGCATGCTTCTCCTAACCGTTGACCACGAACATCATGAACTTCAGTACGTCCATGTAATCGCTGGATTTGAAGGAAACCGTTCGGGCGTCCAGCTTTTTCGCGCCCGGATAGAAGCCGCCCTTGCGCGCCATCTGGTGCTCCCGGAACGAGACGGTCATCTCAACCGATTCCGGCATCGGGAACAGGAAGGTCTCGCGCGGCTGTGTGAGCGCCTTTGCGACCGCCTCGCGGATCAGGCGCACGGCGACGTCCGGCTGCGGCGAAATGCTGCCGCCGCCGAAGCCCTCAACCACCGGCACGGTGATCGTGTTCGGGTTTTTCGCCTTCATCCAGTCGCAGAGGCCCTTGTCGCCCGCCACCACATAGACCGGGACATTGTAAAAGGACGTGATCAGGCTGTTGATGTACAGCTCTGACGCGGGCTCCCCGTTGATTAAAAACTGGTACAGGCGGGTGTTCATCGTGTGGGCGAGCGGGTTCGCGTCGCTTCCAACGTTGGAATGGTAGCCTGTGAACACCACGCCGTCAAAGGATGCGTCCAGCCCAGCCATCATGCACAGCGGGTCGGCGCCCCAGCCGCGGAAGATTCGCGCGCACTCCGGCAGCGCCTTCGGATCGATGTTCCGGGCGGAGTCGTGCGCGTCCTTGACGAGAATTTCCTCGCAGCCCGCGTCGATCGCGCCCTGACAGGCGGCGGCGACTTCTCGACTCATCTGAGCGGCGAACTGCGTATACAGGTCGCGCCCCTTTTCGGTCTCATCCCAATGGGCAATGCCGCAAGTTCCCTCAATGTCGGCAGAGATGAACAGCTTCAATGAAAATTTCATTCCTTTTCGCTGGCATACCGAAAACATTATAACAGAAGGGATTTGGGTTGACAACCATATATTTCTTGAGCGAATTTGCGAGCAAATGCGCGCGGCGAAGAAAATCCTTCGGCTTTTTCTTCGCGTTGGGAGGAAGTCTGCGCGCGCCTGAAATCCGCGCGGGTTTCCGGGCGGCGCGCTGACTAAAGGAAATGTTTCCTCCGCCAGTGTGCGCTGTTTACTGCGGAAACCGATCCCGGCGCATGTCGCTGGGATCGGTTGAATGGAAAACGGGGTGTCCGAGGAGAGACTGGGAATGGACATGGGAAGAATTGGCAGCGGGGGTTTGGCAGGCGGTGATCCATATACACGGGCAGGTTTTGCGAATCGCGCGAGCCTTTTCGGAGCATGCAATCCTTGAGTGAAAGCGCATGCTTGACCCTTCCCAAACAGAGAAAAGATTGGTATAATGAGGCGGCGAGAAGCGTCGCGGGGGAGGGGAACCCTTTGGACACGAAGGACGAGATCATCTTCCAGCAGCTGGAGGTCATCCAGAAGCTGACGGAAAACAACCTGAGGCGGGTGGCGAGCGACCTTTGGGGCGCGCCCAGTCTGTCGCCCGACCGTCTCAAAGGCACGGGCAAGCCGGAAACCCCGCAGATCGAGAAAACGGACGCGCCGGATAAACCGGAAACGCCGGATAAAAAGGACGCGCCCAATGAAGCCGCGACGCCCGTCGCCGCGCCGCCCGCGCAGGCGGAAGCCGAGGCGCAGCCGCCGGAGGACATCGCGGTTCTCAAAGAGGAACTGAACGGCTACACCGGCCTCAAAAGCATCAAAAAGGAAGTTGCCAACCTCATCAACATGGTGACGGTCTACAAGATGCGCAAAGCCCACGACCTCCCGACGCTGGACATGTCGCTGCACATGGTGTTCACCGGCAACCCCGGCACCGGCAAGACCATGATCGCGCGGCTGATGGCCCGCGTGTACCACAGCCTGGGCATTCTGTCCAAGGGGCATCTGGTGGAAGTCGATCGCAGCGGCCTCGTGGCCGGGTACGTCGGGCAGACCGCCATCAAAACCGGCGAGGCGGTCAAAAAGGCGCTGGGCGGCGTCCTCTTCATTGATGAGGCCTACGCCTTAAACGGCGGCGGCGAGAACGATTTCGGTCAGGAGGCCATTGATACGCTTTTGAAGGCGATGGAAGACCACCGGGACGACCTGGTGGTGATCGTCGCGGGCTACGACGGCTTGATGGACACGTTCATCCACTCCAACCCCGGCCTCGAATCCCGCTTCAACCGCTACCTGCACTTTGACGACTATTCGCTGGACGAGATGATGCTGATCTTCGAGTCCCAGTGCAAGAAAAACCAGTACGCGCTGGACGAGACCGCGAAGGAAGCGGTCAAGGCATTAATTGACGAGACCAACACCAACTCGATCGCCTTTGGCAACGCCCGCGGCGTCCGGAACGTCTTCGAGCGCGTGCTGGTCGAGCAGGCGAACCGCCTCTCCACTTTAGAAAACCCCACCAAGGAAGACCTGATGGTCATCACCCCCGCCGACGTGGACGCGCTGAAGGAGAAGCCGGACGCGGAAGAACCGGCAGTTGTACCGAATGTGCCTGCTACAGAGGCGGAACAAGGGGTCTGAAGGAATATTCCAGCCACATGAGACGATGAAGCGCAAGGTTCGGCGAATGCGAATGTCCACCGGTGATAAGACGGTCTTGGAGGAGATATGCTCGATTCCATGGAGACACAAAGGCTTGTAATCCGTCGGTTTCTGCCGAGCGACGGCGACGACCTGTTCGAGTACCTTTCGGACGCGGAAACCGTCCGGTTTGAGCCGTAAGGCGTGTTTTCGCTGGAGCAGGCACGGATCGAGGCGGCGAGAAGATCGACGGACACCGCTTTCTGGGCCGTATGTAAAAAGGATACGGGTAAGCTGATCGGGAACATATACTTTTGTAAGCAGGAACCGGAGCCATTTCAAACCTGGGAGATCGGCTACGTGTTCAACCGGCGCTTTTGCGGCGTTGGCTTCGCGACGGAAGCAACCCTTGCAATGATGCGCTATGGGTTCGAGACTTGCGGCGCGCACCGGATCGAAGCGCATTGCGATCCGCTGAACGTTCGATCCTGAAAACTGTTGGAACGCGTCCACATGCGCCGGGAAGGACATTTCCAGAAGAAAGCGTTCTTTGACCGCGATCCGTCCGGACAGCCGCGCTGGCACGACGCCTACGCCTACGGAATTCTGGAAGAAGAGTGGGTGCGCCTGTACCCGCGATAAACGTCCGACGCTTTCGGAACGTGTTCGCTGAGAATGCATCGGTTATTCAAGTTTTTTTTGCATTTCCATCAGATAGATTCGATTGATGTGTTCATCCTCTGAATTCCGAGCATGAATTGCTAGAAGCTCCGCTTGCTTCTGCGATCATTCTAGCAGCGATATTATCGTGGCAATCACTGCATTCCACCGTCGATGTTCTCGCATTTATCTCGGAAATCCGCCCGATTTCGTTTTGAGGTCGCAGCCTAAACGCGGTACTTCGCTGCAATATGGTAAAAGCTGTGCGGAGAATAAACATTTGACACAGCGCGCGTGTTGGTATAGAATTGCTATAAAAGCACAGCACGGAGGAGATAAAAATGAATTACAACTTCAACTGGTCGGCGATATCGAGCGGGGCACCTTACGTTACGATTTCTTCGCTTGGGATCGCATTCAATAGTGCTGCAATATCAAAACTTGGGTCACCGAGTCAGGTCTTGGTAGGGTTTGATGAGGAGAAATGCGCGATAGGAATTAAGGCGTACCATGGAGAGACGGGTTATAAAGCCTACGCATTTGCGGAAAGAGCGAAAAACGGCTGGGTGAGAATCGGCTGCCGAGACTTTGTAAAGTATCTCCAGTCTATGTCGGGAATGGACTTTTCTGCAGCGCGCAGATATATTGCAAAGTACGACATCGAAGAAGATACGCTGGTGGTTCTTGCGCGTGAGCCGCAGGAAAATTTTAACGTTGGGAAAGATGAAAAATAGGCGAAAATCTATTGACTGTTTGCGACGTGAATGGTATATTGTACCTGCATGAGATAGAAGAAGGGTCTTGATGACTGCTATCACCAAGACCCAACGGCAAGCACAACAAGAAATCTTGCTGCACTAAGCCACTCACCAAGTGTTATTGTAGCAGATTCTTTGAAAGAATTCAATAGGCTTGCTGTCCAAATCATTTAGTGGAGGTGAACAATTTTTCTGAATGGTCTTCTGTCTTGTGACAATAAAGTCGTAACGGCAGAAAGAGGAACTCATGCGCGCAATCAAAATTAAGATGAAGGCTGGAAGCTACTATTCTAGCCAACTAACCGAGATTGACCAGATATATCTGACTGGCTGCAATCCTGAAGGGTATTATAAGAAAGCAGACGTTCACGATTATTTGGTCAAGAATCCTAAAACGATTCAGGTAAATATCTACCCTTACCCTGATTGCCTTCCAGAAATCAGTGTGAATGGTGAGAAGTACGTGAAGTCCGCACCCAACGCCTCAACCAACGATAATTTGCTTAAGCTCCCAAGAGAATAATACCTTGTCCCACGAGAAAGAGTGCGTATCATCAAGTGATTGCACTCTTTCCTGTTATCTTCTATTTGGCAAGTGGCAGTCCAGAGGCACAGCCTCTGGCGGGGGTTCCGGGGGCAGCGCCCCCGGATCGTCGTCTCCCCCGCCTAACCCCTCTTATGCAGTTTCGATCTTCGCCGCCGCGCCCAGCCCCAGCTTTTCAGTGGCGCGCTCGCGCATCTTGTACTTCATGATCTTGCCCGCGGCGTTCATCGGGAACTCGGTCACAAAGTCAATGTAGCGCGGACACTTGTGCTTGGCCATGTGCGAGAGGCAGTAGGCCTTGAGTTCGTCGACGGTCACGGACGCGCCTTCTTTGAGGATGACCTCGGCCATGATCTCCTCGCCGTACTGCTTGTCCGGCACGCCGATCACCTGCACATCCTTGACGGCGGGGTGCGTGTAGAGGAACTCCTCGATTTCCTTGGGGTAGATGTTCTCGCCGCCGCGAATGATCATGTCCTTGATGCGACCGGTGATCTTGAAGTTCCCGTCCGGAAGACGACGGGCGAGGTCGCCCGAATGCAGCCATCCCTCGGCGTCGATGACCGCCGCGGTCGCCTCCGGCATCTTGTAGTAGCCCTTCATGATGTTGTAGCCGCGCGCGCAGAACTCGCCGTCCGTGTTGTCGGGCAGCTCGACACCCGTCTCCGGATCGACAATCTTGCACTCGACCGCGAACATCGCAGAGCCCACGGTGGAGACGCGCGTCTCGACGGAATCGGTGGTCTTGGACATCGTGGTCGCGGGCGAGGCCTCTGTCTGGCCGTAGGTTATGCAGATTTCGGACATGTTCATCTTGTCCAGCACCTCGCGCATCACCTTGACCGGGCAGGGGCTTCCCGCCATGATCCCGGTGCGGATGTGCGAGAAATCGGTCTTCGGGAAATCCGGATGCTCCAGCATCGCAATGAACATCGTCGGCACGCCGTGGAACGCGGTGATCTTCTCGCGGTTGATGCAGTCCAGCGACACGCGCGGCGAGAAGAAGGGGATGGGCGACATGGTGGTTCCGTGGGTCATCGACGCGGTCATCGCCAGCACCATGCCGAAGCAATGGAACATCGGCACCTGAATCATCAAACGGTCGGCGGTGGACAGATCCATGCAGTCGCCGATGGCCTTGCCGTTGTTGACCACGTTGTAGTGGGTCAGCATGACGCCCTTGGGAAACCCGGTCGTGCCGGAGGTGTACTGCATGTTGCATACGTCGTGCGGTCGAAGCGACCGCGCGCGGGCGGTGACTTCGGAGAGCGGCACATTGTCGCCCAGTTCCATCGCCTCATCCCAGGTGAACGCGCCGGGCAGGTCGCACTCGACGGTAATGATGTTTTTGAGGCGCGGCAGGCGCTTCGCAACCAGCGCGCCGGGGCGCGTGGTTTCCAGCTCCGGGCAAAGCTCGCGCATGATCTCCACATAGTTGGAGTCCTTGTAGCCATTGATCATGACCAGCGTGTGGGTGTCGCTCTGGCGCAGCAGGTATTCGGCCTCGTGAATCTTGTAGGCGGTGTTGACCGTCACCAGCACCGCGCCGATCTTGACCGTCGCCCAGAAGGTAATGAACCACTGCGGCACGTTGGTCGCCCAGATCGCGACGTGATCGCCCTTGTCCACGCCCATCGCGATCAGCGCGCGCGCGAACGCGTCCACATCGTCCCGGAACTGCGCATAGGTACGGGTGTAGTAGTGGGTGGTGTAGCGGAACGCGTACTGGTCGGGGAACTCACGCACCATCCGGTCGAGCACCTCCGGGAAGGTCAGCTCGATCAGGTGCTCCTTCTTCCAGACGTACTTGCCGGTGCCGCGCGCGTTCACCTGCAGCATGTGGCCCTCGAAGTAGTTCTGCATGAACTGCGCGAAGTGGGGGAACACGATGCCGGCGTCGGTCAGGTCGGGCGCCCAGCGCTTGACCCATTCCAGCGAGACGTAGCCGTCATAGCCGATGTCCTTGAGCGCGTCCAGCATCTGGTAGATGGGCAGATCGCCCTCGCCCATCATGCGGTAGCGCACTTGCCCGCCTTCCACCACCGAATCCTTGGTGTGGGTGTAGCGGATGCGGGAACCGAGGTTTTTGACCGTCTGTGCGGGGGATTCGCCCATGTGGCGGTAGGGGTGGTGCATGTCCCAGAGCGCCGCGACGTTCGCGCGCGCGACGCGGTCGAGGAGCTTCGCGAGCCGCGCGGTATCGCAGTACACGCCGTTGGTCTCAACAAGAAGCGTCACGCCCGCGGGCTCCGCGATGTCCGCAAGTTCCGTGAGGACGCCCGCCACGTATTCGTCGTCCACTTCCCCTTCCGGCGCGGGTTCCAGATCGCCCAGAATGCGGATGTACGGCGTGCCCAGCTTCTGTGCCAGCGCGACGTACTGCGCGATCTCGGAGAGGACTTCTTCGCGCTTCTCCGGGAACTTCAGGCAGCAGCCGGAGGACAGGCAGGGGATCTCCAGGTGCAGCGCCTGAAGCTTTGCGTATGTCTTGTCAATCTGGCGCTCGGTGAACGGCGAGGCGGTCACGGCCAGGATGCTCTGGCCAAGGCCGCGAATCTCAATGCCGTCAAAGTGGAAGTCCTTCGCCATCGAATAGATGTCCATCCAGCCGAATTCGGGGCAGCCCAGGGTTGAAAACGCGATCTTCATACAATGCCCTCCCAAAGAAAATCTTCAAGCCCTGGGAAAAGAAAAACTCCGTCTTTCCCATGAAAGACGGAGGCTTGCATCCGCGGTACCACTTTCGTTGCCGCCCATAAGGCGGCCGCTCTGACGCAGCCGGTAAGTACCCGATTGCGCGTCCCTGTAACGGGGGAACCCGGCGCGGCCTAGTCGCTTTCGCTTTCAGCCTGCTGCTGGCGGGGGGAGCAGACGCCGAACCTTCTGCCGCTTTTCAGCACCCGCGGCTCTCTGTGAGAAGGCTGAGGACGACTTTGACCCCGCTCCTGACGCATTTGACACATTGAAATTGTGATACCTATTCTAACGGATTCAACCTGGAAAGGCAAGCCGGGCGGAAAGTTAATTTTGTCCGAACCCGACACGCCCGCGTGATCAAAGCGCGCGGGATGACAGCCGGAGGTTCAACGGGATGCGCGCATCACATCCGCCAGACGCCCTGGCAGGTGGTGGAGACGGCCACCGCGCCAGCGTCCAGCGCCGCGATGACCTCCGCCTTTTCCTCAATCAGCCCGCCCGCGATCACCGGGATGCCGGTCAGCTCCCCGGCGGAGCGCAAAACCCGCGGGATCAGCCCCGGCATGATCTCGATAAAGTCCGGCTTTCCCGTTTCCGACAGGTTTTTGAGGTTCGCGACCGACTTGGAATCGATGGCGAACACGCGCTGCACCGTCACAAGCCCAAGCTGGTGCGCGCGGCGAAGAAGCTGCGGCTTGGTCGAGATCACGCCGTCCGGCGCGCACATCGCGCGCAGCGCGTCGATCACCACCTCGCGGCTGGCGAAGCCTTCGATCAGGTCCACATGCACCAGCGCGCGCTTGCCCGAAGCCTTGACGCGCGCCACCATCGGCGCGATGGTGACCACCGAACCCATCAAAAGGAACACCACCTCGCAGTCGCTCGCGAGCGCGGCTTCCAGCACCTCGTCGGAATTGACGGCGGCGATGACGGGGTTATTGCGCAGGGATTCGATGATCTTCTGCATGGCGGCCTCGTTTCCGGGGTTTTTCGCGTCCACTATACACGATTCTGCGCTGGTGTGTCAACTGTACGAAAAAACGCTTCCGGCGATGACGCCGGAAGCGAAAAATGGGGCTGATCAGATCCGGGCGACGCCGGAATCGCGGGCGGCCTGCGCGACGGCCTTGGCGACCGCATCGCGGACGCGCGGGTCAAACGGCGCGGGGATGATGTACTCGGCGCTCAGTTCCTTCTCGCCGATCAGGCCCGCCAGTGCGTAGGCGGCGGCCAGCTTCATCTGATCGTTGATGTCGGACGCCCGCACATCAAATGTGCCGCGGAACACGCCGGGGAACGCCAGAACGTTGTTGATCTGGTTGGGGAAGTCGCTGCGGCCGGTCGCGATGACCGCCGCTCCGCCCGCTTTGGCCTCGTCGGGGAAGATCTCCGGCGTCGGGTTGGCGCAGGCGAACACGATGGCGTCCTTGTTCATGGTCTTGACCATGTCGGTGGTGACCATCTTGGGGGCGGACACGCCGATGAACACGTCCGCGCCGACCAGCGCGTCCGCGAGCGAGCCCTTGACCATCCGGGTGTTGGTGAGCTGGGCCATCTCGTACTTGATGGCGTTCATGCCTTCAGTGCGGCCCGCATAGATCGCGCCCTTGCGGTCGCACAGCGTGACATCCCTGTAGCCGTCGGACAAAAGAAGCTTCGTGATCGAGATGGCCGCCGCGCCCGCGCCGTTGATGACGATCCGGACGTCGTCCTTCTTCTTGCCGACCACCTTCAGGCCGTTGATCAGGCCCGCCATCGTGACGATGGCCGTGCCGTGCTGGTCGTCGTGGAAGATCGGGATGTCGCACTTTTCCTTCAGCTTCTTTTCGATCTCAAAGCAGCGCGGCGCGGCGATGTCCTCCAGGTTGATGCCGCCAAAGGAGCCGGAGATCAGGTAGACAGTGTTGACGATGTCGTCGACTTCCTTGGACTTGATGCAGATCGGGAACGCGTCCACGTCGCCGAACGCCTTGAACAGGACGCACTTGCCCTCCATGACCGGCATGCCGGCTTCGGGACCGATGTCGCCCAGACCCAGAACGGCGGTACCGTCGGTGACGACCGCGCACATGTTCCAGCGGCGGGTCAGCGTGTAGCTCAGGTCGACGTCCTTCTGGATTTCAAGGCAGGGCTGTGCGACGCCGGGGGTGTACGCGAGCGACAGATCCTGCTTGTTCGCGGTGGGGACGCGGGTGACGACCTCGATCTTGCCTTTCCATTCCTCGTGCAGGCGCAGGGATTCCTTTGCGTAATCCATCGTGATTCACCTCATTATTTTCTGTCGAAATTCCTATTCGAACGGGAACCTGTAGGAGAGACCCAGTTTGTCCCGGATCGCGAGGATTTCCTTCTGTACGGGTTCCGAAACCGGCACGCCCTTGTCCTTGCGCTCCAGCCACACCAGGTATTCCTTCTCGCCCGCGGTATAGATGCGCTCTTCGCCGGGGGCCTTCTGGGAGGCGCGCAGTTCGCGCAGAATGTCGCCGCAGGTCTTTTTGAAGGATTCGAGGCCCATGAACGCCTCCGGGTCGATCACGAGGAACCAGTGCCCCAGGTGGTAGGGCATCTTCTTCTTGTCCGGCGTGAGGCCGTTGAGCGCCTTTAAGAAACTGCCGGCCTGCAGCGCCGCGGACAGGACTTCCACAACCGTCGCGTAGCCGTAACCCTTGTACCCGGCCAGGTCTTCGCCGATACCGCCCAACGGGGCGAGCGCGGCGTTGCCGCTGGTCAGGTCTTTCAGAATCTGCGGGCTGTCGGTCATCGCCTTGCCGTCGTGGCCAATGACCATGCCGGCGGGGGTGTCCTTGCCGACACGGGCGTAGTACTCGATCTTGCCGCGCTGGGTGATGGAGGTGGCGCAGTCCAGCATGAACGGGAATTCCTCGTCGGTTGGGAAGCCCACGGTGAGCGGGTTGGTGCCCAGCATGTTCTCCACGCCGAACGTCGGCGCGATGGACGGGCGGGCGTTGGTGCCGGTCAGGCCGATCATGCCTGCCTTGGTGGCCATCGTCGCCCAGTAGCCGGCGATGCCGTAGTGGGTGGAGTTGCGGACGGCGATCATCGCGAGGCCATACTTCTTCGCCTTTTCAATGGCCATCTCCATCGCCTTGTGGCTCGCGACCATGCCCATGCCGTCGTTCGCGTCGAGGACGGCGGTGGTGGCGGTTTCCTTCAGGATGTCGATTTTGGTCACCGGGTTCTGGATGCCGTCCACGATGCGGTCGATGTAGATGGGCTTGAACCGGTTGCAGCCGTGGCTCTCGATGCCGCGCCGGTCGCTCTCCAATAGCACGTCCGCGCAGATGGCCGCGTCGGCCTCCGGCACGCCGTAGCCCTTGAATGCGTCGATCAGAAAGCTGTTCATCAGGTCCCAGGACACGTAAGGTCTGGTTTCCATGAGGGTTCCTCCTTCGATCATTCGTTCCGTCCCCAGAGAAAAAGACGGTGCACAACGAAACCTGTCGTTGCATCCCGTCTCATCATCTCTGGAAGCAGATCAGCACTGTTTCCAGTATATTGGCCGCCCATGGGGTTGTCAACGACGTTTTCGTAAACTCCCGTAAAATCGCGCGCATTGCGGATGCATCTTAAACGCGTACAGGAATGCGCGTGGGCGGCAATTGTCCGCTGCTCTGCAACCCAATGGGCATGCGTCTTATTCTGCGCCGAGCTGCGAGGTGCAATGCGGGCAGCGGGTTGCCTCTTTGTCGATCTCACTCATGCAGAAGGGGCACTTGCGCGGCGCGGGTTTCTCGTGAACGGGTTCGGGTTTTCTTAGCTTTGTGATCAGCTTCACGAACAGGAAGATGCACAGCGCCATCAAGAGGAAATCGATCACCGACTGAATGAACAGACCGTAGTTGAGGGACGCCGCCGTGTCTCCTTCGCCGAACCTGACGGCCAGTTGGGTCAGGTCGATCTTTCCGGTAATCAGCGACAGGATCGGCGTGAAGATGTCGTTGACCAGAGAGGTGACAATTTTCCCGAACGCCGCGCCGATCATCACGCCGACCGCAAGGTCAATCACATTCCCCTTGAACGCGAATTCCCTGAACTCCTTCCACATGGTGAAAGCCCTCCCCTTACGTATTGGTATCCCGCTGGTACATTATACCAGATATACCACCAATGAAACAAGATACGGCAAATTCGTCGGTGCTCTTTCAACCGAATATCTTATCATCATGGCGGGAAACCCGTCAATCGCGCAAGACCCCCATTGCTCCTGAGGAGAGGGATTTTATGGATAAATTTCAGCGACGGATGCGCGTTCTGCCTTTATGTGGTATACTGGAAGTAATCAATGCGTACGGTGCGTCGTGGCGCGTACCCGACTGCGGCGAAACCTTATCGGAGGTGTTTGGTTGGAACATGCGTTGAGCCGAATCGGATACGCGCTGAATGAGCTGAATGTGGTCTGGGCTGTCGGGGGGTCTTTGATGCTTCACCAGCATGGCCTTGCGGGCAACCCGCGGGATATCGACATCCTTGTCGCGCTTGAAGACGCCGAGAAGGCCGAAAACGCGCTGGGCGCGCTCGGCGAAACGGTGGTTACACCGCAGTCGGCCGCCTTCGCGACGAAAAGGTTTCGCAGGTTCCTTATTGACGGGATTGATGTCGACCTGATGGCCGGATTCATCGTCTGTCACGGGGAGGGGCAATACGAGTATCCCTTTGACCGGTTGTCTGTCGCTTCACATCTGGAGGTCGGCGGTGAGGCGATCCCGTTCGCGGCGCTTGAGGACTGGTACATCGTCTATCAGATGATGCCGGGGAAGGCGTACAAAGCCGACGGAATCGAGAACGCGCTGATCACGGGGGGGATCAGGCGCCCCGATCTTCTCAGAAGGGCGCTCGAAGGTTGCCTGACAGGCTCGGTTCGCGCCCGGATTCTGGCGCTGCCCGGCCTTGATTCCAGCGGCACCGAGCGTTTCGACGGGAATACGGACTGATCGGATTCTCCGAAGGCTCCGGCTGTGCCATTGGAATGTAAACACTGCGACCGCAAATGCCTCTCATCACAAACTATGCCCAGAAAATTTGTGACATTTTTTCGTTGTATTTCGTGTCATTTTCTGGTGAATTATGGTATAATCCATCTCAAGGAACGGTTGCGGATGTCTTCCGGACCGTCAGGGTGACTGAGTGGCGTGTCGAGCCGACAGATCATCCGCCTCGCGAATCGGCATCTCTACGATTCACCCTGGCGAACTGATCATTACTAAGGAGGAGTGAACAACCTATGAAGCGCGTAATGGTTTGGCTGATTCTTGTCGCGATGCTGCTCACGGGAGCTCCGCTCGCGAGCGCGGCGGTCGCCTATACGACGGACGATGTGATGACCGCCGTCGACGGTATGGGCCGGATGCCCGCGAACTACTACAACATCGCGGGGATCGGCCTCTCGATCATCGACAACGTTTCTTCCGCGCAGGCCGAGAAGTTCACAAAGAAGCTATACACCATTTGGGCATTCCTTTCCAAGTATGCTTACACTTACAACAAGAACATGGCGATCAAGGATGTTCTGACCAGAGAACAGATGCATTCTGTCACTAGATACATGACGGATATCCTTGTTGACTATGGAACACCTGAAATGATTCAGGTTTTTTATGATTTTCTCAACTCTGTGAAGACCTCGACACTGATCAAGAGCGCCGTGCCGAAGAGCCTTCTGGGCATCCAGTTCGGCAGCGCGACGTACGGCCAGACCGCGACGGTCAAGGTATACACCACGGCGGATGTCGCCGACGGCGGCGTGTCCATCACCAACGCCAGCGGGCAGTCCATCACCGCCAGTTCCGTTACCTCCTCGTACGTGGGCACCCTCGCGACCTTCAAGGAGCACATCCTCACCGTCAACTACCCCTATTCCGGCAAGGTCGCCGTGCGCGTGACCGGAGTGGATGCCGCGTATCCGGCCAACTACTACTCCGCGACCGTGAAGGTTTCCGGCACCAACGCAGGCGGAAGCACCGCGGCCAACAAAAACGCCGTGGTGACCAAGCTGACGGCCAGTTCCGCCATTCTGGGCACCGCGAGCACCATCCGGGTCACGACCAGCTATCTGACGAGCAACGTGAAGATCACCGACAGCAAGGGCACGTTCCTTGTGGGCAGCAGTACGCCCAACGAAGTGGTCGCGAACGTTTCCAAGACGTTTGAACTGAGTTACAGCTTCGAGAAGGCGGGCACCCAGTCCATCCGGGCGTACGCGGGCACGGCCAGCGGCGAGGCCGTTACATGGAACAAAACGTACAAAACGGGCCGCGTCTCAGTCACCGATCCCGCGGCCAAGGCGACCATCTCCAAGGTGAGCGCGCCCAGCGTCTACCGCGGGCAGGAAGCGACTGTCTCGGTCTTCGCGTCCGCCGATGTGTCGCGCGTGCAGTTCTTTGACGCCAGCGGAAACATCGTCGGCTTCACGCGCGACTACACAACGTCCGGGAAGTACCGCGTGTTCACCCTGAAATACACGAAGAACGTCGTCGCCACCGACAAGATTTCCGCGCAGGCGGGCAACGACATCGCCTGGAACGCGGCGAAGAAATCCGTGACGGTCAAATTCCTCGCGCCGACCGCGACGGTGAAATCCACGCGGGTCAAGCGCGGCAAGATCGCTACGATTACCGTAACGCCGTCCCCGACGGTCACGGCGGTCAGGCTGTACAAGAGCGACAAGACGACGCTGATCAGCCCCGTCACGCCGGGCGGGTACGCGTACCAGGTAACGCAGGCGACCAAGGGCACCATGACGGTCTACGTCAGCATTTACGATGGAATCGGCTGGAGTGACCTTGTGAAGAGTAGCGTAACCTTCACCTGACGGCCACGCAAGAGCCCCTTGAACCGTGGCGTCTGCCCCGCCGGGAGGCGCCACGGTTTTCTTAGCGCAATTTTCGTCATGATTCGGCTGGGACCCATAAATGCGAGTGTCAGAGCGCGGTTCGGCTGTGCGCGGCGCGAGGGCCGCGCGAATCTGACAGCAATTGGCACGCTTGAGGCGACATGGGAATGCTTGACGTATCCGCCGGATCATAGTAGTATATTCTTACATATGTGTGACGTTTTCACGGATATTGTTACGGAATGGCAAAGCCGGATGCCGGCCATGGGGAAGGATTTGTACTGATGACAGAAATGCCGCTGAAGGACTTTTTCCTGATCATTCTTCGAAAAATCCATTGGATCCTGCTGGCCGCCGTGCTGGTTTCCGGCGCGATCTGGAGTTATTATTCCGTCCAGCCGGACGTGTACACTGCGGAGGCAAGTCTGTATGTCTTGATGGACTACACGGACAGCACGGGTACGATCCGTTATGATGTAACCACCAGCAACTCTTTTGCGGGGGATTTCAAAGAACTGATCAAGACGCCGCAGGTGCTGAAGGCGACCTCGGAGGCACTGGGCGTCGAAGAACTGCCCAAAGGCGCCAAAATCGTCGTCGAGTCGGTCGCGGGAACCCGGATCATCAAGATCATGACCACCTATACCGACGCCGCGGAGAGCATGCGCATCACCAACACGATCGCGAATGTGTTCGCCACCTACGTCGGGAAACTGACCAAGTCCGACTCCATCTCCATCGCCTCCGACGCCGTCCTGCCCACCGCACCGTCCGGCCCCCGCCGGGTGTACAATGCGCTGATCGCCTTCCTCGTCACCTTCTTCCTGGGCGCGATGACGGTGCTCGCGATCGCCGTATTGGATACGAAGGTGCGCAGCGATCAGACGATCATCGACAGGCTGAGCCTGAACGTGCTGGCGCAGGTACAGGACTACACCAAGGTGTTCGACAAGTTCAAACGGCAGCCGCGCGAGGGCGGCAGCACGCTCTATCAATGCCTGGATGACAACATCCGGGAGCAAATCAAGCTCCTGTCGCTGAATATGCGGTTTGCCGCGATGGACGAACCGCTCAAGTCGATCATGATGGTCTCCACCACCGCGCAGGAGGGCAAGAGCAGCCTCTCGACGATGCTCGCCTCCCAGCTCGCGGAAGATGGAAAGCGCGTTCTGATGATCGACCTGGACTTCCGCCATCCGACGCTGGGTCGGTTCGTCGGCGTACGCGGCAAGTATGACCTGGTGAGCTATTTCGAGGACAAATGCACGATCAACCAGTTGATCGTCCGCACACCCATACAGAACGTGTTTGTCATCGACGCCAAACAGCGCACTTCGATGGCGACGAGGATTTTTGAATCCCGGAAGTTTGATGAGCTGCTGGAGCAGCTCTATAAGGCGTTTGACACCGTCATCATCGACTCGCCGCCGATCGGCCTGTTCGTCGACGGCGCGGTTTTGAGCACCAAGACGTCCGGCGTCGTGCTGGTCGTGGCGGACGGAAGGGTGGACATCAAGAACCTGGAGGACACCGTCAGCCAGCTCCGGCGCGGCAACGCGAACGTCCTGGGGTGCGTGCTGAACCTGATCAACAAGCGCAACATGAAAAATCGGTACTCGCACTACTATTACTACAACCGTTACAATAAAGGCGAGTGAGCGGGCGACCGCGGAGGTCGGGTATGCAGGGGAAGACGATGATGGATCTGCACACACATGTTTTACCGGGCGTCGACGATGGCGCGCGCGACCTCTCGTCCGCACTGAAAATGCTGGAACGCGCGAAGCGCCTGAACATCGAGACCGTCGTCGCCACGCCGCACGTCCGGCACGCGCGTGACATTGACTTGGGCCGCGAAGCCTTTGATCGGTTTTTGCCTGAGGCGGAAAAGATTGGCATCCGCCTCATGCTGGGGTTTGAGGTCAATTACCGTATGCTGGAGAACCGGGATGCTATCCGTCAATGCGTGATCGGTGGAACGAACCGGCTGCTTCTGGAACTTCCGGAGCACGCGCTGATGCCCAATTGGGATTCGATCCTGATCGATCTTCGGGAGGCGGACATCCGCACGGTGATCGCGCACCCCGAACGTTGCCGGTACATTCAGAACGACATCGACCGGGCTGCGCAGATCCGGTCTTATGGCTGCGAAATGCAGATCGACGCGCGTGCGCTGACGCTGTCCCTGCTCTCACCCGAAGGCCGTTGCGCTAAGCGGCTGCTCCGGGAAGGGTTGTGTGACTTCATCGCGTCGGATGCTCACCGGCCGGAGGATTACGACCATTTTGAGAAGGCGCTCGCAAGGCACAGGGATCGCTGGCCCTCGAACGCGGTTTGAATGACCGCATGTTCAAGCACAAATGCCAGGCATCGGAATGCATACGCTCCCGCTGCAGCCGCGAGCCATCCCATTACCACGAACCCGGAAAGCGCGGCCGTCTTTGACTCTATTTGCATCAATCACACCCCGCTTTCGTGCATTCCCGCTTCCTTTAATGCTCGGATGGGAATTCAAAAGTTGGAGGCAAGTCGATGAATATCCCGTTTTCGCCACCGGACATTTCCGATCTTGAAATCCAGGAAGTCGTCTCGGCGCTGAGATCCGGCTGGATCACCACCGGCCCCAAGACCAAGCTATTTGAGAAGAAGATCGCGGAATACTGTGAAACTCCCCGCGCGGCATGCCTGAACTCCGCCACCGCCGCGCTGGAACTCGCTCTGCGCGTGCTGGGCGTTGGCCCAGGGGACGAGGTCATCACATCGGCATACACCTATACCGCCTCTGCCGCCGTAATCGATCATGTGGGCGCGAAGATCGTGCTTGTGGACGTCGCGCCGGGATCTTACCACATGGACCCGGAAAAACTGGCCGACGCGATCACCGAGCGGACAAAGGTCGTCATGCCGGTGGACATCGGCGGTGTGATGTGCGGTTACGATCAGATTTTCGCGGCGGTCGAGTGTAAAAAACACCTGTACCACCCCAGTGACAACCTGTATCAACGCCTGTTTGACCGACCCATCGTGCTTGCGGACGCCGCCCACTCCTTCGGAGCGAAATACCACGGCCGAATGTCAGGCGCGGTCGCGGACTTCAGTTGTTTCAGTTT
>CAZNPZ010000037.1:0-1252 GCA_964575255.1 uncultured Oscillospiraceae bacterium
GTATGTCAACACTAAAAGTAAAGAAAAGATGTTTTTGTAATGTTTTTTGGGCAAACAAAAAAGCCCGCCGAAGCGGGCCTTGATTGTACTGTTATGCCTGTGGCGGTTCGGACAGCGCCGGGTTGATAACGCCGTTCCACACGGCAGAAACAGCCGCCGCCAGCGCAGAGATGATTGCGGTCTTGGTAAAAGCCCCACCCGGTTCACCCCCGGCTGCAAGCAAGGTTACGATTGCGCCCACGAACGACTGAATAAAAGTCTTTAAGGCGCGGATTCCTACGTCTTTCCAATCTGCTTTCATTTTCTTTCCTTTCTTACGTCGGGATGCCGGGCGCGGGGATGCCAAACACAAAGTGCGTTCCGTCCTCATCCTGGGTGACGCTGCCTGTCGGCGATGCTCCGGACTCAAGGGCGTTGACAACCACGTCCACCGCGCCCCATTTGGCGATATAGTCAGCCAATGGTTCGGGCGGTTCCTCGGACGCATCATGCCCCGTCGAAATTATGGTCTGCACCATGTCTGATTTTTTGACGATGGTCGAACCAACGGCGCATTGGATAACCGCCGAACCCGAACCGGATATGGCGGTCACAGCGTCAGATACCGTCCATGTCAGGGTGGTAATCAAGCCGACAGTTGCCACGGACAAGTCTGCCTCGTCCACAGGGTACACCGTGATTTCACCGGGACGGGTGTAGGTGATGCTGAAAACGCCTGTCGGGTACAGGGCTTTCCATGCGCTTACATCAAACTGAATTTCGGATACGCCCTTTTCGTTTAGGTGCCCCAGTTCGATATAGCCGGGTAAAGTATCAATCAGGTACAATTACACCCCCCCAATCAGTTTGGCGGCGATGAAGCCGAGCCCCGCCAGTACGATATATTTCAGCACTTCGTAGATGATACGCTCCCACTTTTCGGCGGGCTTCAACTCAATCAAATTAATGCGGCTGCCGAAATTGTCCATCTTCACGGACAGGTCGCCCATCTTCTCGTTCAGGCGGGACAGCCCCATCGCCAAGCGGTCTATGCTTTGCAGGAGCTTCCCCTGTTCCTTGACTTCCCGCTCCACCGTGCCCAGGCGCAGGCAGGCCTCGTCGATCTTTTCAGACATACCCGCCACCTTCGTTTTGATGTCCACGACTTCCTTGGTGAGTTCCTGTGTGGTCATGGTACTGCCCGCCCTCTCAAATCATCTCCAGTATGTCGCCCAGCCGCTTAATCAGGCCGCGGGCTTCCAGCTTCAACGCG
>CAZNPZ010000037.1:1352-16800 GCA_964575255.1 uncultured Oscillospiraceae bacterium
CTCCAGTATGTCGCCCAGCCGCTTAATCAGGCCGCGGGCTTCCAGCTTCAACGCGGCGCGGTCAACCGGTTCCCCCACGATGCCGAGCCGTTCGGTGAGCCGTTCCTGGCACTCCGCGTCCCAAACGCCGTCAACCGGGAGGCGGTTGTCCGTTTGGAACTTTTTCACGGCGGCTTCAGTAGCCTGACCGAAATCACCGTCCGCTCCGTATCGTCCCAGGTCATAGCCCAGCCGGATGAGGCCGGTCTGTAGCGTTTTGACCTCCGCGCCCTTCGCCCCGCGCCGCATTTGAAAGCCCGCCCCATCGCTGTCTGCCATGTCCCTGTCCTCCCATGTTTTAGTCAAGGTCGCCCAGTGCGACCACCTCTTTTTATTGATGGGTTTGTCACTCACGCCCCTGTACTGACCCCCGGCCTGGATGACCCGGCCCGCCCCGTCATAAATGCCGGTGTGCTCCATCACCAGGCGGCCGTCATCCTGCTTATTTCTGTTGAACAGGAACGCAATTTTGTCCGGCGGCAGCGTGTCAATCGTGCCGGACGCGCCCCAGTAGCCGTAGCGAGTGGCCGTGCCATCCTGGTGCCCGCGTAGCCATTGCGTGGTCGCGCCGTGATAAAACGCCAGCCCGATCTGAGCCACAGCGCGGAGGGTCAGCCCGCTGCAGTCGAAGCTGTCCGGGCCGGAACGCCCGAACACGTAAGGCTTCCCCACCTGCGCCCGGGCGAAGTTGATGATGCGACTCATGGAGCCTCCTTACAGCGTCGGGATCACCGCCCGCAGCTGGTCCATGACCGCCTTGGACGGCGAGTTTGTCGGAATGCTGATCCAGCTGATGGCCGGGATGTTGTGCGTGGTGGACGATGTATCCCAGCCGTTTACCAGCGTCACCACCTGGTCGATGGCGGTGCGCAGCTCCAGCACGTGATCCTTCCACCCGCCCAGGCTGGTGCTGTTCGCCGTGACCGTCTCCGCCCAGGCGTAGGCCGCCATGCCGTAGTACAGCCGGACGTTGTCGACCATGGCGCGCAGCTCGTTGATGTCCGCCGCCTTGATGGGTGTCAAGTTCGCGAAGATGGGCGTGTTGCTGTGCTCCGGGACAGCGTAGGTAAAACTCACGGTGTTGGACAGGCTGACCCCGCCCTCCGTGTCGGTCGCCGTCGCGTCCAGGCTGGTCGCGCCCGCGGCAAGCACCGTGGACTTGCGCAGCACGATTTTCCTCCCCGCCGCCAGCACCCCTGCCGTGCTTGGCGTGTAGCCGGGGATGGAGATGGTCTGCGAGTGCCCGTCCGGGTCCGCCCCGACGGTCAGCAGCGCCCGCGGCCTGGAGTTGTAGATGGTCCGGCTGGCTTTTGGGCTGGTCAGCGCGGGGGCTGCCGGCCTGCTGTTGCCTTTCAGGGAGGCGACGGCGGTGGACAGGTCGGAGTCGAATCCGTCGGCCGTGCCGAGCGTGCGCACCTTGAAGTAGTACATCCCGCCCTGGACGGACGGTGCGGCGACATCCAGGTAGGCGTTGGTCGTGGTGTCCACCAGGAAGTAGGTGCCGTTCGCGGTCGCTGCCCGGCGCACCTCGTAGCCGGTGATGGGGTTGCCGGTGCCCGCCCCCGCGCCCGACCAGGACAGCCGGGCGGTGCTTCCCGGGTTCGCGAAGGCGGAGGGGAAGCTCAGCGTGGTCGGCGGCGTGCAGGCGGTGTACGGCAGGGTATAGACGACGGTCAGGACGATGTCGGTGAGGTTGATGGTGCTGGAGTTAAGCTTGGACGCGATTCCGCTAACGGGACGGGCTGGATAACTCGTGCCGGATGTCCCGCTCTTGAAGCGGAAGTAGACGCTGTTGGAGCTCTTCATCGTCACGCTGGCGCCGGAGTTGACCGGGCTGGTGGCGGTGCCGTTGAAGTTCAGCTCGCGGATCAGCGTGCCGTGCGCGGACGAGGTCAAGCCGAAGGTGAATTTTGCGCTGCTGATGCTGGCGCCGGCCGGGATGCCCATCGACGCGCTGGTGAAGCTAACCGTCGTGGACTGGTCCGTCGTCGGTGTGCTGACGGCATGGCTTCCATCTGGCCACGTGTACGCATAATACGAGCTCGTCAGCTGGACGTTGGAAAAGGCCTTGGTAACCGTTGCCACGCGGCGTCACCTCCTCCCTTTATTCGTATACTGCGCCGATGACCTTGGTGGCGGTCACCACGTTGAACGTCGGGCTGCTTGAGGTGGTTAGCGATTGGTTGACGCGACCCACCACCTCGTCCAGGCTGGTCTTGTCTGCCGCAGACAGGAACCCCGCCACGCTGGTCGTGGCAGCAGAGTGGACGTGCGCGGCCAGGGAAAAGTCAGCCGCGTGTTTGCCGTCCACCGTGTCCGCGTTCCCGCCGTTTGCCGGCAGGGAAGCCGGGACGCCGGTGATGTTCGCGTAGGGGATTTTGGTTCCATCCCCGGCCGTACCGCTGTGCACATGGCCTCCCGTCGCGGCCAGCGTATCCAGCTTCACCGCGATGGCGTCCAGCGCATTGAGCACGTCGTTGATGAGCGTATGGTTGGCGACGTCCGTCGCCTCGAAAAGCCGCAGGCCGAGCCTAGTCGTGGTAGCCATTCCTTACCCTCCAATCGCGTAGGTTTTCAATTCGCCCCAGGTGACCCCGGCCGCATCCAGCGCGCCGAAGGTGACGCCTCCGGCCGCCAGGTCGCCCCAGGTCGTCCAGAGCAGGATGTACTCGATGAGCAGGTGCGCCGGGACGGCCTCGCGCAGCGCCGCCTTCAGTTCGTCCAGGTAGGGCGGAACGCCCAGCTCGTCAGTGAACTCGATGGTCACCTTGTAGTTCGCGATGTCCTCCGTGATTTCGACGGAACCGCCCGCGAAGCTCCTGGCGATGTTCTCGATGTTTTGGAGGGTGGACGTCCCGGTGGCGCGCATTCGGGCCATCAGCGCGGACCTGCGCCCGTCCAGCGTCATGCTGTCGTCCGTCTGCACGCCGTAGATGCGCTCCAGCCGCGAGATGCCCCAGGTGACCAGATGCGGCCACGCCTGCGCCGGGATGCTGACGCCCAGGTCGATGACCGCCTCCAGCTCCGGTCCGACCGCATCGTAAAAAGCCGCCATTACCGGATCTTCCCGGACAAACGGCGGCACGTAGGCCTTCAAAACGCCTGCGGTACTCATGACAGCGTCACCGTCCCCAGCGCGGGCACCTGCTCGCTGGTCAGCGACACGTTGGCCGCCGAGCCGTTGAGGGTGAGCCCGCTGTAATCAGACACGCCCGGAACGGTCAGCAGCGCCGCGCCCATGTGCGCGATGGGCAGCGAGGTCGCGGCAAAATCGCTCCCCGCGATGACGGCCTCCAGCGCGGCCTCCACGGCGTCCTGCACGCCGACAACCGTGTACCCGGATTCCAGCACCAGCGTGGCGGCGACGTTGACGGGCAGCGATGTGACGGAAACCACGGTCACGTCCGCGCCAATCGGGCGCACCGTCTCGATGTAATCTTCGACCTCGCCCAGAAGTTCCGCGCCCACCGGGGTCATTCCAGCCCCGGCCACGACCACCTTGACCGTGCCGGCTCCGTCCCACAGCGGAACACAGGAAGCCGCGGAAATGCCGGAGATTTCACGCGCCCAGCGGACATAGTCGGCCGCGCAGCCCGAAGCGGATGGATACCTGATCCGCATCAGCAGCCGCTCCCGCAGCGATGCGTCGCTCTCGATGTCCGCGCCGCCGGCAATCTCGGCCGGGTTGGTGACGGAGTCCACGCCGACCAGCGGCACCGGGATCACGACCACCGACGCGATGGGCACGTTGTAGGCCGCGCCGACCTCGTTGGCGGTGACGTTGGCCGATACCGTTCCGCCCACCGGGATGACCGCCTCCGCGTCCACCTTGAACACGCGGCCCGCCTCCGTCGCCACCAGCGTGCCGGCGGCAATCACGGAAGACTCGGTGCCGGTGAAAGTGACCGCGCCCGTGGCGGATGTCGCGGGGTTTCGCGTGACGCCGTAGGCCCCGGCGACGCGGTCCAGGTCGTCCTCCACCGCCGTGTCCGGCATGACGGAGTCCAGCGCGGAGGGCAGGTAGACATCGGTCAGCATGTCGATCTCGCCCGCCACAGGGGAAAAAGCGTCATGCAGGTAGGTACCCTCTCCCGCCGGGTAGGTCGTCTGCCTGGCCTTGATGCGGTCCAGCGCGTCGCTCATACAAAAACCTCCAAATCAGCCGCGCCGTAGACGCTGCGATAGTTCGCCGTGACGGACAGCCGCCCGTCCCCGGTCATGGACGCGGAGGCCCCGCCGACTTCGACAATGTAGGGAGACGCCAACAGCGCCTCGGTGATCATCCGCTGCGACTCCGCCCGGATGTAGGCCTCCGTGTACGGCTGTCCGATCAGCTCCTCCAGTTCGGAGCCGTAGTCCGTTGTGTACGCCGCGAACCGGGCCACGGCCGTCCGCAGCGCCTTCGACGCCCAGATGCGCAGCGCCTCCTGCCCGGACAGCAGCGTCATGTGCCCGTCGTCGACCTGCAGCAGGCCGTCCGCGCCGCATGCCCATTCCCGGAACAGCGGGAGCGCGCCGGGCGTCGGCGGCTCAAACGGGGTCAGGAATGGCAGCACGCTTGTTGTCATTTCGCAACCTCCTTGATAGGTACGACCTTCATCTCAATGCGGCCAATCTTTTTATCCTGCATTGCAAGCTTCCCCTCCAACTCAGTAACCTTGGCCTGCAGTTCGAGGATAACGCTCTTGATTATTTCCGGCGCTTCCTCAAGGGGCGCCTTCATGTCGACCAGTTCACCGTTGATGATTTCCTTGTCCGGGGGCAAAGCCATGTATCCATTTTGAATGCACCATAGGTCAGGCTTGCGGGAGCCGTCTTTGTTGTAGCAAAGCATATGCTCCCCCGCCTGGTAGGCGCCAGCATCCGGGATAAGCACAAGTTCATCTGATGCCAATTCGGGATTCCGGGCAAAATGATTTGTCATGAACGGCGCTTCGGATTCGTGCCTGCCTGTGATAATGCCCTTCCGAATGGTTAATGCGTAATACATGCTTTCCTCCTACGCTGTGCGCTTCCAACGGTACAAAACAATGGACGGTTGGACAATGCTTGAAGCCGCCGCCGAACCTACAACCCCTGTGCCGTATGACCCTGTATAAGTGGTATCCCCGACGTTATTGGAACCGCCTGTCAACTTGAAATTGTTTGTCCATTCTGAGGTTGATACACGCTTGGCATAAATAAGCGCGTTACCTGTACCATAAAATAACTGTGCCGCGCCGCTGACAGTATGCGTATTTGTCTTTGTTCCCTGCGTTTCCCCCGCGGTATCAAAATCAGCATCGGATGAATCAAGGCCAACAATAACGCGCCCTGCGCCGTAGGTTGACCATGTACCGCCGAATAGTGTGGCTGGGGATGTGGAATCTTCACTCTCCCAAATAGAGCCAATGGGATGCTCCATCTCCAATAAAATAGGTTTCAGGATTGCCGCTATCTGTTCAGATGTTTTTGCCTCCAACAGCCCCGCTGTCCCGGTGGCTATGATAAGGTTTGCTGTCGAACCTATCTTCCCATCGTTCGATATTTCCCCGTGTGCGTGCGCCAGCCCGGCGTACAGCGCGTCATGGTTGTGCGCCAGCCCGGCGTACAGCGCGTCATGGTCGTGTTCAGCCGACGCGAAAGCCGCCGAATCCGCCGGCTGCATGATGACGAAGCGCCCGTCGTCCCGGTCGGGCAGCACCGGCACGGAATCCCCCACCTTCAACTGCGCCGCCCACTGCCCTGCAGCGGCCACCTGGTCGGCGTTGAGCAGCACGCCCTGGTAGCGCACCTGCAGCGGCGCGGTGCTGACCACCTCGCCCATGTTCCAGGAAGGACCTGATCCTCGGCGCACCTCCTCGCGGATGACGTCCACCATCGCGGAAAATGGGTTCTCTCCGCTTGCCATCAAGCCACCTCCCTATAGTTCGCTGCCCAGCTGGCGCGCCGTGACCCAGATGTCCCCGACAGGCAGCTCCTCGTCAGCCGGCTCCGCGTCGGACGCCTCGTCTTCAGCCGGCGGTTGCTTTGCCGCCACGGCCTTCTTTTTGATTTCCTCAATCTCCTGCTCGTCCATCAGCGCGTCCAGGGACAGCCCGACCTCCACCGTCTGCCGCCCGCCCTCGAATGTGTGCGAGTCGTTGATGATGAAGTAGCGCCCGAACACGCCCAGCACCGGGTCGTTGACCGCCGCCGCGTTGCCGGCAATCAGCTTCACCGCGCCGCGCACGCCGATGATGCCGCTCATCGAGATCTGCTGTTCCGGCCCTTTCAGCAGTTCCTTAGCCTGCGTAACGGGCGGCATCTTGTCCTTGGAGGTTTCCACCGCCTGCAGGATGCCGTACTTCCTGCGCGCTTCCGTGTCGATCTCGGATGCCAGCGTCGCGCCCTTGTCGCTGACCACCACGGCCTGCGTGATGGCGTCCTCCAGCGAGTCGCTCACCTGGCCGTCCACCACCGTGGAGGCAGGCGACAGGATGAAGGGCGCGTATTCCTGCCCGACGATAGCCACGGTCAGCTTGCCCTGGTCCATCCGCAGGATGTACTTGTAGCCCGTGACCGCGGCGACCTTGGTCCACGCGCCCATGATGGCCTCGTAGGCCGGCTTCCCGATGTGCGCGAAAGACAGCGCCAGCCCCGCGTCCGACGGCATGCTTCCCACCGGGAACCCCAGCCCGGCCGCCACCTGCCGGGTGATGTCCTTGGCGGTCATCGCGGTGAAGTTCTGCGCGATTTTGCTCTTGAGCGCGTATACCAGCCCGTCGTAGGCGTGAATCGTTCGCGCCGATGAGCTCAGCCCCTTTTCCACGCTGAACACGTAGCCACGGAACAGTTCGACCGACCCCTTGAACAGCTGTAGCATCTCGCCTAGCCCGATGCGACCCGTGACGATGCCGCCCGCCCCGGCGCGGTTCCCAGCCAGCACCTGGATGTCCAGCGTCCGCGCCGCCTGCTTGTAGTCTCCAGCCCAGGTCGCGGAGGTCACCAGCCGCGTGATATCGTGCGCCACGCCCCCGTCCTGCGTGTAAACCACCCTCATGCGGCACCTCCTGCCGTTATATTTCCAGCGTCTGCGTCGGGGTTGGGTATCGGTCTGTCACGAAGCCGGGCAACAAGGGCCGCGCGGTGGGATATCGCGACGTCCGGGTGTAGCGCGGGTTGACCGGAGCGGCCGCCGCCGTCCGGGGCTGCGGGCGCGGGTGCAGCGTGAACACGCTGGCCGCCGCCGCCGTCACGTCCAGGGTCACGTACTCGGTCAGCGACATCTCGTACTCCACGTCCCCAGACACCTTGCGCAGGGAGGAGCTGAAGCTCTCGATGACCACCGGCATGCTCACGTCGACCGCGCCGCCTGCGATGACCAGCTTCACGATGACGCCACCCTCCGCCCAGCTGCGCAACAGGTCAGCCGCCGCCTGCGGGTCCGGGATGTTTCGGTAGGTGCAGACCGACGTGTACCGCGCCGGGAAGTAACTGGACAGGCTCAGCGACCGCAGCCTGCGCATCCCCGGCAGCAGCGCGCCGCCCGCTTCGTGCAGGGTCACCTTTTCATGGTCCGCCCCGGCGTTCAGCGTAATTTTTTCCGGCAGGATGGGCAGGCGGATTCGTACCGCCTTTGCCGTCAGATAAACCTCAACCACAGGCCGCCCCTCCTCATGCCATGTTGTAGACAGCGCGTTCCAGGCCACGGACGAACTCCGCCGCCAGCTGCTCCCCGTTCCGGTTCGCGCCGGAGATGTTAACGGTCACGCCGCTGATGTTCACGCCGCCGCCCCTGCGGTTCCCCTGGTCGCGGTACTCCCCGGCCTCGCCGGACGGCAGCACCGCCTCGCCCTTGTGCAGAAGCGTCGGGTAGCCGTCAAACGGCACGCGCTTGATGCCGGCCGCATTCTTCTTCAGGATCGGCTGGTTGAGCGGGTTCCCGCCGGCGGGGTTGGGGATGAAGCTGAGCAGCACTGTGCCATTGATTGCCTCACCATTGAGTAGGGAAACCATCGGCCCCGTCATGGCGCTTGTGTCCGGGTCGATCTGGACCTTTGCCGGCGGGAACGATGGCTTTCTGCCAAAGAGGAGGTCCATCCCGGTGTAGCCCTTGGCCTCCGCGGCCTGCAATCCGGCCACGGGGGGGGAGGACAGCATTTTGGGGATTTCCTGGGCGGCCTTCTCGAAATCCTTCTTCGCCTGCCCGGATTTGATCCAGCCCGTGATCCCCGCAGCCGCGGCCAGGGCGCCCAGCCCCGTGATGGCCGCTCCGATGACCGTCCCCGCGCCGGCCAGGCTTGCCCCTGCCCCGGCAGCCGGTAACCCTGCAGGCAGCCCCAAAGGCGTGCCCCCGCTGGGGAGTCCCATTGTAGGCATTCCCGGGCCTAATGCCGGAATCGGAGGAACCGCGGGCAGGAATGTGGGCGTCCCGCCGGAAGGCATGTTCGGCATACTGTTCCCGTTCCCGCCGCCATTGCCGTTGTTGTAGTTGGGCCCCTTGAAGGTGTTGTAGTTCGGCCCGGCAAAGGTGTTTGTGTTTGGCCCGGCTTTCGGCGTGGTGCTGCCGGGTTTGTTGAGGACGGTATCCTGCGCGGGCGGCGTCGCGGACGGCGTGGTATTGCCCCGGCCGAACAGGCGGCCCAGGAAGTCCCCGGCGCCTCCGAAGAAATTGCCCACCGCCTTGCCGGTCTTCACGCCCCAGTTGATCAGCTTGAAACCGGCAAACGCCAGCGCGATCTGCGGCAGGAACTGGATAATCCCCGCGATGACCGGCTCGATTTTGTCCCAGTTCTGCGCCAACCCGTTGAGCCAGTTGATGAGCGTGTTCACCAGCTGGTCAATCGCGCCGGTGATCCCGCCCAGCACCTTCTCTCCGTCCACGTCAACGCCCGCGAAAGCGTTGGCGATAAAGTCCCGGAAGGGCTTGAGCATGTTCCACTTCTCGTTCGCCCAGGCGGCGATGGGCTCGAAAAATGCCTTCAGGTCGTCCCAGAGCTGGCTCAGCTTCGGAACTGTATCTGCAATCCAGGTACCGATTGTGGTGCCCATGTCGGCCATCCGCTGGGCCACTGTGTCCGCGTACGGCATCAGCTGGGTCAGCATCGGCGTCAGGGCGTCGAGGATGTTCGCCCCCGCCTGCATGACGCCGCCCTCCAGCGTCCCCTTGAAGGAGTCCCATAAACCCGCTCCAGTTGCGGCCTTCCTGGCCTCCGCGCCCATGAACCGCTCCGTCAGCGTGCGGCCCATCTGATCTTTGACCCTGAACGGGTCTCCGTTCGCCGCAGCCATCGCCTCCTCGGTGACCTTGAAGCCGTACTCCGTCATGCGGCGGTACTGCCCCATGCCCATGTCCAGAATGGCCTCGACCGCGTCCCAGGTGGTACTGCCCTTCCTTTGCGCCGCCATGTCCTGGGCGGTGCGCAGAATTCCTTTCGCCGCCTCCACGTCTCCGCCGGTTCCAGCCAGGGCGTGCGCGCCGCCAGCGAAGACATCATCCACGGATGCGGTCGTTTTTGCCGCAAAGTCAAGCAGCCAATCCGTGTACGCCTTGGCCTTTGTCTGCACCTGGTTCTCCGTCAGGTTTCGGTTCGCGGCGAATACGTTGTGCTCGATGCTCGCCTGGTACTGCTGCAGCGTCGCGCCCTTGCCCAGCGTGTAGCCCAAAGCGCCCCCGGCAATCCCCAGGCCGATAGTTACCCCTTTGGCCAGGGATTTGAGCAGGTCGCCCGCCTTCCTCAGCCCCGCCAGCGCCATGTCCTTGAGTTTCAGCGTGACCATCACCGGCTTCTTCACCAGGTTTTTGATGTCATTTGTCACCGGCCGCATGTCCCGCTTAAAGTTCTGCGTCCGCGCCGCGATGTTGATGCGCAGGTCCTTGATCTTGTCCATCTGCTTCCGCACGTCCGCGATGGCGCCGGTCGCCTGGCGGCTTTGGATTTTGATTTCACGGCGCTTCTTGGCTTCCCGGTCCAGCACCCGCGCCGCCGCGGTCACCTGCTGCTGGAACTTGGACGTAGCCGTGGCCGCCCGACGCATCCCGCTGGAGTAGTTCTCCTTCATGTTGAAGAAGGTCGTTACCGTCCGCGCCATGCTCTCATCTCCTCATCTGCAGGATGTCAACCGTCGGAAACACGTTCCGCGACGACTTCAGCACGTCCTCGATGCCCTCGCGTTCATGCTCAAAAAACGCCCGGATCACCAACCGCTCACCCGGCGGCATCCCATAGAAAACGGACGGCCTGATGCCATGACGTGTCCAGTAGTAGTACATCATTTCCACCAGACCGTCCGTCTTGATTAGTTTTTTACCGATTCGACCGCGCCGTCACCATAGCCTGACAGCTCCTGGATCGCGTTGAACAGCTGCGCCACCTCGCCCGGCAACAGGAAGTTCTTCTCCTTCACCAGGATTTCAGGCGTCGCGGCCTCATAGGCCTCCAGGAGCTCGCGGCTCTTCAGGTCCGGGTCGATGCACCCGTACAGCACCGTCATGCACTGCAACGTGCTGCCGTCCATGTTTTCCAGCTCGCCCTTCTTGGACAGTTTCATCGCGGCGTCCTGCGCGTCCTGAATCTCCTCGCCAGTCAGCGCCCGCAGCGTGAAAATGACAGGCTCTCCCACCGTTTCGCTCAGGCGCTTGATTTCCACCTTCTTTTTGGGGACCAGCCGCAGCTTGCCCCGGTCAGCGCCCAGCAGGACCGCCAGGGTTGTCTTTGCGCTCACAGTTCCCTCCTTAGGCATGGCTCACCACGCTGACCGGCTCCCAGTCCGTAAACGTGAACGGCATCTCCTGCTCTCCGATCACGCCAAGCTCCCAGTTGACAAGCGGCAGCGTGGTAAACTGCACGCCCTTGAGCAGCACGCGCTCCGTGCCGAATGCGGCGGGGTCTGCCAGTTGAGACAGCAGCGTAAACTCAGGGTTCACGCCTCCCTTGACCGACGCGCTCAGCTTGTTGATGGCACGGCTGAATACGTGGTGGATTCTCAGCGTGCCGGAGCCGTTGTAACCCAGCATCTTTTGCCCGTCTGCCAGTTTCCCGGCCTGCTTGACGACCTCCTGCTGGATTTCCAGAGAAGCCTCCAGCGCCTTTGCTTCAAAAACCAGTTCTCCGTCAAGCCAGGCTTTGCCATACGTTCCCGACATCACCTGGGACGGTTTCCAACTCGCGGCGTTCGCCATTTACTCTTCCCCCTTACAGATTGAACGTGATTTCCACGTCCTCGATCGCATCCACCGGCCGGACCGTTCCCAGCAGGTACAGCTTGTCGTCGGTATCGGCCTCGCGGATCTGGCCCTCGTCCATCGCCTCCACTTCAGCCGTGGACATGATGGTTTTCAGGTAGGTCCTGGTGGCCTCCAGGTCGATGTCCAGCACGCTGGTACCGGCGCGGAGCACCTCAGCGGCTTCCAGCGCACGCAGGTAGTCCAGGATGGCCGCGATCAGCAGCTGCTTGTGGACCACGTCATTGGGCATTTTGCCGATGTAGCTGTCTTCGACGGCGATGCGCACGTCCTCCTCGATCCGGTTGAGGATGCGGACGACTTTGATTTTGCGCCACTCCGGCCCGTAGTCCGCGCCCACGGTGGGCGTCACGGTGGTCAGGCTGGTCACGCCGCGGGCGATTTTGACCTTCTGCCCGTCGTGGTAGAGGATCAGCTTGCCGTCGCCAATGGCGGCGTCCGCTTCGGCGCGGGTCAGGTGCACGCAGTCCTCAATCAGCGGGATGACCTTGTAGGTCACGGATTCCCACAGTTGCTGGCCCGCGATGACGCCCGCCATCAGCGGCAGCAGGGTATAGGATGGTGTCGTTACCGCCGCGCCGGCAATCGTGACGTCGCTGGTCTCGAAATTGATGATGGCGGGATGGTCCGGCGTGGTTGCGCCCGCCGCCAGGTACAGCGATTTCTTGCCGAGGTCGTCATAGGCGCCCTTCGCCCAGGTGACAAACGCCGCCACCGTCGCCTCGCCCAGCCCGGCGACCGTGCATACGTCGAACCGCTGCGCCTCCAGCAGCGCGTAACCGTCCGACAGCGTCCCAGCCGCCTTGACGCAGGCCGCGATGACAGACAGCGGGCGGCCGTAGAAGGCATAGGTCAGCGCCGCAGCGTTCGCGTCCGTCCACGTATGAGCAGCCAGCGCCTCCGTCAGGCTGGAATAAACCTCAACCGCGTTGTCAGTGATGGCAGCATCCTGGATGACCAGGGCGACGCTGCCGACGCCGGCCGGGCTGATCGCGGCTTCCGCCGCCTCCTGAAATACCACCGATACGCTCGGCAGCCCCAATGCGCTCATGTGTTCTCCTCCGTACTCATGTTGATTTCTGCCTCACCCAGCAGTGTGACAGCGGGCTCCTCCCGCTCCAGGTATCCGCACAGCGCCAGACTCGCATACACGACATCCTCGCGCTCCTCTGCGTTGAAGTCCTCCATCCGCAGCACCGTTCCGTCCGGCGCCGTCAGGCTGTTCTCGCGCCCGAACCGCACCTCCAGCTTCTCTACCGCGTCGAACAGGTCGGCCTGCACGGCGTTCCCGGCTGCGTCCTCCCGCGGGAAGTACACGACCTGCCAGCGCACCTTGAACTCGTGGATGCTGGACGCGACGTGCCTGGGTCCCCACGGCATCATCTGAATCATCAGGGCCGGGCGCTTAAACCCGACCGGGAGGTTGCTTTCGTGCAGCTGCGGCACCGCGCTTTTGGGAAACGCCTCCCGCAGTGCCTTTTTCAGTGCCAGCTGTGTCGCGGTCAGCATCAGCGCATCACCTCCCGCAGGGCGTCCTTGGCGAAGTCGTCCGCGATTTGGCCCATCTCGCGCTCAATCGCATCCTCGGCCTGCTCCCGGAAGAACCGGCCCGGCACCCAGCCCTTGCCTGCCTTCTGCGCGGCCGCCTTCCGCTCGCTTGCGTCGGTTTTCCGGTGCCCCTTGTTCCCGATGCGCTTGCCCACAATGTGGCCATCGTTGACCATGCTGGCGTAGTAGACTCTCGTGCCGATTTCCATTTGGTTTTTGTTGATTTTCTCCACCCACTCCTTGCCGAAGCCAGCAGATCGTTTCTGCAGCGACGCCCGCAGTCTGCCCTCGTCGTCCGGCGGTGCAAACGCGCTGAGCAACTGGAAGTGCCGTTCGCCCACCCTGACCTGCATCCGCTTGAGAGCCTCCGGCGCGTCCCGCGCGGCGCGGTTCAGGTCCTGGATGAAGTCGTTGAGCTGTACCGTCGAGATCACGCCTCATCCTCCCATCTGCCATCGACCTCAAGATGATGGCCGCGCATGTTGTAGGGAGCCGCCAGGTGGAATTTTCCATGCCCCGGCACGTCCGCCACGTCGCCCTCCAGCACCGGGGCGGTCACGTGGAAGTAGAGCCGGAAGCTCTTCCCCGCCTCCACCATCGGCGCGCCCTGCGCGGCCGAGATGGTCTGCCGGGTCACCGCGCACGGAACCTTGCCCACCAGGCTCAGTGTCGGCGGCTGTGGCGTGCCGTATTCGTCCTCCGTCTGCGTCACCCGGTACAACGACGCGGTCAAATTCAGCATCCCGCCGTATCCCATTACATCGTCCCCCCCATGTACACGCGCAGCAGGGCTGCGGCGGCAGGGTTGAGCGCGTCCAGCCCAGAGGCCGTACCGGCGGCTCCGCGCGGGCTCATGTAGGTGATGGAGTAGTCGCCCAGGCGCTCGCTGGCGGCAGACATCCCGCCCTGCGCCGCTGCGGTTTTCAGTTGCATCGCAATCATCATCGCGGCCTGGGCCAGGGCGCTTGGGTAGGGAGGACCCAGCCCGCCGGTGTACGTCACTTCGTATCCCAGTGACTCCCTTGGCCAGCCTCCGTCCCGGTAGAGCAGCCCGGTTTCCGCGTCGAGCTGGTAGTCGGTGATCACGTCGTCCCCGGCCTTCACGCTGTCCACCTTCGACACCGGATATCCGCGCAGCCGCAGACACTCTCCGGATTGGTAGATGGTTTCGGTGCGCTCCTTGCTCTCCAGGTGGCGGCGCAGATACAGCTCAATGACCTCTGACGCCGCGGCCGCCAGCCCGGCCAGGTAGGTGTCCTGGGTCGCGTCCCCCGCCGGGATGCCGAGCGCCGTTTTGAGCGCTGGCCATTCGATCAGGCTTGGCATACGTCAGACGTCCTTTCCTGGTTATTTCCTGGCGGACTTTGGTTTGACCGGCGCGGGCTTCTCGGCCGGTGCGGCTTTCGGCATTTCGGCAAACGGCTCCAGCGCGGTCGCGTACCCGCCGTCCACCAGCTGCCGCGCCTGCGCCTCCGTCACCTCGGCGATGGACCCGATCCCAAACACGCCGGCAGGGCCAGCCGCCCTGGTCTTGTACTGTATTTTCATGCTGCTCCTTACTTGATGTAGACGATGACCGTGCCGCCTTTTCCGCTTCCGGCCGCGCTGATCCCCAGCGTCAGCTTGTCGTTGGCCACGCAGCCCAGGCTGGACGCCAGCACCTGCTCGGTCACTGCCTGGTCCCTGTTCGCTCCGGCGCCCATCAGGATGTCGGTATCGTCCTCGTCGTTGATCGCCACGTCGTAGTTGTCAGTCGGCGCGGCCGCAGCGGCTGCGGGGATCGTGACCAGCCGCTCGACGATCCCGGAATACACGCCCGTGGTTGTGCCTTCCGCCGTCCCGTCCGCCGCCGAAACCCATTCAAACTTGATTTTCTTGACGTGGGCCTGCTGTTCCTCTGTGATTACACAGGACATTGCCAATCTGCTTCACCTTCTTTCAAGGGGTGCCGGGGGATTGCTCCCCCGGCCGTCAGTCGTTATGAGGTTTTCAGGATGCCGGCGCCTTCCAGCGCGGCGAGGATGGCGTTGACCGCCGTGGCGATCGCGGTGCCGTTGGCGTCGTCGGCTATATTGGCGATGTGGCTGGCCTGCGTGCCGTTGGCCTTGATGATGCCGCCGGTCTTGACGTCCAGGATGCCGCCGGACTGGATCTCCAGCGAGCCGCCGGACGCGACGACGATGTTGTCGCCGTCGTTGTTGTAGGTTTTCGAGGTGTTCGCCATGTTTCCTCCTTACACCGTGATGGACTGCCACACATCACTGTGCTGCGTGACGGGGATTTTGCCGCTGCCGTACAACGCCACCTGCAGCGCGTCAATCTCGACGTTCGCTACGCTCCGCTGGTACTGGTAGCGCAGGTAGCCCTGGTTGACCGGCACGTCAATCAGGATGGTGTCGTCGCTCTTCCCGGTCGCCGTGGTTGCGGCAAAGCCGGCGCCTGCGATGTCGGTAAAGGTCAGGCCGTCCGCACTCTCCTGGATATTGAACGCGATCTTGCCGGTGGCGGTCACGGCGCCCAGCTCCAGGATGAACAGCGCGCGGTCAAAGCCCCTGGCGTCAATCGCGTCGCCGTCCACCTCGCTGCCGTCCACGCCGGCGGCGGTATTGCCCAGGATCTTGTCCCAGTACAGGGAGTTGATGATATTCCCGATCA
>CAZNPZ010000037.1:16900-22488 GCA_964575255.1 uncultured Oscillospiraceae bacterium
GCGGTATTGCCCAGGATCTTGTCCCAGTACAGGGAGTTGATGATATTCCCGATCATGTTATCCTCCTCAGGTCAGCTTGACGCGGGCAAACGCTTCCGGCAGCACCGGGGCGCCGTCGCCGAAGTAGTCCACGATGTAGCCGATTTGGTTGGTCGGGGCGTACAGTTCGCGCAGCACCTGCACGTTCACGCCGTCCGCGTCACAAATCCAGTATCCGTTCTTGAAGTCGCCGATGACGGCGGCATACAGGCCGGTGGTGTAGGTGTTGGGCGCGAACTCGCTCATGTACACAGGGTGCCCCAGCAGGCGGTCCGGCTGCCCGGCGACCATGCTGCCCTGCCAGGCGTACTGGCCCTCGCCGTCCTTGATCTTGGCGATCATCTTGCACAGGTCGCGGTGCATGACCCATGAAGCGTTCCGCTGGTACTGCTGCTTCAGCGCGTATTTGGCCTCCTGCAGCCCGTCGAAGGTCACCGTGGTGTCGGTGTTCCCGGTGCTCACGTCGCGGTCGGTGTTGATGCCGTTCGCGTTGGCCACGAAGATTCCGAGGGGCTGCGCGGTGCCGTTGCCGTTGAGGTAGGCATTCTCGGCGCCGTTGGCGATACGCATCCGCATCTCCTCCAGGACGACGCCCTCCGCCATCGGGGCGTGCTGAATCAGCGTGCGGCTCATCTTAATGAGTTTCGCCATCTTGTTCGGCTTGAACTCGCGGCGGCCGTACTGCACGCTGGCTTCTTCCGGCACCGTGGTGATTTCAGATACCCAGGTCGCGTCGGCGGCGCCGGTGGTGCGCACAGGGAAACCCAGGGACTGCGCGGCGCCGATGGGTCCGACCACCTTGGAAATCTGGCGCATGAACAGGAAGTCATCCAGCCCCTTGATCAGGTCCTGCACAAACTCAACGGGCGCGGTCAGATAGCCGGCCGCGGCGTCGGTGGTGAGCTTCAGCTCATTCTTGTACGCGGTCATGTGCTGCGGGTCGCCGGACAGCGCCTTGGCAAACATCTCGCGTGCGGCGGATTTGCGCGCGGCGGGAGCCTTCTCGGCCGCTTCGCCCATCAGGCGCTCGCGGTCCAGCTGCTTCTGCTCGGCCATGATCTTCTCGTTCAGGCCGTCAAATTCGGCTTCCATGCGGCCCAGTTGTTCCTTGTCCTCGCCGGTCATTTCGGCGCCGTCGTACTTGTTCATCAGGGCGCGGATCGCCTCGGTCGCGCTGGCACGCATCTGCTGCAGTTCGTAAAGTTTAGCCATTTGGGTCATACCTCCACTAATTTTTTTCTGATGTCGAAAAACCGCTTCCGCTGGTCCTTCAGGGTGTCCCCGGCCTCTCCGGGTTCTGGGTTAGGATCCTGTTTGATATCTGAAACGGGCTGAGGGGTTTCCTCCCCGTCTTCAGCGATTGGGGGCGCGTTCTTGTAATGCCGGAAGTATTTGTCCGCGTCGGCACAGGCGGCGATCTGTTTATTCTGCTCGATCTCATCGCAGAAGCCGTCAGCCAGCGCTTCCTCGCCTGACATCCAGCGCTCGGCGTCCATCCATCCGGCGATGATTCCGGCGTCCTTGCCGGTGCGCTCCGCGTAAATCTCCGCCAGCTGCCCGTCGACGCGCTCCAGTTCGTCCGCGATCGCGCGTATCCGGGCCTTGTTCCCGGCGGCCAGCGCCATGGCGTTGTGGATCATCATGGTTGCCGCTTTTGGCATGACCACGCGGTCGCCCGCCATCGCCACAATGCTGGCGGAAGAAGCCGCAAGGCCGTCCACGTGGACTGTCTTGGCCGCCTTGTGCCGCTTCAGCATGTTGTAGATGGTGATTCCGGCAAAAACGTCACCCCCGGGGCTGTTGATGAAAATATCCAAATTGTCAATGTCGCCCAGCGCGGCCAAATCCTTCTGGAACTGCGCCGGGGTGACCTCGTCGCCAAACCAGGAGGCGTCGCTGATCTCGCCGTACAGGTACAGCTCGCCCTTCTTCCCGGCGGCCTTGAAATCCCAAAACTTGCTCATGCTATCGTTCCTTTCGCGACCAGCTGCGCGCCCTTGGGGATGTTCTGCCGCGCGTTGGCCAGCGTGATCATGTTTCCGTTCACATGCAGGTCGTTCCCGCCCGCCTCGTCCGGCAGCTCGTCCATGTCCTCCAGCCTGCGCACATCGTTGGCGCTCATCACGCCGGTCTGGCGCATGGTGTTGTAGAAGGACGCGCGGGTCGCCGTGTCTCCCCGCAGCAGCGCGTTGGTGTTGAATTTGAAGAAAAAGGAGGCGCGCTCCCCTTCCGTCAGCAGGTCGCGGTACATCGCCTGCTCCAGGCGCACGCTCATCGGGTTGATGCAGTCCCTCACGTACTCCAGGCTCTGCTGCTCGATGTTGCTGAAGGTCGCGTGTTCCATGTCCATGCACAGGTGGGCCGGCACGCCGAAAATCCGGCAGATCTCCGTCACCAGCCACTTGCGGGTCTCGAGCACCTGCATCTTTTCCATGTCGCGCTCGAACATCGCGGCCTTGCCGCCCTCTTCCAGGAAGAGGAACCGTCCCGCGTTCTGCGCGCCCCGGTAGTTGGCCTCGAAGTCCGCCTTAAACCGCGCGTAGGCCTTGTCGCTCATCCCGCCGGGAACCTCGATGAACCCGCCGGGGTTCACGTTATTGACAGCCTGCTGCGCATAATTGGCAATCGTCCCGGTCAGCCCCAGCACCTCCGACGCAATCCGGATGGGGTCGTTCGCGTTGTGCCGGTCGCCGAATAAAAACCCGCCAGCATACAGGAACTCGCCCTCGCGCAGTCGCTCTGACACTCCGCCGCCGACGTCCACGTCGATGTAGCGCTCGCCGCTGACCGAGTTCACCTTCACGTCGCTGACCTTGCTCGTCGGGATGTTCCACAGCGCCACGATCCGGCCGGAAGGCTCCCGCTCGATCTTGGCGTAGGCGCCGCGGGTCAGCAGCAGGTTCGCCACGAACATCTGCCAAAACTCATAGGCCGTCGTCTGCGGATTTGGCAGCGCGTACACCAGGCGGTACAGGCGGTGCCGGCTCGCCTTCTCCTTGCCGCGTTCCGTGTTCTTGAACAGGTGCAGCGGCAGGGTCGCGATGGTCTTGCTGATGATGTCCACACAGCGGAACACCGCGCTGATCTGCAGCGCGTTATCCGCGCTCACCGAGTAGCCCCGCCCCGCCAAATAACTGGCCCAGCCGTCGTCGCTCCCCAGGCCGGGCAGGGAGGTGAGCGCCTTTATCTCCAGCACTCGCCCGAATAGCTTAAATCTCAATCCGCTCACCTCTTTGTTATTAGATGACGCGCATCCCGCGCTGCTCGTATACCGAACGCTTCGGCTCCATGCGGATGGCGCCCGCCATCGCGTTGATCAGGGCGACCGTCGGGTCGATGCGCTCGATGGACTTGTTCTTCAGCGGCTTGACGTTGCCGTTTCCGTCCGTGGCCACGCGCACATTCCCGAACGACCACCGCGCCACCGGGTCCCCGTTGTGCGTCAGTTCCCCGGTTCGCATCATCCGCTCGATTTCGCCCATTCCGCACGACATTCCGGCCATTGTCTGCGGAATTTCGACGAATTTGGCCTGAATATCGGCCGGAAGCAGCTGCTTGAGGTACTCCAGACGCCACGGATCGCAGAAGAAATGCACCACGTCGTACCGCTGGCACAGCGCCGCCAGCTCGTCCGCCACCAGTCCGTAGTCCACCACATCGCCGGGAGTCGCCCGCAGATGTCCGTCCTTCACCCACTGCGCATAGGGCACATGATCGCGCACCTCCCGCTCCCTGATATTGGCCTCCGGAATCCACTGAATGGGCAGTTGCCGCCAGTCGTCGTGCGCGTCGGATGGTGGGAACAGGCAACTGGCCGCGGTGATGTCCGTGGTGCTGGACAGGTCCAGCCCGATGTAGCAGCGTTCGCCGTCCAGTTCGCTCGCGTTCCAGCCCCGCTGCGCCGAATCCCACAGCGACAACGGCAGCCAGCCGATGCGTTTGAGCGCGATCCACTGGTTGAGCCGCAGCCAGCGGAACAGGCGCTCCGCAGACTCGCTGTTGCGCGCCGCCATCGCCTCGCTGCGCACGGTCTCTACCTGAATCGTCACGCCCAGGGACGGGTTGCACGCCTGCCAGACGGCCTCGTCATAGATGTCGGCGTCCTCCGGCGCTCCATACACCCGCGCGTATAGCGTCGGGTCCAGTTCCGGGCTCTCGATGACCTTCAGCGCCAGCTCGTGCCGCTCCCAGCCGATGGACTTGCGGTCCGGATCGTCCCCGGCCGTGGTGATAACCCACAATAACGGCTGCCTGCGCGTAGATGTTGAGCCGAAACTCATCACGTCCCACAGGTCGCGGTTGGGCTGCGCGTGCAGCTCGTCGAAGATCACGATGCTGGGGTTCAGCCCATGCTTGGAGTAGGCCTCGGCAGACAGCACCTTCAGGAAGGAGCCGGTCGTCCGGTTGTGGATCTCCTTCTTGCTGTCCACGACCTTGAGCATCTCCTCCAGCCCGGGGTCCTGCTCGATCATCGCCTTGGCCGCCCGGTAGGAGATGGCCGCCTGTTCCTTTTCAGCCGCACAGCAGTAAATCTGGCCGCCCGGAGGGTCACAGATGAGGTGGTACAGCCCCAGCGCCGCGATCAGGGTGGTCTTCCCATTTTTCTTCGGGATCTCAAGGTAGGCGCTCTTGTACTGCCGCGACCCCTGCGCGTCGAGGGTGCCGTATACCGCCTGGATGACCTCCTTCTGCCAGGGCCGCAGAATGAACGGCTGCCCATAGAAATCATCCGTCAGGTGCATCAGTTCGATGAACTCGATGACCTCCTGCGCCTTGTTCTGGCTATGCGGCACGCATCTCACCCCTCCGCCCGCTTGGCCATGAACGCCGCGATGCCGGCGGGCTTCTCCTCCTTAGGCGGCGTCTTTGGCACCGCCCTGATCCGTGCCGCCGGGTTCAGGAACAGCCGGTCCTCGTACTTCAGCAGCAGTTCCACGCCCTTGTGAATCGCAGAGCTTGTGCGGTTCATCTGGCCGTAGAGCCGCTCGCGTTCCTCCGCATTGTCAGCGGCGGCCAGGTCCATGCTCATCCGGCTCAGCGCGTCCTGCAGCCGCGCGACATTGGACAGCTCCAGGCAGTATCGGTTGATTGCCTGCTGGTCCAGCGCGCTCACAATCTCGATGGTCGCGTACAATCGCTTCAGCCGCAGGAACTCCGCATGCGCAACCTTGTCCGCCTTGACCTGCGCGGACTCCTGCAGTTCCTTCTCCACCTGCAGCGCCCGCTCGCCCTGCTCCCGGTACTCCAGCTCTGCTTTCGTGCGATGCCCCTTGCCCTCCAGGCGGAGCAGGGCCGTTGGTTTCGCCGCTCCCGGCATGTGCTCCTCCTTTCGGTCATATCGCCAGGGCCAGTTGGCCGTTAGCGCGTTCGTAGGTGACCGCGTCACTCTTAATCCAGTTGCACTTGTGATGCGCGAGCTTGACGTTGTCCCAGGTGTGCGTACCGCCCTTGGCCAGTGGCATGACATGGTCAATACTCGGATGATTGCCGCCCACAATGAAGTTGCCCGCCGCGTCTGCCCGGAAGTCGCGCGCGTCGCACTTGCGCCC
>CAZNPZ010000037.1:22588-26552 GCA_964575255.1 uncultured Oscillospiraceae bacterium
TGCGCCCTCCAGCGCTTCTCCAAAGCCGTGAGAAAAGACCGGTGGAGAGCCGGTCTTGTCGCGTTGCAATCGCTATTTCTCACGTATGTTAACTTTTCGTTAACACCGCATTTACTTTCCCGTCGGGAAGAAATGACCTAAAGAGGGCCCAGCGCGGTCAGGCGGGCGATCCGGGTAGACTCTGAACCGGGCCCTGCCCCCTCACGGCTCCCGCTTCCTGCCGTGGACGATCTCGTGGCAGTCGCGGCACAGCGCGCGGAGGTTGGCCTGATCCAGCCGCGGCCCGCCGTCGTTGATTGGCACGACATGGTGCGCGACGCTTGCCATCACGATCCTGCCCTGCTCCTGGCATCGGCTGCACAACGGATGGCGCATCAGGAACCGCTCCCGGACGCGTTGCCACCGGCTGTCATAGCCGCGCTGGTCAGATCTCCCGCGCAGGTCTGTCCGCCCGGTGTGCTGTGGCGCGTGCTGCGGGCAATAGGCGTCGGTTGTCAGGGCATTGCATCCCGCGTGGCCGCAGAAGCGCAGGGACCGAGCCGCCATTCACACCACCGCCTCGAACCGATCCCGCGTGCCGCTGAGCATCAGCTTGTTGGCGCCGGGTTGTGCCGCTGGCGTGAGCATCTTTTGGATTGGGTAGCCGACATATCCGAGCCATGACCCAGCGCCGATGATCAGCGTCGGCCTGCGCGTGACCCTTTTGTTCGGCACGTCCAGCACCAGCTTGGAGCCACGGTACGCGTACGGCTTGTGAGTATGAGCATGGATGAACACGTCCACGCCATCCATCGCCTGTGCAAACCGATCCGCCCGGTTCACGCTGGCGCCCGGAAGCGCCCCGCCTCCAGCTCCATGCACGCAGGCGATGTTGTAGGCATACGGCTTACCGTTTCCCTGATGCCCGCGCTTCTCGCCCAGTCCGATCCGGATGAACGCCATGTCCTCGCGGTACCGATCCTCCAGGTCGAGCTTGGCCGCGATGTCATAGGTTGGGTCGTTGTCTGCGTCCTTGCCTGACCTCCGCTCATGGTTGCCCGGAAGCAAGCACAAGATCTTGTCGCGGATCGGCTCCAGCGCCTTGGCCATCTCGCGCTTCTGCTGGGAAGGCGGCATGGTCGCCTTGAAGATGTCCGTCACGCTGTTGCGCGTTCCGTTGTCGATGAGGTCGCCCTGGAGTGTCACGTAACTGTTCGGCTCGGATGCGATCTGCTGGACGAGTTCATAGAAGGCTTGGCTGTCTGAGCCTTGGGCGCCAAGGTGCACGTCCGCCAGCGGATACACAACGGCCTCGCGGATGTCGCCGAGAGAGTACCAAAGGATGTCCTCGTATCTGGTCACTCATTCCCCCTCGTTGTCGTCCAGCATCAGCCCGACGCTGGCGTCCTCGTAGCCCTGAACGTAGCCCCGCTCGAACGCGATCTTGTACAAGCCGTACCCGCCCGCCACGATGACGGCAGCGGCAATCAAGACAGCCACGGCTCCGCTCATACGCCCTCCAATCTGGCCTGTACCCCTGCCGCCTGCGCCTGTTCGATTCGCTTCTGCGCGATTGCGAAATACCCCGCGTCCAGTTCGATGCCGATGAAGTCCCGCCCCGTGTTCACGCAGGCCACGCCCGTTGAGCCGGAGCCCATGAAGCAGTCGAGGACGGTGTCGCCGGGGTTGCTTGAGGTCTTGACGATGCGCTCAAGTAGGTCAATCGGCTTTTTACATGGGTGGTCTGCGCCACTGTTGGTTTGAGCCGAACGCCATAGGTTGTTGTGGCGCGGGTCGAGGTTGTGCGTAAAGCGTAGGCTTTCGTACTCGCGGCGCAGGGCTTCGTACTCGCGGCGCAGGGCTTCGTATTCGCGGAATCCTTGCCAGTCGCGGATGCCGAAAGTGTCTATGAGTTGCAGGTAGGTTTCAGGCGTGGGTAAGTCCCATTGGCTACTCTCCCATCTGAAACAATGGTCTGCGTTCTGCCCGATGCGCTCAAGGATTTGCTTCTTGTTCAGCCCGATAAACGCCTGCAGCCCCTTGAAGTACCCGCGCAATGTCGGGAAGTTGTTCGTGTCGAGCATGACGGTGGTAAGCCCGGTTTCGTCTTGGGAGGTGTAGAACAGGCAATACTCACAAGTGCTGAACCAACTCCGCAGGTTGTTTTTCTCGCTCGGATTCATCCACGACAGCGCACGGAACGCGCCCTTGTCCCAAATGATGTAGCTGTTGAACACGAACCCCGTGTTCTGCCGTATCCACTCCATCAACTGCGCGATTTGCGGCATATCGTTGTGCCAGAAGTAGAACGAGCCGTTGCCTTTCAGCACGCGCTCAACCTCTTTCAGCCACTTCCCGCACCATTCGATGTAGTGCGGTATCTTGTCCCACTTCGCCTTGCCGATGTTATACGGCGGGTCGGTCAGCACCAGGTCAATCGACCCGTCCGGGATTTGTTTGAGCACTTCCAGGCAGTCGCCCCGGTACAACTGCATCTGGCCACCGCCTTTCAGCATATCAGCACACAGGAAACTGAAACATAATGCAGCCCAGCGTCCCACCCACCTCCTGCCGTTTGCGCCCCGCACCCCGCCCGCCGTGCAATAAATAACCGTGAGGCGCTACCCGCCCGCCGCCGCGCCGAAGCCGGCCACGCGGGCCATCAGTTTGGCAATGAAAAACCGCCCCGTTTCCGGTGCGGCCTGTCAAACTTCTGACGCCTATATTATACCATGGGGGTCCTGTCAAAGGTAGGTTGTTTTTGGTTGTTGTTTTCAAAGAGCGCGGAGAACTCGTCCACAGCCTCCCGCCGCAGCTCCACCCGGACGTAGTGCTCATCGTGGTGAAGCAGGTCGGCAATCGTGCGCCACCGCACGCCGTTGAGGTACCGCTGGATGATGAGCGTCCGGCGCTTGGTCGTGTCCATCTGCCCGATGATGTCGAGAGCCAACTGCTTCCGGTCGATCTGCAGGTCAATCAGCCGGTTGATGCGCCGCTGAAGCGCGTTGACCTTTTCGACCAGCTCGGCCGGGGAGGGCAGGTCGGCCAGCGCGATGCCCAGGGTTTCCGTCCTGCTCCCCGGCGTGGTCTGCACGCAGATGCCGCTGGGTGACGCGGAGGGCCGCGCCCGGTCCAAGATGCTCTGCCGCCTGCCGTCCAGGTTGACCCGCTGCGTGTCCAGCGCCGTGATGTCGCCCTCCAGGCTGATCAGCGAGTTGAGAAACTGCTCCCCGGTCATTCATCCCCCTCCTCGTCCGGCCCGGACAGCACCACCGCGCAGGCGTCCACGATGTCAAAGGCCGGCAGAAAATTATCCTCAATCGCGTGCTTGCAGACAGCCTTGATGATCCGGGTCGCTTCCATCGTGCTGACCCCGCGCCTGACCGCCGACCAGATGCCCCACGCCACCAGCCAGAAGCCGACCAGCCCGATGGAGGCGAGGAGCAGGAGGACGAGCGGGTATAAGATGTCCGTCACGCCCGCATCACCTCCCGGAAGGCGTTGCGCACCTCGGCCCGCTCCTGCTTGTACCGCCGGTACTCGCGCTCCGCCTCCAGGTACGGCTCGGCATCGTCGGGGTGCAAATAGTAGATTTTGTCGACCAGCTCGTTCTCGCACCAGACATCAATCCGAATGCCCTTGTCCAGCAGCTTCATCGCCTTATGCGCCGACGACGTGACCAGTAGAATCCGCAGCCGCCGGGACGCGATGACCAGGAAGGTGTTGTACTTTGCCATCTCACTTTTCCTCCAACCCATGCTTCACCCGGTCGTGCTCCTCGGCCTGCTTGGCGTTGTTGAACCTGTCGGTCGTGCCCACCAGGTACCCGGTGATGCGGCGGATGCGCTCGAACGGGGCGGTCAGCGTATAGTCAATGTCCACCTCGCCGCCGTGCAGATTAATTTCCATCGCCCGGAGCCGCTTTCCGTGTTCCTTGATGCCCCGCCGCACATAGCCCTCGATTTCGCCGGGGTAGGGGTCACCC
>CAZNPZ010000038.1:0-26436 GCA_964575255.1 uncultured Oscillospiraceae bacterium
GCGTCGGCTCCGGCGTCGGTTCGGGCGTCGGTTCGGGCGTCGGCTCCGGCGTCGGTTCTGGTGTCGGTTCTGGTGTCGGTTCGGGCGTCGGCTCCGGCGTCGGTTCGGACGTCGGTTCAGGCGTCGGTTCCGGCATCGGTTCCGGTGTAACGACCGCTGTCGGCTCCGGCGTCACCACCGGCGCGGGCGTGGGCGTCACGACGGGCGCGGGGGTCGGGGTGGGGTTGGGCCACGCGGTAGGCTCCGGCGTCGGGGTCGGCGTCGGGTTTGGCCACGCGGTGGGTTCCGGCGTCGGGGTCGGCACGGGGGTGACCGTCGGGATGGGCGTGGTGTCCGGCTTGATCGGGGCGCCGTCGTCCATCAGCCACTTGATCGTTCCGGACCCGGCGGTGCCGTCCACCTTCAGCCGCGCGTTGTAGTTTTCATTGACGTAGGACTGGAAGTCCTTGACCGCGCTTTCGGTGCGCTTGTCGTACTTGCCGTTGGGCCAGCCCATGTTCAGCCAGCGCAGTTCTATCAGCCGCCACTGCAGGTCTTCGATCTGGCTGGGCGAGGCTTTCCGATAGTTGTTGACCGGCGTGGGCTTGGGCGTCGGCTCGTCGTAGCTGCCGTCGTCGCCGCCGTCGTAATACTGGTCGTCTGTGTAACCGCCGCCGATGTCCTGCCCGCCCTCTTCGTCCTGCCAGGCGGTGTCGGGGTCTTCTATGGGCAGTTCGCCCGGATCGGGCGTAACGGTTGCCTCCGCTTCCGGCGCGAGCGTCGGCGCGTTCCACACGTCGTCGGTCGACTGGGGGTTACTGGTGGCGTCCATCGCGTTCCGGCTGAGGGAAATCACCGCGATCAGCGCCACGGCGACCATCGCGACCACCACGCCGCCCATGATGAGCGCCTGTTTGGTGACCTTTTTGGCCGGGACTTCTTCGTTTACTTCCTTCGCCGGGGCGTCCGATACGCCGGCTTTGCGCTGCACGAGGTAGCCGGTGCCGTTGTCCTCGAAGAACACGCGCTTTCTTGCGCTGTCGTTTGCCTGAACGCTGCCGCTCATTTCGGTCAGACCGCTCTGGAACGCGGCCTCCGCGCCGCGCTTGACGGAGACGGAGCCGTCCGGGTTCCGGTCGGCGGCGTCCCTTGGGAAGTATTCGCGCACGCGCAGCTTGGCGCCGGTCTTTAAATCGTAGGCGACGTAGACGATGCCGCCCGCGTCCTGTCCCAGCGCGCGCCCGACCAGAAACCTTGTGCGCAGCACCGTGCCCGGCGCCAGGTGGCTTTGCGAGACCGGCGCCAGCGGATCGCGGCCGCAGGCGGGGCATTCGCCGTTTTTGTTGAGCGGCTCAAAGCAGTACATGCATTTTTCGCGCGGGCCGGTTTCCATCGGGAAATCCCTCCAAAACTCGCCTTTAGTTTCGAGTAATCACTGGCGTTCTGTGAGAATCTGACGGATTTTCGCGGCGATCTGTTCCACTTCTCCGTCCGCTTCCACGATTTGGATGCGGCCGGGTTCGTCCTTAGCCACCGAGCGGTAACCGTCGTACACGCGCCGGGCAAATTCGTCGTCGCCCTCCAGCCTGTCCGGCGCGTTGGCGGCGCGGCGGCGGCGGATCGCCTCGATGGGGTCGAGCATTAACAGGATGGTCAGATCCGGAACCGCGTCCCCGACCGCCGCGCGGTTGAACGACGCGACCAGCTCTTTTCCGAGGTTCCGGGCGTAGCCCTGATAGGCGATGGACGAATCCACGAACCGGTCGCACACGACCGTATCGCCGCGGTTTACGGCGGGCAGGATCACATCGCGGACGTGCTGCGCCCGCGCCGCCGCGAACAGCAGCGCCTCCGTCAGGTCGCACATGCCCTCTTCCTTCGCGTCCAGCACCACCCCCCGGATGCGCTCGGAGATCGGGCAGCCGCCCGGCTCCCGCGTCGTGACCACCCGGTGCCCCCATTTTGTAAGCGTTTCGGCCATAAGCCGCGCCTGGGTGGACTTGCCGCAGCCGTCCGGCCCCTCCAGCGTGTAGAACAAACCCCGCGCCGGGGGGAGGCCGCCCAGCAGGAGATCGGTCAGTTCCTCCACGCTGTCCGCGAGAGAAACCGCGCCGCTTTCGGAAAGCTCCTCGCGCGTGCCGTAGCCGTAGGCCGCGCCGACGCCGTCCACGCCCGCGCCGACCGCGCCTTCCATGTCAAACCGCCGGTCGCCCACCATCGCGGCGCGGCGGTAGCTTTCCGGCAGCGCCCGGTGGATGAGCTGCGCCTTGTCGCAGTGGTCGTCCTGCACGCGGGTGGAGGCGACGACGTCAAAAAACCCGTACAACCCGAATTCCTTTAAGACGTGCTCCGCCTGCACGGTGGGCTTGGCCGTGACCACGCCCAGAAACGCGCCGTGCGCCTTCAGGCTTTTCAAGAGGCGCGGAATGCCCGGATACACGCTGGCGTCCGACCAGCCGACCGTCTCGTATCGGGAGCGGAACAGCAAAATGCCCTCCCGCGCCGCCGCGTCGTCAAGGCCGAACGACAGGAAGGATTCGTACAGCGGCGGGCCGACGAAGGATGTAAGGTCATGCCCGGCATAGTCCACGCCGAGTTTTGAGAGCGCGTATTCCGCCGAGGCGACGATGCCGGGGTGGGACTGGGTCATTGTGCCGTCCAGGTCGAACAGCACCACGTCGTAGGGAAGCTGCATGGGGTTCTCCTTTGTTTCCTGTATTCATTTCATTGTACCGGATGCGCGCGGCAAAATCAACCTTGGGGCGGTTGGAGCAGTTTCCCAAGCATTTCGCGGTGCGCGCCCTCATCCCGCTCGTTGACGAGGAAGGTCAGGTAGTCTCCCGCACGCAGGAGAGTATCCCCGGAAGGGATCAATTCCTCACCCTCCCGCCGGATCGCGATCAACAGGCACTCGCGCGGCAGTTTCAGCTCCCTGACCCGCCGCCCGTCCACCGGGGCGTCGTAGCGCACGATCTGCTCCACCACGATCTTTTTCGCCGGGTCGCAGGCCTCGCCGCAGCCTTTCTCAAGCAGGCTGTCCAGCAGCGAATCGTAGATGGGTTTACTCTTGAGCACCTCCGCCGTCAGGTATGCGGTGATGGACACCGCGATCAGCGGCAGCAGGCAGTCGAACGACCCGGTCATTTCAAGGAGCAGGATCGTTCCGGTCACCGGCGCGCGCACAATGGCCGCAAAGTACCCGGCCATCGCGAGCACGACGAAGGTGTCAAACAGCTTCGGATCGACCACCGCGCCCGCGAGTTTCGCCGCGATGCCGCCCAGCGTCCCGCCCAGGACCAAAAGCGGAAAGAAGATGCCGCCCGGCGCGCCGGAACCGAAGCTGACCATCGAGAACGCGAACTTGACCAGGAACAGAAGGCACATCAGGCCAAGCGCCGCGCCGCCGTGAAGCGCCTCCAGCATCCGGTGCCCGCCGCCCAGCGCCTGCGGGAAGAGAAGCCCCAGCGCGCCCGCGATCACAAACGGGATCACCGGCCTGACGCGCTCCGGAATCCGGTTATACAGCTTTTGCGTCTTGATAAGCGCCGCGTTGTACAGTGCGCCCATGCCGCCCAGCGCCGCGCCCAGAACGAGCAAGATCCAGTACAGATTCAGCGGGATCTCCCCGGTGGTGTCAAACGAGAACACCGGCGTCTGGCCGAACGCCAGCTTGGACACGAAGTCGCCGGTCATCGCGCTGACGACCACGACCAGGAGGATCGTCGGCGACAGGTACTTGTACAATTCTTCCAGCGCGAACATCGCGCCGGCCAGCGGCGCGTTGAACGCGGCGGCAAGGCCCGCGCTCGCGCCCCCGGCGATCAGATAACGCCGCTCCGCGCGGGACGACGCCCATTCCGACGCGATGCCCTTGGCTGCCGACGCGCCAAGCTGGATGGAAGGCCCCTCCCGCCCCAGCGAAAGCCCAGCCAGGATCGATACCGCGCCGCCCAGAAACTTGGCCGCGAGCGTAGAAAACCAGTTCGGGTCGATGTGGCCGTTGAGTTCTGCCTTGACCTGCGGGATGCCGCTGCCCTTTACCAGCGGGAAGCGTTTCACAAGCGCGCCGACCGCGACCCCCGCCGCCGCCAACCCAAGGAACAGTAGCGGGATCAGCGCGGGGCGGGCCAGAAAGAACGCGTACATCCGGAAGCTCCACGACTCCGCCGCGCCCAGCGCCAACCGGTAAAAGCTTGCCACCGCGCCCGCGCCCGCGCCGACCAGCGCGCTCTTAAACACGATCGACAGCTTCCTGTCCGGAATCTCAAGGGCCTCCCGGTAGTGGTTGGCGTCCAGCCTGTGCATTCGTATCGCCCCGTACCGCATCAATTCATCGATTTTTGATTATAGCACGCGGATGGTCATGCAACGTTGTTCTTTGCTTAAATTTGTTGAAAACAGCAAAATCCGCGCCGGGAGTTTCCCTCCGGCGCGGATGCATTGAAATTGGTGTCAGCGTTCGCCCGGCCGCGCCTCGACAACAACGCCAGTGTGTCCCTTCGCGACCTGCTTGCGCTTCTTGCGGTTTTCCCAGGTATCCAGCACGATGTCGAGGTCGTAGTCTTCGCCGGGGTAGAGGTCTTCCTTACCGAGGAACGGCGTAACGCGCTTGAAATTGACGGACACGTTCTTATCGCGGATGCGAAGCAGCATCTCGCCGCGCGCGTTGGGCGGCAGAACGACCGTCGCGAAGCAGTTCATGAACGGTACGCGCACCCGGTCGCCGGGCGCGTACGGCTTTTCCGCCGGGGCAGTCGCGGTGTCCGGGGCATCCAAGGTTTTTTGTTTGGCGCGCTCCTCCGGTTCCAGGGGCGCGGGGGAGGTTTCGCGCGCCGCGGTCTCCGCTTCCGGCGCGGACGGGCTGTCCTCAATGGGCGCTTCGGCGTCCGCGACTGTTTGCGCTTCGGAGGGTGTTTCCGGCGCCTTCCCCTTCGGGTACGCGGCGGCGCGGGCGGCTGCGAGCAGCCGATTTGGCATGCCCAGCCCCTTCGCGATGTCAAGCGCGCAGCTTTCGCCCGCCTCGCCCAGTTCCAGATGGTAGGTGGGGGACAGCGTTTCCCGGTCGAAGGTCATCCGTGCGTTCGTAAAACCGTCGGTCGTGGCGGCAAACCGCTTGAGTTCCGCGTAGTGGGACGTGGCCATGAGGAGGCACTTCATCCTTCCAAGCTCCTCAAGGATCGCGACCGCGAGGCCCATGCCCTCCTGTGGGTCGGTGCCGCTGCCCACCTCGTCGAGAAGCACCAGTGATCGCGGCCCCGCGGCGGCGAGGATGCGGGTCACGCGCCGCATGTGGGATGAAAAGGTAGAAAGGTTCTGGCTGACGCTCTGGCCGTCGCCGATGTCCGCGTAAATACCGGAAAGCGCCGGAACCGACGCCTGCGCCGCCGGAACCTGCAGGCCGGACAACGCCATCGCCGCGAGCAGTCCCGCCGTCTTGATGGAGACGGTCTTGCCGCCGGTATTGGGGCCTGTGATCACCAGCGCGCGCACGCGCCCGCCCAAGGTCAGGCTCATCGGCACCGCGCCGTCGCCGAGGAGCGGGTGGCGCGCGTCCTTGAGCGACAGCGCAAACCGATGGGAGAGCGTCAGTTCCCCGCAGCGCATGGCGCTTGCCAGGTGGCCGCAGGCGAACACATAGTCCAGCTTCTCCATGCTGTCCCGGTTGATTTTCAGGATGTCCCGCGCGGCGGCGGCCTCGCTGGACAGCGCGGACAGGATGCGCAGTTCCTCGTTCGCCTCGTCGGTTTCGAGGGCTTCGATTTCTTCCCGCAGCGCGGCGGTCGCCTCCGGCTCAATGTAGGCGGTCTGGCCGCTCGCGGACAGATCGAGGGTCGCCCCGCGCACCATCTTGGCGTATTCGCGCTTGACGGGCAGCACGTACCGCCTGCCGCGCACGCCGTAGAAGCTCTCCTGATACCAGGAAGGGTTCTGCCGCATCATCGACGCGAGGCGCTCCTTGATCCGGGCGGTTGCGCGTTCGATGGCGGCGCGGATCCTTTGCAGTTCCGGGCTCGCGCGGTCGTCCAGCCGCTCACCGCGGAAGCATCGCTCGATTTCTTTGCGCAGGTCGTCCAGCGGCTCCACGCTCATGCCGAGCGCGGGCGCGATTTCGTCCACGGTCAGCGCGCGCTTCAAATAGTTTTTGAGCAGGCGGCAGTGGTTCAGAAAATCGCCCAGCGCGATCAGTTCGGTCGCAGCCAGCACCTCGCCCAGTCGCAGTTTGTCGTGCAGCGCGTCCAGCCCCGCCATCGAGTGGACGGGCGGCTCGCCCATCGCCTCATACACCTTCCGCGCGGAGGCGGTCAGAGCCTGCGCGCGCCGCACGGCCTCGGTATCCTCAGTTGGCATCAGATTTTCCGCCCGCTCGCGGGCGGCATTCGTCCGGGTGAAGCCGGCCAGCATGGCCGTCACCCGCGGGTATTCCAGCAGTTCCAAATATTCCCGCTCAAACATTTCGCGCACATCCTTATGCTTTTTTCTGGAAGGACCCGCGCCGAAAAGCCGCCCGGACGTGTCTACCTATGACGCGCAGCAGGCGTGCAAAAAGGGCTGCGACGCGCGCAGCCCTGAACACCCGATCGATCGGGTGTGAAGTGCGGCGGCCGCCGGCGCGGGTACGACAACGTCGCCCGTGATCCCACAGGCATTCTCGTACCTTATGCACCTAGCAGCTGACCGACATCCTTCACTCCCCCTGATGAAACTACCGATAGTATAGGGTTTGGACGCGCCCGCGTCAAGGGGGTTCACGAAAAGACAACAGCGTTCTTCGTGGCGAGGTCACAGAACTGTTTTTTTGGATGCGCTATCATGGAACCAATACGCGGCGGGAGGTGTTTCCATTGCTCCAGATCATCGGCGCGGTCGTCGGCGGCGCGATCGGCTATGCGGTGTACAGGTTCGTCGGCTGTTCTTCGGGCGCGTGCCCGATCACGGCGAACCCCTATGTGTCCATCATCGCCTTCGCGGCGCTGGGCGCGATGCTGCCCGGCGGGTTATAAAGCGGAATCCCTGATGAAAACGCGGAGAAGCGTTGCGCTTCCCCGCGTTCTGGATGTATGCCGCGCGATTACGGCGTCGGCGTGGTGGTCGGGTTGAGGTTGATCACCGGGTAGGCGTCGCTGCCCGCGAGCTGCACCTGCGGCACGCTGCCGTTCCAGCGGGTGACCTTCAGGTACTGGATGAACTCGTCCGTCAGCGACTGGGCCAGCGCCAGGTTCTTCGCGGCCTCCTGCTCGCCGGCGTAGCGGGCGGCGTCGGCCTGCACGCGCACGACCTTGGCGTCCGCCTCGGCGAAGATGGCCCGCTCCTGCGCTTCGGCGTTGGCGGCGATCACGCGGCGCTCGGCGGCGGCCTTCTCCACGCTCACCTGCTGGGCCTGCTCGGTCTCCACCTTCAGCTTGGTCTGCAGCGCGACCTGCTTGGATTCGACGGCGTCGGTGAACGCGTCGGTGAAGTCGATGTTCTCAATGGACACGCCGAGGATGTCGATGCCCTTTGCCGCCATGAACGGCGTGAGCAGCTCCTTCACCTGGTCGGACAGCGTCGCGCGCGCGCCGATCAGGTTCTCGGCGGTGTACTTGGTGAAGACCGCCTTCACGTCTTCCTGAATGCGCGGCGCCATGATCTTGTCGTAGTAGTCGACGCCGACGCTGCGGTACAGATCCTGCACGGTGTTCTTGTTGACTTCATAGTTGACGGTGACGACCACGTCCACCTGCTGGATGTCTTTGGAGAACGCCTGCAGCGTGACGGTGGCCTTCTGCGTGCGGTTGTCCATCAGGATCACCTGCTGCACCGGGTTCTTCATGTGGAAGCCTTCCGCCAGCGTGTAGTCCTCGACGCGCCCGAAGGTGGTCACGATGCCGGTGTGGCCGGTCGGCACGACGGTGTAGGGCGCGAGCGCCACCACCACGATGATCAAAAGCACCACCGCGACCCCGATCAGGATCAGCGTCAGGCGCGGCCCCCGGCTGGGCATTCTGCGTACATTTCCCTGGTTCATGGAAAAACCCTCCTCATACGCCAACCAAACCACGTTTTCGTTTGTGTTGGCAATCCATCTCAGGAACCATCATACCAGAAAAGGCGCGTCCGCTCAACGGCCCGCGCCCAAAACCCGCGTTTTTACGCCCGAAGCGTCGCGTTTCCCGGAGATTCCGGTGATTTCCTATGGGTTGACCACGTTTTCCGGCGCGCCCGCGAGGAACGCGCGGAGGTTGTTCGCCGCGATGTCCATCAGCCGCTGGCGGCTCTCGCGCGGCGCCCACGCGATGTGGGGCGTGATGATCATATTGGGCGCGGTCAGGAGCGGGTTGTCGGGCCGGATGGGCTCTTGGGACACCACGTCCACCGCCGCGCCCGCGAGCTGCCCGCTTCGAAGCGCCTCCCTCAGGTCTTCCTCCACCACCAGTGGCCCGCGCGCGGTGTTGATCAGCAGCGCGCCGCGCTTGCACTTATTCAGGCTTTCTCGGCAAATGATCCCCTTCGTTTCGGGGAACAGCGGGCAGTGCAGCGAGATCACGTCGCTCTTTTGCAAAAGCTCTTCCAGAGGAACCAGAGAATTATCCTCCAGAAACGGATCGTAGGCCAGAACCTCCATGCCCAAAGCGCGCGCGATTCTTCCGGTCGCCTGCCCGATGCGCCCGTAGCCGATGAGGCCCATCGTCTTTCCCGCGAGTTCGATGAGCGGAAAATCCCAGAAGCAGAAGTCTTTGGACGATGCCCAGCGCCCGTCCGCGACCGCCCGCGCGTGCGCGCCGACGTGGTGGCACAGTTCCAGAAGCAGCGCGAACACCATCTGCGCCACCGCCGCTGTGCCGTAGGTGGGGATGTTGGTCACCGGGATGCCCCGCGCCCGCGCCGCATCCACGTCCACCACGTTGTAGCCGGTGGCGAGCACGCCGATGAATTTGATGTTTGGACATGCGTCAAGCGTCTGGGCCGAAATGGGCGTCTTGTTGGTGAAGACGATCTCCGCGCCATGGGTGCGCGGGACGATCTCGTTTGCCTCCGTCCGGTCGTAGACCGTCAGCGCCCCCAACTCGGAAAGCCCCGACCAGGAAAGATCCCCCGGATTGAGCGTGTACCCGTCCAGCACCACGATGTTCATGCAAACACTCCCGTCCTGAGATTCTGTTTTGCCTGCGTGCGGTCAGCCCAACCTGCGCCCCCAGCGGCAGGCTCAAGACGCCCACCGTCGTCCGGGCGGGGCATGAGATGATCCATCACCTTCCCCGGCGCGGTCTCGGTATGCGCGTACTCGCACGGCGAACGTTTCATGTCCGCAACAATTCTACTTTCCATTTCATCGCGTGTCAAGGATGGGAAGCCGAGGCGCGGGCGGCATCGGTTCAGGTACGACGCGCCTGGAAAAGGCTGCCGTGCCGGTTAATTCCGGAACGGCAGCCCCGGATCATCAACAAAGTCCCGTGCTGCTTCCATCGTTTCCGGCGACATGCGCGCCGGGAACGGTTTCCGCCACCAGTACGCATACTGGTGGCGGAAACAGCTCCTTTGGTCAGTGCGCCGCCCGGAAATCCGTGAGGATTTCAGGCGCACGAAGTTCCTTGCCCTTCGCATCGAAAAAACCGCAGGGTTTTTCGATGCTCTGAGGCTGCCGTGCCGGTTAATTCCGGCACGGCAGCCCTCGATCAACTGCTTGGGTCAGCGGGCCGCGCGCAAACCGTCAGGAAGTCCGGTCTGCGGATTATCACCGCAATGCTTTGACGGGTCTCCCCTCGATATACCCCCGCTCCCCGCGCGGCTCCAGCTGGAACCGGGGGCCGTCCTCCATCGCCCATTCCCAGCCGAAGCGGGTCGGATCGAACCGCTCGATCGCCGCCCACACCTGGGTGATGGCCGATTCAAACTGCTCATCGTCGTAGGGTTCCCCCTGAAACACCATGAACTTTGCGGGCGGCAGGTCGATCAGGTCATACCCTTCCGGCACCGGCCCCGCATAGTCAAAGGGCATCTCGACGCCCTGGCAGTACTCCGACTTGCCCGCGCGGTATTTTTCGGGCAGCCACAGCCCGACCGTCTCGTACAGCGCCCCCTTGACGCTCTGCAGGATCCCCCACACGTCGCAGCCGACCTCTTCGCAGTACTCGAAGTATTCGGTCGCCTTGACGCCCCGCTTCAGGATCACCTTTCGCGCGGGCCGCTCGATCACCTGGGTAAAAATGACATTCGCGGACACCTTGATTGCTCCCCCTTCCAAGAATTTAAAGTAGCTCCGCACCGGGTAGTAATTGAACAGCGGGATGGGCGGGGTTTCCCTGCGGTATCGCTCCGGCGGCAGGCCAAACCGCCGGGAGAACGCCTTGGTGAACCCCTCGTGGGAATTGAAGGCGGCGTCCAGCGCCACGTCGAGGACGCTCCGCGAGGTATCGCGCAGCGCGCGCGCCGCGTCCGACAGCCGTACGTCCCGCAGGTAGGCGAAGGGCGTCTTCCCGGTCAGCCCGGAGAACGCGCGCAGCGCCTCCCAGGGCGAGTAGGCCGCGGCCCGCGCGAGATCCTTCAACGTGATCTCCTCGCGGAAATGGGCAAGGATGTATTCCTGCATCCGCTGCACCGCGTCGATCCGGTCCCAATCCGTGTTGTTCATGTTTACCACCCGCAGTCAGCATACCAGAAGGGGGCGCGCCGCGTCTTGAACGGGATTGCGCGGCGGGCGAAAACCCGCCGGATGTATTCTACTGCGCACGCGCGTCCGGCCGCAAGGCGCGTCGAAAGAAAAAGCCCCGCTTCATCGCGGGGCCAAGGAAAGCCGGGTCTATTGTGCCTCGTACCAGGCGTCCGAGCCGCGGAGGTCGCGGTTCCTGAACCTGGTGTAGTCGTCCAGATTGAACTTGAAGTTGTAGACAAGGTAGCGCCCGGTGCGAAGCGGCCCCGCCGTAAACGTATCCCCGGCGGTCAGGATCGTGCCGTTTTTCAGCTTGAACACGACCAGTCCTTTGGATGGTTCTGGCACTTCCTGCGTATAGCCGGTGCGGTTGTAGAAGAACATCTCCACGCGGATTGTATTGTCGGTGCCGTAGTAGATCCGGCGGGCGCTGGAAACCACCTTGCCCGCGCTGCTCTTGGGCTTCGTGCGGGGGATGGACTGGTTTCTGACCACGGTCACGGTACATGTCGCCTTTTTGCCGTTGAACGTCTTCGCGGTGATGACGGTCGTTCCGGGTGACTGCGCAACCACCTGCCCGTCGGCATTGACGGTGGCGACGGAAGGCTTCGAACTGGTCCAGGTGACCGACTTGTCCTCCGCGATCGACGGGGAGATACTCTCGGTCAGCATGTACCGGTCAGACGGGTTGACCCCTTGAAGCAGCGTCAGCTTGGTCTTGTCCAGCTTGATCGACTTGGGCAGCGCCGGGGTGCAGGTGATGGTGCACGTCGCGGTGACGCCGCTGGTGGCGGTGGCGGTGATGACGGTAGAGCCGGTCTTCGCGACGGCGGTGATCTTGCCGCTTGAGGACACAGTTGCGATGCCCTCGTCGTCCGACGTCCACCTCAGGTTCTTGTACCGGGCGGAGGCGGGGTAGAACTTGGTCGGCATGACATAGCTGGAACCCTGCTGAAGCGTCAGCGCGGCATACTTCAGGCGAAGCGAGCTGACCACATACCGGGAGGGCAGCACCCGCACCTGACAGGTGGTGTAGTTCGAACCGGAGAGCGCCATGATGGTGGCGACGCTGTAATAACTGTACTTGACGCCGGTCACAAGGCCGTCATCGTCCACGGTGGCGAGAGACGTTTTGGAGGACGTCCAGCTGACCGACCCGGAAAGGCCGCTGTCCAGTTGAATCGTCTTGCCCGGCGCGATGCAGGCCCTGGCCAGGTTCATCGTGTTGACCTTGGCCTTCGCCGTCTCGCCCGCGGCGGCGACCGGAACTTCGCGCGCGTTCAGTGTCTGCCTGCTGCCGGCGGGGTAAATCTGCATATGCTGGTATTTACTCACCACATTGTAAGCGTAGGCATAAGCTTCGCCGATGGTGACGATCCAGTCCCCGTTGTCGTCGCCTTCCAGCGATGAGAGCTTGTTGCCGGACTGGCTGCTGCCGCTGTGCTGCCATCCGATCGCTCCGCACAGCGCGTCGGTCGCCAGCCCGTACTTGTCCGTCACCGCGTAGGACTGCTCCGTCTGAGCGGAAGATGCGATCACGTGGAATTTTGTGCCGCTGACGATGGCTTTGGCGGTAATGCCGGACGTACCCGCACCTGAAAACGCGGCGATGGCGTTGTCGGTGAAATCGCCCGCGCTCGCGCCCTTCGCGATCAGGCCGCCGGAGTAGCAGGAGTCCAGCAGCACGATCACCGTACCCGGCACATAGGACAGCGAGCTCTGAAGGGTGGCGAAGGCATACGTGTCGCTGTAGGCATACGAGTAGTTGACGCCCACGAGGCCGCTCGCAGAACCATGGCCGGTGTAGTAAAACACCGTCACGTCGTCTTCGTCCGCGCCCCACTGAAGCACCTCATTGACCGCAGTTGAAAAGCCCGTATAGGAAAGGTTGGCCTTGGTGACCACCCTGTCGTACTGGATCGAACCCGACTGAAGCGCGGCCGACATGTTGGCAAGGTCATATTCGCAGCTCTTCAGGTCTGAGATACTAGCGTTATTCGCATAATCGGAATTGCCGATCAAAAGCGCGCGGTGTTTTATCACACCGTCCGCGTCTGCCAGCGCCGGCGCGGCCAGCGTCAGCACGAAAAGGAACGCGATCAGCGCCGCGCGGCGGATCATTCGATGTGGTTCGTTGTTCATGGCACACGCCTCCGAAAAATGTCTAAAAAGGAGGATTGAAACTTCATATTTTGTCTTTGAATTGTAACATTTTCCAGCCAGAACGTCAACCCCCGCGTGAAAATTCACAGTCACGGTGGAAAGCCGCCCTTTTCGCGGCGTCCGAATTGTGATACACTGGAGGGGAAAACGCCAGGTGGGACGGGGGCGGAGGTATGCAGAAGATGGGCGACGAAACGCGCCGGCGCATGATCGCGAACATCATGACCGGCTGCGCGGTCGTGTTGTTCGCGGTGGTTCTGTACCGGATCGAGGACATCATGGGCGGCGTTTCCACGGTGATGAGCATCCTGTCGCCGCTGGTCGTCGGGGCATTCATCGCGCTGATGATGCGCCCGCCGATCCGCTTCATCGAGCACATGCTTTTAAAACTCACGCCCGGCGGCAAGCCCTCCCACAGGCGGCTGACGCTATACCGCGCGCTGTCGCTGGTGATCATGTACACGCTCCTATTCGCGCTGGTGATCGGGTTTCTGTTGATCGTCGTGCCGCAGTTCGTGTTTTCGGCCCAGTCGCTGACCAACACGATTTCCAGCTACGTGACCAGCCACCGCGACGACATCGAGTGGTTCCTCCGGGAATTCAACATCACCGACCTGACCGGGCAAAGTTCGCAGAAGGTGCTGCTCCAATGGGAGGACATCGTGCGCACCGCGATGGACTACACGGGAAAGCTCCTTCTGAGCCTGCTCAACATGAGTTACAGCATCTGGGGCATGTCGGTCAACCTGTTCATGTCGGTGATCATTTCCATCTATATGCTGTTTGGGCGCGAACGCTTTCTGGCGCAGGGCAAGAAGCTGCTCATCGCGTTTTTCAAGCCCGATCAGGTATGCGCCGTGTCCTACTGGATCGGGCGCACCAACCAGATCTTCACCGGCTTCATCTCCGGAAAGCTGATTGAGACGGTGGTGGTGGGCGCGGCGTGCTACGTCGGCATGCTGATCTTCCATATGGACTACGCGCTGCTCATCAGCGTGATCGTGGCGGTTACCAACATCATCCCGTTCATCGGCGCGTTCCTGGGCGCGGTGATCGGCATTGTGATTCTTTTGATGGTCAACCCGGTCAGCGCGCTGTGGTTCCTCGTATTCATCGTGATTTTGCAGCAGCTGGACGGCAACGTGTTCGGGCCCCGCATTCTGGGGGATTCGCTGGGCATCTCGTCGTTCTGGGTGATCATGGCGATCATCCTGGGCGGCGGGTTCTTCGGCGTGACCGGCATGATCGTGTTCATCCCGATATTCGCGGTACTGTATGAGATGGCCGGCGCGCTGGTGCGCGGCCGATTGAAAAAGCGCGGCATGCCGTCTGACACCGCGTTTTACGACGCGCCGGGGCTGCCCGAAGCGGTCTGCCCCGCGCCTAAGTCAAAACCGGAATCCCAAAAAGATAAGGAGACGAAAAACCCATGAATGTGATGAACAAGCTGGGGTTTGGCATGATGCGCCTGCCTGTTTCGGGCGGGGAGATCGACCTTGACGCGACCTGCCGGATGGCCGATCGGTTCATAGAGGCGGGCGGGATCTGGGTGGACACCGCCTGGGTCTACCACAGCGAAAAGAGCGAGCCGATGGTGCGCGCGTCGTTCACCGAGCGCCACCCCCGCGAGGCGTTCCGGCTCGCGACCAAGCTGCCCGTGTGGCTGGTCAAAAACCCGGAAGACCCGGAAAAATTCCTGACCGAACAGCTCGCCCGCAACGGCCTTCAGTCTATCGACCGCTACCTTTTGCACGCGCTGGACGCGGAGCGGCTTGTGTCGCTGGACAAAAACGGCGTCTGGGAATCCCACAAGGCATTCAAGGCGCGGGGGCTGGTCAAATCCATCGGCTTCTCGTTCCACGACACCGCGGACGTATTGGAGAAAATCCTCGCCGCGCACCCGGAGACGGAGTTCGTGCAGCTTCAAATCAACTATCTGGACTGGGAGAATGAGAAAGTGCAGTCCCGGCTTTGCTACGAAGTGGCGAGAAAGTACGGCGTGGACATCGTCGTGATGGAGCCAATCAAGGGCGGTATGCTTGGCGCGCTGCCGGAAGAAGCGCAAAAACCGCTGCGCGCACTGCACCCTGACTGGTCGGACGCCCGATGGGCGCTTTCATTCTGCCTGTCGCTTCCGGGCGTGGTGACGGTCTTAAGCGGCATGTCGAATGAAGAACAGATGGACGACAACATCAACACGTTCACCAACTTCGAGCCGCTGAATGAAGAAGAGCGGCAGGCGCTCCGAGAGGCGGTCGCGATCCTGAATGGGATGCCGTCCATCCCCTGCACCGCGTGCGGCTATTGCGTGGACAACTGCCCGCAGCATATCAACATCCCCGGCGTCTTCGAGACCGCGACGGGCGTGATGCGCTTCGGCCCGCAGCCGGGGCTGATCGGCCACTACGCGTGGCTCCAGTCAAACGGCAGCGGCCGCGCGTCGGACTGCGTCGCCTGCCAGACCTGCGAGGGACATTGCCCGCAGCACCTCAAAATCTCGGAACTGATGGTCGACTGCGCCACCCTTCTCGATGCTCGCTGACGCTTCGCTGGGCAAATGAAATCCGCTGACGCGTCTTTCATCTGCGTAGGACGGGGGATACTTCGGAAGCCTGAAAACCTGCGGTTTTCGGTCGGCTTCCTGACCAACGGAATTGTTCGACCCACCAGTGTTCGGCACTGGTGGGTCGAACGTGTTCCCGGCGCACAGGTCGCCGGGAACGAATAAAGCAGGACGGCGCCGCCGCGCAGCGTACGCCCTCTGGGGGCATCGGGGGCCGCAGCCCCCGATTGCGCGGGCGGACGCAGAGCGTCCGAACCGCGGATCAAGGCCGCCGAAGAGCGACATGCGCGGTCGAAGGCCGCTACCGCGTCGGCGCAAGCCCGGCCATGCGCGAAGCGCATAGGGCTTGCGCCGTTACCAAAGCATTTGAAAACCGCGTCAGCGGGTTTCAAATGCCTGCAAGTGAATCCGCGTCAGCGGATTCATTTGCTTTCCTTTACATGATCAGGCTATTCCCGTTTTGTCGAAAATGCTATGATTTATAAAGACTACAGTTCAATAAGGGAGGAACCATACGGTATGTCCGATTGTCAACGCTTGAAAGATCGCGTGGTGGTCATCACCGGCGCGGCGCAGGGCTTGGGCGAGGCGCTGGCCCACCGTTTGTCCGACGAGGGCGCGAAAGTCGTTGTCGCCGACATGAACTTCGAGGCGGCACAGGCCGTCGCGGCTTCCCTCAAAGACGCCATCGCGGTCAAAGTCAACGTAACGAGTTTCGACGACTGCCAGGCGATGTGCCAGGCCGCCGTGGACAGGTACGGCCGCATCGACATGCTGGTGTCCAACGCCGCGATCCTGATCTCCGGCGCGATCGAGGAAATGACCTACCAGCAGTTCGCGAAGGTGGTCGACGTCAACCTGAACGGTTACTTCAACACCTGCAAGGCCGTTGTGCCCCATATGCGCAAGAACGGCAAGGGATCGATCGTTCAGATCAACTCCAAGTCCGGCAAGAAGGGTTCCGCCAAGAACTGCGCCTATGCGGCCTCCAAATTCGGCGGCGTGGGGCTGACCCAGTCGCTCGCGCTGGAACTGGCGGAAGAGGGCATCCGCGTGAACGCCATCTGTCCGGGCAACCTCCTGGACAGCCCGCTCTGGGTCAATTCGCTCTACGAACAGTACGCCCGCAACCAGGGCACCACCAAGGAAAAGATCCGCGAAAAGTACATCAATCAGGTGCCCATGAAGCGCGGCTGCCAGTACGAAGACGTGGCCAACCTCATGGTTTTCCTTTTGTCGGACGAAGCCTCCTACATGACCGGCCAGGCCGTCAACGTCACCGGCGGCCAGCAGCTTACCTGACCTATGATGTACGAAAGACCGGTTCTCATCTGGGGCGCGGGGCGCATCGGCCGCGGCTTCATCGCCGAAACGTTCAACCAACCCGGCTACCGCCTGACCTTTGTGGACATGGTGCGCCCGCTGATCGAGCAGCTTCGGGCGGCGGACGGCTACACCATCTGGAAGGCGACCAATGAAGGCGTCGCGAGCGCCCGCATCGAGTCCTACGACGCGCTGCACATCGACGATACCTTGGAGATCATGGACATCCTGATGGGGCCGAACCCCATCATCTCCGCGGCGGTGCAGGCGTCGATGCTGGATGCCCTCGCGGACATGCTCGCGCCCTACATCCGCGCCCGCGCGAACAAAAAGCCGGATGAGCCGATGGACATCCTGCTCAGCGTCAACGCGCTGGCGCCCGAAAAGCTGTTTGTCGCGGCGCTGGAGCGGGTATTCCAAGGGGAGGAGCGCGCGCTCGCCTACATCCACGACCAACTTGGCATCGCGGTGACGGTGGTCATGCGCATCACACCGGCGACGCCCAAGGAGTACCTCGAAAAAGACCCGATGTCGGTGTTCACCAACGGCTTCCCGGAATTGGTCGCGGACAAAAAAGGCCTGCGCGGCCCGCTGCCGCAGCTTCCGATGCTTCGCCTTTCCGATCGGATCGAGGCCGAGGAAGTGCGAAAGATCTACACCCTCAACCTCGGGCACGCGACCGCCGCGTACATGGGAATGCCCAAGAAATACACCTTCGTGCGCGACGCCGCGAAGGATCCTGAGATCGGCCCGGCGCTCCGCGCGGTCATGGCCGAGTCCGCCGTGGGCCTGTCCGGCGAGTACGGGTTCACACCCGATGACATGGCGCGCTGGAACGATCGGATGATGGGGCTGATCGAGAACCCGTACATGGAGGACGACCTGATCCGCCTCGGCGCGGACAGCCTCCGGAAGCTCGGCCCGGACGACCGGCTGGTCGGCGCGGCGCGGCTCTCGATCAAACACGGCGGGCAGCCGAAGACCATCGCGAACGCGATCCGCATGGGCTACCTCTACGAAAACGCGGACGAGGGCACGCAGACCGTGCGCCGCGCGTACCGCGATCTCGGCCTTCCCGGCGCGCTCCAGAAGATTTCCGGGCTCAGCCCGGACGAACCGTTGTTTAAAATGGTGCTTGACACCGCGAAGTAATTAAGCAAATACAAGGAGGGGAACCCATGAAAACCACCGCCGTGCGTCTCTACGGAAAAAACGACCTGCGCCTCGAAAGCTTCGAACTGCCCGCGCTGAAGGACGATGAGATTCTGGTCAAGATCGTCTCGGACAGCATCTGCATGTCCACCTACAAGGCGACCATTCAGGGCAGCGACCACAAGCGCGTGCCGGAAGACATCGCGGTCAACCCGATCATCATCGGCCACGAGTTCTGCGGCGACATCGTGGAAGTTGGCGCGAAGTGGGCGCACAAGTACAAGGCGGGCGAAAAGTTCACCATCCAGCCCGCGCTCAACTACAAGGGCTCGATGGCGACGCCCGGCTACGCCTACATGTACATGGGCGGCGACATGACCTACTGCATCCTGGCCCCCGAAGTCATGGAGATGGACTGCCTCCTGGACTACAAGGCTCCGGCCTACTTCTACGGCTCCGTCTCCGAACCGCTATCCTGCATCGTGGGCACGTATCACGCGATGTACCATACCCAGATGGGCAAGTATGACCACATCATGGGCATCAAACAGGGCGGCTCGATGGCAATCCTCGCGGGCGCGGGCCCGATGGGTCTTGGCGCGATCGACTACGCGATCCACTGCGACCGGAAGCCCGGCCTCCTCGTCGTCACCGACATCGATCAGGCGCGCCTCGACCGCGCCGAATCCATCTACACCGTGGAAGAAGCCGCGAAGCACGGCGTGAAGCTCATTTACCTGAACACCAAGGTGGACGAGCCGGTCAAGCTGCTGCTGGAGCAGAACGGCGGCAAGGGCTATGACGACGTGCTGGTGTTCGCGCCGGTGGCGGCGGTCATCGAGCAGGGCGACAAGATTCTGGGCTACGACGGCTGCCTCAACTTCTTCGCAGGCCCGACCAATACCCAGCTCACCGCGCAGTTCAACTTCTACAACGTGCACTACGCCGCGACCCACCTGGTCGGTACTTCCGGCGGCAATACGGCCGACATGGTCGAGTCGCTTCAGATGATCGCGGACGGCAAGCTCAACCCGTCCGGCATGATCACCCACATCGGCGGCCTGGACGCGGTCATCGATACCACGCTCAACCTGCCCAAGATCCCTGGCGGCAAGAAGCTGATCTATACCGGCATCTCGATGCCGCTGACCGCCATCGACGATTTCGCCGAGAAGGGCAAGGCTGACCCGATGCTCAAAAAACTCGCCGAGCTGTGCCCCGACCGGCTGTGGACGAAGGAAGCCGAGGATTACCTCCTGAAGCACGCCAGCCCGATCAACGTGTGATCGCTTGATACAACGACTGCCGTCGGTACATGATACCGGCGGCAGTCTCATTGATCGGGTTGGGCTACGGCGGGGCGCTGCCCCGCGCCCCGCCAGAGGGATGGTATCCCTCTGGACTCCCCGCTTCCACTGCCCGCGCGCGGGCAGTGGGGAAAATGTCCGCTGGCGCGTTTATTTTCGGGGTCTGCTATGCGACGAGAAGCAGGTTCCATTTTCTTTATCCCAAAATGACCGCGCGCCGCGCGGTCATTTCAAGCGGGTTCCAAGGGCACTGCCCTTGGCGGGGCGCGGGGCAGAGCCCCGCAGTAACCCAACTGGCATACACATCAGGACAGCCGGTTCTCGAAGTCCTCGTAGCCGAAGCGCTTCACAACCCGGCAGTTTCCGTCAAGCCCTTCGATGGCGATGGCGGGCAGCGGCATGCCGTTGAAGGTGTTGTTCTTGACCATCGTATAGATGGCCATGTCCAAGAATTCCAGACGGTCGCCGGGGGAGAGCGGGGCGTTGAACGAATAGTCGCCGATCACGTCGCCCGCGAGGCAGGTCGGCCCCGCGAGGCGGTAGGTGTGGGGCTTTTCGCCGGGCTGGCCCGCAAGTCGGAGGGTGTGCGGCTGTTCGCCGGGCTGTTCCTTAAAGGATGCGCCCGGCATTTCGCGCGTGAAATCGACCGGCGCGCCGGGTTGCAAGGGCGAGGTCTGGCGCATGAAGTCGTATGGCGCGCCGGGTTCCTGAAGCGGCGGGCGGTAGGGCATTTCGAGTACGTCCGGCATGTGGCAGGCGGCGGAGGCGTCCAGAATCGCGATGTCGGGGCAGTTTGAGACGACGTCGAGTACCGTCGTGATCAGGATTCCGGCGTCAAGCGCGACCGCCTCGCCCGGCTCCAGGTACACTTCAAGCCCATAGTCCTGCTGCATGCGGCGGATGCAGTGTTCGAGCAGCGGGATGTCGTAGCCCGGTTTTGTAATGTGGTGTCCGCCGCCGAAGTTGATCCACTTGACCGTTTTCAGCCAAGGCTCGAACTTTTCGATCACCGCGTCCAGCGTCTCTTTGAGCGCGTCCGCGCCCTGCTCGCACAGCGTGTGGAAGTGCAGCCCCTCGACGCCGTCCGGCAGTTCCGGCAGCGGGTCTGCCGCCCGGACGCCCAGCCGCGAGCCGGGCGCGCAGGGGTCGTAGATCGCGTGATCCTGTGTGGAGTGTTCCGGGTTGACCCGAAGGCCGCAACTGACCCCTGCCGAAAGCGCCTGCGCGCCGAATTTTTCAAACTGCGCGAGCGAATTGAACACGATGTGGCCGGAGATCGCGGCGATCTCGGCGAACTGGTCGTCCCGGAACGCGGGCGAGAACGTATGGTTTTCCTTCCCCATGTGCTCGTGCGCGAGCCGCGCCTCGTACAATCCGCTGGACGCCGCGCCGTCCAGGAACTTTGCGATCAGCGGGTACACGGCAAACATCGAAAACGCCTTCTGCGCCAGCAGGATCTTGCAGCCGGTGCGCGTCGAGACGCCCTTCAATATCTCAAGGTTCCTTGTGAGCGCCGCTTCGCTGACCAGATAGCACGGCGTGGGCAGGTCATTTCGTTTCATCTCAGTCGACGAGCGTTGGATGCTCGTCCACCTGCCACGGCAGGCCCCACGCTTTCAGCGCGTCCATGAACGGGTCGGGATCGAATTCTTCCATGTTGTGGACGCCGGGCTTTTGCCACTTGCCGTCCATGACCAGCATCGCGCCGATCATCGCGGGCACGCCGGTGGTGTAGGCGATCGCCTGCGAGCCGACCTCGCGGTAGCATGCCTCATGGTCGCAGACGTTGTAGACGTACAGCGTCTTTTTCTTGCCGTCCTTCACGCCCTGGAAGATGCAGCCGATGTTGGTCTTGCCCTTGGTGCGCGGGCCGAGCGACGACGGGTCGGGCAGCACGGCCTTCAGAAACTGCAGCGGGATGATCTCGCGGCCTTCGTACAGAATCGGCTTGATCGAGGTCATGCCGACGTTCTCCAGGCACTTCAAATGGGTCAGGTAGCTCTGGCCGAACGTCATGAAGAACCGGATTCTTTTGATGCCGGGGACATTTTTCGCGAGCGACTCGATCTCCTCGTGGTGCAGCAGATACATGTCCTTCTTGCCGACCTCGGCGAAGTCGTACACGCGCTTGATCTCCATCGGCTCGGTCTCGACCCAGTGGCCGTCTTCCCAGTACGCGCCTTTCGCGCTGACCTCGCGGATGTTGATCTCCGGGTTGAAGTTCGTTGCGAACGGGTAGCCGTGGTCGCCGCCGTTGCAGTCGAGGATGTCCAGATAATGGATCTCATCAAAATGATGCTTGAGCGCCCACGCGGTGAACACGCCGGTGACGCCGGGGTCGAACCCGCTTCCGAGCAGCGCCGTAAGCCCCGCGCGCTCAAACTTCTCCTTGTACGCCCACTGCCACTTGTACTCGAACTTCGCGGTGTCCTCCGGCTCGTAGTTGGCCGTATCGATGTAATGAACGCCCGCGGCGAGGCACGCGTCCATGATGGTCAGATCCTGGTACGGCAGCGCGAGGTTTAAGACCGCGTCCGGCCCGAACGCGTTGATGAGCGCGGTCAGTTCCGGCACGTTGGAGGCGTCCACCCTTGCGGTGGTGATTCTGACCTTGGTCTTCCCCTCCAGTTCCTTCTTCAGCGCGTCGCACTTTGAGACCGTGCGGCTCGCGATCAATAGATCGGTGAAAAACCTGTCGTTCTGGCAGACCTTGTGAATCGCGACCGACGCGACGCCGCCGCAGCCGATGATCATGAGCTTCTTCATATGGGTTTCCTCCTTTGGCGTGTGGGGTTGATGGGGAGGCGGGGAGAAGCCGGGGTGTTGGCGGGGCTCCGCCCCGCGCCCCGTCAGGGGGAATGATTCCCCCTGAACCCCCCATTTATGGAAAATGTCCGCTGGCGCGTCCATTTTCGGGTCAAAGATAGACAAAAAGCAGGTTGGTTACCAGTATCATCGCGTCAGCGCAAGCAGGATTTCGCGAGTCAGCTTGCACGCGGCGGCAGTCGATGAACCGCTTGCGTCCAGCGCGGGGCTGAGTTCGACCAGATCGCAGCCGACGACGTTTGTCTTTTGGGCGACGGCGGTCGCGGCGCGCATGAGGTCAAGGAAATTCACGCCGCCCGGTTCCGGCGTGCCGGTGCCGGGGAAGACGGACGGGTCCATCACGTCGAGGTCAATCGTCAGGTATACCGGGAAGCCTTTGAGGTTTGCGAGGGTTTCCGGAAGCCCGGCAAAGTCGAACTTTTGCATCCTGACGTGCCCGGCTTCGGCGAAGCGGAACTCTTCCCGGTCGCCGGAGCGTATGCCGAACTGGAAGATTCGCCCGTCGCGCGTCAGTTCCCAGACGCGCCGGATCACGCTGGCGTGGGACAGTTTTACGCCCAGGTAGTCGTCCCGGAGGTCGGCGTGCGCGTCAAAGTGGATGACCCGAAGATCGGGGTATTTCTCCAGCGCCGCGCGCGCGGCGGGGAGCGTCACCAGATGCTCGCCGCCCAGCAGGAACGGGATTTTTCCGTCCGCAAGGATGTCCTTCGCGCGCTCATAGATCCGGTCCAGCGACGAAACGGTGTCCCCGATCGGCAGTTCCAGGTCGCCGCTGTCAAACACCTTGCAGTCGGTCAGATCTTTATCCTGATAGGGGCTGTAGGTTTCGACGCCATAGGATTCGCTTCGGATCGCGCGGCTTCCGAACCGCGCGCCGGGGCGGTAGGAGGTCGTGCCGTCAAACGGCGCGCCGTACAGCACGATGCCCGCGTCTTCGTAGTCCGCGTCGCAGCCCAGAAAGGCCTCAATGTTCCTGTTCAACACTTCGAAGCATCTCCTCCACATACATCGGCAGCTGGAACGCGCCCACGTGCAGGTTGGTGGTGTAGTAGCGGGTGGCAAGGCCGAGGAGGCCCCACTTCGCGGCGTTCAGGTCGCGGATCGGGTGGTACTTCTTGGACGCGAACCCGAACAGCCAGTGGCCGGACGGGTAGGTCGGGATGTGCGCCTGATACACGCGGCTGATCGGGAAGCTTTCGACGATCCGCTTGTGCGCGCGCTTGCAGGCTTCGGCGTCCGCGTCGTAGAACGGGCTTTCATGCTGGTTGACCATGATCCCGTCGTCCTTCAGCGCGTTATAGCAGTTGCCGTAGAACTCGCGCGTGAAAAGCCCCTCGCCCGGGCCGAACGGGTCGGTGGAGTCCACGATGATCAGGTCGTATTCCGCTTTCTTCGTGCGCACGAACTTCAGCCCGTCCTCAAAGTGGATGGCGAGGCGAGGGTCGTCGAGGCGGCAGGCGGTCTGCGGCAGGAACTTTTTGCACACATCCACGACCAGCGGGTCGATCTCCACCATGTCGATGCGCCGGACGGAATCATACCTCGTCAGTTCCCGCACCACGCCGCCGTCGCCCGCGCCGATCACCAATACGTCCTGAACGTCCGGGTGCACCGCCATCGGGACGTGGGTAATCATCTCGTGGTAGATGAATTCGTCCTTCTCGGTCAGCATCATGAAGCCGTCGAGGGTCAGAAACCGCCCAAACTCCCTGGAATCGAACACGTCGATGCGTTGAAAGTCGCTTCGGCCGGCGTAGAGCTGCCGGTCCACCTTGATGGAAAGTTGCACATTCGGCGTATGCCGCTCGGAAAACCACAATTCCACGCTTCAGCCCTCCTCAAGCACGTTCAAGTGTCCGATTTCCGGGTCCGCAGGACCCGTCATGTTCGATCCCTTGGCCTTCGCGTAGCGGATGTAATCGAGGATTTCCTTGGTGATCTTTTCGCCCGGCGCGAGGATCGGGATGCCCGGCGGATAGCACATCACGAACTCGCCGCACACATAGCCCGCGGTCTGTTCCAGCGGAAGCGACCGCCGCTGGGCATAAAACGCCTTCTGCGGCGAGACGGCCACTTCCGGGGCGATGTATTCCTGCCGGAACATGCCCTTCGGGTCGCGCCGGAAGCGCCTGCGGATCTCCGACAGCGCGCCGATCAGCCGCTCGATGTCCTGCAGCCGGTCGCCCAATGAAATGTAGGCGAGGATGTTTCCAATATCCCCGAACTCGATCTGAATGTCGTACTCGTCCCGGAGGATGTCGTACACCTCGATGCCCGCGAGCCCCACGCCCAGCGTGTTGACGGCCAGTTTCGTCCCGTCAAACGCGTACACGCTGTCCCCGTTGACGATCTCCCGCCCAAACGCGTAGAATCCCTCCAGCTGGTTGATCTCACACCGAGCGTAGTTGGAGAGTTCCACGACCCTGCCAAACACTTCCGGCCCCCGGAGCGAGAGGTTCCGGCGGGAGATGTCGAGGCTCGCCATCAGTAGGTACGAACCGCTGGTGGTCTGCGTGAGGTTGATGATCTGCCGAAGATACCCTTCCGAAACGTTCGGCCCCGCGACCAGAAACGAGCTCTGCGTCAGGCTGCCGCCGGACTTGTGCATGCTGACCGCCGAAAGATCGCAGCCCGCGGCCATCGCGCAGGGCGGCAGGTTTTCCCCGAAATAGAAGTGGGTGCCGTGCGCCTCGTCCGCGAGCGCGAGCATGCCGTGCGCGTGCGCCACTTCAACGATTGCCCGCGCGTCCGAGCAGATGCCGTAGTAGGTGGGGTTGTTGATCAGGATCGCTTTCGCGTCCGGGTTGCGGCGCACGGCTTCCTGAACTGCGGACAGCCGCATGCCCAGCGGAATGCCCAGTTTATCATCGATCTCCGGCGACACGTAGACCGGCTCGCCGCCGCAAAGAACCAGCGCGTTGATGACGCTGCGGTGCACATTCCGGGGCAGGATGATCTTGTCGCCCTGCTTCAGCGCGTACAGGATCATGCTCTGCACCGAGGACGTCGTGCCGCCCACCATGAAAAACGCGTGTGCCGCGTGGAACGCCTCCGCCGCGAGCCGTTCCGCCTCCCGGATCACCGAGACCGGGTGGCAGAGGTTGTCCAGCGGCTTCATCGAGTTGACGTCGAGCGCCATGCACTTCTCACCCAGCAGTTTGACAAGCTCCGGGTTTCCCCGCCCGCGCTTGTGGCCGGGTACGTCCAGCGGCACCAGCCGCATCGCTTTCATCCGCTCGAGCGCCTCGACGATCGGCGCGTCCGCCTGGGTGTGGGGCATTGGTTGCGTCCTCCCAAAAACCTGTCGCTCGTTGCCTAAAATCTTTCTTTTCAGACCTGTTTCTCGTCCTGATCTGACCCCCGAAATGGGCGCGCCAGCGGACATTTCCTTTACGTGAGGGGTTCGGGGGATTCAATCCCCGGACAGGATTCCAAAGGGCAGCGCCCTTTGGCGTCCTTCAAAACACATTGCGCCCGCTGAAAATCTCAATCATTTCCCGGCGCAGGCTTCCCGTTATATCCAGTCTGGTTCTCGGCGGCAGTTCGTACACGTCCACGTTGAACAGGTAGTTCTGAAGGTCCAGCTCCTTGATGAGCATCTTTGTGTGGAACAGGTTCGCCTCGTAGACGTTGACATCCACCGCGTCGTACTTCTTCAGAATTTTCTCGTCCACATAGTTCTGGATGGATGTGATCGCGTGGTCGATGAACAGCTTCTTGCCCGCCACGTCGCGGGTGAACCCGCGCACGCGGTAGTCCATCGTGATGATGTCCGAATCAAACGACCCGATCAGGTAGTCCAAGGTCGAAAGCGGGGTGATCTCGCCGCAGGTGGCCACGTCGATGTCCACGCGGAAGGTCGCGAGGAACGTGTCCGGATGGTACTCCGGATAGGTGTGCACGGTCACATGGCTCTTGTCGAGGTGTGCGACGACCGCGTTCTCCGCCGGGGTCATCGAGCCGTCGGCGATCAGGAGCGTCACCGAAGCGCCCTGCGGGTCGTAGTCCTGCCGGGAGAGGTGCAGTACGCGCGCGCCAATCATGTCCACGACGTGGGTCAGAATGCCGGTCAGGCGCTCGGAGTTGTACTGCTCGCCGACGTAGGCGATGTAGTCCTTCTGCTCCCTGGGCGTCTTGGCATAGCAGACGTCGTAGATGTTGAAGCTCAGCGACTTTGTGAGGTTGTTGAACCCGTACAGCTTCAGCTTGCCCTCCATTGGTGCTCCTCCCCACGTAAACGAATGTCCAGACCATGCTTTCCCGGCAAAAAAACAAGTGACGAGCCTATCTTGCCCATCACTTGCGAACATTTTCTGCCTTTTCACCCAAAGCTCGCGCTTCGGGCCGGGCGAACCCCGCCGTCGGAGGTTGCCTGAGGTACAGATTGCCGGGTTTAGAGTCTATATAGCAAATAATTACTTTTACTACTCTTATTGACCGTTTCACAAGTTGATGCGCCGCGAGGCGCCGGTTATAAAGTAACCAACTTATAAAAT
>CAZNPZ010000039.1:0-26214 GCA_964575255.1 uncultured Oscillospiraceae bacterium
ACTTCCACGCGGGCGACGTGTACGCCTTCAGCGTCTACCACCTGATCGACGTGGATGACCCATGCGAACTGTTCCCGGTCGAATACCTTTCGCTGTAGGAGGATGGGCAATGAAACTGACGGATCTTGCGGAGATCATTCGCTCCAAGAATTCCGGGCCGTACGAACTGACGCTGGACGTGATGTTTAAAACACATGAGGATTTTGAGCGCGTGTGGCGCTCCGGCGCGATCAGCGAGCGCGCGGTCTGCGACCTGTACCATATCACACCGGATAAGATCGTTTCAATCGTCCCGTTTCCGCCCGCGAAAGCCATTAAGGTGACGATCCAGCGGCCCATCTGCTCTGGCGACCCTGGCGAGACCGACGTGTATGGCGCGCAGCAGCACGCGCCGCTTCTGGGCCTCGAAGTGAACCTGTAAGGGGGGTGATGGCGTGTCCGTCAACGATCACTACCTGTACGGCGTGTACTTCGCGCCGCGCGGAATTCGGCGCATGACCGAAATGGGCATGACCATCGCGCAGCACCATCTGTCGCCGTTTGACCGGCTGATCGGCGTGGTGGGGGAGGCGGGGAGCGGCAAAAGCATGCTGGTCAAAGGCATGTTCCCCGGATTGGAAATGACCAACGACGACAACGGCGTCAACGTCCGGCCGCTGCCGATCCTTTCGGTGGACGACGAGACCGGTTTTTTCAGCCCGCACACGTATCACCTGGACATGCGCTTTGAGGCCGCGTTTACGCAGCCGCACATCATCGCTTCCTGCGTGAAAAAGGCACTGGAAAAGGGGCGCCGCGTGATCGTGGAGCATTTTGAGATGCTGTACCCGGCGCTGGGCATCAACGCCGAACTCCTGATCGGCATCGGAGAGGAAATTCTGGTCACCCGGCCCAACATCTTCGGCCCGGAACCGCAGGACGTGGCCGACATCGTATTCAAGTCCATCAAGTACCGCAAGATGGCCCATACCGCGGAGGATCTGTGCGAGCGCAAACTGTGGGACCGTTACCGAGACCGGTACCAGCACGGCGACGTGCGCCACGGCTTTTTGCTGGAGTTTGACTTCCTGCCGGAGGTTCCCATCCCGGAGATCGAGGATTACGTCAAACGGCACATCGCGGAAGACATCCCGGTATCGTTCCGGGACGAGACCCACATCACCTTCGGCGAAAAGCTGCACTACTGCACCGGCCCCCGGATGCATGTGCGCTCGACCGGAGAGATCGAGGGGTTCAGCCTGCTGCCCGAATACAAGTACGATCCAATGGCAAAAAAGTACCTCCTGGTCGGGCTGGTCGGCGAGGGCCGCCCCGCCGATGAGCGCGACCTGAACAGAATTTCCTTTTGACACCCGCGCACCCCGCGTGATATAATAATAGGACACCCGAAACGGGAGGAATGGTCATGCCGCGCCACGAGGGCATCAAGACGATCGCGCAAAACCGCAAGGCGCGCCACGATTACTTCATCGAGGAGACTTGGGAAGCAGGGCTGGAACTGCGCGGCAACGAGGTCAAATCGATCCGGCTGGGGCGGTGCAACCTGAAGGACTCGTTCGCGCAGGTTCGCCGGGGCGAAGTATTCGTCGAGAACATGCATGTCAGCCCTTACGAGAAGGGTTCCTTTTACAACGAGAACCCGCTCAGGCCCAAGCGGCTTCTGATGCACAAGGCCGAGATTCGGAAGCTCGACCAGGCGGTCATGCAGAAGGGGCTGGCGCTGATTCCGCTGTCCATCTACCTGAAGGACGGCAAGATGAAGCTGGAGCTGGCGCTCTGTAAGGGCAAGAAGCTCTACGACAAGCGCGACGACATGGCCAAGCGCGACGCAGACCGGGAGATGGAGCGTCACTTTTCGGGCAGGGAATAGTCTTATTTTATGGGGGTGTACTGGTTTCGACGGGGATCATGGGGATCTGGGAAGCGAGCGGCGGCCCTGTACCGCCTGACAACGGGAAAAACAATAACTGCGAACGAAGACAACTTCGCTCTGGCGGCCGCTTAAGGCCGCTCGTCGGACCTGAGCCTCCCGCGGCGCAGCCACCCGGCGTCATTAAAGGCGGGGAACCAGCCTAAACAAGCTTTGACGTAGGCCGGACTTTATGAAGCTACTGAAACCGTAAGCCCGTCTGCGGGCGTGCGGCAGAGGGAACGTTAAAACGCAGACTGCGCTCGGAGAAACCTTGGTTGCCGGGTTTTCGGACAGGGGTTCGATTCCCCTCACCTCCACCACCATCAACCCCTCGGAAACGTTGCGTTTCCGGGGGTTGATCTTTTTTAATCCCAATGCGAAATATGAAAGCATCAAAGCGTGGAGGGATTTTCGGTACGGGACAAGGAGCCGGAGCGAGGCGTAGCGGCGTCACGTTGAGCGGAACGACAAAGACCAGCGCGATCCTGCGCGACGATGGGTTCATGTTTCAAATTGGCACAATGCCTAACGTTTTCACATTGGCGCGATAGTCGCTGACGTATTTATCCCAACGCCAGGATTATGAGCCGAGAACGGTCTTCATGAACGAAACCCGATCACTTGAAACAATGCCCCGCCGCTGATGCCCGGCGCTTTGCGGTTCATGGGCGTCCTCCCGCCTGCCTTCGGTGATGGATTTGAACTGCGCCAGGTTCTCGAGAAACATTTCAACGATGTTCGGGTCAAACGCGGTTCCGCTCAGACGTTCGATTTCCCGAAGCGCCTCTTCCTCTGTCCAGGGCTTTTTGTAAGGCCGTTCGCTCGTCAGCGCGTCGTAGACGTCAAACACCGCCGTGATCCGACCGCCAAGCGGGATATCTTCCCCGGACAGGCCGAACGGGTAGCCCGCGCCATCCCATCGTTCGTGGTGGGATATGGCGATCCGTTCCGCCAATTGCAGGATCCTCCTGTGGCTGCTGGTCAGGATTGACGCGCCCTTGATGGTATGCTGTTTCATGACCTCAAACTCGGTTTCCGAGAGCTTGCCAGGCTTGAGCAGGATATCGTCGGGGATCGCGATCTTGCCGATGTCGTGCATCATGCTCGCATACAGGTATTCCTTGGCTTCCTCCTCGGGAAGACCCATCAGAAGCGCCATCCGGTACACATAATGGCCGATCCGGGATACATGTTGTCCTGTTTCGTTGTCCCGGAACTCCGCCGCCCGCAACAAGCGCTCAAACAGCTCTTCCTGGATATCTTCCAGTTCTTTCGTGCGCTGGGCAACCTTCCGTTCCAGGACGGCATTCTGTTCCAGCACTTTTCTCGCGAGCAGACGGTGACTTAAAATGTTCCGGATTCGCATCAATACTTCTGCGGGCTCAAAAGGCTTCTTCACATAATCCATCGCGCCGGCTTCCAGCGCCCTTAAAATGTTGGATCGGTCGTTGTCCGCGGTGATGATGATCACAGGGATGTCCCTGGTGCGTTCCTCATTTTTCAGCTGGTCAAGAATCTGAAAACCGTCCAGATACGGCATCCTGAGATCCAGAAGCAGGATGTCCGGCTGGTATAGCCTGCACACGTCCAGCGCTTGCCGCGGATTGGTCAGGGATTCCACTTGGCTGAAGCCTTTGATACTGAGCATCTTGCGAAGCAGCGTCACATTGGCTGCCGTATCGTCAAGGATCAGGATCTTGGACTCCCTGAGCATCGCTTCGCTGGTCATTACATCCCAACCCCCGCACGGACAAAATCGGATGGCAGAGCCATCCACATCAGGTATTTCGGACGACAGGAGAAAAGATTGATTGGAATCACAAATTTTTACCAGACAATGATGCGCCGATGCGGGATCCCTATTCCCGCGTGCCGTCCGCTTCCAGCCTGGACAGACGCTTGAGAATCTCCTCCTGGTTTTCCATCAGCCGGTCAAGCTTCTGGTGAAGATCCTCAATGATGATCTCGGATTTCAGGTTGACCCTGTAGTCATTCTCCGCGCGGATCCGATCCTTTTCCTCTTGCCGGTTCTGGCTCATCATGATCACTGGCGCCTGCAGCGCGGCGACGCAAGAGAGGAACAGATTGAGCAGGATGAACGGATAAGGGTCGTACGCATTGGCCATCAAAAGCACGTTCGCCGTGATCCATAGCCCCAGAAACGCGATGAAACTGAAAATGAACGCCCAGCTGCCCGCGACCTTCGCGATCCGGTCTGCCACCCGTTCGCCGAAGGTCAGCCCGTCGCTGGTCTTCCGGTTGACATTTTTCGTCACGGTATGGGTGACGAGCATATGAATCAGTTCTTCGCCATCCTGATCTTCGTCGATTTCTTCCTCAAGAATGCGGTTGACGATCTCCGCCCTGGTGATCCTGTCAGCCAAAAGAATCCCCTCCCAAACGGCTCCGGCCCAAAGTGTTTTCCGCTACGATTATAGCACATTCTTGCTGGCCGGGCGGAAATGTGAACCGCATCCCAGCTCGGCGGGCTTTATCCGCTGGGCCTGGGATGCGGTCTGGGAAGGACGGCCGGAACTACTTCAGCTTGAACTGCGATACGTGGCCTTCCAGCGTTTCGGCCTGACGGTTCAGCTGTTCGCTTGTGGCGGCGCTCTGCTGAGCCGCGGCGGTGTTGGCTTGCACCACTTCGGAGACCTGCTGAATGCCCTGGTTGATCTGCGCGATGCCCTGGGATTGTTCGCTGGACGCCGTGTGGATGCTGTTGATCAGCTGGGCGACCCGGCCGATTTCTTCCGCGATGGAGGCCATCACCTGCGCGGACTCCTCGGCGATCTTCCTGCCTTCGTCCACCCGTCGGATCGACGCCTCGATCATGGTGGTGGTCTCCTGGGCGGCGCTGGCGCTCCGCCCGGCGAGGTCACGCACCTCCTGCGCGACGACGGCAAACCCCTTGCCGTGTTCTCCGGCGCGGGCGGCTTCCACCGCGGCGTTCAGCGCCAGGATGTTGGTCTGGAACGCGATGTCGTCGATGATCTTGATGATCTTCGAGATGCTGGTTGAGGATTCGTTGATCTGTTCCATCGCGGTGAGCATCTCGCGCATCTGGCGGTTTCCGCTTTCCGCGCTGGTCCGCGTGTGGTCGGCCAGTTCGTTGGCCTGCCCGGCGTTCTCTGCGTTTTGCCGGGTCTGTGCGGCGATTTCTTCGATGGAGGCGGAGAGTTCCTCAATGGAGCTGGCCTGTTCCGTGGCGCCCTGCGCCAGTTCCTCACTGGAGGAGGCGATCAGCCTGGCGCCCGCGGAGACCTCCGTGGAGGCGGCCCGGATGCCCTGCAGCAGTTCGTTCATGCGGTAGAACAGCGAATCAAACGATTTGGCCAGAATGCCGATTTCGTCGCCTCTCTTGAGGAAGACCTCCGGAAGTTCGTTGGAATAGTCGCCTGCCGCGAATTCATTGCTCTTCGCGGCGACCAGCCTGACCGGACGGCTGACCGAGTGGGTGACGATAATCGCGGTGACAAATATGATGACTATGAGCGATACGATCAGCGTGATCACCAGCCCCCAAATGACCTGTATGGTGCTCGCCATGACTTCGTCCACTTCCACAGCGAGGGCCAGATACCAGGGCGTACCGGTATCGCCGATTTTGATGGGCGTCAGGATGCGTCGGACGACCTCTCCGGTCTTGACGGATTTGCTGTCGTAGGTATATTCCTTGCCGCCCGCGATGGCCGCGAGAATCTGATCGACATTGACGGTTTCCCTGTCCCGAAGGTTCGCTCCGATCGCGTCGGCGTCGGTGTGAATAAAATAGACGCCACCGTTCGATACGGCGTAGGCGTATGCGCTCTTGTAAACCCCCATGTCAAGCTGCAGGCTTTGGAGCGATTCCAGTGTCATATCCACACCTACGACGCCGATGACCGTGCCCACGCTGTCCTTTACAGGGACGGCCACCGATGTCAGCAGCACATTATTCCCATCGATCTCGTATAAGTAGGGCTCCAGGATGGTTTCCTTGCCGGAATCCCGCGCCAGCAGGTAATAGTTCCCCGCGCCCGGCGTTTCGTAATCCACCAGCGCGGTCATCACGGCTTCCTGCCCCGACCAGTACCAGCTTGTAATGAACCGCCCCGTCTGATCCGTGCCGGGCGTTCCCTTGAACTGCTCGTCCAGACCGTCCAGCGTTTCGGGTTCAAAGCAGGCCCAGATGCCCAGAATCTCCGGATGGCTTTTCAGGATCCCTTCCATTTGGGATGAGTAAACGCTGCGGCGGACCAGCGGCGAAAGATTCTCCTTCGTCTGGAAGCTGGACGCGAGGGTTCGGGCGATCACGAGCGGCTGGTTTAACACTTCCTGAACCATGGCCGCATCCTGTTCCGCCAAAGATCGTATTTCACTATTTGCACTATTTTCCGTGGTTTGTGAAACGTTGAGGATTACGATAAGAAACGATGCTGCCAGTACAATCACCAGTGTCAGCGAAACCATCAGTGTCAGCTTGATTCCAAGGTTGAATCCTCGTTTTGTCATGGCTTGCACGTACCTTTCCATGAGAAATGAAGTCACCTACAGCGCGCTGGAGAACGGGTTGTTACAGGAATTCACAGGCGCTTCTGACAGGACAAGATTTATATCGGCAGAATTACATGGAACTTAAGACGAGACAAGTTTCATATAACCAGTATCCTGACCAAACTCTCTCGAACGCGCACCGCGCATCCAAACAAAACATGTTTTTTACCAATTCCGAACCATCGACCCATTGACCGCATAATACTATCTGGTATATAGTATTATGCGTCAGGAGGTGTTTTGACTTGGACGCGCAATTGAAACGCGGCATTCTGGAAATCTGCGCGCTGAAGGTGCTCACGAAGGGCGATTCTTACGGATATCAGATCATCAAGGACGCCAGCGAGGCGGTGGAGATCTCCGAATCGACGCTGTACCCGATCTTGAAGCGCCTGGAGGCGGACGGCCACGTCGGGGTCTACTCGGTGGAGCACAACGGAAGGCTGCGCAGGTACTACTCCATTACGCCATCGGGGCGGGCACGGATCAAAGAGTTTCTGGACGAATGGGTGGAAATCGACCGGGTCTACAGGTTTATCAGGGGGGAGAATGCGGGATGAACAAGCAGGAATTTCTCGCGGAACTGAAGGGTCGCCTGCACGCGCTGGGCGAGGTGGAGATTAAAAAGACGCTGGCCTACTACAGTGAAATCATCGACGACCGGGTCGAGGAGGGCATGAGCGAAGAAGACGCCGTCAACTGCATGGAGCCGGTCGGCGCCATCGCGGAGCGGACGCTTCAGGAGGCGCCGCTGGGCACGCTGCTCCGAGCGAGGAAACCGGGCAGGCTGTCCGCCGTCACCATCGTGCTTCTGGTGCTGGGTTCGCCGGTGTGGCTGCCGATCCTGGTCGCGGCCGCGGCGATCGCCCTCTCGCTGTTCATCGTACTGTGGTCGCTGGTCGCCTCGCTCTGGGCCGTGTTACTCGCGTTCGCAGTGGCGGGTCTTGCGAGCGTCGCTTCCGCCCCATTCGTTTCGGGCATGACGAATGTTCTGATGAATCTGGGCGCGGGGCTTACGCTGGTCGGCGCGGCGGCGCTCCTGTATACCCCGGCGGTGATGGTCGTCCGCTGCGGCCTAAGCTGGATGACTGCTGTGGGTCGGCGAATCAAATCCATACTCATCAGAAAAGAGGTTGGCTGAAATGAAAAGGAGTCTGGTTGTAACCGGCGCGGCGCTTCTCGTCGCGGGCCTCGTGCTCTGCCTGATCGCGTTTGCGTCTTCGGGTTTCAATGTCAACAAACTGGGCGGGCAGGCGGGAGAATTTGAACAGAAGCAGTTCACCGTGTCCGCCGCGGAAGTCAAGGCGCTCCGGATCGCGGACGAGAACGACACCGTCGAATTGACGCCATCCACGGACGGCAACGTGACCATCACCTACTACGAAAGCAAACTCGATCGCTACGAGGTGGGCGTGGACAACGGCGGGCTTCTCGACATGCATTACGTCAACGGCCGCAAGTGGTATCAGTACCTGGACGCCCAATGGGTCAGGCCGTTCACGAAGATCACCGTCGCGATGCCCGCGGACTTCGGCGGCGACATGACGCTCTCGACCGTCAACGGCTCCGTCGTGGCGCAGGGCTTCACCGCGGGCTCCGTGGACGCCGCCACCACCAACGGCAACATCCAGCTGAAAGATTTCAATGCGTCCGGCAAAGCTGCCGTCCGAACCACCAACGGCCAGATTACGCTGACAAACCTCACCGCCCGATCTGTCACCGCAGCGAACACCAACGGCAGAATTCAACTGGACGCCGTGAACTCGAACGGGGCGGTGACGCTCAGCACCGTGAACGGATCGATCTCCGGCACGCTCAGGGGAAGCGCGGACGACTACGCCGTGAACGCCGGAACCGTCAACGGCTCCAACAACCTGGTAAACAGCACTTCTGGGGGTAAAGCTCTGTCCGCGCACACGACGAACGGGTCGATTGACATTCAGTTTGAACAATAAGCGGCAATCTGTAACCCATAGTATTAAACAGCCGAGGCCTCGCAGCCCCGGCTTCGTTTTTCTCAGCAGGGATTTAGTCCGCGGTCTCAACCGTCACGCGCCACGCGCTTCCGATGTTTTCGCTGGTCAGTTCGACCTTCAGGGTTTCGCCGTGCGCCCCGGATAGGTTCTTCCACTCGCCGTCCTGCGCCTTGACCTGCCAGTTCAGCGTGTACTCGATCCCGTCGAACCCGGAAAGCTTCGCGGTCAACTTCAGCGTTTCGCCAACTTTCAGAGAGGAGTTGCTGGCGACAACCTGAATGCTGCGCTCGGCGGCTGGTACGGAAACTTCCGGCCCCTGGATTGTTTCTGGCTCTTGGGTGGCTTCCGATGCGGATTCCGGCTGGACGGTGACATCCTGGGTTTCCTGCTCGGTGACTTCCGTGGCGATGGTTTCTTCGGCCTTGGACTCCTCCGCTTTGACTTCTTCGGCTTTGGGCGCTTCGGCCTTGGGTTCCTCGTCCCTTTTCTCTGCCTTCGGTTCTTCGGCCTTTTCCTCGCGGACGACCTGCTCCTGGACCGCAGGCTCGGACTGGGTATCGTCGGCGAATACGGCGGGGGCGGCGAGAACGAAGAGCATCACCGCGATCAAGGTGGCCAACAATTTCCTCATACTCTTCATTTTCGTCTCTCCTCTCGGTTCTGTTCCCCTGACCGTTCTCTCATTTTGTGGCTTAATTGTACCCAATAGATGTTACACGGATGGTTACACATCGCAACTATCCAAATTTATTTGCTCGGCCAGAAGATCGAATCGCGTTACCTTCGATTCGTCGGCTCATTTGTTCGGAACATGCGCCGAACCCTTTATTTGGGGGGTAAACCACGAGAAAGCAACAGATTTCTCTAAATAAAGGCGCGGGACGCAAGCGAATACCCGCCATCCTTCATTGAACAGAGCTTTTTTTGTTAACTATACGTGAAATATTGTTCTATGCCCTAATTTAACCGAGGCCGAGTATGAATCGCTCCGTCACCAAAGTCAGGCGCATCTGACGCACATGATATGTTCTCGCTCTTTATCTTTCACATCAGTAATTGTCCGAAATTCTCCGGCCGCGACAATGGTCACATGGGACAGTTACTCCACATATTGCGCGTATCTGTGTTCTCATTTCCCTGTCAGCCATTTGAAAAACTTGAACGGGCGGTTGATGTCGGCGCGCGTCTTCAGAAACTTGCCGTACATGCCACCGGTCAGCGCATTGAGCGCCTTGCGCTTGCGCCCGGACGCTGTGGTGGGAATACCGGTCGCCTTCGCGATCTGCCGTTTCACCTGGGTGATGCCCAGGATGCCGTTGATTGACGGTCTCCGTCTGGGTGTGAACTTCATCGTATCCCTCCTGTTCGCCGACGCGGCCTTTGCCCTTGGGCGCTGTGGCGCTTTGATACCCCAAGTATACACATTTCCTCCATGCAACGCAATCGTCGAATCACTTGGGGCGGCGCCGCCGGGATCAGAGGACGATCCCCAAGTGCGCAACGTTGAAATAACACGACATAATGTCAAAAATACCAGACAATAAGTCAGAATAAGAATGCAATGTGGCTGCTGAGATTGACAGTTAAGGGGGTGGATTTGATGCCCTATCAGGAAAAGCGGGCTGTCGTGAACATTGCGCTGGAGTGCGCGATGTTCGCGGCTTACTGCGCCTATGCGTGGAACCGGTTCGCCGCGAACGGGATCGCAGCGGACGACCTGAAAAGTTGGGATCTGATGACGCTCGCTTTCATCGGAATCGGCGTCGCCGCAGCGGTCGTCACGCGGATTTTCTTCCACATCCTCCTGTCCATGGGGATCGCGGTAAAACGGCGCTATCTGGATGACCGGGCGATCGGAAAGGTTGTCGAAGCCGAGATCACGGAGGACGAGATGGACAAACTCATCGAACTCAAATCGATGAAGGCCGGTTTTTCCGCCTCCGGGATGGGCTTTGTTGCGGCGCTGACCACGCTGGCGTTTGACTTTCCAGGATCGGTGATGCTCAACGTGCTGTTTCTGTCCTTCCAGCTCGGCGCGCTGACGGAAGGGGCGCTGAGTATTTACTACTACCGGGGGGTGTAAAGCATGGCTGAAAAACTCAAGATTACGAACAACCTGAGGAAGCTGCGCTTTTTCGCCGGCGAGATGACTTAGCAGGAACTGGCGGAGAAGGCCGGCGTCTCGCGGCAGACCATCGTAGCCATCGAGGCCGGAAAGTATTCGCCGTCTCTGGAGCTGGCGTTCCGCCTCGCGAACGCCTTTCATGTAAAGATCGGCGAGGTCTTTGACTGTGAAGAGGGTTCCGACAGCTGACCTGAGCGACCGACGTCGGGAGGAGGGCGTTTTAATGAAGGCCGGGATGTTTACCGGGCAGCGGTTTCGCGGCATGGTGGCGCTGGGCGAGGCGGAGAAGCCGAAGCCGAGGGACGGAGAAGTGCTTGTCGCGGTGGAGGTTGCATCCGTCAATGCGGCGGACTACCGCTCCATGCGGATGAAAAAGGCGGTCTTCATGGCCACCGGCCTTCGAAAGCCCGCCGATAAACAGAAGGATCTGGAATCTTAGTCTGCGCTGATCGGGGACGGGAACTGAAAGCCGTCGTCGACCGGATCTATCCACTTTCGCAGATGGCGGAAGCACCGGTACGTGGAAACAGGGCACAAGCGCGGTTCCGTCGCGATCCACGTATGATCGTCAAGGCATGAACGGCAGTTTTCCCATCATCAGACCATAGACCACGACGCCGACCAGAACCAGCGCGGCGAGCGCCATGAAGACGCCCAGGAATACGCCCGTACCGTCCGAGGGCGAGCGTTCCGCGGGCGTTCCTTCCACTTCTTCCTCTTCGTCGAGCCAGAGGGGAGATTCGCCTTCCGATTCGGATTCATCCTGAAGCTCCGTGTCCTCTTCGGATTCATCGGGTTCGGGCGCGTCTTCCGGCAGCGCTTCGGTGTCCAGAGACAGAGAAGGATCGTCCGAAAGCAGGGCATCGGGGATGTCTTCTGGCGGCTCGTCTGGCGCATCGCTCGCGGCTTCGGATTCGGGCTTTTCGCGTTTTTTGGTCAGCATCGGATGGAACAGAAAAATAGCGAGAGAAAACACGGCCAGCGCCGCCGTTGCGTAGACGAGCACAGGCAAAACCACCGAAGCCGAGCCGTAGAGCAGAGCCGCTGCCAGCAAGAAAATGCGATTGTTGGAAATGAACCCGATCCAGCCAGCGACGTTCGCCAGCCCCGCAATGACAAGGAAGGGCAACAGCCGCGCGATATGCAAATCAAACCCCAGCGCGCGGATGGAGAACGCGCCGAAGTCCCAGATTCGCGCGAGCGCGAATGTGACCAGCGCGAGGTATGCGATACCGACCAGGCAGCCGACGAGCGCAAGGACGGAACGCCGCATGATAGGTCACTCCTTTGAGCGAAACCGTGGAACCATCCATGGCAACACTATAGCAAATATTTTCATTCTGTCAACAGTGGCATGGAAAAAGGCGGTGTGTTACTGGGCTGGTTACGCATCTTGTTCAATATAACGCGTTCATGGGGCATTCATTGTGTTTATTTTGAATGCATGATTGAAAAAGCGCGGCCAATGGGTCATAATTAAGAAAATGGGGACGGCTGAATGGCGGCCGTCGCCAGTTGAAGACGCGGGGTGAGCCTGTGCTCAATACGTATCTGAGGGTGGATGTCAACATCTTTGCGGCGTCGCTGCTTTGGATCGTTTACTACATCGCAACCCATCGCCTGGACAGGCTCGATCCGTTCAACCGCCGCTACTTCATCAGCTGTCGGCTGATCCTTTTGATGCTTCTGTTTGAAGCGGCCACCTGCTATATGAACGGCCGCAATATCCTGTGGCTTCGATTGGTTTCAAACGCGATGCACCTATGCCTTTTCGCGCTGCCCCCAGTACTGACGTATTACTGGTTGCTGTTTACAAGAACGCTGACGGAGCGTGCGGATGTCTGGGAGATGAAGACCAATCCGCTTCACTTGATCCCGATCGCGCTGAACGCGGTTCTTGTGCTTTTATCTCCGCTGCTTCATCTGGTATTTTTCATCGACGGCGAGGGCGTCTACCATCGTGGGCCGCTGTTTCCCGTCTCGATGATCATCGCGTATTTCTACCTGCTGACGGGCTTTCTGACGCTCATGAGAAGGCGGAACAAACTCCTGAAACAGGAGTACCAGTTCCTTCTTCTGTTCAGCCTGATGCCGATGGTCGCCGGAATCCTGCAGGGCCTGTTTTACGGACCGCTGTTTATGTGGCCTGCCAGCGCGTGCGCGCTGGTCATCCTGTACCTGTACCTTCAGGAGCGCATGGTGCAAATCGACGGCCTGACCGGCGCGTGGACGCGGAACTCCTTTGAACACTACGTAAGTCAGCTTCTGAAAAATGACAGCGGGATGCCGTTTGGAATCCTCTACGTCGACATCGACGACTTCAAAGCCATCAACGACCGCTGCGGGCATGTGGAGGGCGACGAGGCGCTGAAGGCGTTTTCGAACATCGTCAAGCCCATCCTGAGGAGGGGCGACGCGTTCGCGCGCATGGGCGGGGACGAGTTCGCGATTCTGGTGAATGTGGAATCAGAGGATAACCTGAAATCCATCGCGGATCGGATCGAGGCAGCGCTTACGCACTTCAACAAGACTTCCGGCAAGGGCTACGCGCTTCGGTGCAGTACCGGCGCGGAGATGTTTGCCCAGAGCGCCTCTCTGGATGTCGGGGACATCCTACGGCATGTGGATCGTCTGATGTACCATAATAAACGAATCCACAAGGGGGAAGTCACGCAGGAACAAGTCGGGTGACAGGCATCCGGCTGTAACCCAAACGCCAACGCCTGCGGGGATTCACCCACAGGCGTTGTGTTTGCGTACCCTATTGATTCTCCTGTTCCAGCGCCTCGCGCATCACGTCGATGGGCGCTTCGCGCCCCGTCCAGAGTTTGAAACCGATCGCGCCCTGGTAGACCAGCATGTTGAGGCCGTCCAGCGCGACTGCGCCGCGTTCGCGCGCCTTCTTTAAGAACAACGTGTCGGCGGGGTTCGGGATCACGTCCTGCACGATCATACCGGGAACGATGTCCTGATACTCGATGTCCGGGCAGTTCGGGTCGGGGAACAGGCCGATCGATGTGGCGTTGATCAGGATGTCGCAGGCGGGGATGCGCGCTTTGCCCGCCCACGGGAGGAACTTCGCGCGGCAGTTGGTCTTTTCGTTCAGGAGCGATACCAGCGCCATGCCACGCGAAACGTCCCGGTTGATCAGCGTCATCTCCGCGACGCCCGCCAGCGCGCACTCCACCGCGATCGCCCGCGCCGCGCCGCCCGCGCCCAGCATCACGACGCGCTTCCCGGTGAGACTGACGCCCGCCTTGCCGATACCGGTCACAAAGCCTTTGCCGTCGGTGTTGTAGGCGATGAGCTTACCGCCCTCGTTCACGATGGTGTTGGTCGCGCCGATCAGTTGAACCTCCTGGCTCAGTTCGTCCACGTACTTCAGCGCCTCCACCTTGTGGGGCACCGTCAGGTTGATGCCGCGAAAGTTCATCGCCCGCATGCCCCGGAACGCGTCCGCGAGGGCTTCGGGTTTTACAAGCAGCGTCAGGTAGCGGAACGGGAGACCCGCCGCCCGGAACGCGGCTTCCTGCAATACGATCGTCGGGTTTTCGTCCACCGGGCAGCCAAATACGCCGGTCAGTTGCGCGCGATAACTTTTCTCCATACTTCCTCCTGTTTAGCGCGATGCGCTTTGTTGGTTTACCGGGAGCCTTATTCGTGCTCCGATTCTCCGGTCACCGGGACGGCTCGAAGCCCGGAGCGCATCACCATATGCCGGAGGGCAGGCCGGTACAGAAACGGCGACTTCAGTTCCTTGCCGATCAGCTTCAGACGGAGAAAAAACGTGGCGCGGCGGTAGGCTCGGTTCGGGTCGCTCCGCGTCAGCGACTTCGCGAGGAGCCGCGCGGTCTCGATCGCCCAGGAGATGCCCTCAAGGGAACTGGGGCTGATGAAACCACCCGCCTCGCCGACGAGGAACGCGCCGCCGTGGCCGCATCTGAGATCCCTGGCCCCGCGCGGGCGCAGCACCAGGCAGCCCTCGGTGGACAAGGGGTTGTCCAATTTGACGCCGCGCGCCGCCATCGCCTGCTTCTGTCGCTCGAAGCGCGTGCGGCAGTCCTTCGCCGGATACGCGCCGCCGAACAAAAGCCGCCCGTCCTTCGCGAGCCCCCAGGAGTAACAGTCGGTGTTGTCCGGGTCGAACACGCACAAAAAGAACGGCCGCGCGTCGCCGCAATCGAACCATTGCTGGATGGCGACGTAGGCTCTGGGCTTGTAACCGGGATACAGAAAACGCCTGACCAGCGAATTCGCGCCGTCCGCGCCGACCAGCAGACGGCATTCCACGGTTCGCCCGTCCGACAGCGTCACGCGGAAGCCGCCGCCGATGCGCTCGATCTTCGCGGCGGCGACGCCCTCCAGCACTTCGACCCGCGCCGGGATCAGGCTTCTCAGCCAGAAGTCAAACTTCCGGCGGTCCAGGTTCAGGTAAAACCGTTGGTAGTGGCGCGCGAGACCGGTCTTCAGATCCAGCGTGCGGACGGAGAAGATCTGCGGGTCGACCAGCACATCTTTGGGAAGCGTCAGTGAAAACCGCGCCAGCGCCTTCTGTGCGTCCGGGGCAAGCAGCCCGCCGCAGGGCTTCTGCGTGCCGGATGCCTCTGTCCGGGCGTCGACCGCGATGGCGCGCAGGGACGGGTCGATCAGCCGCGCGAGCGTCGCGCCTGCGGGGCCGAGGCCCAGGATGGCCACATCGTACATCGGGTGCTCCTTGGCTTTGATTTCAATGGATCAGAAGCCTCGCCTCATCGGCCAGCGCGTTCAGCTGCTGCGCGATCGCGCCGGACAGCGCGCGGAGCGTGGCTCCGGCGGAGTCCCCCTGGCTCAGAAGGTTCCGGTTGAGCTGATCCAGAATGTCTTCCTCCAGTTTGCCGCGCTTTCGCGCAAGGTCGGCGCGGTACACGCGCTCGGAAAACGCCGCGCGCAGGAAGACCGGCAGATTCATTTTGCCCAGCTGCGTTTTTGCCAGCGTGGTGCCCAAGCGGCTGACCGCAAAACCCAGCGCGAAGCTGACCGCGAAGCCCGCAGGCCCTGCCATCAAAAGCGCGATGCCGCCGCCGCCCAGGAGTGACCCCACGACCGTCGCCACCGCAAGATCCACCGCCGTCTGCGCGTAGGAAAAGTTGATCATACCGCCCTTCGTGCCCATGTCCAGCTCGCCCGCGCTGACGTAGAACGCGGCGGGAAGCCGGAGCGTCGCGGCGGGCAGGCCGTGGCGCGCGCAGATCGGGTCGGTCAGTGCTTCGAGCACGGGCCGGAGTGTCGGCGCCCATTCAGACGCGGCCTGTTCCAGCCGCCTGTGCGCTTCGCCGGACGTGAGATCCTCCGACACCAGCCGCGCGATTTCCTCGCCCAAATCGTCGATGGTCCCGATGTCGCCGCGCTTCCAGCTTCGAAGCGCCGTGGCCGCACATTGGTCCACCAGTGAGGCGGCGATGATGGGCGCGGCCAGCCGGTAGAGATCCGGCAGCCGCTCCGACGCGGCGTGCGCGATTTCGCCGGAATCGATCAGGCTGTTAACGTCCGCCCGGAAACGATCCGCCCGGAGGTCGATGTTCAGCGCATAGCACAGCCCGCGCGCGATCGCAAGCTCCGGCTCCGCGCCGCGCAGGATCGCGGCGTCCGGAAAGAATTCTTTCGAGAGTTCCGTTGTGAAGCCCATCCGGGAGGCGCCGCCGGTCAGGAGGATCACCTCCGGCGGCGTGTCCTTCAAAATCTGGCGGGCGCGGTCAAACCCCGCGCGGAATGCGGTGAGCACGGACCGGCCTGAGAGCGCGGGCGAGGGGTGATTCAATATTTCTTCCATGTCCTCGTCGCTCGCGGAAAGGTCCAGCGTCAGCGGCGGGTTGTCGTAGTAGATTTTGACGGACGACTCGCACGGCACCGGGAAGCGATTTTCGCCGGGGGCGGCGAACTGCCTTGAGAAATACTGCTCCTTGACCTTGCGGGCTTCCAGTTCGCACCGCGCGCGGTAGGGCGGGCAGAGTTTGAAGATTTCCCGGATGCGCGCGGCGTCCGGGCACCTTCGGAGGTTGTATTCCAGAAGCATCTGGTCGATCAGCCCGCCGCCCAGGTTCACGCCGAAATCCACAGCCCGCGCTTCCAGCCTGTCGACGAATGTGAAGTCGGTGGTGGAGGAGCCCGCGTCCACGATCAGCGTGGGCTTGTTCAGCGTCTCGCGGGTGGCGCGCAGTTCGCCCGACTCGCGGACGAACATGAACGCCGCGCGGGACTCGCGGATCACCTCGACGTTTTTCATGCCCGCGCGAATAAACAGCTTTTTGTACCGGAGCCTGTCCTCCTCGCGCCAGCCGGATGGGCAGCCGACGAAGAACGCGGAAGTTTCCGGGTTTTCCGCCTTGCCCGACTCGCGGATCGCCGCGAGCACCGCCCGTGCGAAGGATTCGATCTGGGACGAAGCGATCGGGTGGGCCGGGAATTTCCCTTTGAAGCGCACACTCAGCCGGTCGGCGTCGACGAGCAGCGCCTGTTCGCCGATCAGGCTGCCGAGTTTCGGGTGTTCGCCCAGCGCCGACAGGAAACTCTTCCGCCCCGCGATTTCGATCAATTGCGGCGCGACCGGCGAACCCGCGCGCATCCACGCGACCGCGCTCTCGCCGTCACCCAGGTCAAACCCGAAGAGATCGGTGATTTCCTTTGTGTCAAACATGCTCTACCTCATTGGCTCGACGGCCATCCCGCGGGCCAGCAGGCGGCCGTCCTTGAAAAGCGCGGGGCGGATCGTGCGGCCCTCGCCCGCGCCGGGCATCAGGTCGAACCACCCGGCATATTCAGGGCTGTACAGCAATAGTTCAAGGCCTTGCGCCTCCAGCGCCGTCACCAGCGGAGACGCGGCCTTGAGCGCGAACGTGCCGTCCCCGGTCAGGCTGGCTTCGCACAGCATCTGGATCGATTCCAGCACCGGGCCGGTCAGAAGCGGCGCGCCACTTTCCACGGGTTCCTGCGCGGACAGAAGCGCGTCCAGGTCGCGCAGCAGCCGCTGAAGCCTCAGCGTCATCTCCTTCGGGTTGGGACGGGGCACGGCGCGGGCTTCCGGCAACTTTTCGGCGGGCGCTTTCACAGCGGGCATGAGAAAACACCCTGCGGCGGCGACGAGCGCGGTCACCGCGGCGGGGAACTCGTTTCGCAGCAGCAGATACGCGGCCAGCGCCGCGCACAGCGCCGCGGGCGCGTACCGGCGGAAGCCGGAGACGGCGCGTCGGGCGCGTTGGTTTTTTACAGATGGTTCGGGCAGGCGTAGGCTCACTTCCGCCCCGGTCATCCCGGCGAGGAGTCCCGCACTGGACTGGCAGGCGGCGAGGAGGTCGGCGGCGCGTCGGCGGAGCGCCGCGTCCTCGCACTGCGCTGAAAAAGCCTCCCGGAGCGCGCCCAGAAGACCCGCCGCGCAGGCGGCGGCGGCTTCCGCGTTTTCACATGCGGCGAACTGCGCCGTCACCAGTTCGGCGCGATCCCGGAAGAGTTCGGTCAGCGTTTCCAAGTCCATCACCCGCTGGTATCATAGCGCAATTGCCCAAATAAAGCAAGCCGACGCCGCATAGGATGGGCGGGAAGGGGGCGGTCTCGTGCAGCCGATCCTGATCGTTTCATCCGATGTGCCGGGCGCGTTGTACCTGAACGGGCGCTTCGCCGGGGAACTGACGCCGGAGGCGGAGACCGCGCTGCCGGTCGCGTCTCGCGGGCCGCTCTATCTGGAACATCACCCGCTGACGGCGGGGTATACCCCTCTGACGAGGCGAGTGACGCTGTCCGGCGGTGTGCCGATCGCGGTTTCCGACCCGCTTGGTGTCGAGGTGGCCGCGTGGCCGGGCGGGGCGCTGGAGGTGCTTCTTTCACCAGAGCCCATTTTCTCCAAACCCCAGCCGGTGTTCGATGAGAACGGCCTTGTCATCGAGAGGATGGGCGGGCGGCTGATGGTGACAAGGGACGGCGTGTCGCGGCGCATCCCGCTGCCGGGCGGCGCACGGGAGCCAGAGATCGGGCGGCTTCCGGGGGCGCTGTGCCTGACCGGAACCTGCGACGACGGGATGTATCTGGTCGCGCTGGGCGACGATGTCGAAATTCCGCTCCTTCATATCGTGGGGCGGGAGGTTTCGGTGACGCCCGATGGCGAGGCGCGCGCGCTGGAGGACATGAACGATGTGACCGGCCACGCGCGGCTGACCCGGTGGACGCTGTCGGACGGGCAGTTCCAACAGAGTTCGGCGGAACACTTCTGGACGCGCGGCGCGCCCGAATGGCCCCGGACGCCCGAAGAGGCGGCGCTGGCCGCGCTGCAGGCGGCGCGGTTGGGCCTTCATGACGAGGCGCGGGGATACCTCGCGCCCGGCGCCAGCGTGAATGCGTTAGAGGCCGCGGAAGCCGCGGGCGGCGCGCTGCCGCTCAAATACCCGCTCCCGGATGGGCGACCCGCGGTGGGGCTATTGACGGTGACGGGCGACTGGCTCGCGTCCATCCGGCCCGTCTTCTATCACGCGTCGCCGCTGGGCGGGCCGCAGGGGGTGTGGCGGCTGGATCGGCTGGAATTGTAATTGCGACAAACCTTCGAAATTTGCATGGAATTGCAGTGAAACATGGTTTTTAAGCCGCCAATCGTGTTAAAATACGAATGGAAGGGAGGCTTCCATATGCTTTTCTATGACTGGACGTTTCTGATCGTCTTGCCGGGACTTCTGCTGGCGCTGATCGCGCAGGCGGGGGTCAGCGGCACGTTTTCCAGATACCAGCGCGTGCCCGCCAGGATCGGCCTCACCGGCGCGATGCTCGCGCGCCGCATGCTGGACAGCCGGGGTTTGAATGACATCACGATCGAGCGGGTCAGCGGCAAGCTGTCCGATCACTACGATCCGTCAGCGCGGGTATTGCGCCTGTCCGAAGGCGTGTACGATTCCCCGTCGATCGCGGCGCTTGGCGTCGCCGCGCACGAGACCGGCCACGCGCTGCAGGATCAGGAGCAGTACGCGCCGCTGAAGCTGCGCACGGCCATCGTGCCGATGGTGGGCATCGGTTCCAACCTGAGCTGGCCGATCTTTCTGGCCGGGATGATCTTCAGCTGGCAGCCGCTGCTGCTCGCGGGCATCGTGCTGTTCTCGTTGGCGGTCGTGTTCTCGCTGGTTACGCTCCCCGTGGAGTTCAACGCTTCCAGCCGCGCGCTGGCCACACTTTCTTCCGGCGGATACCTGGACTCGGAGGAGATGGCCGGCGCGAAGAAGGTGCTGCGCGCCGCCGCGATGACCTACGTGGCCGCGGCCATCGGCGCGATCCTGCAACTGATAAGGCTCCTTCTGCTGGCGGGTGTGGGTCGCAGGCGCGATTAGTCAGACAAACGAACCGGTTGCGAACACGCAACCGGTCCAATTCGTTATTCGGCTGAATCCACCGTTCGGGCGGCCCCAGGCGGCATCGGGAGCGGATACCTTGCCGCCTCCCCGCCGATCACAAAATCGAAGTATTCGCCCGGAAACGGCTCATTTTTCAGCGAATAGTGCCACCATTCGCTCTTGTAGGCCTCAAAGCCGCAGGCTTCCATGAGCTTTTTCAGCGTCTTCCGGTTCTTTGTCTGTTCCTTGGTCAACCCCTTCGCGCCGTGGTGGGATGTGTCGTCCATCAGGTCGAAGCCGCCGCCCATGTCCAGCGGAACGCCGTCCCCGGTGAACAGCGTCAGATCCACCGCCGCGCCGCGGCTATGGCCGGAGCGCCTCGCGATGTAGCCCTCCTGAAATAAAAGCGACTTTTTCAGGTTCGGGTAGTGTTCCGCCCGAGTCTTCTGATCCTCCGGCTCCTTTGACCATTCGACGAACCGGTCCACCGCGCGCTGGGGCCTCGCCGCGTCCCAGACGAGCAGCGAAAAACCCTGCGCCCCGGCGAGGTCGCGTGCCTTGATGAGCGCCGCCGCCAGTTTTTTGGAGCATGCGACGCGGTTCGCGCTGTAGCCGTCCACCGGCGCACCGGTGAAGTTGTCACTGGACGCGTACTTCGCGTCCCAGTATACGCCGGGCACCGCCTCGTCCAGGTAGACGAATCCCTCCGGCAAGCGGAAAGCCTCCTCCGGTTCGACCGGCATGCCGTGCGCCTCGGAGTCCATCGGCATGGACATCTGCATGGACATCTGCATGGACATCTGCATGGGTTCCTCCCACAATGTGTCAATTTTCCGCCCGCTCCCGGCGAGCCCTTGCGCAAAAAGGCGCTTGAGGATATAATACTCTTTGAAATTGGGAAACGCAAGCCAAGGAGGCGTCCGGGTGAAAAATGTCGAAGCGATGTGGGTCGTGATCCACATGGCCCACAGCGAGCAGAAAGCCCAGGATGCCGAGGCGCTCCTGACCCGCGAGGGCTTCATGATTCGCGTCATACCGGTAGCGCGCACGCTCTCCGGAGAGCGCTGCTTTGAGGTGCAGGCTTTGAAAGCCGAGGCAAAGGAAGCGCGCGAGGTTCTGACCGAAAACGGATTATAATCGGCGGGAGGATGAACCATGAAAAGGATCGGCGTAATGACGTCTGGCGGGGACGCGCCCGGCATGAACGCAGCGATTCGCGCGGTGGTGCGCGCGGCGCTTTCGTACGACATGAGCGTAATCGGCTTCCGCCGCGGCTACAACGGCATGATGATGCGCTCCAAGGACTCGATGGACGATTTTCTGATGCTGACCGGTCGCAGCGTCTCCGGCCAGATCCACCGTGGCGGCACGTTTTTAAACACCGCGCGCTGCCTGGAGTTCAAAGAGCCGGAAGTTCAGAAGAAAGTGGTCGCGAACCTGAAAATGCTGGGCGTCGAGGGCATGGTGCTGATCGGCGGCGACGGCACGTTCCGCGGCGGCAAGGATCTGGACAGGCTCGGCTATCCCGTCGTCGGCATCCCTGGCACCATCGACAACGACCTCAATTATACCGACACCACGCTCGGCTTTGACACCGCGCTCAACACCGCCTGCGACTGCCTGAACCGCATCCGCGAGACCAGCGATTCCCATGAGCGCGCGAGCCTCGTCACCGTGATGGGCCGCAATTGCGGCGACATCGCGGTGCATACGGCGCTGGCCTGCGGCGCGGAGATCGTTTTGATCCCGGAAGTCAATTGGTCGATTGAAGACGTGGCCGAAAAGGTCAAGTGGGCCGCGCTCAAGGGCAAGAGTTCGATGATCATCATCGTGGCCGAAGGCGCGTTCGCGTCCATGACCAGCGACCTGAAAACGTTGTGCGAGTCCAACGAAAAGCTGGCGGGCGTCTTGGATCAGCAGATGGACAGCGGCCAGCTTGCGCGCATCATCGAGGCGCTGTCCGGTCACGACACCCGCGCGACGGTTCTGGGCTACATCCAGCGCGGCGGCAGCCCCTCCGCGGCCGACCGGATCCTCGCGACCCGCATGGGTCAGCGCGCGGTGGAACTGCTCCGGGATGACCACTCTGGCCTGGTGCTGGGCATGCGCGAAAACAGGCTGGTCGAAGTGCCGATCGCCGAGGCCCGCAACCGCGGCGGCGCATTCAATAAAGAACTCTACGACATGATCGAAACGGTGTCGGGCTGATGGCGTTTCAACTGACCATCACCGGCGCGGCGTCGGAACTTCAGGGCGTTGGACGATCGGATGGCCGCGCGATCTTCGTGCCGGGCGCGCTGCCAGGCGAGACGGTGCTCGCCGAAATCGTGCGGGAGCAGGAGCGCTACGCGGTGGCGCGCCTGCTCCGCGTTTTGAAACCCAGCCCGGAACGCTTGCGGGGCGAATGCCGCGCGGCGGCGGATTGCGGCGGCTGCCAGGCGCGGCACATGAAGTACGCGCTTTCGCTGAGTCTGAAGCGGCAGCGGGTCGTGGACGCGCTGACGCGCATCGGAAAGTTTGAGGAACCGTTCGTCTGGGAGACCCTGGGTATGGAGCATCCGGAGCGCTACCGCAACAAAGCCGAGTACGCGATCGACGGCGAACTGATCGGCCTCAGGCGAGCGGACGGCTACGGTGTGCTGCCGGTCTCCGATTGTCTGATTCAGAAGGAACCCAGCGTCCGCGCGATGCGCGCGATGCGCTATTGGTTGCGCCTGAATCCGGACACGCCGCTTGCGTACCTCGTCACCCGCGTGAATGCCGCGGGCGACTTGATGGCCGCGCTCTCATACGAAGGCGCGTGGGACGCGTCGGACGCCGCGCACGCGCTTTTGGCCGCGCTGCCCAACCTGAAGTCGGTCTACGGCTGCCGCCTCAAACCCGGCTGGACGCACGCGCTGGACGGGGAATGCACCCTGATCTCCGGAGACGCGGCGCTGACCGACGAACTGGGCGGCCTCACATTCCAACTCGCGCCGCAGACGTTCTTTCAAGTAAACCCACTGCAGACTGAAACGCTCTACAAAACCGCGCTGGACTACGCGGGCCTCACCGGGCACGAACTGGTGGTGGACGCCTACTGCGGCGCTGGCGCCATCGCGCTCTTCATCGCGAAGCAGGCGGGCAGCGTAATTGGCATTGAAATTGTGCCGGAGGCCGTCCGCGACGCAAAGGAGAACGCCGCGCGCGCGGGGCTTTCGGAAAAGGTGGAGTTCGTCCGGGGCCGCGCCGAACTCATCCTGCCGGAACTCCTGAAAAAAGGACTGACGCCGGATGTGGTCGTGGTCGACCCGCCACGAAAAGGCCTGGACGAGGCGCTGACCCTCGCACTCGCATCCGCTGCACCCAAGAAAATCGTCTACGTCTCCTGCGACCCCGGCACCCTCGCCCGCGACCTCAAACGCCTGCGCGAGGGCGGCTATACTTTAAAGAAAGTCCAGCCTGTCGACATGTTCCCGTGGACGGCGCACGTTGAGACGGTAGCATTGCTGTCGAAAGAGTAACAGTGTCCGTCAAAAAAGCCCGATTTCTGGGCTTTTTTGACGTTTTGGGTGGCAATTTTGAATTATGCTATGGTATAATCTTGATCCAAGTGAACATGCGATAGTAAGCTTAATTTTTAGTATGTGCGCAGGATGGATGACTGCAATTCGTGTCTATACAGGATGGATGTTTTGAAGTAACGAGTGTGCAGAATGAACGTTGGCGCAAATCGACTTGCTTTGGACAAAAACCGCTGCTCTTATCTCCGGTACTAAGCATCATAATCGGAGAGGCGGAGAGCGCAAAGGCTGGCTGAGCGTGCTGAATGAACTGAAAACCACGGTCTGAAGGATATTTTCGTGCTTTGCGCGAAGCCACTTCAAATAGTGCTTTTGTTTCCTTGAACAACGATTTTTCAAGAGTCACAAACCCGTGCAGGGGTAAGGATAGATGCGCTGCGTAAATTTTGGCATTGACTAATTGGTATATTATGTTAATATATTGGATAGAGGAGGGGATACAATATGAAAACCTTTGTTTCAATGTCCACGGCTGTCGTGCTTTCTCTTATACTGTGTGTATTGGCGGTTGCAGAAGGTACTCTTTTGACCGGCAGCAGCGGCGATGAAGTCAAAGCCGTTCAGGAGAGGCTGATAGCCTTAGGTTATCTGACGGGCAAGGCAGACGGCAGCTATGGGAAGCAAACCGAAAAGGCCGTAAAGTCGTTCCAGTATCTTAACTATCTCGAGAAAACGGGAGTCATCGATTCTACAACAAAGGATCTTCTAATGTCCGATAAGGCACAGCCCTATATCAAGGGTACTCCAATTCCAACGATAGCACCAACCCCTATGCCTACACCTACCCCAAAGCCGATTCTGGATTCCGATATACTGGAACTACCAACTGATTGGATTAAGTCCAACAGTGGCGACCTGGAAATAAAACTGGTCGATATGGACTTGTCATCCTATCCATTTTGCGAACTAAGCATGCAGTTCAGAATTGATCAGGCAAAGGAGAGCGACATATTTAGTACGACTCAGGACCTAACCAAATGTATCGATTCCGCTCTTGTATTTTTTCCAGAACTATCAAACAGAAAACTCAAGATTGAAATTCTTAGGCACTCAACTAAACTCGTTCTTGATACCGGCACTTACTACACCCTATCACTAGATTACGCGATCCAAAGGAAAGTTTTAGCAACCAAATACGTGCAGATTGACGTGGCATCAGTGTTTCCGGATGACTTCATAAACTATGATGTTGTTAGGGCAAACGCAGCATTCAACGAATGCAGGAACAATTTCAATTTAAAAACAGCTGACATCGAAGCACTAGATGCATATGATTCCACAGACGGAAAGCACGTTGTCTTCTGCTTCTCAATTTGGCAGAGCAACATTGTTGACTTACCACAATGCATCTATGCCTTCTACAACATCGAGAATGGGAAGATAGATATTGCGCAATCCGACTATGAATACGGAATTAGTTCCTATCAGAATTTCTTAGGCGCGAAGAGTTGGTTCTGGGTCAGTAAGTCAACATATCTTAGCTACAGCAGTGTTGGAGATGCATTGGACCTTATGAAATTCGACAGTAAGCGGAGTATTCCTTTGGATAATATCAAATGATGTGATCTTATGCGGCGCAGTTGGGCAAGCAGGGATAAAGGGGGATGGTACCATGCGACTAATTTTCCGGGATAAGGTTGTGGTGGAATGGTAAAGTACATCGTAGACCACAGGCGCAGGATTAGCCGGCGGTGTACACATTGATTTAAAGGAACTTCTTGAGACCCTTAAAGAGGGTGTTGATTACAACGCACCCTTAATCAAATTTGACGAATGAATAATACTAAACTGAAACATTAAAGCATCGATAAACCAAGTTCTCCGGGTGATAGAAGCGACACGGGCGGCATTGCGCATCAGGGAACAGACACAATCGAAGAGACGATCGACGACCTTTTCGAGGGAGACGCAGACCTCATTCGGGGTCAATCCCAGATTTTGTGTAAAGTCGAAAAGCGAGGGCAAAACGCAATTTCTGGTAGCTCGTAAGATGAGGCGGGAAGCAGGGCTCTGCTTGCCCGCCTTGACTGCACGGTAGCATAACCCGGGCGGCCTTGTCAAGGGCGGACGCGAAAGCGGCCGTTCACCTGCCCTTGACTGGACGGCCGGGATATGCTTTTCAAATCCTTGTCAGGGCAGCCGGTCAGCGAAGTAGATCTCCAACTGCGAATGGATCAGGCTCCAATCCTGGCGGCGTCCGGTCCACTTTTTCGTGATATCCATCGTCGCCAGGTACAGCATCTTCAGGAGGCTGTCGTCGGTCGGGAAGACAGGCTTGGCTTTCGTGACCTTGCGTAGTTGGCGGTTAAAGCCCTCGATTGTGTTGGTCGTGTAGATGATCCGGCGGATCTCCCCAGGGTACTTGAAATTGGTGCTCAGCCCTGCCCAGTTTTCCCGCCATGAGCGCCCGATCTTCGGGTACTTCTTCCCCCAGAGTTCCTCGAACCGGTCGAGCTCGTTCAGGGCAGTCTGCTCATCCACCGCTGCGTATACGCGCTTCAGATCGGCCATCAGCGGCTTGATCTCCTTGTAGGATACGAACCGCGTGGTGTTGCGGATTTGCTGGGCGGGACATTCCCGTGGATCACGCACTTCTGAAGTTCCGTCCGAGGGTATACCGCCTCTATGGCGCTGGGAAAGCCGGTCAGCCCGTCCACGCAGGCGATCAGGATGTCACGCTCGCCCCGGTTCTTCAGGTTGTTCAGCTGTTTGACAAGCGCTCATGTCTGACAGATAATAGAGGAAAAAGAGTGAGGAGAAA
>CAZNPZ010000040.1:0-26025 GCA_964575255.1 uncultured Oscillospiraceae bacterium
TCCAGCAGGATGTCCATGCCCAGCTTCAGCGCGCCCAGCGCCGAATACAGGTGCGCGCGCATGAAGTTGGCCAGCGTGAACTTCGCGTCCGGCATGCGCACGAACAGCGGGCGTCCCTCGTCAAGCCCGGTCAGCGGCTCACCCGACACGTAATTGTAGGAGAGGTTGCCGCCGCAGTCTTTGTCGGCCTCCAACGCCTTGAAGAACAGCTGATCCAGCACCTTGCCCAGGCTCAGCTCGACGCCCAGCCCTTTCGCGAACTCCTGGAACAGCGAGGCCCACGCGTCAATGTCGGAGGAGCAGTTGTTGCAGTGTACCATCGCCACCGGCATGCCGCTGGGGGTGGTGACCATGTCGATCTCGGTGTGTAGCCTGGAGAGCGCTTTCTCCAAGACGATCATCGCGAAGATCGACGTGCCCGCGGACACGTTGCCGGTGCGCGGCGCGACGGAGTTGGTGGCCACCATGCCGGTGCCCGCGTCGCCCTCCGGCGGGCACAGCGGGATGCCCGCCTCGAGCGCGCCCGACGGATCCAGCAGGAACGCGCCCTCCGGGGTGAGTTTCCCCGCGTCCTCCCCGGCGGACAGAACCTTCGGAAGGATCGCCTGCACCGTCCACGGCAGGTTCCGCTTCGCGATCAGCGCCTGGAACTTTTCCAGCATCGGCTTGTCGAAATCGCCGGTCGTGCTGTCGATGGGGAACATGCCGGACGCGTCGCCCACGCCCAGCACTTTCTCGCCGGTCAGCTTCCAGTGGACGTACCCAGCCAGCGTGGTCAGGAACGCGACCTGGGGGACGTGCGGCTCGCCGTTCAGAATCGCCTGGTACAGGTGGGCGATCGACCAGCGCAGCGGGATGTTGAAGTCGAGGAGCGCCGTCAGTTCCTGAGCGGCGGGGCCGGTGGTGGTGTTTCTCCAGGTGCGGAACGGCGCGAGCAGGTTCCCCGCCGCGTCAAACGCCAGGTAGCCGTGCATCATCGCGCTGACGCCGATCGCGGAAACTTTGGTCAGCTCCGCGCCGTACTTGTCGAACACGTTCTTGCGAAGCTTTCGGAAGCAGTCCTGCATGCCCGCCCACACGTCGTCCAGGCTGTAGGTCCACACGCCGTTTTCAAGCCGATTCTCCCAGTCGTGCCCGCCGGAGGCGACCGGTTCGTGCCGCTCGTCCACCAGAACCGCCTTGATGCGCGTGGAGCCCAGCTCAATGCCCAGTGCCGTCTGGCCGCCTTCGATCTTCCGCCGGATCTCGCCGATATCCATAAAATCACTCCCGTATTATGATTCACGTTCGCGCCGCGCGGCATGCGCGGCTCAGCCTAACCAGTATTGTACCATATTTGTATATTGAAGGCTACAGCGCGCGCGCCGGTTTTTGGCGGAAAAATCCACCCCGTCCCGGCGGCCCGAATCGTTGACAAACGGCCCCCGCGCCGGTATAATTTATTGCGTGAGCATTCCTCCTGGGGTGTGCGCCACGCAACTGCTTTTACCGACATATTCATAAAAGGATTCCGGGTCGGCGTATGGATGTCATGCCTCCTTTTGCGTGGAAGACAGCAAGTACCCGCAGGTCTCCGCCCTGCCTGAGCGGCGGGTGAAAAAGCGGAAGCGAACGGCACTCTGGGACTATGATCACACCGGCAAATGAAATCCCCTCTGGGTCTTTCATTTGCGGGACGTTGAACATCCGCTTCGCATCTTTTCAACGCGTTGGGCTGCTTCGCGGGTCTGCAATTCCTGTCGGATTGCGGTCGGCCCGCTGACCGAAGGTATTGTTCGACCCACCAGTTTGCGTGAACTGGTGGGTCGAACGCGTTCCCGGCGCGCATGTCGCCGGGAACGATGGAAGCAGAACGGGAGACAAAACCCGGATGCCTGTATTTTTATACCATTTCGTCCGATGCGGAGCGGTACTTCAGGTATTCCAGAAACCGCTTGACGGCGAGCGGCGCGCTGTCCTTGTCGCGGAGCGCGATGCCGATCCTCCGGAACGCGGGTTCCTCCAATTCCCTGATCAGCACGCGGTAGGGCACGCGCTTCAGAATAAGCTGCGGCAGGATGCTGATGCCCAGCCCGTTTTCCACCATCGACATGATCGCGTAGTCGTCCCAGGTGACGAATTTGATGTGCGGCGACAGCCGGTGCCGTTCGAAGATGCCCGCGATCTCGTTTTTCCCGCCCTTCTCCATCAGCATGAACGGCTCCCCCTCCAGCGCCTTCAGCGGGAAGCGGGGCAGGCTTGCCAGCGGGTGGTTTTCCGGCAGGATCGCGAGCAGCGGGTCTTCTTCGAGAAAGATCGCGTCCAGATCCGCCCGCGCGGGCAGTGTGAGGAAGCCGCAGTCCACCCGCCCCTGCACGATCCAGTTTTCAATTTCAAAGTAGTCGCCAAGCAAAAGTTCAAACTCGATGTTCGGGTAGTCCGCCTGGAATGTCCTGATCATGTTGGGCAGCCAGTGGGTCGCGACGCTACTGAACGTGCCGACGCGGATCAGCCCGGACTTCAGGTCGTGCAGGCCGTCGACCACGTTCAGAAGCGCCCGCTGCGCCTCGCACACGCCCTGCAGGAGGGGCAGAAGCTTCTGTCCGTCGGAGGTGACGCGCACGCCCGACCGATTCCGCTCCAGAAGCGACACGCCCCATTCTTCTTCCAGATCCTTGATCATGTGGCTGACGCCCGGCTGCGTGTAGCCCAGGAGCTGCGCCGCCCTGGTGAAGCTGCCGTACTCGACCGCCTTCAAGAACGCCTCGTACTTTGCGATGCTCACGCGCGCGCCCTCCCATAGGAATTTTCATCCATAAGATTCCAAAGAATTCGTTTTCTGAATCGGTCATTTCATGATATACTTTCCGAAAGGGAAAATCAACCGGCTGCGGGCGGCGGAAAGCGGGAAACCATGAAGGCCAGGGCAAGAATTGTCGCCTCGGCGGTCATCTGGGGCAGCATGGGGCTGGTGGTGCGTCCGATCGCGCTCTCGTCCGGCGCGATCGCGCTGATACGGGGTTTGCTGGGCGCGCTGTTCCTTTTTGGGCTGATCGCGCTGGGCAGGCGGCGCGTAGACTTCGGTTCGATCCGAAAAAATGCGTGGCTTCTGATCCTGTCCGGCGCGCTGCTCGGCGCGAACTGGATTTTCCTGTTCGAGGCCTACCGTCACACGACGATCGCGCTGGCGACGCTCAGCTACTACCTCGCGCCGGTGATCCTGACGGCCGCGTCGCCGCTCGTGATCCGGGAGCGGCTGAACGCGCGGAAGGTTCTGTGCGTTTTCGCGGCGCTCGCCGGCATGGCGCTCATTTCCGGCATCGGCGGCCTCTCCGCTCCGGGCGGGAACCTTTCGGGCATCCTTTTGGGGCTGTGTGCGGCGGTCTGCTACGCGTCGCTGACGATGGTCAACAAGTTTGTGAAGGGCGTCGCGCCGCTGGAATCGACGCTGATCCAGCTGATCGTCTCGTCGACCGCGCTCGCGCCCTACCTGATGGCGACGGGCGGGTTTGATGTTTCCGGTATTGGCCTCAAGGATGTCCTGCTCCTGATCGTACTGGGCGTCGCGCACACGGGGCTGGCGTTCTGGTGGTATTTCGCGTCGGTTCGGGAACTCCCGGCGCAGACCGTGGCGGCGCTCACCTACATCGACCCCGCCACGGCGATCCTCCTGTCCACGCTGCTGTTGGGCGAGGCGATGCGCGTGCCCCAGATGGTCGGCGCGGCGCTGATCCTGGGCGCGGCGCTGACGGCGGAGCTTCCGTCCCGCCGCGCCGCCGCGATCCCTCCGAAAGAAACCAGTTGATGGCAGCCCTGCGCGCGCGTATGCGCAGATTTGCGCCAACATTGTAAAAAGAACAGCCATTGTTTGACAGCCGGACGATCCGTGACTATAATGAATGTTAAGGAAGATAAAACCATTTGGAGTCACGGTATGAGAAGATGGCTGACCCTGTTCAGCGCGGCGGCGCTCGCGCTGTTTTTGTTGTCCGGCGTCGCGTACGCGGCGGTGGACAGCATCTCGCTGCCCGAAGGCGTGAACAGCGTGGACGTGGGCGAGACTCTGACGCTGGACGCGACGGTGCTGCCCGCGGATTCGGGCGCCACCGTCACATGGACGAGCAGCCGTCCCCAGTACGCGACCGTCAAGGCGCTGGACGCAGATACCTGCGTCATCACCGGCAAGGCGATGGGCCGCACGATCATCACCGCGAAAGTGAGCGGCAAGGCAATCTCCCGGATGTTCTACGTCCGGAAACCCATGGCCTCCTCGATCAAGCTCAATACGCGCGCGAAGACGCTGAACCCCAGCGGAACCTATTCCACCTATCAGCTGCGCGCTACGACGACGCCCACGTACCACTCGGATTCCGTGGTCTGGGCATCAAGCGACGATTCTGTCGCCACCGTGTCGGACACGGGGCTTGTGACCGCCGTTTCGGACGGCAGCGAGACGAAGACCTGTACGATCACCGCGACGCTTCAGAAGGCTCAGAAATCCGCCGCCTGTGTGGTGACGGTTCAGAAGATCCCGGAAAAGTACGTGCGCCTGTCCACCAGCGCGGTGGTTCCGCTGGGCGCGTCGAGGCCGCTGAAGGCTACGGTGTACCCCACCGAGGCGTTTGACCCAACGGTCACATGGTCGGTGGTCAAGAACCCGGAGGTCGTCGAGATCAAGGACAATGGGAACGGTACGGTTACGCTTACCGGCAGGCTGAAGGGCACGGCGATCATTCAGGCCAACACCGTGAACGGCCGCTCCGCTCGCTGCACCGTCTCGGTCAAAACCGTGCGCTACGCCAGCTTCTCCGTCTCGCCCTCCAGCAAGACCATCGAAAAAGGCACCAGCTACGCGCTGAAGACCAAAATCTCGCCCGCCTACGTGTCCTACCCGGACATTTCGGTCACCACCAGCGATGCTTCCGTCGCGACCGTCGCCGAGGCGGACGGCGTGTGGAGCGTGACTGGCGTCGGGCGCGGCTACGCCAGCATCCACGTTTCCGCCGACAACGGCCGCGTGAAAAGAACCCTCAGCGTCCGCGTACTGGATTACGAGAAACCGGTCACGGTGTCCCTGTCCGCCATCGGCGACGTGATGCTGGGCGGCGATCCGCGGAAATCCTCCTACAGCCGGTTTGAAAAGCTCTGGGCTAAAAAAGGCGCAGGCTACTTCTTCAGCGAGATCAAGAGCGCCCTTAATAAGGACATTGCGGTCGCAAATTTGGAAATCCCTCTGATCAACACCAATCGCGTCGTGAACAGCAGCCGAAGCTATGTGTTCAGGGGTAAGACCGCCTACGCCGCGGCGCTGGCGGCCGGTGGCATTAACGCGGTGGACTTGGACAACAACCACATCATGGATTACGGCTCCACAGGGTATACGAGCACCAAAAATGCTGTCAGTGCGCAGCATATCGTTCCCTTTGGTCTGGGAAGCTATAAGTACATCATAAAGAACGGTGTAAAGGTAGGCTTCGCTGGTTTTCGCCCTGAAAACATCTCGATCACAAAGCTGAAGTCCACCGTTGGATCGCTGAAACGGAAGTGCGACGTCCTGGTCGTCTCTTTCCACTGGGGATCAGACTTCCGTTACAGTATATCCGCTCAGCAGATCGCTTATGGGCATGCATCGGTCCAGGCGGGCGCGGATCTGGTGCTTGGTCATCACTCCCATGTGGTCAGTGGCATTGAGGTGTATAGGGACAGTTACATTGTTTATGGTTTAGGCACAATAGTCTCTACGGTAGAGCGTCCCAAGGACATCGACTGCTTGATCTATCAACATACGTTCTCTGTGTTAGGCACTAAGGTTTCGGGGTCTGGCAGACTCGTGCCTGCTCTGATGACCAGAGCAGGTGAGCACGAGGAAAACGACGCTCAACCGGTTTTGGCGACGGGAAGTGCAAAAGAAAGAATCATTGAGAAAATCAAAAAGTACTCGCCAAACAAGAATCTATCCCTCTTTGACTGATAACGCGCGGCCCATGGAATGGGCCGCGTTTTTCGTCCGCCCGCTTGCATCCCGTGGCAAAAAGTTGTATAGTGAACCGAGTGAGTAACGCCCCTTGCCGGGGCGGGTCGGGTTGGGAGTGCGTACTTTTGAGAAACGGGGTCGCCGTCGCGGGCAACATCATTCTGGATGTTTTAAAGGATCTGGACAGCTTTCCGGTACGGCATCAATTGGTCAAGGTGCTGGAGAAACGGTTTTCACTGGGCGGAGCGGTATCCAATGTGGCGCGTGACCTGGCGCGCCTTGATCCGAACCTGCCGGTGGACGCGGTGGGTGCGATCGGGCTGGACGGCGAGGGCGACCTGATCGTAAAAGAGCTGTCCGCCTACAAAAACATCAGCCTTGAACATGTGAAGCGCGAGGGGCAGACCTCGTTTACCGACGTTCTGAACGAGCCGGAGACCCGCGCGCGCACGTTCCTGGTGTTCGGCGGCGCGGGGGATACATTTGATGTTGACGATGTTCCGCTGGACAGCCTGAACTGCAAGATCCTGCACGCGGGCTATATCCTTCTTTTGGCGGCGCTGGACGCGCCCGACCCGGAGTACGGCACCCGCATGGCGCGGCTTCTGCACGACGCGCAGAAAAAGGGCATCCTGACCAGCGTGGACGTGGTCAGCGAGGTGGGCGACCGCTATAAGAAGATCGTGCCGCCGGCGCTTCGGTATACCGACTACTTCATCGTCAACGAGATCGAGGCGGGCAAGACCGTCGGCGTCAACCTGCGCGGTGAAAACGACGAACTGCTGATCGACCGCATTCCAGAGGTTTTAATGAAGCTCAAGGCGCTGGGCGTCCGGCGCTGGGCGGTCATCCACGCGCCGGAAGGCGGTTTTGGCATCGACGAGGCAGGGAATTACGTCGAAGTCCCAAGCCTCCTTCTGCCCAAGGGGTTCATCGTGGGCACGGTGGGCGCGGGCGACGCGTTCTGTGCGGGTGCGCTGCTGGGCGCGCACAACGGGGAGACGCTCCGTCAGGCGATCGAGGACGGCATCGCCGCCGCCGCGTGCTCGCTCAGCGCCGCGGGCGCGTCGGAGGGCGTGGTTCCGCTCGCGGAGGCGCGCGCGCTGGCCGCGACGCTGCCGCGTCAGACGCTGAGAAGCTGACTGAGAAAGATTGCCTGATCGACGAAAAATGCCCGCTTGCGCGGGCTTTTTTCAAAGAGAGGACGGGGGAGTACCAATGAAATGGACGGACGATCAGCGCGCGGCCATCCTGTCGCGCGGCGAAGACCTGCTTTTAAGCGCCGCGGCCGGTTCCGGCAAGACCACGGTGCTGGTGGAGCGCGTGTTGTCGCTGATTGACGAGGGTGCGGACATCGATGATTTCCTGATCGTCACGTTCTCCCGCGCCGCCGCCGCCGACATGAGACGCAAGCTCACCGAGGAACTGATGGCGCGCGCCGAGACAGACCCCCGCTTCGCGCCGCAACTGGAAAAGGTGGAGCGCGCGGCGGTCTCGACCATCCATTCGTTCTGCGCCGACCTTCTGCGCGAGCACTTTGAGTCCGCCGGGGTCGATCCGAAATTCCGCATCCTGGACGAGCCGGAATTAAAACAGTTGGAAGCGCAGGCGCTCTCCGAGGCGATGGAGAAAACGTATCAGGAGGGCGGGGAGGATCTCGACGCGCTGTGCTTCGGGCGCGCCGGCAAGGCCGTCGGCGCGCTGGCCCTGTCGCTGTACCGGTTCTCGCTGGAAAACCCCGATCCGGCGGCGTGGCTTCAGGCCGCCTGCGAGGAAATGCCGCGCTCGGACGGCGAAGCATGGTTTTCCGAGCTCGCACGCGCGGCGAAGGCCGCGCTTCGGGACGCGCGCGCCTATGTACTGTACGCGCGCTCGCTGACGGATGACCCGGACGGCCCCGCGCCCTACCGCGCGGCGCTGGACAGTGACCTTGAAACGCTGGATGAGATGATCGCGGCGCCCGACTACGATTCTCTGTATGGGGCGGCGGCGCGCGTAAAGTACCAGACGCTCGGAACCTACCGCGCGAAGAAAGGAACGCCTTTCAGCGAGCGGCAGGAAGCGCTGAGGGATCAGGTGAAGGCGCTCCGGGATGAATCCAAAAAACAGATCAAAGCCGTTCAGGGGCAGTTGATGCCGCCGGAGGACGCGATCGCCGACACGCGCGCGCTGGCCCCCGCGCTTTCGGCGCTGCGAAGGATTGCGTCCGCGCTTTCCGAAGGGCTTGAGGAACTCAAGGCGGAGAAGTCCGCGCTGTCCTACGGCGACCTGGAACACAGGGCGCTGCGCGCGCTTTCGGACGCGCGGGTCGCCGCCGCGCTCCGCGCCCGCTACCGTTACGTGTTCGTCGACGAGTATCAGGACGTCAGCGACGTGCAGGAGGCGATCCTTCAGCGCGCCTCGGAACCGGGGCGGCTTTTCATGGTGGGCGACGTCAAGCAGAGCATCTACCGCTTCCGGCAGGCCGACCCGACGCTGTTCCTTGAGAAGTATCATCGGTTTCTTCGCGGCGACGGCGGCGCGATGGTGGCGCTGAAGCAGAACTTCCGCTCGCGCACTACGGTGCTGGAACTCGTCAACCGGGTGTTCGAGCGTGTGATGACCGGCGGCGACGCCGAGATCGATTACGACGACGCGGCGCGCCTTCGGCCCGGCGCGGCGTTTGACGGGGACGATCCGCCCGTTGAGCTGCACATCCTGGAAAAGCCGGACGGCGAGGCGGAGCCGGAGGGGGAGGAGGCGGACTTCTCCTCCGCCGAGCGGGAGGGCGCGCTGATCGCTTCCCGCATCGCGCGCCTCGTGGGGACGCCCTATTTCGACGCGCGCCGGGGCGCGTGGCGGCCGCTCGAATACCGGGATTTCGTGGTGCTGGCCCGAACCCGGAACGCGCTTCCCGCGGTGGAGGCGATGCTGTCCCGCGCGGGCATCCCGGTGTACACCGACGCTTCGGGCGGCTACTTTGACGCGCTGGAGGTGGAAATGGCGGTCGCGCTTCTCCGCGTGATCGACAACCGTCGACGTGATCTGGAACTGATGGCCGCGCTGCGTTCGCCCGCGTTCGCGTTCACCTCCAGCGACCTCGCGGACATCCGGAAGGCCGCGCCAAATGGCGCGTTCCGGGACGCGATGCTCACCCGCATGCAGGCGGGCGGCGCGCTTGCGGAGCGGCTTCGCGCGTTTGAGGCGCGGCTTGACCGCTGGCGGACGCTGTCCCGCGTATTGCCGCTGGGGCGGTTCATCGATCTCGTGCTGCGGGAGAGCGGCTCGTACGCCTACGCGGGCGGCATGCCCGGCGGCGCGGCGCGGCAGGCGAACCTCGACCTTCTGTGCGATTACGCCAGTAGCTACGAGGCCATGCAGGGCGGCGCGCTCAGCGGCTTCCTTGCCTATGTGAAGGAGATCCGGAGCGGCGGCGACGACATGAGCGCAGCCCACGCGCTGGGCGAGGAGGATCAGGTCGTCCGTCTGATGACCATCCACAAGAGCAAGGGGCTGGAGTTCCCGGTCGTGCTCGCGCCGGAGATGGGCAGGAGGCTGAACGCCGCCGGGCGGAAGGGCGAATTTCTCGCGCACCGGGCGCTGGGCGTCGGCATCCGGATGAACGACCCCGCGCTTCATTCCTCGCGCCAGACGCTCCCGCAGGCGGCGATCGCCGCGCGCCTCACCCGTGAGGACTACAATGAGGAGATGCGTATCCTGTACGTGCTCATGACCCGCGCGATCGACCGGCTGATCCTGGTGGGACGCGCCGGGCGGAAGGACGCGCGCATCCGCTTTACGCTGTGCGGCGAGGCGGGCCTTAGGCCGACGACGTATCTGGAGGCGCTGGAGCCCGCGGCCCGCGAGATGGGCGAGGCCGCGCTCGTCTCCTGGCATGGCCTGGAGGCAGCGGAGGACGCGCCGGGCGCCGCCCCGGCGGAAGCCGCGCCATCGGAAGAGGACGAAGCGCTCCGGCGCGCGATCCTGTGGCGCTACCCGTATGAGGACTTGGTCATGCAGCCGCTGAAGCTGACGGTCTCCGGCCTTGTCCGCGAGGAAACCGGCCCCCGCGCGCTGCCGCCGATGGGGAAGCGGCCGCTGTTTCTGACCGAGGAAGGCCCGCGCGCGGCGGAGTACGGAACGCTGACCCACAACGCGCTGATGGCGGTGAACCTCGCCGCGCTGCGCGCTCTGACCGGCCCCGCGCTTGTATCGAGGCTGGCGGACGAAATCAAAGCCCTCCGGGCGTCCGGAAGGCTGTACGGCGATGTGGAACCGGAACTCCTCGCCCGCTTCTTTGAAAGCCCGACCGGACGGCGGTTGCTCGCCTCGCCCCGCGTGGAGCGGGAATGGCCGTTCAACCTGCGCGTGTCGGGCGGCGGCGAGCGCCTCTTGGTGCAGGGCGTGATCGACTGCTGCTTTCTGGAAAACGACGAATGGGTGCTGCTCGACTACAAGACCGACCGCTCGGACGACACGGACGCCGTCGCCGCCCACTACAGGCCCCAGATCGACTGGTACGCGCGGGCGCTGTCTGAGATCACCGGCATTCCGGTCAAAGAGCGGCTGATTTGCCTGCTCCGCGCGGGTCTGGCGATAAAAATCTGAAGCCCCGGCGTTCCGGGGGTGTTCGGTGACGATGTTATTCCTTGCTTTCGCGCCGCGCGCGGTTTCGCAGGCGATACCGGATGTCCCACAGGATCATCTGCCGGATCATCAGCGCGAACGCGCCGCCGGTCAGCGCACCGCCCGAATCGATCAGGACATCCCGAACCGCGGGCGACCGGCCCAGTGACGACGCCTGCGTCCACTCGTCGAACCCCGCGAACGCGGCGCACGCGATCAGGACGATGGCCAGTTTGATGACCGGGCGCATCTTGAAGGGCGCGAGCATGATCATCCCCGCGAAGCCGAGCAGCGCGTATTCCAGCGCGTGCGCGCCCTTTCTGACGAGAAAGTGCAGCTGGTCGTATTCCGCGGAATCGCGCTCCGGCTTCCCGTCCGGGTGAACGATCACCGCCACCACGTCGGTCACTTCCTCGCTGAGCGCGTCGCTCTTTACGCCGTCCTGCAGCGAAAAGCCGTGGATCATCCAGGCGACGACCGCGATCATCGTCCACGCGATCAGCTGATAGGCGATGAAGCCGAGTTTTCTTTGAAGATCCTGACGCACATGCCGCCTCGTTTCCGCAGATGGCGGTTTTTGATTGGCCACCGGCGTCAAATTATTGTATGGGCTTCGTATCCGCACGCTTCCAATATATTGTAGCGTGGCCGGGCGCGTGCGTCAACGCCCCCCGGCGAGAGCCCTGCGACGCCTTTCAGCGAGGTGCTTGAGAAATAATTCCAATCGGTGAATGGTCGTCGCATCGCATCGCTGCCGCGGCAGCCTCACCGCCGCCAAAGGAGTCTGGAAATCAGGGCTTCCTTCGCCAGGCTGGGGCGCGGTAGACGTGTTCACAATGTGTCGGCGAGGTGTCGGCAATCCGTCGGCCGGATTTATTCTTGACAAACTAGAAGAAACATTATATCATGCTATTTGGTCAAGATTTTGCGATTTACCGCACAGGGGGTGTTCGCGTGAGTTCGTACATCCGGAAGCCCTGCTGGATTCGGTCGGTTGCGGCGCTGTTGGCGCTGGGTTGTGCCGTTCTTTCGTTGGGCATCCTGTTGATGAACGCGCCCGCAGCGAACGCACTCGGCGGATCATCTGCATGGTTCATGCCGCTTTTCGTCCTTGCCGTTTCGCTTGAGGGCATATCGGACGACCGGCTTTTTGTTTGTTTTCCGCATTCGCAGGCGACGGGAGTGACCGCCGCCTCGATTTGGTCCCTGACCCCGAACGAGAAACAATCTTCCGTGCGCGCGTCCGTCGTACGCCAGAGATGGTTCCGTGCGCCACCCATCGGCCTGATCCCGCTTTTTCGGATGCCAAATGCCGCGACATCGCGTCAGTTGCCGTAGAAGCCGGATGTGAAGCCTGAGGTGATCAGGGAACCACAGAGGCTCTAAGCGCCGGGTGAACGACGTCGAGGGTGAAAGGCATGACCGCGGAAAATGGAGACAAACTTGGTGGACAAACGATTTTTACGAGGGAGTTGTTGGCATGTTGTGGGCGATCGTGGCAATCGTGGTATCCATCGTGGCGCTGGGCGTCGCGGCGTATTTCTACCGCTGGGTAAAAGCGCTTCCCACGGCGAACGCGGAAGTTGACCGGATCAGTGACCTGATCCGCAAGGGCGCGTTCACCTTTATTAAGCGCGAGTACAAAACACTGGCCATCTTCTGCGGCGTGGCGGGCCTGTTCATTGTGCTCTTCCTGCCCAGCCCGATCTGGTCGAATCCGGACCCCATGCACAATGTGGGCATGCTGCTGAGCTACTTGTTCGGCTCCGCGCTGTCCGCCACCGCGGGCATCGTGGGCATCTCGATCGCGACCTACGCGAACTCCCGCTCGGCTTCCGCGGCGCGTGAAGGCATCGCCCCCGCGTACATGGCGGGTTTCCGCGGCGGCGCGGTCATGGGCATGGCGGTCGTGGCGACCTCCCTGATCGGCACCGCGATCCTGTTCCTGATCAAGAAGGACAACCCGGATGAGCTGATCATGGCGTTCAGCTTCGGCGCGAGCTCGCTGGCGCTGTTTGCCAAGGCCGGCGGCGGTATCTTCACCAAGACCGCGGACATCTCCGCCGACCTCACCGGCAAGGTGGAGCTGGGCATCCCGGAGGACGACCCGCGCAACCCCGCCGTCATCGCCGACAACGTGGGCGACAACGTGGGCGACGTGGCCGGCATGGGCGCGGACCTGTTTGACTCCAACGTGGCCTCCATCGCGGCGGCGGTCGTCATCGCGACGGTTCTGGGCAAAATCGAACTGATCTTCTGCTTCGGCGCGCTGGGCCTGCTGGCCTCGATCGTCGGCGTGTTCGTCTCCAAGATCGGCAAAGACGGCGACCCGGGCAAGGCGCTCAATAACGGCACCTACCTGACCTGCGGCCTGTTCGCGGTGTTCACGCTGATCGCGACGCTGATCCCGCCCCACTTTGGTATGGAACTGAACGACGCGCTGCGCATCTGGGGCGCGTCGGTGTTTGGCATGGTGGCGGGCGTGGTCATCGGCATCACCTCCGAGTTCTTCACCGGCGACGACAAGAAGCCCGTGTCCCGCGTCGCGTCCGCCTGCCAGAACGGCCCGGCGTTCACGATCCTGTCCGGTTTCTCCTACGGCCTTGTCAGCTCGCTGCCCTCGATGGTCGGCATCGGCCTCGCGGCGCTGGTTTCCTACAAGATCTGTGAGCCGCTCGGCGGCAACTACCCGATGCTGGGCATTGCGATGGCGGCCATCGGCATGCTGTCGGTCGTCGGCATGATCATCGCCAACGACGCGTACGGCCCGATCGTCGACAACGCGCGCGGCCTGGCCGAAATGTGCGACCTGGGCGACGAAGTCCTCGAGATCACCGACAAGCTGGACTCCGCCGGCAACACTTCGAAGGCCATCACCAAGGGCTTCGCGATCGGCGCGGCGGGTCTCACGGTCATCGCGCTCTTGGGCGCGTTCAAGGAGACCGCCGAACAGGCGATCCGGGCGATGGGCAGCAACGTGACGATCAGCTTCAACCTGATGGATCCGCTGGTCTTCTTCGGCCTGATGGTCGGCGCGGCCATCCCGGCGGTGTTCTCCGCCATGCTGATCCTGGGCGTTGACCGCAACTCCGAGAAGATGGTCGCGGAAATCCGCCGCCAGTTCAACTCCATCCCCGGCCTCAAGGAAGGCAAGCCCGGCGTACATCCGGAGTATGAGAAGTGCATCGACATCGCCACCGTCGGCGCGATCAAGGAACTGATCCCCGCGGGCCTGATGGCGATTCTGGGCACCCTGGCCGTCGGCTTCATCGGCGGCGTCAACGCCATCGGCGGCTTCCTGGTGGGCAACATCGTCACCGGCCTTCTCTTGGCGCTTCTGATGAGCAACGCGGGCGGCCTGTGGGACAACGCGAAGAAGTACATCGAGTCCGGTAACAACGGCGGCAAGGGCAGCGACGCCCACAAGGCCGGCGTCATCGGCGACACCGTCGGCGATCCGTTCAAGGATACCGCCGGCCCGTCGATCAACACGCAGATCACCGTCGTCATGCTGGTTTCCAACCTCGCAGCCAGCATGTTCGTCGCGATGTCGCTGATCAAGTAATTCATCGAAACGTATTGAAGCGCGCGGCGGGCCTTTGGGCCCGCCGCGCGTTTTCGTGCCGACTCAGCCGCACACGCGAAAGGGCTGCCGCGCCGGAATTTTCCGGCGGACAGCCACGCTTTTTACTTGGTATTACAGTTCGGGGGTTACACAGCCCTTCGGGAATTCTGCGGAGCAGGCGGTCTCGTGGAAGCCGTCCAGCGCGTCCTCCGAGGCGTTGCGCGTTTCAACGGGCGCGGGCGGCAGATCGTCCGACATCCGCGCGGCGCCCGCCAGCGGCCTTGTTTTCACATCCGGGACGCTCGCGCAGGGCGTCAGGCAGGGCGGCGCGCCCACCGTCGGATCGGCGCAGCCCTTCGGAAATTCCGGCGAACAGACCATGCTGTCATAATCCTTCACATGCTTCGCGCTTCGGGATTCAGAATGATGCATGTTTTCCATCCTTCACGCCTCCTTGATCGCCCGGCCGCGCTTGCGGCCGGCGCGTTTCGTTCTGTCCGTTATATACCCGCGCCGCACAGGGTTTGAAACGCGCCACTTTGGATCCAGATCAGGAATCTTCCGGCAGTTCCCCCGTCTTCCCGGAACCTTCCCGCGCGTACTGCGCGCGGAATTCGTCTGCCCAGGCGTTAAGCGTTTCCAGCACGCGAATCTGCTGATCCATCACCGCGCGTCCAGTCAGCGGAATGTGGGCGCGACGCGGCTTCATGCTGGAAATCATCGAGAGGTTGTCCGAAATGCCGTCCCGGATGGCGTCGATCAGCAAAAGCGCCTTTTCCGCTGGAAGTTTGTTGAGGTTGGCCACCACCGCGTTGAAGTCAAACAACACTTCAACGGGCTCCCGCGCGCCATCCTCCATCAGTGACTCAAAATAGGCCCTGCCGGACGGCGTGATCGAATACACCGTCTTCTCCGGCATGCGGCCTTCCCGAAGGGTCTGGCGCGTCAGGTAGCCTTCTTCCTCCAGCCGGATCAGCTTTTTGTAGACGGATGGCGTGCTGATCTTCAGCCACTTATTAAGGTTCCGATACTCGATGTGCTTTTGAAGATCGTAGGCGCTTCGGGGCGCGTCGGCCACCAGCCCCAGGAGGATCAGGTCAATGGATGACATTGTTTACTCCTCGTCGTAGCTTGCAAGCGCCTGCGGCAGCGCGTCGATCACCTGAAGCCCCACGGCGGGGAGGCCGACCAGCACCGCGCTTTTGACTTCGTCCCGCGTCGCGCCCAGCTTTTTCGCGTGCTTCACATGAAAGGCCAGCCCGCCGGTCATCCGGGTCGCGGCCAATACCGAAAGGTATGCCAGTTCGCCCGTCTTCTGATCCAGCGCCGAGGATTCGGAAGACTTCGTCACCATGTCCATGAACGCCTGGCTCGTCGCGCCGCCCTCCCGCATGAACAGCATAAACCCGTCGGTTACGTGCTCCATCCAAATGCCTCCCAAATAAATACTATACTTTATACTACTATCTTTTACAGTATTTGTCAAGGATTGCTTAGGATGGGATAGCTGCGCGCAGCCGCCTGACGCCCTCCGCGATCGCCTCCGGGGGCGTGTTGCCGTAGCCGAAGATGAGCTGATGCTCAAACGGGGTTTTGTCCGCGCCTTCTTCGTTCAGGAAATGCCGGCTGACAGGGGCGATCTCCACCCCGGCGTCCTCGATTTTCTGCATCAACGCCGCGTCAAACCGGAAGTCCCGGAATGACGCGACCAGGTGCATGCCCGCGCCCGCGCCGGAAACGGCGACACCCTCCCCGAACGCGTCTTTGAGGCACGCGATCAAGTGGTTCCGCCTTTCGAGGTAGAGTTTCCGCATCCTCAGGATGTGCCGGTCGAACAGGCCGTCCGCGATGAATCTGGCCAGCGTCAGTTGTTCCAGGATCGGAGAATGCAGGTCCGCGACGTATTTGAGCGCTTCCATCCGCGCCTTCAGCGCGTGAGGCAGCGCCACGTACCCGATCCGGAGCGCGGGCATCAGCGTCTTTGAAAATGTGCCCACGTAGATCACCCGGTCGGGCGCGAGCGACTGCATCGATTGAACCGGAGCGCCGTCAAACCGGAACTCCGAATCGTAGTCGTCCTCCACGATGTACGCGTCTGCCGCCCGCGCGTACCGGATCATTTCGATCCTCCTTCGGATCGGCAGGATCACGCCGGTCGGGAACTGGTGGCTGGGCGTGGTGAAGATCAGGCCTGGCGCATCCTGGGGCAGGCGCTCGGTCATCATGCCGTTATCGTCCACCGGCACGGTTTGAATGTTTACACCGTTCCCGCGCAGCGTGTGCAGGATGCCGTAACTGATCGGGTTTTCCGCCAGCGCGTAGCGGCCCTCCGGCACGAAGCGGCTGATCAGGCTGAACGCCTGCGCCGCGCCGTTGGTGATCAGAATGTCGCCCGGTTCCGCGCGCACGCCCCGCACGCGCAGAAGGTATTTTGAGAGTTCGCGTTGAAGCGCCTCCTCGCCGAACGGGCGCTGGTAGTTAAGCTTTTCGGGCAGGACCGTCTGCGCGATCTCGCGATACAGTTTCCCCCACCGCGCGACGGGGATGGACGGGAGGTCGGGCACGCCGGTTCGGAAGCTGACGATATCCCGGTTCCTTCCGGACGCGCCGACCGCCTCAGGTTCCGCGCGCGCCGCCGCGGGTTCAAACCGGACGCCCTCCGCCACGTACGCGCCGGAGCCGCGCCGTGTTTCCACATACCCCTCGGCGGCAAGTTGCTCCATGCACTCCACGGCGACGTTGCGGGCGACGCGCAATTCGCTGGAAAGCGCGCGGGTGGACGGCAGCTTTTCGCCTGGCGCGAGCGTGCCGCTCAGGATCGCGCCCCGCAGGAACGAGGCCATCTGCCGCGCAAGGGAGACGGGGCTTTCGCGGTCGATCGGGATGTGGATCATGCGCACTCCTCCAAAGTGGTTTTATAGAACTTACATAGAAGCGGAACTTCCGAGAACCGGTTTCTCGTGGTAGAGTGTACCAGAACGCGAGCGAACTGTCTACAGAGGTGCACAATGAATACAATCGGGTTTCTGGTTACGACGCTGATCATCATCCTGATCCCCGGCACCGGGGTGGTGTATACGGTTTCCACCGGCCTCACCCGCGGTCGGAAGGCCAGCTTTTTTGCCGCTACCGGCTGCACCGCGGGCATGATCCCGCACCTCGTGGTAAGCGTCGCGCTGTCGTCGCTTCTATCGAACATGAGCGAGAAGGTATTCACGGTGCTGAAGCTGATCGGCGCGCTGTACCTTATCTATCTGGGCGTTCAGATGATGCTGTCCAAAGGAACCGTAGAATTTGGCGGGGACAAAGCGGATGAGAGGCCGTCGGCGATCATGCGCAACGGCATCCTGATCAACCTTTTGAATCCCAAGCTCACGCTGTTTTTCTTCGCGTTCCTGCCGCAGTACGCCGTGGGCACCGGGGACAGGTACCTTTTTACGGTGTGCCTGATGGGTCTTACGGCCATGCTGATGACCTGGATCGTGTTCGTTCTCTACGGCGCGCTGGCCGGTGTTTTTACAAGAGCGATCAAGAAGACCCCCGACAGGATCAAGCTCGTCTTAAGGCTCTCCGGGGTCGTGTTTCTCGCGTTCGCGGTCAACCTGGCGTTCGGCGCGATGCTGTGACCTGCTTGCCGGATGAGAATTTGCATACCAAATCCGTAGTAATGCAAATTAGCCGGGTATCCTGGGTTAAAAGATCGAGCGTTTGATCCGGTGTCGCGGTATAGTGGACGCAAGTCACAGGGAACTTCCGGTTGGCGGATGGGGCGTTTCGTCCCGCCGTTTCAAGTCTGAAGCTTGAGGGTGGGGGCTTCCTGTAAGCCCCTGCCCATTTTCATAGGCACAATGATGTGCGTTCGAGCGCGATGCTGCGCTTGGATGCACATTTTTGTTAATTGGTTCAAGGGGAGTGGAGGGTATGTTCTCATCCGCAGACACCATCTGGGTACTGGTCGCCTCGGCATTGGTGTTCTTCATGCAGGCGGGCTTCGCGATGGTGGAGACCGGACGCGCTGAGCAAGATCGGCATCACCGTGTCCAACGTGATGGGTTGCGGCATGTAGAAGGGCGGCACCGAGTTCTACCGCGGCGTCCCGTTGGACATCAACCTCCTGCCCAAGATCCGGCTTGAGATCGTCGTGTGCAAGGTGCCGGTAGAGACGGTCGTCGAGGCTGCGAAGAAGGCGCTCTACACCGGCAAGATCGGCGACGGCAAGATCTTCGTCTACGACGTGGAGAACGTCATCAAGGTCCGCACCGGCGAGGAAGGCTACGCGCGCTGTAGGACGACTGATACCAATTTGAAACATTCAAGCATCGTCGAGCCGGTACTTTTCGCTGAAGATTGGTTTCCCTTCAGGAAACCAAGTCGCTACGCGACTGTACGATTCAAATGAACTTGAGCCGTACGCCTGCCGTGTCACTTTCCGCGTTCGTAGCACTGCTTTACACGCCAAAGGCGTATCCCGAAGGGTCGCCTCGCTCCAGTTCCTTGCGATGCCATCTACAATCCCCGGGCGCTTTGAATGCCTGAATATTTCGCGTGGGTATCTCCCGGACACCAAAAGACCCCGGCTTCGGAGGCGGCCCGCGCCGCCCTGAAGCCGGGGTTTCTGTATCCGATTCGACCTTGTATCAGGCGCCGAGAAGATTCAGTTCGTAGCACATCTGGCCGGATTCGTCCGCTCCGGTGAAGCCGAAGCCCAGCTTTTTTAAAAGACGGATGGACGGCTCGTTCTCCGGTGCCGCGTTCGCGAGCACGCGCTCGCCGCCCAGCGTCCGAATCCAGCCGATCAGGCCGCGCACGGCTTCAAATGCGTAGCCCTGCCCGGCGTGGGCGGGGCTGACCGTGTAGCCGATCCAATAGGACGACCCTTCCTGCCGGAGGTAGAGATCCCCGATCAGGCAGCCCAATGTTCTGTGGACGACGGCGAGCTGCACGCCCTCGCCGAGGTCGTTTGCTTTTATAAGCGCCTCGCGGAATTCCGGCTTCGTACGCCCCTTGAAGCCCTGAAACCGCATCCAGCAGCCGTCGTTGCGGTACGATAAAAAATCGTCGAGATCCGCTTCCTCGAACGCTCGAATCATGCACCTGTCCGTCTCGATCTTCATGCGTCCCATCCCATCCGCTCGCGCCGGGTTTACATCTTTTTTGACAGTGGATGCATTGTATCACGGCCAAGGCGTTTTTTCAAGCGCAAGGCCCGGGGAAACAGAGCGCCCTCCGCTCGATGAGAGAATTAAATTATCGTAAAGATCATATCATGCATGCGTCATGACATGCTCCGCGCCATCCCGCGTTGGGGGTTGCTTTTCGCCGAAGAAGGCAGGGTGCGTGTCATATTCGCAAAAGCGATCGACCGGTAGCCAGGCCACGTGCTCCGGCGCGCCGTCCGTCGCGAAACGTTCCGCGAGGAACTTGACGCCCTTGGGCTTCATCAGAGAATACTGTGCATGCTCGTGACACGGGACGCCATCGCCCGCCATCCCCTAGAGCCGCGCGAATTATTCCGCCAGGCGGCGGGTTATCCAGGAAAAGGAGTAGTAGACGACCAGCGTACGAGCCATGCTATCCACCTCCGGTTTACCGGTTGTTCAGGTGCGCGTCGGTCCACGCGTTTTTCATCTTGGTCGGTGTGACGCCCATGTACCGCTTGAACATGCGCAGGAAGTATTTGTGATCCTGAAAGCCGACCGACCGCGCGATTTCGTCGATGGTCTTGGTGGTAGTGAGCAGCTGATCCTTCGCCTTTTCCATCCGGAGGCGGTTGATGTAGCGGATCAGCGAATACCCGGTCTTCTCGCGGAACATGTCGGACAGGTAGTTGGGTGTGTAGCCAAACGTGTCCGCGATTTCCGCGACCGAAAGCGGCCGGGCGATGTTGATGTTGACCCACTGTACGATCTCGGTAAATCGGAAGCCGGGCTTCGCTTCGAACTTGGGCAGATAATACTCCATTGCCTGCTGCGTGATCTCGATCAAAAGCATGCCCAGACAGTAATTGGCGTATTGTTTGGAATAACAGTTGCCATAGCGGCTATAGAAGAGCTGTTGAAACAGAAGGCCGATCCGGTTGGGGTACAGTAGCTCCATATGGCGAGGGATCAGGATGAAACGGTCGTCGCTTGTGACCCGTCCGTTCATCAGGTAGTAGGTTTCGATCGCCTCGTCCCGGCCCACCTCCTCGACGCCGTCGCCCAGGTAAAAGTGGGTCCAGTAGTAGATGAGGTCGCTCGACGGCGCGCTGGAGCGCTGACGAAGGCCGGGGCGCAGAAACAGCGCCTCGTTTTCGTTCAGATCCAGCGGGTCGTGATCCTCCATGAAATGCAGCGTATTCTTCACGCCCACCAACAAAAGGTAGGTATCGATCACCCGATCCGGGTGCATGAACTCCCACTCCGCGACCAGCTTTCCGCAGGTTGCATGGCGGAGCGACTCATTGAGCCTGGCTTTAAAGAACAACCGTGATCCGTCCACCTTTTCTGTGAAATCGCGGCTTGAACTTCCGGTGCGGGACGATATAATACAAGATAAGGGCGTGTATTGCGAAACAAATATATCATAATTATCCAGAATCGTCAATGAAAATTGTGCGATTGATGGTTTTGTTTTCACTTCTGGGATTCCCCAAATCTTAATCAGCAATCCGACCGTTCACCCGGAGCAAATGGAGGTGGATAAAATCCGGGACGGATCGCCAAGTTTCCCCGTGAATTTCGGAAGAATAGAGAGGAGATCCACAATGAAACCAAGAATTCTCGCTCTGGTACTTGCCACGCTGCTCCTCGCGACCATGCTGCCCACCACCTGGGCGCTCGCCGAGGAACCGGTCACGATCACCTTCTCGGGCTGGGAAGCAAGCCCCCTGGAAACCGAGAGCGTTAAAAACGGCATCGCGCTGTTTGAGAGCCAGAACCCGAACATCAAGGTGGAGTATACTCCGCTGGGCAAGTACGACGACTATGCCACCAAGCTCCTGACCTCGATGGCCGGCAATGCCGCGCCCGACGTGTTCTTTCTGGGCGCCGCCATGTACGGCTCGTACATCAAGAAAGGCGTCCTGCTGGATCTGACCGACCGCTTCTACAAGACCTACAAGGATGAGGACTTCATCCCGTCGGCGCTCAACATCATGAAGAAGGACGGCAAGATCTACGGCGTGTCCTCCTGCACGGTCTCCCAGATCCTCTACTACAACAAGGACATCTTTGACGCGGCGGGCGAGCCCTATCCGCCGTCGAAGCCCGACGAAGCCTGGACATGGGCGAAATTGGCCGAAGTCGCAAAACGCCTGACCAAGGGCGATGGTGACGTCAAGGACACCTACGGCTTCTACTTCAACAACATGGCCGGCTTCAACGAGGCCATCATGCTGCAGGTCGGCAACAAGATGTTTAATGACGACCACACCAAGTTCACCGGCAACGACCCCAAAGTCATCGACGCGTTCACGACCATCCGGAACCTCAGGACGGTGGACGGTGTGATGCCCTCGGCCTCCACGCTGACCAACGTCGGCATGAGCGGCGCGCAGATGCTGCAGACCGGCAAGATCGCGATGATGGCGGACGGTTCTTGGGCGCTGCAGGAACTGGCGACGCTGGGCTTCAACGTCGGCATGGGCGTGCTGCCCAAGTTCGATGAGTCGGTCACCCAGGGCCAGGCGCACGTGCACGCGGCGTGGGCCAAGACCCAGCACCCCGATGAGGCCTGGAAGTTCCTGGAGTTCATCTCCGGCAACGAATACCAGACCGGTCTGATCAAGAGCGGCCTGTGGATGCCCAACAAGACCTACCTCTACACCGACGAAGGTGTGAAGACCTGGTACGACGAGAAGGTGCACACCCCCGCCTACCTCGACATGCTCAGCTACTTCAAGGACGCTCCGTCGATGCCGACCGCGCTCCTCGGTAACGGCGAGATCGAGACGCTTGAACTGGAAGAGTGGGACGAGATCTACAAAAACGACAAGGACATCGCGGCGGTCATGGCGGATTTCGAGACCCGCGCCAACGAGATCCTCGCTGCCGGCTGATAAAGTCTCCGTACCCTATAGGCCCGTAGAGGGATCCCCTCTACGGGCTTCTCCAAAGAAGGGGGTCCATTATGACTGCCGCCGTGACCAAACGCAGGCGCTCGCTGCGCGAGATGACCTACCGGGATTCCTTCTGGGTCATGATCTTCCTGGGGCCCAACTTGATCGGGTTCCTCGTGTTCACGCTGTGGCCGGTGATCATGACATTCGCACTTTCGCTGTGCAATTACGACATCCTCTCGCCGATCAAGTTCATCGGGCTTGAAAATTACCGCAAGTTGTTTCAGGACGCCACGTTCCTGAAGGTGTTTGGCAACACCTGGGTCTATACGCTGACGACAGTGCCGATCGGCGTCATCCTGTCGTTGTTTTTGGCGATCGCGCTGGACAAGAGCGACAAGGGTATCCGCTTCTTCCGCGGCGCGTACTTCATCCCGGTCATCTCGTCGATGGTCTCCATCGGCGTGGTGTGGCAGTGGCTGTACAACCCGGAGTTCGGGCTGATTAACTCATTGCTCGCGGGCGTGGGCATCAAGGGGCCGACCTGGCTGACCAGCGATAAAACCGCGATGCTCTCCCTGATCATCGTGGCCGTGTGGAAAAACCTGGGCTACAACATGCTTTTGTTCCTCGCCGGGCTTCAGAGCATTGAAAAAAACTACTACGAGGCCGCCGAGATCGACGGCGCGGGCTGGTGGCAGCGGTTTTTCAACATCACCGTGCCGCTTCTGACGCCGACCACATTCTTCGTGGTGGTCATGGCGTTCATCGGCTCGTTCCAGGTGTTTGACCTTGTGATGATGATGACCCAGGGCGGGCCGGGCCGCGCGACTTCGGTGGTGGTGCACTACCTCTACCAGAACGCGTTCAAATTCTTCAAGATGGGCTATGCCAGCGCGATGGCCTACGTGCTGTTCGCGGTGATCCTGGTCGTGACCGGGGTTCAGATGCTGTTCCAGAAAAAATGGGTTCATTACTGAGGATGCTGATATGAAGAAAAAAGCATTGAACGCAAAAATCATTTCTTATATCATCCTCTCGATTGGATCGATCATCATGATCATTCCCTTCATCTGGATGCTCTCGACCGCATTCAAGCCGCAGGCGGAGGTATTCCGCCTGCCACCGACGTTGATCGGCAGCCGGATCGAGTTCGGGAACTTCGCGCGCGTGTCCGACCGGTTCCCGTTCTGGCTGTTCTTCCTGAACAGCCTCAAGATCTCGGCAGTGGTCGTCATCGCACAGCTGGTCACCAGCTCCATGGCAGGCTTTGCGTTCGCAAGGCTGAAGTTCAAGGGGCGCGAACTGATCTTCTTTTTCTACTTGGCGACGATGATGATCCCCGCGCAGGTCACGATCATCCCCAACTTCCTCCTGATGGGGCAACTGGGGCTGGTCAACACCCATCAGGCGCTGTACCTGCCCGCGCTGGTGTCCGCATTCGGCACGTTCCTGATGCGGCAGTTCTTCATCACCGTGCCGCCCTCGCTGGAGGAAGCCGCGAAGATCGACGGCTGCACGCCGTTTGGTGTCTACCGGCGGATATTTCTGCCGCTGTCCACGCCGATGACCGCGACGCTTGCGATCTTCGTCCTGATGGGCATCTGGAATGACTACTACAACCCGCTGATCTACATCACCACGGTGGAGAAAATGACCCTGCCGCTGGGCCTTGCGCTGATGCAGGGCATGTACTCGACCGACTGGACGGTGCTCATGGCCGGCACCACGCTCAGCCTCATCCCGATCATCACGGCGTTTTTGTTCGCGCAGGATCTGTTCGTCAAGGGCGTCATGCTGTCGGGCGTCAAGGAATAAGCAACGCTAAGGGGGATCTCCAAATGGAATTGTACGCCCAACCGGTTCCCGTTTCGAGCTTCAAACTGGACGACGCGTTCTTCGCGCCGCGCGTTAAGACCGTCCGCAAGTTCATGCTGCCTTACCAGTGGCAGGCGCTGAACGACCTCCTGCCCGATACCGAACCCAGCTACGCGATGGACAACTTCCGCATCGCCGCGGGGCTGAAAACCGGCGAGCGCAAGGGCATGGTGTTTCAGGACAGCGACGTGTACAAGTGGCTGGAGGCCGTGTCCTTTGCCCTGATGAGCGGGAAGGATCATACCCTCGAAGCCTGGGCGGACGAAGCCATCTCCGTCATGGAGAAGGCGCAGCAGCCGGACGGCTACCTCAACACCTATTACCAGCTGGTGGAGCCGGGCAGGCGCTTTACGAACCTGCAGGAGAACCACGAACTGTATTGCGCCGGGCATTTGTTCGAGGCCGCCGCCGCGCACAAAATCGCGACCGGCTCCGACCAGCTCTTAAACATCGCGCTCCGCTACGCCGACCTGATCGACAGAACCTTCGGCCCGGAAGCGCACAAGCTCAAGGGCTATCCCGGTCACGAGGTCATCGAGATGGGGCTGGTCAAGCTCTACAAATTGACGGGCGAAAAGCGCTACCTGAACCTCGCGAAGTACTTCATCGACCAGCGCGGCCAGTCGCCGCTGTATTTCCCGGAAGAAGAGAAGCGGTATGGCAACAAGCCGTTCCACTGGGCGAAGACGTTCATGAAATACCAGTATTACCAGGCGGGGAAGCCCGTCCGGGATCAGCATGTGGCCGAGGGCCATGCGGTGCGCGCCCTGTACCTGTATTCGGGCATGGCGGATGTGGCGCGGGAGACCGAAGACCGCGACCTGTGGGACGTTTGCGTCCGGCTCTGGGAAAACGTGACCGCTAGGCAGATGTACGTGACCGGCGCGGTCGGGCAGAGCGAGGTCGGCGAATCGTTCACGTTCGACTACGACCTGCCCAACGACACCGTCTACGGCGAGACCTGCGCGCAGCTGGCGCTGTGCTTCTTCTCGCAGCGCTTGCTGCAAAAAGACCTTGACAGCCGCTACGCGGACGTGATGGAGCGTGTGCTCTACAACGGCGCGCTCAGCGGCATGTCGCTGGACGGCACGCGGTTCTTCTACGTGAACCCGCTGGAGGTTGTGCCCAGGGCATGCGAGGAGGACGACCTTCTGCGCCACGTCAAGTACGTCCGCCAGAAGTGGTTCGCCTGCTCCTGCTGCCCGCCCAACCTCGCGCGCACGCTGGGCTCCATCGCGAACTACGCCTACCTTACGAAAGGGGACGCGCTGATCACCAACCTGTACGTCGGCGGCGAACTGAACGCGACGCTGAATGGTCGGGACGTCCGGCTGAACGTGACGACCGATTACCCGTGGAGCGGTTCGGTGAAGGTGGATGTGGCGACCGCGGGTGAATATACGCTGATGTTCCGCGTGCCCGGCTGGTGTCCGCGCTGGACGGTGACGCTGAACGGCGTGACAGTCTTCCCCACTCCCGACAACGGCTACGTAGCGTTCCGCCGCGACTGGCGCGAGGGCGACGTGCTGGCGTTTTCATTCGACATGCCGGTGACGCCGGTGCGCGCCAACCCGCTGGTGAAGGAGGACATCGGAAAGCTCGCGGTCACGCGCGGCCCGCTGGTCTACTGCCTGGAGGAGGCCGACAACGGCCCGGAACTGCACCGGCTCGCGATCCACGCGGAGGCATCGTTTGACGCCGAATTCGAGCCAGACCTGTTGGGCGGCGTGATGAAGCTTACCTGTCAGGGACACCGGGTTTCGGGCGGCGAATTTGACGGCGGCGCGCTGTACGCGCCCGCGGGCGGCGCGCTTCGCTACGAACCTAAAAAGCTTACGTGGATCCCCTACTTCGCGTGGACCAACCGCACGCCCGGCGAGATGCGGGTGTGGGTGCTGGAACGCGTAGATGATATGCTGCCTAATTATTAAAGGAGCCTGTTGAATAATAGTCCAAAATCACAAGGGACAATGGAAGTCGGCAAGG
>CAZNPZ010000041.1:0-25989 GCA_964575255.1 uncultured Oscillospiraceae bacterium
AACCGATTGAACTAATTATAGAAATAACAAACAAAAAGTAACAGTCTATTCACGTTAAATTTTTGCGGCATATTGGTCCGTCAGGAACTGGTTCCTTCAGCATCTTTGACTTCACTTGCTGGCAAAACAAAAGCCCTGGCGTAAATGCGCCAGGGTGAACCATAACGCAGCGATCAGTCGCTTTCTAGGCTTTCGGCCTCCGTGTCGGAAACGCGGAGGGCGGTTGATACGTCTTCACTGCGTGCCACGCGGTAGAGGGACGCGCCGGAACCGCCGACGCCGACGGCGAACGGAAAGACACCGAGGGTCGTCGAAGCGCCGAACCGGCCAGAAGGGTCGAGCGCGATCAGGCTGATGCCGCCGTCCGCGTTACCCAGTTCGTCAAGGCGCGCTCGGTGGCGGTGGAGCGCGTCATCGCAGGCTTCCTGCGGCGCCGCGCCGCGCCGCATCAGTGAAACGACTTCAAACGACAGGCAGCCACGCATGATGTCCTCGCCAAGACCCGTGGCCGCCGCACCGCCGAAGCGCGCATCACAGTAGAAACCCGAACCGACGATCGGGGTATCCCCAACGCGCCCCGGTTCCTTCATAAAAAGGCCTGACGTGGACGTGCCCACGCCCATACAGCCGGATGCATCCAGCGCCACCACGCACACCGTGTCATGGCCGCGGTAGGACTCGACCGGCCCGCCGCCGCCATTCAGCGCCGCGAGCCATCGGTCACGCGAGGCGTCCGTAAGCATGTTGCGGTGAGGGAGCCCCGCATCCAGCGCGAACTGTTCCGCGCCCCTGCCGGCCAGTAAAAAATTCTTCTCCCGTTCGCTGAGTTTCATGGCGGCGAGGATCGGGTTTTGAATCCCTTCCACGCTCATCAGCCCGCCGATGCGCAGCGTGTTCCCGTCCATATACGCGGCGTCCAGCGTCACATGGCCATCCTTTCCGGGCAGGCCGCCGTAGCCGACAGACACATACTGCGGGTCGTTCTCCACCCGCGTTATCGCGCGTGCGACCGCGCTGCGGGCAGATTCACCGTTTTCGAGCATTTGATAGGCGTCCCTGACGCCGGCAAAACTCATCTTCCAGGTCCCGATGATTGCGAACATGCCGATCTCCCGACTTAATAATGAAGTTTTTCGCGCACCGAGGCGATGTACGTTTGGTCGATCATTTCGAAGCTGTCCTCCGGCGGGTAGAGCGCGCCGCCGAAGAAGATGTCCCGATTGTTCAGGGTGGACGTGTCCATCAAGCGGCGGTGGCGCGCGATGTGGATCTGGGTCGCGCCGGTTACTTCCGCCACGTGCGAAGCGTTTTCCAGCGTGATGCCCGCGCCCGGCAGGATCTCAATCGCGCCCTGGGCGAAAGAAATCATCTCGCGGATGGTGTCCAGCGCAAAGAACACGTTGGGCGCTTGTCCGCTGGTGAGGACGCGCCTGACGCCCAACCGGATCAGCGTTTCCAGCGCCCTGCGCCAGTCTGGCGTTACGTCCAGCGCGCGGTGGAACACGATTTGCTTTTCTCCGGCCAGTTGGATCAGTTCGCGCGAGCGCGCCTCGTCCACCGTGCCATTCGGATTCAGAAAACCGAACACCAGCCCATCCGCGCCGTTCTCGATCAGCTTTTCGGCATCGCGCAGCGCGGTTTTGAATTCCACCGGCGTATAACAGAATCCGCCAGCCCTGGGGCGGATCATCGTCATGATTGGGATGGGCGCGAGCTCCTTTGCCGCGATCAGTGAGCCTACCGACGGCGTCAGTCCGCCGTGGAACAGGCTGGAGTTCAGTTCCACCCGATCCGCGCCAGCCTTCCAGGACTCGATCACATCGTCCGCCGAACCGCAACACACCTCAAGCAGGATTTGGGACATGGTTTCAACTCCTCTGGTTTTCTTGTTCATTCAGTAGCGCGTCCAGCGCGCTGTCCACCGCTCCGATGGATGCGCCCAACATGCACGCCGCCTCGTAATCCCCGCCAACCGATAAGCGGTCATCTTTGAACAGCGGGCCGAACGCCTCCTGAAGCTTGCGCGCGGTCGACCCGCCCAGGATGATGCGCTTAGGATCGTAGAAACTGTCCAGCATCGAAAGCACCAATTTGAGGTATTGCAGCACATCCTCGACCAGGATGCGCGCGAAGCCCGCGTTTTGGCGGTAGGCGATCAGGAGGTCGTCCAGCGTTCTCACCGACGGCGACGCGATCTGCGCGCTCCGGAGGATGCCCCGCTCCGCCAGGTGTGCCTGCAGCACGTCTTCGGGCAGGAGGCCAGGCATCAGGTTCAGGTGTTCGATCTCGCCGGCCATGTTGCGATGTCCGCGAATCAATTTGCCGTTGCTCATGACCGCGGAGCCCACGCCCGCGCCGAGCAGCAGGTACGCGGTGTCCTCCTGCCGGATGTTGAGGCGCGCCTGCTCGCCGACGAGGCAAGCCTTTGCGTCGTTCTCGATCCAGACCGGCATGCCCAGCGCCCGCTCAAACGGCGTGCGCAAGTCTTCGTCCATCCAGCCCATCTGGTCTGATTTGATCACCATGCCCCGCGCGCCGTCCACAAGGCCGGGCACGCTGACGCCTGCGACCCGGACGCGCGACCAGTCTGAGATGCGCGTTCGATCGATGTTGCGGATCAACGACGCGGCGAGCGACGCGATCTCATCAGGCCGGGCCGCGCCATTTGGCAGCGGCGCCTCGTCGCGGTATAAAAAGTTGTGATGAAAATCAATCAGCGAGATCAGAATTCGATCCTGCTCGGCACACACACCGATCGAGTAGAGGCCATCCCCGTTCGTCCGAAGGATGCGCGCCTTGCGGCCGCGCTGTGCCCGGTCGATGGTGCCTTCCTCGCGCACCAACCCGATGCCGATCAATTGCCCTACGATGCGAGTGACGCTGGCCGGACTGAGCTCGGTTACGTCGGCAAGCTGTGTGCGGGAGATGCCCTGGCCCTGTGCGATCAGTTCCAGTACCGTCATTGTATTCGCCCGCTTGACGTACAGCTGGTTTGAAGTGACGGCCATCTGCGCGCCTCCCTCCTTGGCCTCAAGCCCATTGTATGCCCATCATATCACAGGCTCCTACGCAATGCAAATAAAATTTCAGCGAAAAAATAAATATTGAAAAAAAGCGCCGGAATCCGGGGAATACAATCGCTTCCAAACGACCATTGCAGAACAGAATTTACAAGAAACCAGAAAACGGAAAAAATACCCCTTGCATGTTTCTACACAGCGTGATATTATTATTTTATGATGAAACCTATTGGAGCGAGCGTAACGAAGCGAGGGCCGCGGTCGCGCCGCTCCTTATTCATATGCACGGAGGTTTTTGAGATCGGGATATCGCGCGCTTGCGCGTTGTGGATATCAATTATTCATCTTGAAGGGGGACGTATTCATGAAAAAGTTGGTCGCAATCCTTCTGGTTGCCCTTCTGGCCATCGCGCCGTTCAGCGCGCTGGCCGAAGGCGTCACGCTGACCATGGGTTCCTGGCGCAACACAGACGCCGCGATGGTAGAGGCGCTGCTCGCCAAGTACAAGGAACTGACCGGCGTTACCATCGTGTTCGAGCCCACCCAGTCCTCCCAGTACAATTCGGTACTGCGCATGCAGCTTGACTCCGGCACCGGCCCGGATCTGTACTATGCCCGTTCCTACGCGACCGGCGAAGAACTGTACACCGCCGGCTTCGCCATGGATTGCTCCGAAATCGCTGGCGTGAAGGATAACTTCGCCGCCACCAGCCTAGAGCCCTGGACCGCCGCGGACGGCAAGATCTTCGCAGTGCCCTTCGCCGCCGTTTCGCAGCCGATCTACTATAATAAGAAGATCTTTGCAGACAACGGCATCACCGAGCTGCCCGCCACCTTCGAAGACTTCATCGCCATGTGCCAGAAGCTCAAGGACAACGGCGTGACGGTCTTTGCCAACGGCATCGCCTCCAACTGGGACATCCTGGAGTGCGTCCTCCTGGGCATGATTCCCAACTACATCACCGCCGAAGGCCGCGTCGCCTACGAGAAGAAGGAAAAGAAGTTCAACGATCCCGAATTCGTGAAGATTCTCTCCGACTTTGCGCAGCTCGTGCCGTTCCTCCCGGAGGGCTTTGAGTCCATCGACAACGACAACGCGAACATCTTCTTCGGCATGGGCAATTCCGCGATGCTGATCGACGGCTCCTGGAGCTGCGGCCCGATGAACAGCGATTATGACATCGACTGGGGCACGATGGCGATCCCGGCGCCCAAGGGCAACACCCCCGGTATGTGCTTCCACCCTGATATGGGCATCACCGGCAATCCCGCCACCAAGCACCCCGAAGAAGTCAAGGCGTTCCTCGCCTGGCTGGCCACGCCCGAAGGCGCCCAGACGACCGCGGACTACCTGCCCGCAGGCTTCTTCCCGATGATCAACGCCCCCATCACCTTCCAGAACGAGCGCGTGACCGACATCCTCGCCCTCAACCAGGGCAAGAACCTGGATGCCCGCTTCATCTGGCCTAAGCTGATGGATTACTACACGCCGATGGTTGAGCAGCTCAACGCGATCTGCCGCGGCGAAGCCACCCCGCAGGCGGTCGCCGACGCGCTCGCGGCGCTGGAGGCCTGATCAACGCATTGGAGACCCGGAACGACCGCGGGGGTTGTTGTGATCATCAACTTTATGCACCCAAGTGATAAAGATGATCTCGCAGCAGCCCCTGGGTTCTCAAAATCGCCCCACTGGGGCCTTTTTGTGCGGTAAGCCCACCGAACCCGTTATCGCGCCAAGCGCACTGAATGAGTACGCAATGTGTGCGCTTGGCGCGTCTGCTACGCGACCTTTACGAAAATCCAATCCGACACCCGGCCTGAACCGGATGGGAGGGAATCGCATGACTACAAAACCCGGCTCGGCGCTTACGAGGGGTGGCGGGAGCATCAACCCCAGCGGGTTTTACTGGATCCGATACGTACTGCCCGCTTTTGTGGTGTATCTGGTGTTCATGGCGTATCCGCTGGTGGATTCCGTTCGGCTGTCGCTCTATTCCGGCACGACTGGGGCGCGCGAGTTCGTCGGCTTCGCCAATTACGTCAGGTTGTTCACCGATCCGGTGGTCTCACTCCGATTCTGGACGGCGTTCAAGAACACCTGGGTATTCTTCGCGTTCCACATGCTGCTGCAGAATGTGTTGGGCATCCTGTTCGCGGTGGTGCTCACCAACCGCACGATGCGCGGCCGCCAGTTCTATCAGGCGGTGATCTTCATCCCCTGCACCATCGCGGTGCTGGTCACCGGCTACCTTTTTAAGCTGATGCTCAACCCGATCTGGGCGGGCGCGACGATGAAAAAGATGGGGCTTGGCTTCATGGTGCGTTCCTGGCTGGGCGACACGGCGACCGCGCTGCCGGTCGTATCGCTGGTGTCGGTCTGGCAGTGGGTCGGCATCCCCACGATGATGTTTGTCGCCGGTTTCCAGGGCATCTCGGACGACCTGATTGAGGCCGCATCCATCGAGGGCGCGAACTCCTGGCAGCAGTTCGTCCGCATCAAAATGCCGCTGATTCTGCCGGTGGTGGGCATGATCGCAATTCTGACGTTCGTCGCCAACTTCAACGCATTCGACGCCGTGTACTCAATGGAGACCGCGGACGGTGCACCAAACTACACAACCGATTTGATTGGCACGCTGTTCTACCGGTACGGAGTCGCCGGGCAGCACCCCATCGGCATCCCGGAACCCGGCGTGGGCGCGGCAATCGCGACCACGATCTTCGCGATGCTGATGGCGGGCGTCATTCCAACGCTGAAATTGACGCAGGGGAGGGAGTAGCATGAGAAAAAACGCAAAAGCTCAATCGATGCGCATCGCCAATCTGCATATTCCCTCGCATATCCTGCTGATTCTATGGTCTTTCATCGCGATGTTCCCGGTGTGGATTCTGCTGATCAACACCTTGAAGAGCAAGAAAGACATTTACGGGAATCCCTTCGGTTTCCCGTCCAGCTGGACGCTGGAAAACTACAAGTATATCCTTGGCGACAGCAACTTCTTCAACTATTTCCGGAACAGCTTCGTCGTGGTCGTGGTGTCACTGATGCTGATTCTGCTGCTGGGTTCCCTCTGCGCCTACGCGCTCGCGCACTGGCGGACGAAGGTTTCCGGCTTCATCTACTTCGCGATCATCATCGGCATGATGCTGCCCATCAAGATCGCGACGATCCGCCTGCTTGAGATGATGAAGGTGCTTGGGCTTCTGGACAGTCTGTGGAGCCTGTTCCCGGTGTACACCGCGATGGGCATCCCAACTGCGATCTTCATCCTGACCGAGTTCATCCGAGGGCTTCCCGGCGAACTGTATGAGGCGGGCTTCATGGACGGTGCGAACCGCCTGAAAATCTATTGGAAGATTGTGCTGCCGCTGATCCGGCCCGCGCTCGCGACGGTCGCGATCTACAACCTCGTACCGATCTGGAACGATTTGTGGTTCCCGCTGATCTTTATTACTTCTGAAAGCCAGAAGACGGTGCTGCTTGCTGTGACCAAGCTGCAGGGCCAGTATACGACCGACTGGCCGAAGCTGCTGGCGATCCTGTCGCTGTCGGCGTTGCCGGTGATCATCCTTTACCTGACGATGTCCAAGCAGTTCATCAAGGGCCTGACGGCGGGCGCAGTCAAGGGATAACGCACATTATAGACCACGGCTCCGCGCAGGAAAAGGCGCGGAGCCGCTTTTCTTTGCCGGGCTACATCAGGCTTTTGATGGCGCTGAACACGAAGTTTCCGCCGAAGTAGACCAGCATCGCCCCCAGAACCCCGACGACCGCGCGATAGACGGTCTCGCTGATGAATTTGCGGGTCTTCCCGATGATCGTGGAGATTGCGCCGTACCAGATAAAGTCGGCCAGGATGTGGCCGAAGTAGAAGACCGCGACACCCCGGACGCCAAACTGCTTGTACGCCGTAAGCAGAAACCCCAGGCCGATAATCGCCCACCAGAGCAGGAAGTACGGATTGGAGGCGCTGATGAGGAACCCGGAGAGCACCATGCTTTTTGATTCGCTGCCAGCGCTGTCGATTTGAATTTTCACCGTGTTCTTCACCGCGCCGCGCAGCATATCAACCCCTAGGTACAGGAGCAACAGCCCGCCGACAATGCCGATCGCGACCTGCGCGGCATTCGACTGGAGGATCGCGTCGAAACCCAGAAGAACCAGCAGAATCAGCGCGACTTCCAGAACCGCGTGTCCGGTCATGATGAGAAACCCCGCCTTGGGGCCGATCTTCAGCGACTGGCGGATCGTGTAGGTGAGCACCGGCCCCGGCATGATCGCCCCGGAAAACGCGACGCCCAGCGCCGTCAGAAAGATTGTACCCATCGGTGAGGCCTCCCGTAAAAACAGCTTGCTTCATCATTATAGCATAATAAAGCCGCGTTCGCGCCCGTTTGTGAAGTTTTCTATTTGTTGAGGGAAGGGGTTGACGGATAGAGGAGATGTGCTATAATACATAACAGTGTTAGGAAAGAAAACAACGATACGAAAAATAACTTTGATATGAGGCGGCGCAATGGCAAGGGACGAGCAGAAACTGCGCAGCGAGCAGGTTCGAAAGGCGATTCTGGAGATCGCGATGGAGATGGGTATCCGGGAGGGGTTTGATTCGGTCTCAATCCGGAAGATCATCCATCAGATGAATTACTCCACCGGCGTCGTGTACCACCACTTCAAGGACCGGCAGGAGATCATCGACGCCATCGAGGAGGAGGAGACAGCCCGGCTCAACGGAATCATCCGGAGCTTGCAGGACGAGACGAAGAACGTGATTGAAAACATGCGCGCGACGTTCCGCAGGGTGACCCAGTTGGCCTACGAGGAGCCGGAGAAATACAACCTGATCGTGATGCACAAGTACAGCCGGAAGTCGCCCAAGAACCTCGCTTGGCTGCCGTACCTGAGCGAGCATCTGAAAAAGGGGATGGAAGCCGGGCTGCTCCGGGACATGGACCCCGAAAAGGCGGCGTTTACGATCTGGAGCTCATTTCTCGGTTTCAACCTGATGATCTCGCGGATGCAGGAACTGAAGGGGGAAGAGGTGGAAGCGCTGTTTCACGCCCAGTTCGACCTGATCCTCCTTGGCATCACCCCTAAATAACCAGGTACTTTTAAAAATGTATTATATTAAAGGGATAGAGTTATGAAAACTGTTTTTATTAGTCTCACGGTTCTGGCAGGGGTCATCATCCTCGCGGGTGTAGGCATGTACTTCAAGATGACGCAGGACGCAAAGGCCGGTCTGGCCGCGCTCGCCTATGAGGCGGTCGACATGAACTGCGTCGCGGACGGCGCGTACACCGCGGAAGCCGACGCCGGGCTGGTCACCGTCAAGGTGGCGGTTGACGTTCAGGATCATGCCATCAAAGAAATCAAAATCCTTGAGCACAAGAACGGCAGGGGCGGCGCGGCGGAGGCGATCACAGGCTCGATGATCGCCGCCAACACCTACGATGTGGACGCGATCAGCGGCGCGACGTTGTCCAGCCAGACCATTAAAAGCGCCGTCAGCAACGCGCTGAAACATGGCGAGAAATGAACGTGAATCGATAGAATTATCTTCAGACGGGGACGGGAGGAACTATGATCGTCATTCTTGCGGACGAAGAGAAACATGGGATCGGGGAAAAGCTGCATGCCGCGCTCGCGGAAAAGGGCGTTCAGGCGGAGTACATTCCGCTGGATAACGTACAGGTTCAGCCCTGTACCAACTGCGGCGCCTGTACCAGGAAGACGCCCGGCCGATGTGCCGTGCGCGACGACGGCGACTGGATCTACCCCAAAGTCGCGGCAGCGGACACGGTGGTCGTCGTGACGCCGGTGGTCTTCGGCGGTTATTCGGTAAAGGCGAAGCGCGTCGTGGACAAGTTCGGGCTGTTCATGGATAACCATTACTTTGTCCAAAACGGGGAACTCGCCAAAGGCGGCCTGCCCGGTCACAGGTTCCGGTATTTCGCCATCGGAACAGGCAACGTGACCGGCAAGGAGGCGGAGGTTTTTACGAAATTGATCCAGGAGACCGTCATCATTACGCGGGGCGCGGGCCGCGCGGTGCTCGCGGACGAATGGCTGGATGATCTGGCCATCGGAAGGATTGCGGAGGAGGTCTCGCGCGCATGAAAAATTTCCTCATCGTCAACATGAGCCCGCGGGTAAAAGGGACCAGCGCGCTTATTGCCGGGATGTGCGCGGAACGGCTTACCGCACGCGGCGCGCATGTCGCGCGGATGAACCTCTATCCGGAACTGAAGCATCCCGAAACGCTCATCGAAGCGGTGAAGTCCGCGGACGTCCTGATCTTTTCCGGGCCTAGCTACATCAACACCTACCCCGCAGATGTGACGGCGTTTCTCATGATGCTTGCCGCCAGACCCGATGCGCTGCACGGGCAGAGCCTGTACGGGATCATCCAGGGCGGCATGCCCTACGCCCACACCCACGAGTGCGGGCTGAACATGCTGGAGATCTTCGCGGAAAAAGTTGGCCTGAAATATCAAGGCGGGTTCGTGCTGGGCATGGGCGCGATGGTGGACGGCGGGCCGTTTGAGAGGCTCCTCAACGCGAAGAAAGCCAGACGGCAACTGAATCTGTTCTTCGATCACATGGAACGCGACGAGCCTTCGCCGAGGGATGTCTACCTGTACGCGCAGATGACCATGCCGTCCATCGCCGCACGGGTCATGGCGAGAATCGCCAACCATAGCATCGACGCGCAGCAGAGAAAGCTCGCCGCCACCGGCGCCATCAAACTGGATCATTGAAGGTCGGAGGATTCTTATGGATCGGCAGGTGGCGTTTTCCGGGTTGATCAAAGCCGTCTCACTGCTCCCGGAAGTCCTGTCCATCGGGCAGAGCGGCAATGGAGAACTGCCGGTAAAGGACGAGCGCGATGTGGACGTATTCGTGTTCTGCAGCCGCGTGCCGGACGAAACCATCCGCGCGGAGACACTCGCGGTGCTTGGGCCGGAACTGGAGCAAATGAAGATCGGCGCGATTCACAGCCCCCATTGGGGCGAGGGCGATTGCCTGACGCTTCTGGGGATGGAAGTCTGGCTGATGTACTTTGACGCCGAGGCGCAGCGCAAATACGCGCTGGCCGTGCTGGAAGGGCGACATCCGGACAAGGTGGACAACTATTTTTATCCAACCGGCAGGCTCGCGACCATCGCGGGCATGAAGCCTTTGATGGATAGAAATGGTTGGCTCGCGTCCATGAAGTCGCTCGTCAAAACGTATCCGGACTCGCTTTCGGAAGCGCTCGCCGCGCGCCATCTGGAAGCGCTCCGCGACACGGAAGACCTTGAACGCGCGGTGGGGAGGGGCGATGCGCTGTTTTACCACTTCGCGCTGGATCTCGCGCTCGACCACTTTCTGCAGGCGCTGTTCGCGCTCAATCACACGTACTTCCCCAGCCGGAAGCGCTCGCTTGAGATCGCGGCGGGTTTTCAAAAAAAGCCGGATCGGCTGGACGAGCGGCTGCACATGGTGCTGCTTCAGGGCGGAAGCCCGGCCCAATTGCGGCGATCCTTTGAGGATTGGATGGCGCTGGCCGGGGATCTGGAAAGATTGAACGGATAGGTAGATCTTCCGCAGATATAATGGTGCCGTTGAGTGACGGCGGTGTGCGGAGGTTCCAATGGGTGATATCAGGAAGGTTCATCTGGTCTACTTCAGCGGAACCGGCGGCACGAAACGGGTCGCCGGTTGCCTGGAGCAGGCCTTTTTTCGTCATGGGTGTTCGGTAACGGTGTCCGAACTGAACGCGAAGCCGACGTAAACCCGCGGAGGCGGATCTGACCGTGCTCCTCTATCCCGTTTACGCGTGCAATGCGCCGGTTCCGGTGGACGAGTGGACTGAGCGCGTGCCGCTGGGAAACGGCGCATACGCCGCGGTCGCGTCGGTCTCCGGCGGCGGGGAAGTCTCGCCGAACACGGCTTGCCGCGCCTCGGTGATCCGCAAACTGGAGGCGAAAGGGTATCGGGTGCGCTGGGAAACCATGTTCGTCATGCCCGCGAATGTCCTGATTCCCTATGCGGACGCGCTCATCGCCATGCTGCTCCGGGCCGCGCCGGTCAAGGCGGAACGCTTCGCGTCCGACATTCTGTCCGGCAGGGAACGCCGGACAAAGCCCAAATGGGTGGACAAGGTATTATCGCGCCTGTTCACCGTCGAAAGGGTTGGCAGTAAGTATTTCGGCAGAACGCTGGAAGCAGGCGACGCATGCACCGGCTGCGGCCTCTGCGCGCGAAGCTGCCCGCGCGGGAACATTACATTGCGCGGCAGAAGGCCGGAGTTTGGCGACAAGTGCGTCATCTGCCTGCGCTGCGTGTACGGCTGCCCGGCGAAGGCGATCGCGCCGGGGATCATGAAGGCGTTCGTCCTGAAACAAGGGTTCGACCTGGACGCGGCGGAGGAGCGAGCAAACGAGATCGACGTGTTGCCGCCGCTTTCCGGGATCGCAAAGGGCTTTCTTTACAAGGGCGTTCGGGAGTACCTGGAGAAACCGTGACATATCATTCATGCGGCGGAGCGTTATGCCCCGCCGTATATTTATGAATACCGTATGGAACGATACCGCTGAAAAATCGCAGAATTTCCGGCGAAACGCTTGACAAAAATGCGCGTTATGCATACCATATACATAACGCTTTACCACGTTAGCGAATTGTCGCAGTATAGAAGGGGGATCGGACCATGTTGAAGAAGTGGGCGGCGCTCGTACTGTGTCTTTTGATGGTGCTTGGCGTTGGCGCGTCGGCGGGCGCGGACAAACTGGCGGAAATCAAGGAGAAGGGCGTATTGGTCGTCGGCGCGGAGGTCGGTTTCCCGCCCTACGAGTTCTACTACACCAACCCGGAGACTGGGAATGAGGAACTGGCGGGCTTTGAGATGTCGATGGCTCAGGCGCTGGCCGATGAACTGGGCGTGAAACTGCAGGTTGCGGATCAGGCGTTCTCCGGCCTGATCACGGCGCTTCGGGCGGGGGAGATCGACATGATCATCTCCGGCCTCTCGATCAAGCCTGACCGGCAAGAAGTTGTGGATTTCTCTGACCCCTATTACTCCGGCACACAGATTGTACTGATCCGCAAGGCCGACATTGACAAGTACAAGGTGCCTTCCGACTTTGACGGCATCAACCTGGGCGCGCAGACGGGTTCGCTCCAGCAGGGCGTGGCGGAGGAACAGTTCCCGAAGGCCAATCTGGTGCTGTTGGACAAGGTTCCACTTTTGGTCATGGAACTCAATCAGGGCACCATCGACGGCCTGATCGTGACCGACAACGTGGCGCAGAGCTACTTTGGCAAGTACCCGGACCTTGTACAATCCGAAGTGCCGATAAAGTTCGAGTCGCCGGGCGTGGGCATCGCGGTACAGAAGGGCGACAACGCGGAACTTCTCAAGACGGTCAACAGCTTTATTGCCTCAGTCAAGGCGGACGGCCGGTTCCAGCAGTGGTTTGACACCGCGATCAAGCAGAACCAGGAACTGGTGGCCGCGCAGGAAGGTTAATCCTCCGGCGGCTCCGGATACCAGATTAACCAGGAAAAGGCGGGCGACAACCCAACCGGGTGCGCCGCCTTTTCCTGATGTGCACCCGGAGGCACTATGATCAGGTTTGACAAGATCTGGACCATCTTCACCGGAAAATTCCCCATGTTCATGGAGGGCGTTGGCGTCACACTGCAGCTTGCGCTGTATACGGTGCTGCTGGGTACCCTCTTTGGCATCGTGGTGGCGCTCCTTCGGCGGGTCAGATTCGCGCCCGTCCGCTGGTTGATGGGCGCGTATGTCGCATTCATCCGGGGCACGCCGCTGTTGGTGCAGGCGCTGCTCTTCGTATACGGCCTTCCGCAGTTGGGCGTCAAAATGCCGCGGATGACCGTGAGCATCTTCGCGCTGGTGTTCAACAGCGGCGCGTACATGGCGGAGATCATCCGGGCGGGCATCCAGTCCATCGACCACGGGCAGACCGAGGCAGCGGAATCGCTGGGCATGACGAAACTGAAGACCATGATCTACATCATCCTGCCGCAGGCGATCAAGACCACGCTGCCCGCGATGGGCAATGAGTTTGTGGTGATCATCAAGGAATCGTCAATCCTGTACGCGGTCGGCGTGTACGAACTGACGTATCAGGCGTACAAGATGGCCTCCACCAATTACCTCTACATCGAAACGCTGATGGTGGCGGCGCTGATCTACTTCTGCCTGACCTATGTGACCAGTAAACTGCTGGCACTCCTTGAGAGGAGGATGAACCGTGCAAACCGAAGCGCAGCCTAAGGTCAAAAAAGGGGACGTTCTTCTCAAAGTGGATGGGCTCAACAAGCACTTCGGCAAGCTGCACGTTCTGAAGGGCGTGGACGTCAGCGTGAGAAGCGGCGAAGTGGTTGTGGTGATCGGCCCGTCCGGCGGCGGAAAGTCCACGTTTCTGAGGTCTTTGAACCTGCTGGAAAAGCCGACCGGCGGGCGGATTCTGTTTGAGGGCACGGACATCACTGCGCTCAAGGGCAGAGAGCGTTGCAAGCTCCGGGAGCGCATGGGCATGGTGTTCCAGCAGTTCAACCTGTTTCCGCACCTGAAGGTGATCGACAACGTGACCATCGCGCCGATGCGGGTATTGGGTCTCGGCAGGGAGGAGGCGCGAAAGCGGGCGGTAGACCTGCTGACCCGCGTCGGGCTCTCTGACAAGGTGGAGGAGTGGCCGGAAAAGCTGTCCGGCGGGCAGAAGCAGCGGGTGGCGATCGTGCGGGCACTCGCGATGAACCCGGACGTGATGCTCTTTGACGAACCCACCAGCGCGCTGGACCCGGAAATGGTCGGCGAGGTGCTGGAAGTGATGAAACAGTTGGCGCGGGAAGGCATGACCATGATCGTGGTCTCCCACGAAATGGGCTTCGCGCGGGAAGTTGCCGATCGGATCCTGTTCATGGACGGCGGCGTGATCGCGGAGGAAGGTACGCCGGAGGAATTGTTCCTCGCGCCCAAACAGCCGCGGACGAAGGATTTTCTCTGCAAGGTGCTGTAAAAGCGCCAGAATTTCAAAGGAGGCCGAACCCATGCGGGATATTCTCGAAACCGTGAAGAAATACGTCTCCATGCCCAGCGGCTCGTGGGACAAGGAAGATACCGACGCGCTGGCCGAGGTCGTCGCCCAGGATTTTGCCGCGCTGAACATGCGGGTCGTTTCCTTTCCCGGTGAAAAAGTCGGCCCGGTGCTGGAATGCAGCTACGGGCATGGCCCAAAGCAGCTGATGCTGATGGGGCATATGGATACCGTGTTCCCGCATGACGAATGCCAGCCGTTTCGATTGGAGGGAAACAGGATCTACGGCTCCGGCGTTTCAGACATGAAGGGTGGCATCGCCGTGATGCTGCACGCCCTCAAGGAAGTGTTGCCCAACGTGGATCCGGAGAAATACACCGTCAAAGCAGTGCTCAACTCCGACGAGGAGCTTGGCTCCCCGGAAAGCGGGCCGCGCATCCTGAAAAACGCGCGGGAATCCTTCGCGGCGCTCAGTTTTGAGCCTGCCCGCGTCGGCGGCGCGCTGACCTGCGAGCGCAAGGGCGTCACGTCGTTTACCGTCACCTGCACCGGCATCCGGGGGCATGCCGGGGCTGCCTATTTACAATGCGCGAGCGCCATTCAGGAATTGTGCCGCCGGATTACCGACATCTATACGCTCAGGGACGACAGCCGCGACATCTCCGTGAACATTGGCATCCTCTCCGGCGGCACAGCGGAAAACGTGGTGGCGGACGAGGCGGTGGCGCACGGCGAGTTCCGCTATTTCGACCAGCGGCTGCAACAGGAATTGACGGAAAGGCTGACGGCGCTGTGCGTCGCGCCCGGAATACCCGGTACGACGACAGCGGTGACTTTTGGCGCTTCCCATCCCGCGCTATTGGCCACGGAGGAGAGCATGGCGCTCGTGCGCAGCGCGCAGGAGATCGCGGCGGAGTACGGCATCTCTCTGGGCGTGGAGCGCACCGGCGGCGCGGGTGACATCGCCATCGCGGGGCTTGCGGGCATCCCGGTCGTGGACGGCCTGGGGCTGGAGGGGGATGGGATGCACACCACCTCGGAATTCGGCGATCTGGATCGGCTGTCTTTTCACGTCAAGCTTGCGTCGCGCCTGATGTCGGCGCTTCTGTTGTGAGAACTTGGATGCTCATATCTTTATAGGGTGAGAACCCTGCCTGTCCATCGTGCAGCCTGTACTGGTGTCAAAGAAGCCCGAACCCGCAATTCGGGCGGCTTTGTCATGGCTGGAGTTACAAAATCGCAACTGTCGCCACTTTTGAGTCCTTGATGTGACACTGCGGGAAATGCAGTCAAGTGTTTATAGCTCCTATCACATTGCCTTTGGTTCATAAGGTGCGGGGAGCGATACATCGCCATCCTCGCCTCAAGTAATGCCTCCCTTCGACCGCTTGATAAAACCCAGAACCACGACAAATGGCTCCACAGAGCGGCGATTTTGTGTCATCAACAAAAATTCTATGTTAGCCAGAAGAGAAATTTGACGACTGTGTTCCGCTTTGTCTACAAACTATGAATTAAAACAATAAGAATGAATGAAGGATAATACAGAATAAAGTAATGCTGGAGATTATAAGACGTGTAAAACTATGATAACATCAGAAACTACAACGAAAAGAATGACAAAATATCTATATGTTGATGATAACGGGAGTAGTTATTTCAGAGGATGAATGAATATTTGTACAGCGGATAAAAAAACCATTGTGAGCGCCGATGTATTAGTTTGTAAGGGCGCGCGCTTGTTCTTCTTAACCTTATCTCAATCAACATGTGTCTTCCTCAAGCAAACCCCGGCAGCATACTTTTTGGATAGGTATCATGGCGCTTGTTCGGGTATCCCGTAAGGAGGACAATTCTGGAAGGAGATGTGTTCATGCAAAGCCTCTCGGATTCGGAATCATTGGATGTTGAAGACACCCAGGAAGACTTATTTCTGACTTTTCTGTTGGGAGACGATGTGTTTGGCATCAGAATCAACTTCGTCAAGGAAATCATCGGAATCCTGCCGATCACGGTGATCCCTGAATTCCCCAGTCACATCAAGGGGGTCATCAACCTTCGAGGAAAGATCATCCCGGTGATGGATGTGCGGCTCCGGTTCAGGCGCGCGGAGAAGGCATACGACTCCCGAACCTGCATCATCGTCGTCGACATCCAGGGCATGTCGATCGGCCTGATCGTAGACAGGGTGGCGGAGGTCGTGGCAATCCCGGAAAGCGAGATCGCCGCGCCGCCGGAGATCAACCGGCGCGAAGTCAACTATGTCAAGGGGTTTGGAAAGGTAGGGGGAGAGATCAAGATTCTATTGGATTGTGATGTTCTTTTGAGCGAGGAAGCGGATACCGTCAGACAGAACGCGGCGAAGGAGTAAAAGAATATGAACTGGTTTCAAAACATGAAGATCTCGAAAAAGCTGATCCTGGGTTTCGGAATTGTCCTGGCGGTTGCGATCGCGGTCGGCACGGTGGGTGTTCTGAATATGCAGAGCATCGCGAACAACGGCCAAGAAATGTACGAGCACATGACAATGCCCATTGCGGAACTGACGCAGATCGCGACCGCCTTCCAGCGGATTCGCGTGAATTTGCGTGAGATGATTCTGCTGACCGATCCGAATGAAATCTCAGATACTTTGGCAAGAGCTGAAGAGCGCCGCGCGGAGATGACCGAGCAGCAGGAAGCGTTCGCTGAGAAAATTCTGTCGCCCGAACTGCAAAAGGTATATGACGAGTACTTGAACGCGAGGACGGTTTTCGGCGGGTTCTATGAAAAGATTACGGAGCTTTCTGCTCAGAACCGGGATGCCGAAGCATTGGAGCTTCTCCTGTCGGACGAATGCTACGCGGCGGAGCAGGCCGAACAGAGCATAATCCTGGAACTTGCCGCGATGAAGGCGGACGACGCGGACAAGCAAGCGGACGCCAACAGCGCGCTTGCGCAGACAGCCGAGATCACGGTGTATGCAGCCCTTGCGGTCGGGATCATCCTGGCGCTGCTGATTGCGTTGTACATCTCCCGCCTGATCAGCGGCTCGATGAAGAAGGTCATCACGGCGGCGGAAGCGATCGCGGACGGCGACCTGAGCATTGACGTGGATATCAATACGAAAGACGAAATCGGCGACCTCGCCAAGGCGTTCAAGCGGATGACCGGGAACCTGAACGAGGTGCTCTCCGGCATCAACGCGGCCTCGGAGCAGGTTTCGATGGGCGCGAGGGAACTGTCGGATTCCAGCGTATCGCTGTCGCAGGGCGCGTCGGAACAGGCCAGTTCCATCGAGGAACTGACGGCCTCGCTGGAGCAGATCTCCTCACAGACCAAGTTGAACGCGCAGAACGCGAGCCAGGCGAATAAACTTGCGGGCGCGGCGCAAATGAACGCGGCGCAGGGCAACGAGCAGATGAAGGATATGCTGAAAGCCATGGACGACATCAACGTGTCCTCGGCCAACATCTCAAAGATCATCAAGGTGATCGACGACATCGCGTTCCAGACCAACATCCTTGCGCTCAACGCCGCAGTGGAGGCAGCGCGCGCCGGGCAGCACGGCAAGGGCTTCGCGGTGGTGGCGGAAGAAGTTCGGAACCTCGCGGCGAAGTCGGCCAGCGCGGCCAAGGAGACGACCGAGATGATCGAAGGCTCGATCAAAAAGGTCGAGGCGGGTACGAAGCTGGCGACCCATACGGCGGAGGCGCTGGATAAGATCGTGGACGGCGTGGCGCAGGCGGCATCTCTTGTGAACCAGATCGACGTGGCGAGTAACGAACAGGCGACGGGCCTCGCGCAGATCAACCAGGCGGTCATGCAGGTGTCGCAGGTGGTGCAAGCGAACTCCTCGGTCTCGGAGCAGAGCGCGGCGGCCAGCAAGGAACTGGCGGGGCAGGCAGAGATGATGCGCGGCTCAGTCAGCAAGTTCCGCCTGAAGAAGAGCGCGGACGTATCAGAAAAGCCTGGGACTCCGGCTGAATCGAGAGAGGAAAATTCCGTGAAACCGTACCGGGATGTAGAATTCCCCAAGCAGGCGGCGAGTAAAAAATCCATCGCGCTGAGCGACGAGGAGTTTGGGAAATACTAGCTGGAGCATTTCAAGTCAAAAGCGCGGGGGGCGGCATACGCTCCCCGCGCGCTTTTTCGTCTCGGCTATTCAATGCCTGATGGAAAAGAACATCACGAAAACCATCGCGGCGGCGATGCATAGGAGCAGCGCGGACAGCCACGGAAGGCCAGCGATACCAGGCATGTCTGAAAGGCTTAGGATGCCCGCGCTGACGATCGACGCGGCGGCGATGATAGCGAGCGAGATGCGGCGGTTATGATCTCTGCGCGCGCGGCGCTCCTGATCCTGGCCCGCGATGATCACGTTGACCGTCGCGTGCCCCGCGAGCGCCTTTCCAAGGACATCGGAAAGCTGACCGGGTATCGCGCTCAACTTCTCGGAAGAATCCGCCAACTGCCATGCGAGTTTCTCCAGCCGCTCCCGCAGGCTGTCGCGGTCAAACACCCGCTTACGGATATGCGCGGAGAAGATCGAAAGCAGGTTCATGTCCGGATCAAGACGCGTCAATACGCTTTCCAGGATGACGATGCTGCGGCCCAACATCGTCATGCTCGCGGGCATGGAGATGCCGTGCCTGCGCGCAATCGAGAGGAATTCTTCCAATACGCGGGCGATGTTGATCGAGGACAGCGACATCTGCCGGTAGCGGGACAGCAGAATCTCTACGTCCAACGCAAGCCGCGTACGGTCGGGAAGTTCTTTATATTCGCCGATTGTGAGCACAACGTCTGTTGCGGTCTCGGCATCGTTGCGCGCGATCGAGCCGACCAACCGCGTAAGCATGGCGCCGTCCATCTCGGAAAGCCGCCCCATCATGCCCAGGTCGAGCCACACGATGACGCCGTCCCGAACGCGGATGTTGCCCGGATGCGGATCGGCGTGGAAGAAGCGGTCGTCCACCACCTGCTTGATGAAATTCTCAGCCAGAAGCCCGGCGATTTCCTTTGGGTTGAGGTTCAACTGTTTGAGACGATCCAGATCGTCAATCTGGACGCCGTCCACATACTCCAACACGAGGATGCGAGGAGATACGAGTTCGTCAATCACGCCGGGGCACGCCACCCGTCGGGCATACTGATTCCGTCTCGCAAACTCCCGAAGGTTTTCCGCTTCTTCCAGAAAATTCAGTTCGTGCTGCGCGGCCTTCCACAACTCGTCCAGTACCATCGAAAAGTCTACGGCGCCGCTCGCGGGCGTGAATTTTGTGAGTCTGACCGCCTTTTTGAGTAGCGCGACATCGCGCTCCATCGTCTCGGAAATGTTGGGGCGCTGCACCTTGACGACAACCTGCCGCCCGTCCGGCAGCGCGGCAAGGTGAACCTGCGCGATGGATGCGGAGCCGAGCGGTTCCGGCTCGACGCGCGTGAATATTTCATGGGCGGGTTTTCCGTACTCCGACTCCATCGCGGACAGGATGGTTTCGAGGGGCAGCGGCGCGGCATCCGTGCGCAGCTTGGAGAGCTCCGCGCAATACGCCTCCGGCAGGATGTCCGGGCGTGTCGAGACGATCTGACCCAACTTCACATAGGTCGGGCCAAGTTCGTCAAGGATATCGCGGAGTTTTTCCGGCGTAAGGCCTTTGACGATGTGGTGCCGCGACAATACGGCGACGATTTCCGCCAACCGTTTTCTTGCGCCCGATCCCGCCCGTTCGCCGTTCACCCGCTTCGCCTGCCTTTTCACTTCCTTACGCACCCCCGAACCCTCGTTCGTCGGCACATCTATTATACCACCGCCGGCATGGCCTGTCGTGTGAAATCATTTGCGGAAAGCCACGTGGAATACGGGCTGCGGCGATGGGTGAACAGCGTTCCGCCATCGCGGCGCTGCGCGCCGGTTACGAGGAGCATTGCGCGTCCCACAGCAGGGATCTTCTGACCCAGGCGGCGTATCTGAAGCGGCAGGTCTCGCAGTTCAGGCTGCGAGAGGGGGGCGGCGCCGATCAAATGCCAAATCCCGCTTCGGAAACCCTCGTCGCGCCTGTATAACAATACCCTTACTCTGAGGCGCCCCTTTTTGCCTCAACTTTGGGTTTTCTGCGGTTCAGCTGCCGGTTGATCATCTCGCTGACGCGCTTTCGGGTGGCGTAGACCCATTCTTCGTCAAATGGCAGGCCGAACGATCTGGAAAACGCGTAGTAAAGATTGACGCTTTGATAGTACCCTTCCAGCCAGTTCAGATCCTGGCTTATCATTTCTGGCCGGACAATCTGGCGTTCGTGCCGGACAAACAGCGCCTCGACATACGTGAGGAACAGCATCATCCGCTCCTCGCTGTGTACGTCAAACGGCAGCATCATCAGTTGCCACTGCGCACGCTCCGGAAGCCTGTAGGGCGCGATCCTGTCCAGAACCAGCAGCTGATCCCGGACATCCATCTTCCGGTAGAACGCGACCGCCTCCTCACGCGTACTCCACAGCGCCAATTTTTCCCGAAGCGGCAGTTGACCGATCTCCAGTAATACTTCGCTGGGTCCGACGACCGCCTGCTCGACCGGGTCGTCCTCCGCCTCAATCTGCGCCCGCAAAAACGACTGGCCGCCCGACATTGAAGCGACGTAACCGACGTCGTAGATGCCCAGTCGCCCGGCTCGTCCCGCGATCTGCTTGACCTCCTGCGAAGTGAGCGGGCGAATCTCCTCACCGTCAAACTTCGCGTGCTCGGTGAAGATGATGCGCCGGATCGGAAGGTTGACCCCCATGCCGATCGCGTCGGTGGTGACGAGTACCGGCCTGTCCCCTTTGAGGAAAGCGGCATACTGCATGCGGCGCACTTCCGGCGGCAGGTCGCCGTAGATTACGGCGGCGGGGATGTTCCGCTCGGCCAGGAGACCTGAATACGCGACCACTTTTTTCTTTGAAAAGGCGACCAGCGCGTCGCCTTTTTCGACGTCGGAAAGCTGTACGGTCTTGGGAACCATCTGAAGCGGCGTCGAACGGGTATACTCATGGAATTCCAGATCATCGCCGCAGTCCTCGATCATCCGTGTCAGCTGCTCATGCGCGCTCAACGCGCCGCAAACGTGAATCTCCGGGCACTTCAGCCCCAGGATTGCGCGCGTCCACGCCGCGCCGCGCTGGGAATCGGCGAGCATTTGCGCCTCGTCCACGACCGCGACCCGGTACCGCCTGTCCAGGTTCAGTTTCTCCACTGTACAGCTTACGATCTCAGCCCCCTCGACCAGAATCTCCTCCTCGCCGGTCAGGAGGTTGCACGGCGAGCCTTCCTGGTTCATCCACTCGAAGTTTTCAAGCGCCAGCACGCGCAGCGGCGCGAGATACACGCCCTGCCCGCATTCAAGCAGACGCTTGATCGCGTGATAGGTTTTGCCGGTATTGGTCTCGCCCAGATGCAGGATGAACCTGCGCCGCATCGCCCGCGCGGCAGGGTATTCGTCCTTCGGGTTCGCGGGGAGCCTCCGGTTGAATTCGTCGGCGAGGAGCCTTGGAATGTGCCGGGAGAACAGCACCGACAGGATGCCCGCGCCGAGATAGGCGCGGAAATTCCCTTTGACGACCTCCTCGAACTGGAATCCGGTGCCGTGCTGCCGGTTGTAATCGTCCAGGATCCGTCGGGACAGTTCCTCCAGAAGGCCTATATAATTCTTGTAGGTCTCTTCCAGCCCTCTGGGCGCGTGGTCGCGCAACCGCTGAAGCGACTTGAGTTTGTCGCGCACCGCGGCTTCGTGCTGCCAAAGATGCCGTGCCTTCGTCCGGGACGCGACCGCTTTAATCTGGAAATACTGCCGCTTGATCGCTTCGAACTCGTACTCCTGCCGCTTTCGCACCTTCATCGCGCGCACATCCCTTCCGTGGTCAGTATACCACAAAGCGGCGGGTTTTCAGTCGAATCGAGCCGAAAGCGCCGAGCGAAGAATTCTTTTAAATTTTTCATTGGATACCGAATGGACGGCGGTTTACACTTCACATGTGGTACGGTATAATGATCGCGCCGGACGGATCGGAAAAACACAGCCCGGTTGGTAGTCCGGGCGCGGTGTACACCGTCAGTAACCCTCCCTCCTGTGGGTCGTCCGCCGATTCCAAAAAATCCGGCAGACAGGAGGCGTGTGGCGCATGAGCGTCGCACTATCGGTTTTCTTCGACGATCCCTTCTACATCGGCCTCTTCGAGCGCGTCGAGGATGGCAGGCTGTCGGTCTCAAAGGTCGTCTTTGGCGCGGAACCCAGCGACCGCGAGGTGTACGAATGGCTGCTGGCGAACTACTTCCGGTTGAAGTTTTCACCGGAAGTCGCCGGCGCGAAGGAGGTTCGGCTCTCATCCAACCCCAAGCGCAGGCAGCGGCAGGCGGCGAGTACAAAGACGGTCGGGGTGGGCACGAAGTCCCAGCAGGCGCTGAGCCTTGCGCGGGAAGCGTCCAAGACGGAGCGGCAGGTTCTGTCGAAGGAGCGGCGGGAAGCGGAAGAAGCGCGCAGATTCCTGCTTCACGTCGAGAAGAAGAAAGCCAAGCATCGCGGGCATTAAACCGTAGCGCCTGAAATCCGACTGGATTTCAGGCGCTACGGTTTTTGAGGCAACCAATCCAAAGTTTTAATTGCTCGTCGAGCTGAATCTTTTCGCGCAGAGAAGGCAACCCTTTGGAAACCAAGTCGCTACGCGACCGCACAATTCAAATGGATCTGAATCGCGCGCCACCGTGTCGCAATCCACTCAGCGTCACGCTGCATTTCACGCCGAAGGCGTATCCCGAAGAGTCACCTCGTTCCAACTCCTTGTTCTGCCTCATAAACCCTCAGCCCTTTGGAGTAAAGAATATTTTCCTTGGCATTACTGCTTTTTCATTGCCGCTTTCATGAGCTCGTCGCGGATTTGGCGATACTTGATGACCGGACCGTCGCCCATCAGCAGCTTTTCCTCCGACCGGTAGGAGGACGGCTTGGGCTTTTGAGTGACCACGACGCGTCGATCCTGCCGCTCGATGATGAAGTTCATAAGCGCTCCCGGCTGCGCGATCAGCCGGTTCAGAAGCGCGCTCTTCGTGAAGCGATTGTAGAAGCGGATGTAGAGGATCGTGTTCTCCTCATCCACCGGTGCGAAGAAGATGACGACTTTGAGCTTCTCCGAGATGTGGTTCATCCACAGGTTCGGGAATTTGAACTTCAGGTACGTCTCCTTGATCACACACTGGGCGGGCGGTTTGGGTTTCTGTCCGTGATCTTCTTCGTTGTTCGCGCTGGTGATCAGCTGATCATTCTCAAAGAGTACCTTGGGGCCGTTGATCAGCGTCCGGTTGCCCCGGCCGATGGTGTTGTGGTGCACGATGGGCACATGGACGACGTCCAGTTGATTCTCAATCGCGCGGGAGTAGTGCGCCGCCCAGTGATCAGAAAGCTCGCTGAAAACGAAGCCGTCCAGTTCGCCGCGGAAGAACGGAAGCTGCCCGGTCGCCTTTTCCGGGTCGCCGTACCACAGGTATACGATGCCGTAGGCCTCGCCGATCGGGTACGCCTCCACGTTGTAGCGGGTGTAGTCCTCGGTGGACGCGCGGCCGTTGGCCGGGATGAACGTACACTGTCCGCTGGGGTCGAACTGAATGCCGTGGAACGGGCATCTTACGCAGCTGCCCTCGACCCGGCCTTTGCTCAGTGCCGCGCCTCGGTGGGTGCAGCGGTCCACGACACAGCCCAGCGCGCCCTTCTTTGTGCGAAACAGCGCGAGATCAAGCCCAAGCCGCCGCACCGCGAGCAAGCCTCCCGGTTTGACTGCCGACGAGGGGAGGATGGCATACCATTGATTGAGAATCATGCGCGCACCGCCTTATCCGATTGTATCGCCCGATAGGTACACGGACGCACACGGCGCTGAAACATCGTCTGCCGCGGGCGCATGTGGAATTTATGCGAACGTGGCGCCAATCCCGGATTTATTGGTCTCGGCGGTCTTCGCCGGAGGAAGCTGGATACCCTCTTCGGCGGCAAGTTGGACGAGCAGGTCGAGGGCTTTTACGATCTGCTCAGGCTTGTGCTCGCTGATCACGCAGAAGCGCAGCCGCGCCTTGCCACGCGGAACCGCCGGGTAGACCGCCGGAGGCACGAACACGCCGTGCTCGCGCAGGAGATTGCTCAGGTGGAACGCGTCCTCGTCCCGCCCGACAAGGATCGGCACGATGGCCGTCTCTGACGCCAGACAGGTGTTCAGATTCCGCGCCTGCGCCTCTTTCACGAACGTGCGGATGTTGAAGCGCATCCGGTCCATGATGGTCGGATCCTGCCGGAGGAGGCGGATGGACGTAAGCGTCGCGGCGGCGAGCGGCGGGGAAATGCCCACCGAGAACACGAAGCCGGGCAGGTTGTAACGGAGGTACTCGATGATCGCGCGCGATCCGGCAAGGTACCCGCCGCACGCGCCGAGCCCCTTGGAGAGCGTGCCCATCTTGATGTCAATGTCGTTTGGTGCGAGGCCGAAATACTCGTCCACGCCGCCGCCGGTACGGCCGATCACGCACGCGCTGTGCGCCTCGTCCACCATCAGGAAGCAGCCGAACTTCTTTTTGAGCGCGACGAACGCCGGAACGTCCGCGATGTCGCCGTCCATGGAGTACGCGCCCTCGATGATGATGAGTACCTTCTCAAACTTGTGTCGCTGCATGCGCAGGATGCTCTCAAGCGCCTTGGCGTCGTTGTGCGGGAAGGGTTTACAGAGGGCCTTACTGAGGCGGCAGCCCTGGTCGATCGAGTTGTGCGCCAGCGCATCGTAGACGATCATGTCCTTCGGGCCGCAGAAGTTGCCCACCACCGTCACATTGGTGGAGTGACCGCCGACCAGAACAAGCGCGCTCTCCGCGTGCTTCCATTCGGCTATCTCCTTTTCTAGTTCCTGATACAGGCTCTTCTCGCCCGCGAGCAAGCGGCTGCCGCTTGCGCTGGTGCCGTATTTTTCAATCGCGGCTTTCGCGGCGTCCATGACTTCCCGGCGTCCCGACATGCCCACGTAGTTGTAGGAGCCAAAGTTCAATACTTCCTTGCCGGCCATGATCGAGGTGTCCTTCAGCGACGAGTCGTGGCATACGAAGTATGGGTTGCTCGCGCCGTCCGCCATCAGCGCCTGCTGGCGCGCGTAGAACGCCTTGAATTCCGGTGTCTCGCGGAAGTCGGAGATCGGCGTGACCGGCTCGGAAGAGGGCTTGGCCTCCTGGAAGCCGTGCTGCCGCTCGTAGATCAGCCGGGATAGCCCGCCCACCGTCGTGCAGCGGCCATACTCCTCCGGCGGGATGATGAGTCCAAACGCTTCCTCAACGCGGATGGAGACGCTCAAGACCTGCAGGCTGTCGCCGCCCAGGTCGTCCAGGAAATGCGCGTCGTCCCGAATCTGCTTTTCAGGGGTCTCCAAGACTTCCGCGTAGATCTTTCGTACCTGGTCGCTGATGCGGCGAAGTTCCATATCCACCAATTCGGTCTTGACGCCTTCCTTCGGCGCGCCGTAAGCAAGAGCGGCGGCGTTTCGGATCGAGAGTTCGCGGTACGCGCCGGGCTTCTCCACGATCAGCTTGCGCAGTTCCACGCGCTTGACCTTGATGGAGTTGACCAGGGGCAGTTTCTCGCTGGAGACGAGCGCGCGGTTTACCTGCTTGACGACCGGCAGTTTGGCGTTGATCTGCGCGATCCGGGCGCACAGGCCCTTGACATAGACTTCATCCGCCGCCTTGTCGCCCAGGTACACGACCAGCGTGATCTCCTGATTGAGCGGCTGGTTCGGGTCGGTCGGCACACCCAGCACGCTCATCTGCTCCACGTCGCCGAGGGCTGCGAACGCATCCTCGACCTCGTCGGGGTAGACGTTCTCGCCGGACTCGTTGATGACCACGTCCTTGACGCGGCCCTCCACGTACATGCGGCTGCCC
>CAZNPZ010000042.1:0-25670 GCA_964575255.1 uncultured Oscillospiraceae bacterium
CATTTTCCAGGATGTATTTGCGGATCTCGCTGGGGCCGCTGCCCGCGTCCCCGGTGAAGAGCGGCGAGCCGTTGTGGATGATGGCGACGCGGCTGCCGCCGTCCTTCCGGTCCTTCATCTTGGAAATGGCGGTGAGGAGGAACAGCATCTGCCCGTCGCCGATGGCGGGAAGCCCCGCGCCAAAGCGCCCGGCGAAGCCCAGCCGGGCTTCGGCCTCCACCTTGTCCTTCTCGTTCTTCCACTCCCGACCGAAGGGGGGATTCGAGAGAATGTAGTCGAAGGTCTGGCCCTGGAAGCGGTCGTCTGAGAGCGTATTGCCGTCCTTGATGAAGTCCGCGTCGTTGCCCTTGATGAGCATGTCCGCTTTGCATATGGCAAACGTCTGGTCGTTGATCTCCTGCCCGAAGGGGATCAGTTTGGCGGAGGCGTTCAGCTTTTTCAGGTATTCCTCCGCCACGGAGAGCATGCCGCCGGTGCCGCAGGCGGGGTCGTAGAGCGTCTTGCCCACGTCGCTGCCGGATAAAAGCGCGTTGTCGTCATGGAAGAGGATATTGACCATCAGCTCGATGACCTCGCGGGGGGTGTAGTGCTGCCCCGCGTCCTCGTTGTGGGCTTCTGAGAATCTTCGGATGATCTCCTCGAAAATGTAGCCCATCTCAAGGTTGGAGATGTGGTCCGGGTGCAGGTTGGCCTTGGGGGTGGTGAACTCCTTGATGACGATATAGAGAATGCCCTTATTCGCCATCGTTCCGATGTGGCCGTCAAACTTGAACTTCTCCAGAATGTCCCGGACGTTCGCGGAGAAGCCGTTGAGGTAGAGGCGAAAGTTGGCCTCGATGTTGTCCGGCTCGTCCAGCAGCTTCTCAAAGGTGTATGGGCTGGTGTTGTAGAATGAGTGCCCGGACGCGCGGGTCAGCAGCACATCCTTCATGGGCAGGGCTTTCACGCTTTCATATCTATCCCATACAGCCTGTCGGGTGTCGGCCAGGATGCAGTCAAAACGCCGGATCACCGTCATTGGCAGGATGACCTCGCCGTATTCGTGGGGCTTGTACACGCCCGTCAGTTTGTCCGCGATTGCCCAGATCAGGTTGGCCTTTTCGTTTACGTTGGCGGTCAGGCTCATTACTTTCGTCCTCCGTACTCACATGCGTAACACAAATTATACCATGCTCATCCGATTTCTTCAATCATCGGAGGATGGCTGTGTGAAATATCTGATTGGTATAGTTTTAATGGGTACAGGCGGTCTCTGCGAGGGTGTCCAGCTCCTCTTTCAGCGCCTTGCTGAGCGTGCCCACCCATCGCCCGGGGATGTTCTCGAAACCATAGTACGCCCCGGCAAGGCCGCCGTAGATCGCGCCGTTCGTGTCCGCATCGCCGCCCCGGTTGACAGTCATAATCAGACCTTCTTCAAAAGAATCCGTATCCGCGAAGCACTCCAGCGCGACGTTGTAGCTGTCCAGCACGTAGCCTTTCGAGCGCGCACCTCGCTCAAACCGTAGAGGGTCCTTGCTGGGCTGGTCATCCTCCAGAATGTAGCGGGCGACCAAATCACAGTATTCGATGCACAGGTTCGTGCTGATCGGGCCGGGGTGTGTGATCCGCGCGATGGCGGATGTCTTCTTCGGGTGATCGAGCCCGTAGTAGAGCGGGGGATAGATCGTGCGCATCAGCGCGCCGTTGCCCTCCACGCGGTCACCGAGGGACCGCATCGACATTTCGCCCGCGCGGGCCCAGCCATAATGTTTTGCGGCGGAGAGGACAGCGCGGCACTGGTTCCCCACGTCGGCGGGGCAAGATTCGAACCACTCCATGAAGTTCTTCTGGATCGCATCGCACGGATTCCCCGGATTTTCCACGATGCCGCGCGCGACACACAGCGTCATCTGGGTATCGTCGGTGACCTCGCCGGGCTGAAGGTGCAGCCATCCGCCGCCCAGCATTTCTGTGACGCGCTCATAACGCTCTGTGATTTCTGATTCTGAGAGGAATTCCAGCGGAGCCCCGAGCGCATCGCCCACCGCGACGCCGTAGAGCGCACCGCGGACACGGTCCAAATCTTTCGCCATCGGGTTTCATCCATCCTTCCGCTCTGCCGCGCGTCTGGCCTTTTCCTTCGCTTTGATCGCCTCAACTTCCGCCTCGGTCAAGACCTGCAGATCGCCTTCGCCCCATATGAACTTGTCCTCGCGGGACTGCATGAGCAACCGGTTCCATTCCCGCTGATAGGCTTCAAAGGTCTTCTTATTGAAGCACACAAAGACCACCTGATCGATTCCCGATCCCGGCAACGCGTGAAAAACGGTCTCCAGCGCGATGGCGCAGGCCTCCTCCAGCGGGTATTTGAAGATCCCGGTGCTGATCGACGGGAAGGCGATCGTCTTTGCGCCATGCTGCGCGGCGACTTCCATGCTGCGCTTGTAGCAGGAGCGCAAAAGGTCCGCCGCTCCATGTACGGGGTCATGCATGTCCGGCCCGACCGTATGCACGATCATCTTGCAGGGCAGGTTGTACGCGCCTGTGACCTTCGCGTCGCCCACTTTGCAGCCGCCCAGCGTCTGGCATTCCTTCAAAAGTCCGGGCCCCGCGGCCTTGTGAATCGCGCCATCAATGCCGCCGCCCCCGAGCAGGGATTCATTCGCGGCGTTTACGATCGCGTCCACCCGCATCTTTGTGATATCACCCAAAACCGCCCGCATCCGCCCATTGATCATTTTAGCGGCATCCCCTTGAACATGATCTCTTCGAGAGCTTCGGATTCAGGATCGATCTCATCCATCTCCGGGTAATCGAACCTGACGCCCGGAAGCTCTTTCATCTGGCGAACCAGCGAATTATAGAACTTCTTCGCGCCTTCGCTCTGCACCGGGCATTCCGAAAAGGGCTTCCCTGTTTGCGCCGTATCGATTACCTGACACTGTTCTTTCCATTTCAATCCGTAGAGCATTAATTTCAACTCCTTCGTTTTTGTCTCAAAGAGGTATAAGCGCCCTTGCGCTGCAGCATACGAGTTTTTGTCTTTGCGGCCTGACCTTCCTGAGCATCTCACCGCCAACCTCCCGCACGATGCTCAAATCGTCCTGCCTGCCAAGCCCTTCGCTTGGCGTTCAAGACGCCGGGGAAACCGTATTCGATTGATCAAAGAGAAAAAGATGCTATATGCCTAACAGAAATATTATACCACGGAAGCAAATTACCCGCAAGTGAATTAAACGTCATTAATGGGCCATCAGGGCCGCCGAATCGTGACGGAAGAGAAATCCCTTTCCTCACACTCGGCGGCCCTGTAGCGGCTCCTGCGCATCCTCTATGGTTTAATTGTCACACAGTCATGTCTATGCCCCAGTTTTTAGCGCCCGTTGTCCGGCAAGTAAATATGAACCACCTCATCGATCTTCATCGGCCCGCCGTCCTTGCCCATCACCTCAACCGGCCGCTTCCCGTATTCATCAGGGAATCGCCGCTCCAAAATCCATGCCGAAGCCTGCCAGCTTTCATCCGCCGCAATTTTTGAGAGGTGCACTCGCTTAAATTGAATCGTCGCCTTCTTTATAGCCTCCGAAAACTCCGGATATTTGTTGAGCCAGCTGTAATAGCTGGATTCGCTGACCCCTGCCAACCTGCAAGCATCCGCATATCCCGCTTCCGATATATGCGCAGATCTGTTTCTGCAGTTCGGGCGTCAGTTTTGGTCTACGCGGCAATAATGTCCACCCCTTTCTCAATTGCCTGAGTTGTCATGTATCACATCGAGCATTCTATACCCGATCAGGATTCGCACCTCGTTGAGTTCTTTCATGCGCTCTTTGAGATGCAACAATATCGCATACGCGCTGGTTCAAAGAAGATACCCTTCATTCCGGTATATCCTTGCCGTTAATCAGATGCAGAAGGACGGGTTATCCCCCAAGAGCATCAAAAATGTTCATGGTGTCTTTCATGCCGCGCTCAAGCAGGCAGTAAAGCTCGGGTATATCCGAATGAACCCAACGGAAGCTTGTCAGCTCCCACGCATTGAACGGGCGATGATTGAGCCGCTGGACAGCCCCGAGATCGAGACGTTCCTAAAGGTGATAAAAGGGCACCGATTTGAGGCGATCTACGCGGTTGATCTTTTCACCGGGCTTCGCGAGGCGGAGATACTCGGCCTCCAGTGGTCATGCGTTGACTTTGATAAGGGGAGAATCATCGTTGACAAGCAGCTCCACCGTCCGCGCGAAAAGGGTGGAAAATACTACTTCGGAGCTCCGAAGAATGACAAGCCGCGGACCATCACAGCGGCTCCCTTCGTGATGCAGATACTCAAAGAACGCAGGCTGAAGCAGAACACCGACCGACTCAAGGCGGGAACGCTGTGGGATGATCACGGCTTCCCCGATTTAGTATTCACGAATGAGTTCGGAAAGTACCTCTGCTATAATCCCGTTCTGAAAGCGTTCAAAAAGGCACTGGAGGATGCCGGGCTCCCCGAGAAGCGCCTACACGACCTCCGGCACACCTACGCCGTCTCCTCGCTGCAGGCGGGCGATGATGTCAAAACGGTACAGGAGAACCTTGGGCACCATTCGGCGGCATTCACGCTCGACCAGTATGGACACGTTACGGAGACGATGAAGCAGGCCAGCGCCCAGCGAATGGAAGCCTTCATCCAGGGGCTCAAAAAAGGGTAAAAAGAGCTGTAAAGGGTAAACTAAAGGGTACAGAGTCAATTTGAAGCAAAGAAAAAGCCCGGAAACGTTGAATTTCCGGGCTTTTCTCATGGTGCGGTCGACGGGACTTGAACCCGTACTCCTTGCAGAACACGCCCCTCAAACGTGCGCGTATGCCAATTCCGCCACGACCGCATGCCGGATGGAAAGGCGACGAAAAGTATTATACGGAATCGGAGGAGATTTGTCAACCTGTAAATTGCAACGGGTGGAAACGCATGCGGGTTAAGTTTCACCGTCGGCGGGCCAGGCTTTTGTGGGACGCGAACATTGGAAGGCGCCGCGGCGGCATGATCAAACCCGCCGAACGGTGGCGCGGAGGGGATCGCCCGCCCCGGTTAAGTTTCGCCGCCCGCGCGGCGCATTCGGGTGCGCGGGGGTTTACAACGCGCGGAAACTGGGGTATAATAGCCGCGAATATGCATCTGCGATGATGGGAAGCGCCCTGCGCGGGGCCGCAAAGCGAGCCGGGGTTGGTGCAAGCCCGGACGGGGAAGCGCATGGGGAATCATCCCGGAGCGGCGGGCTGAATCGATGCAATCGAAAGATGTTTCGTCCAAAGCGGCGCGATGACGAAAGGATCTTGAAATTGGGATCAATAGGTCTTGCCGGGTCCGCCCGTTACAGCGGCGGCGCATGGAAGTGCGCCATGAGCGGGCGCTTTACGCGCCAATTTGGGTGGTACCGCGAACCTTCGTCCCAAGCCGGGCGAAGGGATTTTTCTATTTTGGAGGGGCGAACATGTTTGAAAAGGCGCCGACCACGCTGGACTTTGTCGGCCGCGAGGCGGAGGTTCTGAAATTCTGGAAGGAGAACGACATCTTCGGGCAGTCGGTACGCTTACGCGAAGGCTGCGAGGCGTTCACGTTCTACGACGGCCCGCCGACCGCCAACGGCAAGCCCCACATCGGCCACATCCTGACCCGCGCGATGAAGGACCTCGTGCCGCGCTACCAGCTGATGAAGGGCAAGAACGTGCTGCGCAAGGCGGGCTGGGATACCCACGGCCTGCCGGTGGAGCTGGAGGTCGAGCGCACGCTGGGTCTGGACGGCAAGGAGCAGATCGAAAAGTACGGCATCGAGCCGTTCATCAAGGAGTGCAAGCAGTCGGTCTGGAAGTACAAGGCCGAGTGGGAGCAGATGTCTGACCGCGTCGGCTTCTGGCTGGACATGGACGACCCCTACATCACCTACGAGAACAGCTACATCGAGTCGGTGTGGTGGTCTCTGAAGCAGGTGTGGGACAAGGGGCTCCTTTATAAAGGCCACAAGGTTGTGCCCTACTGCCCGCGCTGCGGCACCGCGCTTTCCAGCCACGAGGTTTCTCAAGGGTATAAGGAAGTCGAAGACAACACCGCGTTCGTGCGCTTCCGCGTGAAGGGCGAGGAGAATACGTATTTTTACGCCTGGACGACGACGCCCTGGACGCTGCCGTCCAACGTCGCGCTGTGCGTCGGCGCGGATTACGACTACGCGGTGTTCCGCCACCACGGCGAGACAGCCATCATGGCCAAGGCGCTGATCCCGCAGGTGGCCGGGGAGGACGTTGAAATCCTCGAAACCGTCAAAGGCCGGGATCTGGTTGGTCGCGAATACGAACCCCTGTTTGATTTTGTGCGGGATATCGCCGACAAGCCCGCTTGGCGCGTCGTCGCGGACGACTACGTGACGCTGACCGACGGCACCGGCATCGTGCACATCGCGCCCGCGTTCGGCGAGGACGACGCCCGCGTCGGCCGCGCGAACGGCCTGCCGTTTGTGCAACTGGTGGACGCGCGCGGCATCATGGACACGCGCACGCCGTGGGCGGGGCTGACCGTGAAGCAGGCGGACGCGCCGATCATCGAGGCGCTGAAACAGAGCGGCCTCTTGGTCAAGACCGAGCCGCACCTGCACAACTACCCGTTCTGCTGGCGCTGCGACACGCCGCTGATCTACTACGCGCGCTCGACGTGGTTCATCCGCATGACCGCCGTCAAGGAGGCGCTGCAGGCGTCCAACCAGTCGGTCAACTGGATGCCCGACAACATCCGCGACGGGCGCATGGGCAACTTCATCGACAATGTCCTCGACTGGGGCCTCTCCCGCGAACGCTACTGGGGCACGCCGCTGCCGGTGTGGATCTGCAAGGACTGCGGCCACGCGCACATGATCGGCTCCGTGGAGGAACTGAAGAAGCTGGGCAAAAACGTGCCCGAGGACATCGAACTGCACCGCCCCTACATCGATCAGGTGACGCTGGGTTGCGAAAAGTGCGGCGGCGAGATGCGGCGCACGCCGGAGGTCATCGACTGCTGGTACGATTCCGGTTCCATGCCGTTTGCCCAGTGGCACTATCCATTTGAGAACAAGGAGATGTTCGAGGCAAACTTCCCGGCGAACTTTATCTCCGAAGCCATCGACCAGACGCGCGGCTGGTTCTATACCCTGCTCGCCATTGGCACGCTGATCTTTGGCCGCTCGCCGTTTGAGAACTGCCTGGTGCTGGGCCACGTGCAGGATAAGGACGGGATCAAGATGAGTAAGCACAAGGGCAACGTCGTCAACCCGTGGGACGTGCTTGATAAGCAGGGCGCCGACGCCGTGCGCTGGTATTTCTACTCCGCGGGCGCGCCGTGGCTGCCCAGCCGCTTCTCCGGCGACATGGTCAGCGAGGTGCAGCGCAAGTTCATGGGGACGCTTTGGAACACCTATGCGTTCTTCACGCTCTACGCGTCGATCGACGGCTACGACCCGACCGTCAGCAGGGCGAATCCCGCGGACTTCTCGCTGATGGACAAATGGGTGCTTTCCCGGCTCAACACGCTGGTGGACTTCGTGGACAAGGGGCTCGGGGAATACAAGATCACCGAGACTTCCCGCGCGATCGCTTCTTTTGTGGATGAACTGAGCAACTGGTACGTACGCCGCTGCCGCGAGCGGTTCTGGGGCAAGGGTCTTGCGGGCGACAAGCTGGCGGCGTTTGAGACGCTGTACACGGTACTGGTCACGCTGACCGGCCTCACCGCGCCGTACACCCCGTTCATGGCCGAGAGCATGTACCAGAACCTGGTCGCGAGGCTCCCCGGCGCGAAACCCAGCGTGCACCTGACCGATTTCCCGAAGGCCGACATGTCGCTCGTCGACGCGAAGTTGGAAGAGGAAATGGAAAAAGTGATCGAGGTCGTGCAGCTTGGCCGCGCCTGCCGCGCTACCGCAGGCATGAAGACCCGGCAGACCGCCGCCACGCTGTACGTAAAGGGAGCGGCGCTGTCCGGCGGAATGACAGACCTCGTCGCGGACGAACTCAACGTCCGAGAAGTCGCGTTCGTCGACGACGCGCGCGCGTTCACCACCTACCGCGTCAAGCCGCAGCTGAGAACCGTCGGCCCGAAGTACGGGAAGCTGGTCGGCGCGATCGGCAAGGCGCTTTTGGAAATGGACGGAAACGACGTGGTGGACACCTTCGCCGCCGGGGAGACCTTGAAGTTCACGGTGAACGGCGAAGCGGTCGAACTGACCCAGACCGACGTATTGACCGAGCCGATGCAGAAGGCCGGGTTCGTCGCGGAGACAGACGGCGGCGTCACGGTGGTGCTGGACACCAACCTGACCGAGGAACTGATTGAAGAGGGCTTCGTGCGAGAGGTGATCTCAAAAGTCCAGACGCAGCGCAAAGAAGCGGGCTTCGAGGTCACCGACCACATCCTGATCACCCTCAAGACGACCGACCGCCTCGCGGCCGCCGTTTCCCGCGGCGGCGCGGAGATCCTGCGCGCGGCGCTGGCCGACGGGCTGGAAATGAAAGAGCCGGAGGGCTTTGTTCGCGAATGGTCGATCAACGGCGAGGACGCGGCCATCGGCATCGTCAAAGTGTCCTAGCGCAACCGTTCAAAACGCGCCTGCCGCCGGGTTTCCGTTCGGCGGCAGGCGCGATTCGCTTGAAAAAACATCGATTTTTCAATTTCCGGCATTGCGCCCCGGCGCGCGTTGTGCTATAATATCGCGTGTTGACGGCGCGGCGCGGTCGGAAGGCTTGGATCGCCCGTCCAAACAGCCGCTCACCAGATCAACCGGAAAACTGCATAATGATTCGTGGAGGAGTCGCCTAGCTTGGTCGAGGGCGCGCGACTGGAAATCGCGTAGGCGTCAAAAGCGTCTCGAGGGTTCGAATCCCTCCTCCTCCGCCACAACCCCGAAAACCCAGCGTTTTCGGGGTTTTCCTTTTTTCTATCGCTCCAGAGCGTCGGGGAAAATACAAGCAGCAACCACATCCTTTGCGTGAAGTGCCGTGTCAACCCGTGAATCATGCTCAGATGCCCGCCGACTGCTGAGTTTGACACGACGGCGGCGCGCGGTTTATAATACGCATACCATGAGTCACACGCTCGCAGGGAAGCGGTCAGTGTAATGCGGCAACTCGTTCCGCCCGATCGCTTGAACGGCGAAGAGAATCGGCGATATAAAAAAGTATGGTGCAATTGAATTGTCGGGAAGGGAGGGCTGACGGCGTTTGAGGATCCTGGATTGGCTTATCAAGTGGGTATCCATCGCCACCGTCATCGCGGGCGGTGTGTTCGTCGTCACGCTGGTGCCCTACCTGAATGGGGATGCGCAGCTTCCCCGCGCGCGCGTCGCCGTCACCGTAAGCGCGGCCCCGACCATTCAGCCCGAAGCGGCGGCCCCCGCGCCGACCGTAACGCCCGCGCCGCCGGATGAGGCGGCCCAGCCGACGCCCGCAGCGCCGGACGAGGCGGCTCAGCCGACGCCCGCGGCGACAATGTCTGGCGTCCAAACCCTGTCGGCAAGCGCGCTCGACAAAACCGCAGAACCGTCCTCCGGGCCCGCGGCCACGCCGGCGGCCGACCTCGCGCTGGGCGCGTCCGATGTGGAAGATCTGCCGGAAGGCCTCGTGCTCGCGCCGATGAGCCCATTCGCGCAGGATTACGAACTGAGATCGCCCGTCTACCCCGACGGCGGGATGCGCATACCCGCGCTGATCCAGCACGACTACAAGACCCCCGTGGCGACGATCGGCGGCCGTGACGTCAGCGTGTGGACGTCCGGCTGCGGCGCGGATGCGATTTCAATGGTGGTCGTTTTCTTCACCGGCAATTTGAAACAGACGCCCTACACGCTGTTCCGGTGGGCGGCGGAGCACGGACTGTACAAGGGTTCCGGGCTTGAGCACGAGGCGCTGACCAGCTTAGCTTCGCTGTACGGCATCCGGGGGCGTTGGATCGCGCCGGACGCGGAAGCGATTCTCGCCGCGCTGAACGCGGGGCAGCCGGTCATCGCGCACATGGGCAGGGGCACGTTCACCACCGGGAGCGGCCACTACATCGTGCTGCGAGGCGTCGCGCCGGACGGCACGATCTACGTCAACGATCCGGCGGTGCTGGAAAACTGCTTCCTGACATTCCCGCTCGATCAGATCATCAAGGAGAGCAAGTCGGACGACCCGTTCATGATCCTGTCCGGCCCGACCGTCTGAAAAAACGCCCCTCGCTTTGGCGATGGGCGGCCAGCGCATCGACTTTGTCGATACGCGCAAAAAAATCCGCTGCGCATCTTTCCTTTGCATTTGAACGAGGCCGGTTTCCTCAAATCCCTGCGGGGATTTGAGGTAACCGGTTTTGGTACGCTTTCCCCGTCGGCCGGGCAGGCGAGGCTGTATACTATTGGAGAGTACTCATTACTCCAAAGAGCCGAGGGATTCTTGATGCGGAACAAGGAACTGCAGCGATGCGACCCTTCGGGATACGCCTTCGGCGTGAAATGCAGCGCTACGCTGAGCGGAAAGTGACGAAGTTGGCACTTCATTTGAATCGTGTGGTCGCGTAGCGATTCGGTTTCCCAAAGGGAAACCAACCTTCCGCGCGAAAAGCACCGGCTCGACGAGGAACGAATGCTCGGAAATTGTATTGGGGGGAAAGCCAAATCCACCGCGCAGGTCGCTGGATTTGATGAATGTGGAAAGGGCTTCGGCCCTCTCCACCTCTCCTTGGAGTTTGTTGATGGTCTGACCGCCCGTCGCTCTGGCGATGGGCGGTCTCTTTCAAACAGCCTTGGGCGTTTACAGAACCACCTGGGATGTGTATTCGATCTTGATGGCGCCCGTCTTGGTGCGCTGCAGTTTCGCCTTGTTGCCGTTGCCGTCCTCCAGCGTCATCTTCTCCATCTCGTTGGCGTCGAAGAACGCGACGGCCTTGCCCTCGACAAATCCCGCCCAGTTGACGCGCTTGACGCCCTCCGGATTCATGACTTCCTCCAGGCTTTTTGTGTTCATTTCGTCGGTCATGGTTGCACCTCCCGCAAAAGTTGGCGGCTTTTTCCAAGCCGCGCAAAAGGTATTGTATCGTAAGAACCCCTCGCTTGGCAACGGGGTTTGTGTAAACCGTACCCGCCTTGACAGGACCGGGGCATGGTGCTATTGTGGAAGCCACGGCGGGTATGCCCGACCGAACCGACGACCGTCATGGGGGAGGTAGTAATCATGGACGCATCCGAGGCGATCCGAGCGCGGCGCAGCATCCGAAAATACGTAAGCGGTGCGGAGATTCCCGAAGAGCACCTGAAACTGATGCTGGAGGCGGCGATGATGGCCCCCAGCGCCTGCAACACCCGGCCCTGGGATTTTACCGTGGTCAAAGACGCGGGCGTGCGCCGGGAAATCGCGAGAATCCACCCCTACGCGAAGATGGTGACCGAGGCGACGTTCGCGATCGTGGTGGGCGCGCGGCCCGACCTTCTGCCCGATGACCTCGCCGAATTCTGGCCGCAGGACTGCGCCGCCGCCACCGAAAACCTGATGCTCCAGGCCGTGGCGCTGGGCTACGGGTCGGTCTGGTGCGGCGTGTACCCGAACATGGAATTCGTGGAAGCGCTCCGGGCGATCCTGGGCGGCGAAAGCCTGCCCTTCAACGTGATCGCGGTGGGTGTGCCGAGTGAACACCCCCGCGCGCGCGGGTTTTACGACCCCGGACGGGTCAAAATCCTCTGACAAAGGCGAGGCTCCATGCGCGAATACTTTTTCCCCATTGTCGACTTTGACGCCCAGCTGACGCTTCTTGGCAGCGCGCAGGCGTTTCACTGGCGCGCCGCGGACGGCGGCTACGTTTCGGTCTCCGGCGGCGTTCCGATGCGCGTGACGGAAGCGGACGGCGGGCTTCTGGTGGAAGCGCCGGAATCCTGCGGCGAGGAATTCTTACGCAGGTACTTTGACCTCGACCGGGACTACGGCCTCGTCGCGCGGGAGTTTTCCGGCTTCCCCTGCGCGGAAGAGGCGTTTTCCCTTCTTCCGGGCCTTCGCATCCTCCGGCAGCCGCCCTGGGAAGCGCTGGTCGCGTTTTTGTTGTCCCAGAACAACAACACCCGGCGCATCGCGTCGCTCGTACAGAAAGTGTGCGAGGCGTTCGGGGAACCCGTCGATGCGTTCGGGCGGCGGCTCTTCCAGTTCCCGACGCCCGCGGCGCTCGCCGCCGCGGGCGCGGAGGCGCTGCGCAGGCTCGGCTGCGGCTACCGGGCGGAGTACCTTCGGGATGCCGCCAGGTTGGTCTCAGACGGCTTTGCGCTGGACGAACTGTCCGGCATGCCGTACGAGGACGCGCGCGCGGCACTCCAAACCCTGCCCGGCGTCGGCCCCAAGGTGGCCGACTGCGTCTTGCTGTTCGGCTGCGGGCACCTGTCCGCCTATCCGGTGGACGTATGGGTCTATCGGCTGTCCCGCGCGTGGCTTTCGCTTGACACCGCTTCCAACGCGGAGATCGCAAGGCTCGCCCGCGCGCGCTTCGGCCCGCACGCGGGCATCCTGCAACAGTACCTGTTCCACTGCGCGCGCTGTGGGTTAATGGACATGTAACGGCGGGCGACCGTCTATTCTGCCGCGCTTCAATGAAAATTTCCAGATTTTAATCGGTAAGATAATACCGATTGCGCGTTATCTTCTGTTGACGCGCGGTTTGTCTGTTTGATAGAATGGAAATCCGGTGAATAATCCATCGGAGAACGCGCATGCTGTGGGCTGTTATCAGATAACGCGTTCAACGCTGGCATGAGCCCAGCCAAGAAATATACGGAGGTACACCATGAAAAACGTGCTCGCAATCCTCACGGCGCTCGTCCTCGTGGCCAGTCTTACGTTCATCACCGTCACCGCGGAAGGCGACCTGAAGACGGGTCTTGCCGTCATTTCCTCGCTGGATAAATCCAAGTCCGCCGCCGCGGACGCGGACGGCCTCGCGCAGACCGACGCCACCGTGGTCGCCGTCACCGTAGATAAGGACGGCAAGATCGTGGACTGCGTCATCGACGGCATTCAGGCGAAGATCAACTTCGCCGCCGACGGATCGCTGAAAAGCGACCCCGCCACCACATTCAAGACCAAGAACGAACTGGGCGCGGATTACGGCATGGCGAAAGCCTCCGGCATCGGCAAGGAGTGGTTTGAGCAGGCCGCGGCGATGTCCGCGTATGTCAAGGGCAAGACGGTGGAGCAGGTGCTCGCCATCGGCATGAACGAGGAGAAGCATCCCACCGACGCCGATCTGACCGCCTCCGTCACCATCAAGATTGACGGACTGGTGGCCGCCATCGCCAAGGCCGCGCAGAACGCGCAGTCGCTGGGCGCGAGCACGGGCGACAAACTGGGCCTGGGCATCGCCACCGACATGCACATGTCCAAGGCCGCTTCCGCCGACGCGAACGGCTCCGCGCAGTCCTACTCGTTCATGACCGCGGTCACCTACAACGCGCAGGGCGTCGTCACCAGCTGCATCATGGACGGCCTGCAGGGCACCGTGGCGTTTGACGCCAAGGGGCAGATCGCGTCCGACATCAATACCGCGCCCCAGACCAAGAACGAACTGGGCGACGCCTACGGCATGCGCAAGGCTTCCTCGATCGGCAAGGAGTGGAATGAGCAGGCCGCCGCGGTCGCCGCGTACGTCAAGGGCAAGAACGCGGAACAGATTTCCGGCATCAAGCTGAACGAAGAAGGCAAGGCCGCCGACGCGGACCTCGCGAGCGTCGCCACCGTGTCCGTCTCGCCGCTGATCCAGGTCGTCCTGAAGGCGCTTGGCTGAAGAAGATCATGGATGAGGGCTGCCGTGTGGGACGAATCCCGACGGCAGCCCTTTCGTTGTTTATGGGTTATACAAATTGGTATTGCTTCCTGGCAGGTTACGAATCCCTGTTTTCACGGTCGGCCGCATGGAGGGACATGATTTCGTGATATACGCTGTCCTCGACTTTCCCAAACAATTCAATCAGTGTCTGCTCAAGAAACCGATCCTCATCAGACGACAGGAACAGGTTCGTACCCGGCGGCGAAGTCGCGAGATATCTTTGCACCAGTAGATATCGGTAGGAAAACGTCATGATAATTTGAGGATCTGCCGACATAAACAGGTTACACAACGAATAACGGTTGGCCAACAATTCTCCGATGAGGGCAATAAACGCGTCCGTCCTTTTTGCGCTGTCTTTTACAATACTTCGTACCGTCTCCATATCGATCTGTGAAAAAGCACACTGGTGTATTTCGTGCAAATCGATATGCGCGAAACGGCCGACAATATTATGAAGCCGATGGCCTGCCTGTTTTGTTGTCACACGTGCCTCCAACCAGTACAAACCGAGGTGTGGCATCTGGCTGAAGTATAACACGTTGCAGTGTAAATTGAAAGTTAATTTCCACCTGCCATATGTCCCTATAACCATAATCGGTTCGTTAGAATCATTCTCATGCGCCGCATTCGGCCCGCCCCGAATGCCAGTGTCGCAAATTGCGCCCAATGGCGGATGGCCCCTTGCAGAGAAAACCAGAACATGGTATGATTTGAAAACGGAAGGGAGCGATTGTATGCTGTACCATGCGCTTGGAAAGACCGGCATCCGCGCGTCCGCCGTCGTATTCGGCGGCATCATCAACATGGACGAAACCCAACAGGACGCGAACCGCTACGTTGCCGAAGCCATTGGCGCGGGCGTCAACTATTTTGACGTCGCCCCCACCTACGGCGACGCGGAAGACCGGCTCGGCCCGGCCCTCGCGCCCTACCGGAAAGACGTGTACCTGGCCTGCAAAACCGATCAGCGCCTCGCGGATGGCGCGCGGGAAAAGCTTGAAACGTCGCTGAGAAAGCTGCGCACAGACCATTTTGACGTCTACCAGCTGCACGCGCTGACCACGGACGAGGACCTTGACCGGGCGTTCGGCACCGGCGGCGCGATGGAAGTCGTCCTCCAGGCGAAGCGGGATGGGAAGATCCTGAACGTGGGCTTTTCCGCCCACAGCGAGGACGTGGCGCTTCGCGCGCTGACGATGTACGACTTCGACACGGTGCTGTTCCCGCTCAACTGGGCGCTGGGCATCCGGCGCGGCTGGGGTGACCGGATCAGCCAGGCGGTGAGGGAGCGCGGCATCGGCCTTCTGGGCATGAAGTCGCTGGTTCGCCGCAACTGGCGGGACGGCGAGGCGCGGCCCTACCCCAAGTCCTGGTGTCAGCCGATCTGGGGCGACGACGCGCTGGGCGTCGCCGCGATGAAGTACGCGGTCCTGAAGGGCGCGCAAACGCTGGTGCCGCCGGGCAACATCGAGCACTTCCGGTTCATGCTGAACCACGCGGACGAGAGCTTCCAAAACCCGATGACCGAGGCGGAGTGGGCGATGCTCCGGCGGGAAGCCGAAGCCGCCGCGAACGAACTGATCTTCTGATCCATAAACCCTTTGAGCGCCCGGAAACGCAGGTTTCCGCGGCGCTTCTTTATTGGAAGTATTGGATACATCGTGACCCTGAGGGCATCAAGGGATGAAATGAAAAATCCGGGGAAATCTCCCCGGCATCATTAAAAACATATTCTATTCCCGGATTCGGGCGTACAGCGCCATGTCCAGCAGTTCGCCGTTCTTGACGGCGTTATGCCGCATGACGCCCTCCAGCAAGAACCCCGCCTTTTCCAGCACGCGGCGGGAGGCGGTGTTCTTTGCAAACGGCTCGGCGTACACGCGCAGGATGTCCGTGTGCGAAAACACCCAATCCGAAGCCTGCCGGACGGCGGCGGTGGCGACGCCCATGCCCCAGTACCGTTCGCCCACGTAGTAGCCCATCTCGGCGGTGCGGAAATGGATGTTCTTTTGCCGGAACACGCCGATGCTGCCCGCCGCGACGCCGTCCACGTCGATCGCCCAGGCGTATACGCTGTCCTTATCGGCGTCCAGCATCGCGCGGATGAACGCCTCCGCGTCGTGAAGGCCGTAGGGATAGGGAATCCCGTCGCGCAGGTTGTCCAGCACTTTCGGGTTGTTGATCGCGAGCACCAGGCTCGGCGCGTCTTCGATCGTCCAGGGGCGGATGCGGGTCAAAGCGATCGACTTCCTTTCATAGGGCGGTGAGGCTATTCAGGAATGATTCGATTTCGTCATTGACGAAGGCCGGGGCGGGATCAGCGCCCGACCGTCCAGATAATGCCGGTATTTCACGAGGTCGGCGGGCGGGAACGGCGCGCCGTGGGACGGGTAGATCATCCGGAGGTTCAGGGCGAGCATCCTGTCCCAGGAAGCCTGATACGCTTTGGGATCCTCGATCAGAATCGAGTGGCGCGCGGCGCCCAGCGCCCAGTGCATCGCGGCGTCGCCCGCGACCAATTGCCCCGTTTCGGGCAGGAACAGGCCGAGGGAGTCCGCCGTGTGGCCGGGGAGAGGGAGGATTTGGATCGGAAGCCCCATGCGCTCGAACACCTGATCCTCCTCGCTTTGCACGCAGACCGCGCGGCTTCCCGGATCGACGCCGGGAAAGGCGAGATCCCCCGTCAGCCGCGACAGGTAGAATACCGGGCGCGACAGGTAGCCCATGCCGGGCGGCTGGGCGTTTTTGCCCGCCCGAAGCGGGGCAAGCGCGTTCGGGCTCAAAACGACCCGCGCGTCGCACGCGTCAAGAAGCGCTTTCAGAAACCCGGCGTGGTCGCCGTGGTGGTGGGTCAGGAAGAGAAACTTCAGCTCCGAAAGCGGCCAGCGTTTGGTGAAACGCTTCAGGTAGCGATCAAAGCCGCCGGGAAGCCCGGTATCGACGGCGATGACGCCCTCCGGCGTCTCCAGAACGTAGCTGTTCAGCATGCCCCCGCCGATGCGGGTCAGCGTAACGCGCACCCTGCCACCCCCTTTTCGGGCATTGTAGCACGGCGCGCGCGCGGGAGCAATATGGAATTGGGAGAAACCGGAAGGCAGGGGGGCGGTTGAAATCCCTGGGACTTCGGGAAATAGGGCGGTTTGCTTGCGCCAAGCCTATGGATGCTGGTCAGTCCTTGTCAGAATCGGTCTTGTCGGTTGCGTCGGTCGCGGTGGCCGAGGTGGTTGATGTGTCGGTTTCGGCGGACGAATTGTCATCCGAACCGGTGGACGTGGTGGAAGAGGTGGCGTCATAGGTCGGGGTCGGGTAATCGAGTTCGGTCAGCGGATCGCCATTCATCTCAATGATCGACTGGTTGATGTCGTTCAGGCTGCTCGCGATGGTCTCCGAGGCGCTGTTCGCCTGATCCGTGAGCGTCGTCAAATCCGCTTCCTTGTCGGCGGTGTCAAGGCCTCGGGCCTTGTCGGCGGCGATCTCGCCTTCCAGCGAGTTTGTCCCCCGGTTCAGCCTGTTCATCGAAGAAGCCGCCGCCTGTGCCGTCCCCAGGTTCGATGACAGGTTCATCAGGCTGTTCAGCCGGTTGACCTGGCTACTGTTCCCATTCTTGATGGTGTTCTTCGAGTAGGTGACGATGTTGTCCGCCTGCTCTTTGGCCACATCCGCCTGCGCCTGGGCGATCTGGGTATTGAGCGATTCCAGCTGGCTGTCATAGGTTTCCATCTGCGCGGTATAGGTATCGGAAACTGTGCCGTCCTCGCTTTCCGAGGCGGAACTTAGAAGCTCGGCCTTGCTCGCGAGGATGCTCTGGCGCTGCTGCATCAGCGTAAGCAATTTTGAGCTTGCCGACCCGGAGGCGCTGATGGAAACGGTATCCGTATCTGATGCGGATGAGGCGTCGGTCGAGGTAGCCGTGCTTAATGTGCTGCTCGTGATGCCGCTCAGGCCGAGCGCCTGGCTGAGGGTAGTGACATCATAATTGCTGTTGACCAGACTGACGCTCATCCGGGATCGCCTTCCTTCATTTGTTGCCTGTAATACATATCGGAGGTGCGTAAGCGCATTCAAATCCGCCGCGCGGCGAATGCGGCTCTTTTGTTGGGCGAATCCGTGGCATTTGTGAACGGGGCGAATCGTGGTATAATATGCCGGGGCTAATCAGGCTTTATCCGGCTGGATCAAGGGGGAAAAAGGAGCATGGAGGACCAGGTTCTTGCGCGGCGCGCGTCCGAATTGATCCGGCGGGAAGTGGACGCGGGGCGCATTCCCTTCGGCGCGTTCGGCGTCTTTATGGGCGGCGAATGCGCGCTTGACGTGTTCGAGGGCGACGCGGACATGGAGCGAAACGCGCGCGCCGCGCCGGATACCATCGTCCGGCTCTACTCGATGACAAAACCCGTGACCGCCGTCGCCGCGATGATCCTGTGCGAGCGGGGGCTGCTATCCGAACGTGACCCGGTTTCAAGGTTCCTGCCGGAGTACGCGGACGCGCGGGTATTGAACGGCCGGGGCGGGACGGAACCCGTCAGGCGGGCGATGACGGTCGCCGACCTTCTGAACATGACGGCAGGGCTCGTCTACCCCGGCCCGGACGAAGCCGGCGCGCCGGTGCAGGCGATGTTTGACGAACTGTCCGGCGCGGTCTCGCGGGGCGAGGGCTGGACGGCGCGGGCGGTCGCGCGGCGCGTCGCGCGCTGTCCGCTGGCGTTTCAGCCGGGCGCCGAGTGGCGCTACGGCCTGGAGGCGGACGTGCTGGGCGCGGTGATCGAAGCCGCCTCCGGGCGAACGCTGGGCGCGTTTTTCAGGGAGGAACTGTTCGAGCCGCTACAAATGCGGGACACCGGCTTCTTCGTGCCGGAAGAGAAGAGGAGCCGCTTCGCGCAGCTGTACAGGCGGGAGAACGGCCGCCTCGCGGTCGACCCGGAGCGGCACATCGGCCTCACAAAATGCCTCGAACCGCCCGCGTTCGAGTCCGGCGGCGCGGGCCTCGTGTCCACGTTCCGGGATTACGCCCGGTTCGGGCGCATGCTGGCCGGGTACGGGCAGGTGGACGGCGTCCGCGTCCTCCAAGCGGAGACCGTCCGAAGGTTTGAAAAAGACCAACTGACGGACGCGCAGCGCGCGACGCTCGCGTTCGCCGCCTCGGACGGGTACGGCTACGGCCACCTGATGCGCGTGTGCGCCGATCCCGCAAAAACCACCGCGCGCGCGGAATCCGGCGAGTTCGGCTGGGACGGCTGGACGGGCGTCTACATGGCGGCGAACGCCCGTAAGAATCTGTTCTTTCTGTACCTGACGCAGGTGTCCGAGGGGATCGACGCGAGTCTGACCGACGCGCTCAGAAACCTCGTCTACGACTGGCTGGAAGGTCGGCATCGGTCGTGATTTTTGCTTTCCATTTCACCGAAAAATATGGTAGAATGGTCAAAATGATTCGCAACAAGGAGGCGCCCCATGCAATATTTGCTCGGACTCGACAACGGCGGAACCAGCTCCAAGGCGGTGCTGTTTGATCAGACCGGCCGGGAAGTCGCGTCCGCCAAGCGGAATACACCGATGAACACGCCCAAGGTCGGCTTCACCGAGCGCGATATGGAAGTCCTGTGGCAGGTCAACTGCGAGGTCGTCCGCGAGACGATCGAAAAGTCCGGCGTCGATGCCCGCGACATCGCGGGCGTGTCGTTCTCCGGCCACGGCAAGGGGCTGTACCTGTGGGGCGTGGACGAGAAGCCCGCCTACGCGGGCATCATCTCCACCGACAGCCGCGCGTGGGCGATCGTGGACGCGTGGCATAAGGACGGCACCGCCGACAGGGCGTTCCCGCTGACCTGTCAGACGGTATTGGCCTCGCAGCCGGTGGCGCTGATCAAGTGGTTCCAGTTGAACCAGCCGGAGGTTCTGAAGCGCACGAAGTGGATCTTCGGCGTCAAGGACTACCTGCGCTACCGCATGACCGGCGTGGCAAACGCCGAAATCACCGACATCTCCGGCTCCAGCCTTGTCAACCTCAACACCGCGTCGTTCGACGATGAGATTTTAAAGCTGTTCGGGCTGGAAGAGATCAGGGACAAGCTGCCGCCGCTGGTGTACTCTTCCCAATTCTGCGGCAAGGTGACAAAGGAATGCGCGGCTTCGTCCGGCCTTGTGGAAGGGACGCCGGTCGCGGCGGGCCTGTTTGACATTGACGCCTGCGCCATCGGCATGAATGTGGTGGACGACGAGTACCTGGCCGCCATCGCGGGCACCTGGAGCATCAACGAATACGCGTCGCCGGTGCCGATCATGGACCGGTCGGTCAAGATGAATTCGCTCTACTGCCTCCCCGACATGTACCTGGTCGAGGAGTGCTCGCCCACCTCCGCGTCCAACCAGGAGTGGTTCGTGAACAGCTTCTTAAAAGAAGCCGCGGGCGACCGGAAGCTTTATAAAGTGGCCGACGAGATGGTGGAAAAGGTCGCGCCGGACGAGGCGAACATCATCTACCTCCCCTACCTCTTCGGCGGCAGCGACGACGCCCGCGCGGGCGCGGCGTTTGTCAACCTCAACGCCTCCCACAACCGCGACCACATGCTGCGCGCGGTGTACGAGGGCGTCGTGTTCGGTCATAAGCTGCACATCGACCGGCTGCTGGGAAGCCGCAAGCACCCGCCCAGGGGCGTGCGCCTCGCGGGCGGTGTGACCAACGCGCCAATGTGGGTGCAGATGTTTGCGGACGTACTGGAGATGGACGTGGAGACGATCGAAGTCAAGGAGCTTGGCGCGCTGGGCGCGGCGATGACCGCCGCCGTAGCCGCCGGGCTGTACCCTGATCTCGCTGCCGCGGCGAAGGCGATGGTCAAGGTCAGCCGCGTCTACCATCCCGACCCGGCGCTCGCCCCCGTCTACCGGCGCAAGTACCGGGACTTCAAGACCGTTGTGGACGCGATGGCCCCCGTCTGGGCCAAGCTGGAGCGATAGAAACATGGCAGAGATACGACTGGGCCTGTACGAAAAGGCGACGCCGCCGGAACTAAACTGGAACGACCGACTGACCGCCGCGAAGCGCGCGGGCTACGACTTTCTGGAAATCTCGATCGACGAGACGGACGCCAGGCTTTCCCGGCTGGACTGGACGAATTCAGAAATCCACGACCTCGCGGCGTCCGTCCGCGAAACCGGCCTCCCGATCCGCACGATGTGCCTGAGCGGGCACCGCAAGTACCCGCTGGGCAGCCGCGATCCGGAGAAGCGCGCGCGGGGCATCGCGATCTTTGAAAAGGCGGTGCGCTTTGCCGACGCCATCGGCGTCCGCATCATCCAGCTCGCGGGCTACGACGTGTACTACGAAGAGGGCGCGGAGGACACGAGGGGCTGGTTCGCGGAGAACCTCGAAAAGGGCGTCCTGTACGCCGCGAAGTACGGCGTGATGACCGGGTTTGAGACGATGGAGACGCCGTTCATGGACACGGTCGGGAAGGCGATGGCCTACGTTCGGAGAGTCAACTCGCCCTATCTGGGCGTGTACCCCGACCTTGGGAACCTCACGAACGCCGCGGTGCTGCACGGCCACGACCTGTACGAGGACATCGAATCGGGCCGCGGGCATCTGGTCGCGATGCACCTGAAGGACACCCGCCCCGGCATCTACCGCGACCTGGACTTTGGCGATGGCCACGTGGATTTCAAAAAAGGCGCGCATGCCGCGCTGGGTCAGGGCGTGCGCCTGTTCGTCACCGAGCTCTGGCACGACGGCCGCGCCGACTGGCAGACCCGCCTCGCGGGCGTCAGCGCGTTCGCGCGCAGCGTATTGTCGTAATCAGGGCACAAGCGCGCCCGGCGGCCGCTCGGTCGCCGGGCGCGCTTTCATAAAAAACGGCAAAGGATGGAGCGGTGTTTCCATGCTTCTAAAGGACTTCAACCCGGTCAGCCAGCTTATCGTTCCGCGCGACGCGCGCAAGCTCCCGTCGATCCCCGTGTTTGACGCGCACATGCACTGAGGGCGGCTGCTGCTGGGCGAGGAATACGAGCGCGCGTACGACACCCGCGAGGCGGTCAGCCGCCTCCGGGAAGCGGGCGTCACCGGCGTGGTGAACCTGGACGGCGAATCCGGCGACGCGCTGCTTCGGATGCTTCATAAGACTTCCGGGTTCGGCGATTTCTTCAAGACCTTCGGGAACGTCGACGCGGAAAAGCTGGATGAACCCGGCTTTGAAAGTTACGTGTACCGGACGCTCCGCGATTCCAAGGCCGCCGGGATTTCCGGGCTCAAGTTCTGGAAAGTGATCAGCCTCGCCTGGAAGGACAAGGATGGGAAATACATCCCCATTGACGACAGACGCCTCCAGTGTATCTGGCAGGCGGCGGCGGAGTTCCATCTTCCAGTCACCATCCACATCGCCGACCCCATCGCGTTCTTTACGCCCGCCGACGCGCGCAACGAGCGGTACGAGGAGCTGATCGAGCACCCCGACTGGCGCTTCGACGGACAGGGCCTCTTCTCCTTTCAGGAATTGATGCGCCAGCAGGAGAACCTGATCCGCTCAAACCCCGGCACCACCTTCATCGTGGCGCACGTGGGAAGCTGCGCGGAAAACCTGGGCTTCGTCGCGGAGCAGCTGGACAGGTATCCGAATATGCACGTCGACCTCGCCGCGCGCTTCGCCGAGCTTGGCCGTCAGCCCTACACGGCGGCGCGCTTTCTGGAGGGGTATCAGGATCGCGTGCTGTACGGCTCCGACTTCTGCCCGACAGACCTTCGCGGCTACGCGGTCGACTTCCGGTTTCTTGAAACCCGCGACGAATACTTTGACTACAACCCAGGCGGCGGCGTCCCCACCCAGGGGCGGTGGAAGATCTACGGCGTCGGACTGTCCCAAGAAGCGCTGGAAAAGATCTACTCCGGCAATGCCCGGCGGCTGCTGGGATAAGATCCTGCATGAGATCATGAAGCAACGGTGATGGGCTGACCGCACGGTACATGGCTTTGCCGTTATTAACCATATACTTCCGAACACAATCGGCATATGTAGAAAACGCCCGACGCGTAAGCGCCGGGCGTGGTGCGAAAGCTTTGAAGTTATCCGATGACCAGAACGTGCACGGAATGGGGCAGCAGCGAAAGGCAGATCGCGCCGCAGGCCTGCTCGGGGCGCGTTACGGTGATTTTTACCCGGTCTGGCGTCTTGACGCAATTGTACGCGGACACGCTGTCGGCAGTGATCGAGTGAAGTTCCAGCCCCGCGCCGCCCGCGTCCGGGCAGGCAAGTTCGATTTCCAGCGCGGCCTCCGCGTGCTTATTGACCAGCGACACGGCGACGCGGCCGTCCGAACGGACCGTCGCGACGGCGTCGATCGCGTCCACTTTTACCTCTCGCCCGTCCTTGGCGGTGACGTTCATCCCGCATTCGTCCATCGCCCACAGGTCGACGACGCGGTCACCCATAAGGTTCACAAACAGGTCAAACACATGGTAGGTTCCGCGCAGCACGATACCCTCTTTATGGGTGTAGATCAGACCGCGCGTGTTGACCGCCGGGGCGTAGGCGGCCATCTTCACGTTGTCCGAGTGCCGGAGCAGCGCATTCAGAAAACAAGCGGTGAACACCGTGTCCGCCATCGTGTAGGATTCGTTCTCATCATTCCGGTCGCGCGGGGTCAGGTACAGCGCTTTGTCCGTCGGCAGTTTCGGCTCATGGGAATTGGGGTGATACCAGCCCCGGAGGTTCCACTCGTCAAACGCGATTTTGATTTTTCCAAGATATCCGGTCGCGGCCAGGATGCCCTCCACCCGGCGGATGGAGTCGTCCAGTTTCTCGGTGTAGGCCATCGCCTGCCCGTAGCTGGCGAGATCGTTGGTGGTATGGATCGCGTCCCAATATTCGTGAACGGAGATCCAATCCAGGTACGGCCCGGCGCGCTCGATCAGTTCCAGATTCCACGCCGGATCGGGCAGCGCCGCCGCGCTGAGCTGCACGGTCGGGTCGACGCGCTTTAATAGCTTCGCCGTCTCGGTCACGAGCCGCGCCCACTCATGTACTTCCTTCGCGCCCAGTTCCCAATGCCCGTAATTCTCGTTGCCGATGCTGAAATACTTGACGCCAAATGGCTCCCGGTGCCCGTTTTCGATCCGCCAACGGGCGTACTGCCCCTCGTGTCCCAAGTTTGTGTACTCCAGCCAGTCGCTCATTTCCTCCATCGTGCCGGTTCCGGCGTTGCCGCACAGGTACATCTCGCAGTGAAGCGCCCGGCACAGTTCGTAAAACTCATCGGTGCCGAAGGCGTTGGAATCCTCGACGCGCCACGCCTTGTCAAACGCGGGTACGCGCGTGCCCACGCCCTTCTTCCAGTCGTAGGAGGACACGAAGCAGCCGCCCGGCCAGCGGATGACCGGAACCTGAATGCGCCTGAGCGCGTCCAGCACGTCTTTTCGGAAGCCGCGTTCGTCCGAGAGCGGGGAGCCCGGTTCGTAGACCCCGCCGTAGATCTGGCGGTGGAAATGTTCCAGAAACTGGCCATAAATCATCGGGTCGCGCTCAAAGAGGACCCGTTTGGGGTTGACAACCATCCGGTGCATGTTCATCCTCCCGGTCAAAGGCGCGCGTTCAGTCGATCTCCCGGTAGAACGTGCGCACAAGAATGTCCTGATTGTAATTGCCGAACTTGCTGCCAAAGAGCGTCAGCCCGCCAGGGTTCTTCGCGTCCTTGCTGACCTCGAACCGGAGTACCCACCGCCGGCCGCCCGCGGCCAGGATGTTTTCCGTCGAAACGTCCGATACGCGCTCGCCGTCGAGCAGCGTCCCCTTGCGCGAGATGCGGACGACCTTGAGCAGGCCGTACTGGTTGCCGGTCCACCACTGGGGCGTCAGGATGCCGCGCTTTTCGCCAAAGTCGCCCGGCGACGTCCACTGGCACAGCTTCACGCCGTTCAATGAAAGCTGAATGTCGCTGGGCCACTCGTCGTTGAAACCCGGCGCTTCGGACGCGATCTCAAAGGAAATCTCGATTTCCTCTACATGCTGGTTGGCGCTTAAGTAATTCGGGATGCTGTATTCGACGAAGCCGGTCGAAAACCAGATGACTTGGGCGTTCACGCGCTCCGGCTCGAGAAAATACCTGGGGTCGTCCAGGTGGCCGATCACCTCGTTCTCGGTGGTGAGGCCGCAGGTGGGCTGCGCGTCGATGTCGGTGTAGTGGCCTACCGGGATGTGGATCTCGTGGCAGTTTCGAAGGTTCATCTGCCGCGGCGGCATCTCCACGCGGTATTCGGTGCCCAGAAGCGTACACATCTTCTGGATGGAACCGTTGCGGTTGACCATGCGCGTCACGATGATGCCGGCGTCCTCCAGTTTCCGGACATGCTTGAGCATGATGGGGCTGGAGATGCCCACCGCCTGCGCGAGCTCCTTGATGTTCATGTCGCGATCGGCGAGCAGGCCGAGCATCCGAATCCGGACGTCGCTGGCCAGCGCCTCAAAAAATGGCAGGTTTTCTTCATGGACGCGTACGAGCATGCTGTTTCCTCCCTGCGTAACACGGATTTTTCGGCGCGCCTCCCGGCGATTCACATCGGGCGGCGCCCCCAAGTTACGCCGCCCGCATGGAACCAGTATATATTCGACTCAGCCCTTCACGCTTCCTGCCGTCATGCCCGCGATAAAATACTGCTGGAAGCAGAAGAACAGGATGATGATCGGGATGATGGCGAACACGGAACCGGCGATCAGCACGTCGTAGTTGTTGCCGTAGGGGGAGAGGAGGGTATTGAGACCGATCGGCAGCGTAAAGTTGTTGTCGGTGCGCCACACGATCAGCGGCCACAGAAAGCCGTTCCAGCTGTTCATGCCCACGAAGATGCCCATCGCCGCGAACGAGGGCG
>CAZNPZ010000043.1:0-24901 GCA_964575255.1 uncultured Oscillospiraceae bacterium
CGTCTTGTTGCGCTCAAATTTTGCCTTCGCCATTTCCAGGTTCCTCCCTAATCAATAGTCCATCCGGGACATTTATGGAGCGGGTGATGGGAATCGAACCCACGTGATCAGCTTGGGAAGCTGGAGCTCTGCCATTGAGCTACACCCGCATGCCCGTGGTTCCGGCGGTAAAGCATGGCAAATACGCCGTCATGCGCCACCCATTCTACCGAAAAACGCGGGTTTTGTCAATAGATTGTTTGCATTTGCCGGGTAAAAAATGCCTCCGGCGGGCAATGAAAATCTGCTTCGCATCTTTTCATTGCGTTGGGAACGGCGCAGACCCTTCGTGCCTTCGTTTACTCCCAAAGGGGTATCGGGGGTCGCTGCCCCCGATAGCGCGGGAGGCCGCAAAGCGGCCTAACCGCGGATCAAGGCTGCCGGAGGGCGGCGTGTACGGCCGCAGGCTGCTTCCGCTTTGCGCGCAAGCCATGATTTTGGGCGAAGCCCAAAGGGCTTGCGCCGTCCTAAACGCAAAGAAAGATCGCGAAGCGAGGTTTCTTTGCTTCATTCTTGCAGCATCTTCTGCAGTTTCCGCTTGACCCGCTGCAGCGCGTTGTCAATGGATTTGACATGCCTATGCATCTCGGCGGAGATCTCCTGATAGCTCTTGCCTTCAAGGTATCTGAGAAGCACCTGCTTTTCGAGGCCGGACAGCATCTTCCCGATGCGGCCCTCGATCAGCGACACATCCTCGCGGCTGATGAGCACCTCTTCCGGGTTCGCCTCCCAGCCCTCGGTGATCACGTCCAAAAGCGTGCGGTCGGACTCCTCGTCGTAGATGGGCTTGTTCAGCGACACGTAGCTGTTGAGCGGGATGTGCTTCTGACGGGTCGCGGTCTTGATGGCGGTGATGATCTGGCGGGTGATGCACAGTTCCGCGAACGCGCGGAACGACGCCAGCTTCTCCTCCCGGAAGTCCCGGATGGCCTTGTACAGCCCGATCATGCCCTCCTGCACGATGTCCTCGTGGTCGGCGCCGATCAGGAAATAGCTGCGCGCCTTGGAGCGCACGAAGTTTTTGTATTTGTTGAGCAGATACTCCAGCGCGGTGCCGTCAGCTTGCTGCGCGAGGCGAACCACCTGCTCGTCGGTCATATTCTCGAATCGTTCGTACAGAACCAAGAAGTTATTCTCCTCTACGCATGCGTTCCAGCTTCAGACGCACATCGGTCGGCAGATGTTCCAGCAATGTCGCCTTCTGGGTCGGCATCTTTCGGACGATGGCGGGCGGGATGCGCATGCGCTCGATCTCCGCGATCAGTTCCCTGGACGGGAGCCGGGTCGCGCCGCGCGCGAGCACCACCGTCTGTTCTACGCCGTCGTTCGTCGCGACGCGCACCTCAAGCCGCCCGGCGTCGATCGCGGCGGCGTAGCCGTCGCACTGCCGCTCGATGTAGTGGTCGGCGGTCTCGCCGCGCTTGGTGAAGACGACCGTCAGCGCGCCGTGCTGCTCGCGGGAGCGCTGCGGGCGGTCGGACTGCCAGGCGTCAAACACCAACGTCACCTGCTGGCCGGTGTAGCCCGCGTAATCGCTGAGCACGTGGATCAGTTCGTCGCGCGCGTCTTCCAACTTCCCGCGCGGCACACCCTTCCAGGCGCACAGCACGTTGTAGCCGTCCACCAGCAGCACGCGCTTCATTGGCCGCTCCGGGTGCGCATGACCTCGTAGAGCGCGATGCCCGCCGCCACGGAGGCGTTGAGCGAGGCGATCTGCCCCTTGAGCGGAATTGAAACGACCCGGTCGCAGCCTTCCAATACCAGGCGAGAAATGCCCTCGCCCTCGGAACCGATGACCACGACCACAGGACCCGTCAGATCGGACGAACGGATGTCGCCGCCCGACATGTCGCAGCCGATCACCCACAGACCCTTCTCCTTAAGCTCCGCGAGCGTCCGGGAGAGGTTGCCCACCCTCGCCACCGGCAGGTAAGAAAGCGCGCCCGCCGCCGCCTTGACCGCCGCGGGGTTCAGCCCCGCGGAGCGGCGTTCCGGGATCAGCACGCCGTGCGCGCCGCAGCACTCGGCGGTGCGGATGATCGCGCCCAGGTTGTGCGGGTCGGTCACGCCGTCCAGCGCGACGATGAACGGCGCTTCGTCCTTCGACTGAGCCAGCGCCAGGATGTCGTCCAGCGTCTGGTATGCCGCCGCCGACAGGTAGGCCAGCATGCCCTGATGATTCTGATACACGGCGTCCAGGCGCGCGCGGTCGACAAACTGCACCACGATGCCCGCCTCGCGCGCCATCGCGACCAGTTCCCGCGCGGAGCCGGACAGCTCGCCCTGCGCGACCAGCATCTTTTCAATCGACCGCCCGGCCTTCAGCGCCTCGCGGATCGGATTGCGACCCACCAGCAGGTTGTCCAGTTCGTCGGACTCGTCCTTCGAGGCTTCTGAAGATACGACGTCAGGCTGTTCCGGCTTCGGGACGGGGCGCCCATACTTGGGCGCGTCGTGGCCTTCCTGTCCAGGTCTTGCGAACTTGGGCGCGGGTCGGCCATACCGGGGCGCGTCCTGACCGCCCTGCCGGGGACGGTCAAACTTCGGTGCGGGGCGGCCATACCGCGGCGCGGAGTCTTCCCCCTGGCCGGGTCGGTCAAATTTGGGCGCGGGGCGGCCATACCGGGGCGCGTCCTGACCGCCCTGGCCGGGTCGGTCAAAATTGGGCGCGGATCGGCCATACCGGGGCGCGTCCTGACCGCCCTGGCCGGGCCGGTCAAACCTCGGCGCGGGTCTGCCGTAACGCGGCCTGTCCCCCTGTGAATCCTGCTTAGCGCGGTTGCCGTCTTCATACACGGCGGGCGGCACCGGGCGCTCCGGCGCTTTGGAAAAGCGCGGGCCAGGGCCTTTGTCATACCGACCATCCTCGCGAGGCGGTCGGGCGGGGCGGTCGCCGCCGGGTCTACCGTTGCGGTCATAGGGTTTCCGTTCGCCTTCCGGCCGGGTGTCCCGGTCAAAGGAACGCCTGCTGTCCCCCGGCTTTCCGCCGTGCTTTCCGCCCGCGTAGGAACCGCCCTGCGGCCTGTCGCCAAAAGGCCTGTCGCCGCGGGGTCGATCCCCATAGGGTCTGTCGCCGCGGGGTTTGTCTCCATAAGGTCTGTCGCTGCGAGGCCTTCCGCCATCCGGTCGGCTTCCTTTACCGCCGAAAAATTTCTCAAAACCGCGGCCCTTGCCGCCACCTTTTTTACCGTCCATTATTCCCTCTCCCCCGCGCCTTGCGCGATCGCGATCAGCGCCTCCATGCGCGCCCGTTGGTCAGTCAAATAGAGATAGCCGATCAGCGCCTCCAGCGCCGTCGCGCGGTGGTACTCCCTGGGATCGGCGTTGTGGGGCGGCGTCTGGCGGGCGTTGCGCGCGCGGCGCACCACGGCGCACTCCGCCTCGGTGAGCACCGGCTCGACCCGCGCGAGCGCCTCCGACTGCGCATGGGCGCAGACGGTCGAGATCGCCGCCCTGTGCAGCGCATTGATGCGGTCGCCGCCGCGCACCAACCGCTCCCGAACGTAGAGGTCGTAGATCGCGTCGCCCAGATAGGCGAGTTCCAGAGATCCCGGAAGGCTGGTCACAGCAGCTTCACGAAGCGCTCGTAGGCGGCCGCCCAATCCGCGCCGTCGCCTTCGGGCTGGAAGGTTCGGGTCGGGAACGAACTGGCAACCACCCGGCGCAGTTCCTGTAGGGAACCGACCGCGCCCAGCGCCATCGCCTGCAGCATGAGGTTCCCGATCACCGTGCCCTCGCTGGGGCCGGCGATGACAGGCTTCCGAAGCGCGTTTGCGGTGAACTGGTTGAGCATGACGTTCTTGCTGCCGCCGCCGACGATGTGCAGCGCGTCGATCGGGTGATGCAGAAGCTCCTTCTCCAGGTACTCGACGCTCCAGCGGTACTTGAGCGCGAGGCTGTCCAGAATCACGCGGATGATCTGCCCGCGGCCTTTGGGTACCACCTGCCCGGTGCGCTCGCAGTACGCCTGGACGCGCGCGGGCATCTCGCCCGCGTGCAGGAAGCAGGGGTCGTCCACATCCAGGAACGAAAGGAAGGGCTGCGCCTCCGACGCCATCCGGTCCAGCGTGTCAAAGTCCACCGCGTCCTCGCGGCGATCCCATTCCCGTTTGCACTCCTGCAGGATCCACAGACCCATGATGTTCTTGAGCAGCCGCGTGGTGCCGTTCACGCCGCCCTCGTTGGTGTAGTTGGCTTCCATGACCGCAGGTTCGCACATCGGCGTCGTGAGTTCCGTGCCCAAGAGCGACCAGGTTCCGCTGGAGATGTAGGCGAAGCGCTCGCCTTCCGCCGGAACCGCCGCCACCGCGGACGCCGTATCGTGCCCGCCGACCGCGATGACGGGCACTTCCCCGACGCCAGTCTCCTGCGCGATCTGGGGCAGCAGCGTGCCGCGCACCGCGCCCGGCTGTTGAAGCTTCGTGAAAAGCGTCCTCGGAATCCCGAATGCGTCCACCAGATCCCACGCCCAGTCGCGGGTGCGCGGGTCGATCAACTGCGAGGTGGAGGCGATCGTGTACTCCGTGGCCATCTCCCCGGTCAGGAAGTAGGACAGAAGGTCGGGCATCATGAGCAGCTTGTCCGCGACGGAATACGCCACACTGTCCGCGAGCTTCATCGCGTAGAGCTGATAGAGCGTGTTGAACTGGATGAACGCGAGGCCGGTACGGTTGAAGATCTGCTCCTTCGGCACGATCTTGAAGCTCTTTTCCATGATGCCGTCCGTGTGTTTGTCACGGTAATGCAATGGGATGCCGGTGAGCGCGCCGTCCCGCCCGATGAGGCCAAAGTCGACACCCCAGGTGTCGATGCCGATCGAATCGAGCCGGATGCCCTCTTTCGCCGCCTTGGTCAGCGCCTGTTTCATCTCAAAGAAAAATCGTTGCACGTCCCAGACCATGCGGCCGTTCAGCGTAACCGGATCGTTGGAAAACCGGTGCAGCTCGGTCAGATGGATTCGCTCGCCGTCGAAACGCCCCAGCATCGCCCGGCCGCTGGACGCGCCGAAGTCAAAACCCAGCAGGTTCAATGTCTTTGTATTCATGGCACTCCCCGCTTTCCTTGTATGAAGCCATTATACCAGTTAAAGGATGCGCGTACAACGGCTTTTTCAGCCGCATGCCAGCGCATTTTGAGCATACCGGCCATGCATGCATTATACAGCGCGCTTTCGCGGTTTTTCCGCAAGTATCCACAATATCCACAGGCTTATCCACAGAAAAGGGCTGAAAAACGCTGGTTTTTGGCGGATACAGCGCAGCGGCTGTGGATTATTCAAGTGGACTTCGGCGCATTATCCACAGGAGTCGCGTCTGTTTTCGTGGCTTTCCCCGTTCGGATGGTCGGTTCCCCAACACCTCGCGCGGACATGCCCGGTTCATACCGGGGTCTGCGGGTTTTGCGGCTTCCGGCTCCAAAAAATGGGGCTCCGCGGCGGCTCTTGCGCCAATTCAGGCAACCGCCTGCTCAAATCGAAATCTGCGAAATATCCACCGGACACAGGTCTGCGCCGGGGTCAACATTACTCGCCCAGACCGTCCAGCCGCGCGGACGGATCGGCGTTGAGCGAAAGCCGTGCCACGTCCAGCGCCATCAGGTGGTAAAACGCCGCGCTTCCGATCATCTCCGCGTTGTCGGTGCAAAGGCGGCCCGGCGGCAGATAGACCTGAAGGCCCGCCGCCTCGCCCAGTCGGACGAGTTCTCTTCGCAGAAGCATATTCGCCGCCACGCCGCCCGCCGCCGCCAGCCGCTTTGAACCGGTATCGACCGCGGCCTTCACCGCTTTTTCCGCCAGCATCGCAACCACCGCCCGGCGGAAGGACGCCGCAAACCCCGCCTGATCGATCTCCTTCCCCTGCTGCCGAAGCGTGTGCGCCTGGTTGATCACATGGGTCTTCAGGCCGCTGAACGAAAAATCATAGGGGTTTTGGGTTTGCACTTTCGGGAAGCGGTACGCGCAGTCGTCCCCGGTCTCGGCGAGTTTATCCAGCAGCGGTCCGCCCGGATATGGGATGTCAAGCACCCGCGCGACCTTGTCGAACGCCTCGCCCGCCGCGTCGTCCGTCGTCCGGCCCAAAAGCCGGTATACCCCGTACCGTTCCACCGACACGATGTGGCTGTGCCCGCCGGACGCCACCAGGCAGACAAACGGCGGCTCAAGGTCAGGATGCGCAAGATAGTTGGCGCTGACGTGCCCTTCGATGTGGTTGACCGGGATCAGCGGCAGGTTCCGTGCATACGCGAATGCCTTCGCCCAGGAGACGCCGGTCAAAAGCGCGCCGACGAGACCCGGCCCATAGGTGACCGCCACCGCATCGATCTCTTCAATAGATACACCTGCGCGGGCGAGCGCCTCCCGAACAAGCGGGTCGAGCGCCTGAACGTGCATGCGCGACGCGATCTCCGGCACCACGCCGCCGTACAGCGCGTGGGACGCGATCTGCGACGCGATCGCGCCGGACAGCACGCGCCGCCCATCGGCGACCACCGCCGCGGCGGTCTCGTCGCAGGAAGACTCGATCGCCAGGATCATCGAACGGCCCTTTTTTTGAAGCGCCTCCGCCTTCCGACGCGCGGTTTCGGCATAACTCATGGTTTCTCCTTCCGGCGCGAGCGGTTCGAAAGCGTGATCGTCAGACCCCACAAGGCGGCGAACAACACCTGGACGATCAGCATGCTGGCCGCCGCGCGCACCGCCACCGCCTCGAAAAACGTTTCGGGAAGCATCCGGATCATCAGGTCGGTCTTTGGATCGAGCAGCCACAGGTCGTTGGTGAACAGCGCGCGGTGAAACAGGCGGAACAATCCGTCGAAGTCGACCGCTGCCCAGACGCTGATGCAAAGCAGAAGCGACAGCCAGAAGATCTGCCCGGTCAGCGCGGCGCGCTTAAGGCGTCCGACCCAACCGGCGCCAGGAAGACCCGCAGCGAGCAGCAGAAGACCCAGCGCCAGGAAGACCGCGGTCAGCCTGCGCGAAAGGTCAAACAGCGCCCTGACGTCGACCATGTGCGAAATCTCTCGCTCGTTGAATACGCTGTGAACCGTTCCGTTCACGCTTGCGGTCATCTGAAGGTTGTCCCGCGAACCGTTCAGGTAATCCACCAGCATGTCGCCGATGTCCGACAATGTATTCTCGTCGACGCCCGCCGCCTTTGCGGAGCCCAACGCGTCGTAGAGCCCCTGATGCACCCGCCGGTCGAGCGCGCCCCGGTCAAACGCGAACAACAACAGCGCCGGAACGATCAGCAGCATGCCGACCGCCGACAACACATTTCTCATCCGCCATGTGGCCTTTTCCACCGGAATCATCCCCGTTTTGACAAGACTCCGGTCTGTTTTCGCGCCGTTTTGTCGAAAACAGACCGGTGTGCAGTATATAACTTACAGTTTCTGCAGGTACGCGGTCACAAATCCTTCCAGATCCCCGTTCATGACGGCGTCGATGTCGCCCATCTCATAGCCGGTGCGGTGATCCTTGACCAGCGTGTAGGGCTGGAACACATAGGAACGAATCTGGCTGCCCCACTCAATCTTCTTGAGTTCGCCCTTGATGTCGCCCATCTGCTCCTGCCGCTCGCGTTCTTTGACCTCGGCGAGGCGCGCGCGCAGCATCATGAAGCAGGTTTCCTTGTTCTGAAGCTGTGACCGCTCGTTCTGGCACTGCACGACGATGTTGGTGGGCAGGTGGGTGATGCGCACGGCGGAGTCCGTCCGGTTGACGTGCTGCCCGCCCTTGCCGGAGGAACGGTAGGTGTCGATGCGGATGTCGTCGGTTTTGATCTCAATCGCGCCGCTGTCCGCGATGACCGGCGCCACGTCGAGCGACGCGAACGACGTATGCCGCCGCGCGGCGGCGTCAAATGGCGAGATGCGCACCAGCCGGTGCACGCCGCGCTCGCTCTTCATATAGCCGTAAGCGTACTCGCCGCTGACTTCAAAGGTGACCGACTTGATGCCGGCTTCGTCGCCCTCCAGAAAGTCCAGCTCTTTGACCTGAAGCCCCATGCGCTCGGCGAACCGGGTATACATACGGTAGAGCATCTCGGTCCAGTCCTGCGCCTCGGTGCCGCCCGCGCCCGCGTGCAGCGACAGGATGCAGTCGTTCTGGTCGTACTCGCCGTTGAGCAGCGTGGTCAGCCGGAGCGCCTCCAGATCCTTCTTCATTGCCTCGATCTCGGACGCGATCTCTGGCACCAGCGAGGCATCGTCCTCCTCGTCCGCGAGGCCGATCAGAACCTCCAGGTCGTCCGCGCGACTGGCCAGTTTCTTGAAATGCTCAATCCGGGCTTCGGTCGATCTCGCCTTCTGCGTGACCTTCTGCGCCCGTTCCAGATCATCCCAGAATCCGGGCGACCCCATGTCCTCTTGATATTCGGCTAATTGCTCGTGAAGGTGAGCCACGTCAAAGTGAGTCACCTGCCTCTGCGATCATCTTCCGGATGGCGTTCAGATCCTGTGTAAAGCCCTCGGTTTCAATCATCAAATCACGTCCTTATAAATCTCTGAAAGGCGGCTTCTTTTCGCCGTTTCCGCGTTTTCTACCAACCGTACCCTTACCCTCCTCAGGGGGCATCGGGGGCCTCAGCCCCCGATTTCGCCGGAAGGATCTCATCTTTCCGGCGGATAAAAGCTGCCGGAGAGCGACATGCGCGGTCGCAGGCTGCCACCGCTTCGCGCGCAGACCCGACCGCGAGCTTCAGCTCGCAGGGTCTGCGCCGTCCCCCGGAATCGAACGCCGCTTAAGCGGCGTTCGATTGCCCGCAGTAGAAAGCCGCAAAGCGGGTTTCTACTGCCCTTTACCGCAGCATTCCTTGTACTTCTTCCCGCTCCCGCACGGGCAGGGCGCGTTGCGGCCCACCTTGTCGCCCGCCTTGACCGGCTTCTTCTGGGAAGCGCCCGCGTCTGCGCCGTGGGTGGCGGCGACCGGGGTGGCGACTTCCTTGCGCTCCGGGGGGCGCACCAGCACGGCCATATACAGCCGCCGCAGCGTGTCCTCCTGGATCATGCGGATCATTTCCTCGAACATCTCGAACCCTTCGATCTTGTACTCGACGATCGGGTCCTTGTGTCCGTAGGCGCGAAGACCGATGCCGTCTCGCAGCTGATCCATCGCGTCGATGTGGTCCATCCAGCGCCGATCCACCGCGCCCAGGAGCGCCACGCGCTCAAACTCGCGCATGTCGATCCCGGCTTCGGCGATCATTTTCTCGCGCTCTTCGTAGAACGCAACGGAGCGTTCAAGCAGCGCCTGCTTGTAGCTCTCACGGTCGTAACGTTCCAGCGAATCAAACGCGGCCTTCGCGTCGCCGGCTTTCAGGCAGAGGCGTTCCAGATATTCCGCGACGCCGGGTACATCCCAGGTGGTATCGTCCACTTCATTGACGACGAGGCGCTTGACCGCGTCCTCGATCAAAGTCTCCCGCATGTCGTCGATGCGGCTCTTGATGTTGTCCCCCTCCAGCACTTCGCGGCGCTGGCGGTAGATGAGTTCGCGCTGCTGGTTCATCACGTCGTCGTACTGCAGCACGTTCTTTCGGATGTCAAAGTTCCGGGCCTCGACCTTCTTCTGCGCGCCCTCGATCTGCTTGGACAGGATCGAGTATTCGATCGCCTGATTCTCTTCGATCTTCAGGCGCTCAATCAGCGGCTGGATGCGGTCGGAGCCGAACAGCCGCATCAGGTCGTCCTCCAGCGAGATGAAGAACTGGCTGGAGCCGGGGTCGCCCTGGCGTCCGGAACGGCCGCGCAACTGGTTGTCGATCCGGCGGGATTCGTGCCGCTCGGTGCCCAGGATATGAAGGCCGCCCAGCGCGATGACCTCTTCGTGCTCCCTGTCGGTCTCAACACGGTACTGCGCGTACAGTTCCTGGAACAGCTTTCGCGCTTCCTTGACCTCGTCCGGCACGTCCTCGGCGTGGCCGATTGCTTCCTCAATCAACGTCTCTTCATATCCAAGCTGCTTCATCCGGTGGCGCGCCATGAATTCGGGGTTGCCGCCCAGCAGGATGTCGGTGCCGCGGCCCGCCATATTGGTGGCGATGGTCACCGCGCCGCGCTTGCCCGCCTGCGCGACGATCTCGGCTTCCTTCTCGTGGAACTTGGCGTTCAGGACAACGTGGGGGATGCCGCGGTTGTCCAGGAGCCGCGCGACGTGCTCGCTCTTTTCCACCGACACGGTGCCGACCAGCACCGGCTGCCCCGTCTTATGCCGTTTTTCCACCTCGTCGGCTACCGCGAGGAACTTGCCCTTCTCGGTGGTATAGACCGAGTCGTTCAAGTCCTTGCGAATCATGGGCTTGTTGGTCGGGATGGTGACGACGTCCAGCTTGTAGATGCCCAGGAACTCGTCCTCTTCGGTCTTGGCCGTACCGGTCATGCCGGACAGCTTTTTATACATGCGGAAGAAGTTCTGAAACGTGATGGTGGCGAGGGTCTTGCTCTCCCGCTCCACCTTCACGTGCTCCTTGGCCTCGATGGCCTGATGCAGGCCTTCGGAGTAGCGCCGCCCGGTCATCAGGCGCCCGGTGAACTCGTCGACGATGACCACCTGGCCGTCCTTCACCACATAGTCCACGTCGCGCTTCATCATGGTGTTGGCCTTGAGCGCCTGCAGGATGTGGTGGTGCAGCTCGGTGTTGGCGGTATCGGTCAGGTTTTCGACGCCGAACGACTGCTCCGCCTTGCGGACGCCTTCTTCGGTCAGAACAACCGTCTTCAGCTTCTCGTCCCGCGTGTAGTCCTCTTCGTTCTTCAGCCGCTGCACGAACCGGTCGGCGCGGGCGTAGAGCTCGGTGGACTTGTCGCCCTGACCGGAGATGATCAGCGGCGTCCTCGCCTCGTCGATCAAAATCGAGTCGACTTCGTCGACGATCGCGAAGTTCAGCCCTCGCTGCACCATGCGCTCTTTGTAGGTGGCCATGTTGTCGCGCAGGTAATCAAAGCCCAGTTCGTTGTTGGTGGCGTAGGTGATGTCCGCGCCGTAGGCGATTTTCCGGGCTTCGGAAGTCATGTCGTGCTCAATCAGCCCGACGGTAAGCCCCAGAAAGCGGTACACCTTGCCCATCCATTCGGAGTGAAAGCGGGCCAGGTAGTCGTTGACGGTGACGATGTGTACGCCGTTACCGGTCAGCGCGTTCAGATAGGCCGGGAGCGCTGCCGTCAGCGTCTTGCCCTCGCCAGTACGCATCTCCGCGATGCGGCCCTGATGCAAAACGATCGCGCCGACCAGCTGAACCCTGAACGGGCGCTGACCCAGCGTACGCACCGCGGCCTCGCGCACGGCGGCGTAGGCTTCGGGCAGAAGGTCGTCCAGCGTCTCCCCGGCGTTAAGCCGCTCGCGGAAGCGCGCGGTCTGCCCGCGCAGCGCCTCGTCGGTCATCGCCTTAAAGGTCGGCTCCAGCGCCTCAATCTTGTCCACCAGCGGCTTGATCCGCCGGACTTCCTTTTCGTTGGAGCCTTTCAGGAAATTTTTAATAAAATCCATCATGTCAATATCCTCCGGGTCGCATGAAACGCGATCAGGTTATTATACCACAGCGAAAGTGAAAAGGTCAAACAGGGACCGGCATGCGCGGGGCGACCCGGCTTTTTCGCGCCCTGAGCGCCGACAACAGTTCCTCCATCGTGCGCGCCGGGCGATCCAACACCACCGCGCCGAAGCCGACACGGCTGACATCGTGCGCGTCGGAACCGGCCAGTTCGATCAGCCCAGTTCGGCGGGCGAGCGCGAGCGCCTTTTTGTTCCACGCGGGGTCTTCGTTCCCGGCGTTGAAAACCTCAATGGCGTCCACGTTCACCGTCGCCGGTTCAAAGTGGGGGATGTAGTACGCCTCCCGGTATGGATGCGCGTGGGAGACGAACCCGCCCGCCGCCCTGATTCTCGAAAGGTACTCGCTGGAGGGAAGACGGTCGATGTCCGGGTTGTCCAGAAGAAACTCCTCGTCAAGGCCGTAGGTCAGGTACTCCGGGCCGAAGGTGTAGGTCTCCCATCCAAACAGCACGGGAAGACCGATTCTCTCGCCTTCCGACTTCGCGGCCCGGTAACCCGCGAGCAGGCATTGCACCTTCTCCGGCCATTTCATCCCGGGGGTCGTGCGGATGTTGGCGTTCATGAAGTGGTCGGTGACGACGACGAGGCCGTAGCCTGCGCGCTTGCAGGCGCGGATCATGTCCTTCGCGGAGTCCTCCCCGCAGCGGCTGGTCTCCGAGGTGTGCAGGTGCATCTGAACGTAGAATTCCATTTTTACTCCTTTGGGGTCATATGGCTTTTATTCGGCTTTGGGTGGCAGCGGGATCAGGTCGCCAAGGTGCTTTTCGAACTCGCGGGGGCGGAACACCTCCATGCCATAGCCGTGGAAGAAGGTGGTCTCGCCAAAGTACACGCGCCCGTCCGTTTCATACAGATCCACCCGAACGTGCGGGATGCCCGCGGAGAGTTTGCGCGCGATGTCCAGCATTTCGGTCAGTTTTTCCGGCTTTGGGATCTCCCGCGGGATGGCCGGGTGGCGGTTGAACATGTCCTGCCGCACCCAGTCAGGGCTGTAAAACGAGCGAGTATGGCCGTCGTAGCGGTCGGCGTCCACGATCACGTAGGCGGGTTCGCCGTCAAAGCACAGGAACTTGTAGTCGTAGGGCACCTTGCCTTCCGCGCCGCCGATGAACTGTTCGATCAGGATGCGGGGTTTGATGTTTTTGTACGGCCACTCTCGGCTGAGCCAGTACCAGTTGCGCCTCATCCAGCCGTTCAGCTTCCTGATCGCGTCCGCGCGGTCGAGCTTCGATTTGCCTACGACGATGATGTTGGACGACGAGCCGTGGGTGCACTTGACCACGAAGCGGTCGGGCAGACTGTCCCAGTCGATTTCTTCCGGCTTGTCATAGACCGCGAGTATCGGGATCAGGTACTCCCCGCAGCCCTTTTCCTTCACGTATTCCCGCACCGCCAGCTTGTCGGCGAGCCGGGTGTACAAGGGATTCCGATCGTACAGTTTGATCCATTGCAGCTTTTCGTTGTACAGCTCCGGGCGTTTCAGGTTGATCCCGCGCCCCAGCTTCAGATAGTATTGCAGCGTCAGGTACGCCCGATCGGGCACAAAGTTGAGATACCCGCGCCTTCCCAGCTTAAGCATCAGTTCAAAGAACTTGAGTCGGTCTTTCTCGCGCATCCCCGCACCCCCTTCAAGCCAGGATCAGCGGCACCAGCATCTCCTGCTCGGTCAGCCCCGCGTGGTGGCCGATCATTTCGCCGTGGGGCTTCGCGCCGCGCGGCTGGTAGTAGAGCGCCTTCGTACCGGTCGCCAGCGCCAGATAGTCCCCGATGAAGTCATCCGCCTTCGGGTGCAGCGCGCCAGGGCCGAACAGCCCGCGCGCGAGCGCCTCCTCGCGGGTCATCAAGAGGAAATCTCCGCCCAGCGCCGCGTGGAACGCCGCCTCGAATTCCGCTTCAAGGCCGCGCTTGACGAAAAGCGACGCCGCCCGCGACTCGATCGACGGCGGCATCGTAAGAAATCGCATCAGGTCAGGCCTCCCGTGAAGCGGCACCGCCTCGGTCACGTCGATCAGGCCGTGGTCGGCGGTGATGATCAGCGTGGTATCTTTCAGCTTTGACGACAGCGCCTCCGCCCAATCGTTCAGCTGCCGCATGACGCGCGCGGCGTGGTCGCTCCGCGCGCCCTTTTCGTGCATCGTCTCATCCGGATCCGTCCGGTAAAGGAGCGTAAACGCGTCCCGGCCGTCGAGGCCGCGGACGGCGAGCGCCGCCTCGTCCAGCGTGCGGGCGATCACAAGGTCGTCCATGCCCGAAAAGCCCGGCTCAAACGGGAACACCGCGCGGCTGCGCGCCGCAACGCCCGCGTTCTTCATGCGGGTAAACACGCTGCCGTAGGGCATCAAGGCATTCGCTGGCGAGGAGGTCAGTTTCTCCAGCGTGTAGCTGTCCCGGTCGAGGAACAGATCCACCAGCCGCGCGTATTCCTTGAAGTAGCAGCTCCAGCCCAGCCAGCCGTGCTCCGCCGGGGACAGTGCCGAGTAGAAGCAGCCCGTGGCGGCGGTGGTGGTGGACGGGCACACACTGGTCAGCGTCGCGACGCGCTTTCGGCGCAGGAACGCATCCTCCGGAAGTAGCGTCAGCGCGTCCTCGCCCATGCCGTCCAGAATCACGAGCGCGACGTGGGACTTCCGGGAAACCTCCGTGATCACCGGGAGCGTTCCGTGCGTCGGTTCCGCGCCGAACAGCTTCAGAACCGAGCATGCCACGTTCAGAACACTGTGCGCGTAGTCCGGAAAGATCATGCACCCTCCAACTGCGTGATGGCGCGCCGAAGCCGGTCAAGCGTCTCCGACCGTCCCAGCAGGTACGCGATCTCGATCGCGCCGCCGGGGGTCGAAGCCTGTCCGGAGATCGCGACGCGCAGTGGCCATAATACCTGCCCGTTCTTCATGCCGCTGCCTGCAATCGCCGCCATCAGAGAATCGTGCAGCGCCTGCTCCGTCCACTCGGAAACGCCCTCGATCACCGGCAGCATGGCCTTAAGCGCGGTCAGCGCGACGGCGGCGTCGCTCTTCATCTTCTTGTGAACGTAGAGTTCCGGGCTGAGTTCCGGCATTGCCGCGAGGAACGCGACCATGCCGGGGAGGTCGGACAATACTTCCGTCCGCCCATGCAGTAGTTCCGACAGCCTGTGGAAGTCGAACTTATCCGGGTCGAGCGCCTTGGAAAGCCACGGCTTCGCCAGCGCCTCGAACTCCTCCGGGGTAGTTTTACGCATATACTCTGCGTTGAACCAGCGCAGCTTGTTGGTGTCAAAGATGGACGGAGACTTGTTCAGCCCCTCCAGGTCGAACCGCTCCTTCAGCTCGTCCAGCGTGAAGAACTCCTGCTCGCTCCGGGGGCTCCAACCGAGCAGCGCGATGAAGTTGATGATCGCTTCCTTCAGGTATCCCTGATCCAGCAGATCCTCAAACGACGGGTCGCCGTAGCGCTTGGAGAGCTTCCTCGTCGCGTCCCGCATCACGACCGGCAGATGCACGTAGATCGGCGGCGTCCAGCCAAAGCCCGCGTACAAAAGGTTATACTTGGGCGCGCTGGACAGGTACTCCGTGCCGCGCATCACGTGCGTGATGCCCATCAGGTGGTCATCCACGACGTTTGCGAAGTTGTAGGTGGGCAGCCCGTCCGCCTTGATGAGGACGTTGTCGTCCAGCGTGTCGCAGCCGACGGAAACATGGCCGTACAGCGCGTCGTCAAACCCGGCCTCGCCGGTCAGCGGCACGTTCTGCCGGATCACGTAAGGCTCCCCGGCGGCGAGCCGCGCCGCAACCTCCTCTTTCGGAAGATGCAGGCAATGCTTGTCGTACTTGTAGGTCTCGCCCTTCGCCTCGGCCTGGGCGCGCGCCTCGTCCAGATGTTCCTTGGTGCAGAAGCAGTAGTACGCGCCGCCGCGCTCGACCAGTTCCCTGGCGTACTTCGGGTAGATGTCCCGCCGTTGGGTCTGGATATAGGGGCCAAAATCGCCACCGACGTCCGGGCCTTCGTCATATTCAAGGCCCGCCATACGAAGCGAGCTGTAGATTTTCTCCACGGCGCCAGGCACTTCGCGCTCCTGGTCGGTGTCCTCGATGCGCAGGATGAACGTGCCGCCCATGCGGCGCGCGTACAGGTAGGTATAAAGCGCCGTGCGCAGACCGCCCAGGTGCAGATAGCCCGTGGGGCTGGGCGCGAATCTCGTGCGAACCATCAAATCGTCTCCCCAATCAAACAGTCCGTAAGAGTATAGCACCCTTACGGAAATTAATCAATCATTGGAAGCGTTACGGCAGGTTATGAAACGGATGGAACATCCGGAAAACGCGCGAACCACGGCTCGCGGCCGAGGGATTTTAAGAAGACGCGCAGGAAGTCCCCTGTCGCCATCGCGAGGGTGGCAGTGCTGTCGTTGGGGTGGAAGCCGAGGCGCGGATAGCTTTCCAATTCTTCATCCAGGTACAGCGGCACGTCCGAAGCCGAAGGGAAGATGAGGCCGAGCGGGCTCACCGCGCCGGGGGTCGTGCGCAGTTTCTGAAGCAGCGCCTCTTCCCCGCCAAAACTCAGGCGCGAGGAATTGATCTGTTTCGAGAAATCCGCCGTCCGAAACAGCGCGTTCGGCCTCGTCAGGCACAGCGTGTAGCTGGACTGGTTCCGGGGCGTCAGGAACAGGTTCTTCGCCACCACGCAGTTCAGCTTCGCCTCCGCCCACGCGCAGTCCTCGATCGTATGCACCGGCGGGTGTTCCACGAGGTCATAGGCAACGCCGATTCTTTCTAGATACTGAAGAATCTCCTCGCGCGCGCTCATCGGTTGCCTCCTGACAGTCGCAAATCCGCGCCGGTCAGCCGGATCGCGGCGCAAAGGTTCTTGTCGAGGAGCCTCGACATCACCCGCTCGCCGTAGCGGCTCATGAGGTCGGCTGGCATCAGGTTGGTCGCGATCACCGTGTGCCGCCGCGCCGCGCCGCGCTCGCTGAGCAGCGTAAACAGGTATTCCACGGTGATGTTGTTCAGCATCGGCTCGGTGCCGAGGTCGTCAATCAGAAGAAGGTCGCAGTCCACCATGCGCCGGAACGCCGCGTCCTCGCCGTTTGACCCGAAGTGGTAGGCGCGCATTGCCTCAAGCATCCGGAACGCGCTGACGGACAGCGCCGGAAGCCGCCGCGCGCTGACGCGCTCCGCGATGGCTTCAAGCAGGAACGTCTTGCCGAGGCCGCTCTCCCCCACCAGCAATAGGTTGGGTTTCTCGGTCTTCGGGAAGCGGTCGGCGTAGGCCTCGCACAGCGCGCGCGCGGCGGCGCCCTGTTTTCTCTGTTCCTCGGTCGGATAGACGCGCTCGTCAAACGCCTCAAAGCCTCGCCATTCGCGCCGGACGCCCGCGTGCTCCATCAATAGCTCCGCCTCCCGCTTCAGACGGCAGGCGCAGGACAGCCGATGGTATTCGTCCAGCCAGCCTGTGTCGCCGCAGTCGGGGCAGGCGTAGCGGATGTCCAGATGGTCTTCGGGCAGCCCAAGCGCCGCGAGGCGGGTTTTGATCTCGCGCCGCATCGCGAGAATTTCCTCGCGAAGCTGGGCGGCGCTATTCTTCGCTTCCTCCGGCCCACGCATGGCCGCGCGCGCGGACAGCGCAAACGCGGCGTACATCGCCCCGCGCAGCCGCCCGATTTCGGGGTCCAGCCGCTCGGCGTCCGCTTCCCGATCCCGCCGCGCGCGCTGCGCGTCGGCGCGCGCCTTTTGGTATTCGGCTTCCAACTGAGCGTCCAGTTCCCCCCGCGTCATGGTTTCTCCCCGCCTTCACCCGGATCGTTCATAAGGCCATTCAAGAACTGACTGTCGTATTCCCTCTGGCTGTAGTTCGCGGCGCGGGGCGTGCGGGCCGCCGGAGCCGCGCCGGGCGCCGCTGTCTGCGCGGCCTTCCGGCTCTCCAGTTCCTTTTGTGCGCCGTCCGCGGTACGGATGCCCTTCTCCGTCCAAATCTTCAGGTTCTTTTCGATGGCTTTCAGCGGCATCTGCATCTCGCGCGCGCGAGATGCCGCGAACAAAATGACCTCCAGCGGCTGCGTTTCCAGCCATTGCGCCATCTGCCGCATGTCAGATTCAGAAGGCTTCCGGTCCTTCCCGGCGGCCTCCAGCATCTGCCCGGTCTTTTGTTTGAGCGCCTCGCGCACCTCGTTGTAGCGGTCGGCGGCTTCCTTTGTTTTGAGATTCAGCGAGCGGAAGCGGACGATCTCCTCCTCCAGCGCGTCGAAGCCGTGCCGGTTGCGCCGAGCGGCGCGAACCGCCGCGCGGGTGATCGCCTCCGGCTCGAAGCCCTCGGAAATCCAGCCCCGGTACGCCTCCATCTGGGAGTCGGGCAGCGTCTTCGTTTGTATCCCCAGTTCTTTGAGCGCATCACGCAGCCCTTCGGCCAACTTTTGCTCCTCGTCGATCCCGTCCGCGACCCGTCCGGCCAGCGAACGGAAGCGGCGCAGGATGCCGTCAAGATACATGAAGCTGGGGTTGGCGCTGGCCGCTGTTTCTTTCAGTGCCCGCTCGACGTCCGCCTTCGTAAGACCCCACTGGGTAAGCCACTTGCGTGTAAGTTCCAGTTCCGCGCCGGTCGGCGCGCGGCGCAGCCCGAAGTATTCGACGACTGCGCCAGCGAGTAAATTCTCCGGCAACGCCTTTGAAAGCTCCGCCTCCGCCTTCTCCAGCGTGCGGACGTCCCGCGAGGCCCAGTCGGCGGCGGTCTTCCCCAGCACCTTGAACAGATATGGCGCGGTGCGGGGTTTCCCGCCGTTCGCCTCTTTCAGTTGTTCCGCGACGCGCCGCGCCATCAGAAGCACGACGTCTGCGGGGATGTTCAGTTCCTCGATCCACTCCATCGCCTGCGCGAACTGTGCCGGGCGGATCGGGTCGGCCAGCGGAAGTTCGGTCAGCGCGCGGTTGAAGTCCCGGTAGCGGTAGGCGGGGTCCTGTTCGCCGCCCGCGAGCATCGCGCTGCGCACGTTCAGAAATTCAAACGACGGCGGCTTGTCCGAAACGCCCTTGACCAGCCCGCGCGATTCCCAGTACTTGAGCGCCTCCAGCGTCTTCTCTGGCTTCAGCCGAAGCGCGCGCGCGAGGCCTTCCACGGTCAGGTCGGCTTTCTGCCGGCACTGCATCAGCGCATAGAGGTACACCCGCGCCTGATCGCCGGTGGCGTGGGGCAGGTATTCCAGTATGAACAGGTTTTCCACCGGCGTCACGTCGTACAGCGCGAAATCGTCCGAAACCCTGAGTTCCACCATCCGGAGGCCTCCGTTCAAGATCCTTGTAGTAGCCTATGATAGCACAAACCGGCGGGCTTCGCAATCAAGCGCAGGTGCGCATTTTCTTTGACAACACCGCCCGCGCGGGTATAATAGAATCAAACGGCATAAGAAGGAGAAATCGACATGCGAGATCCGCGAATCACGACGCTGGCCCGAAACCTGATCAAGAAATCGGTCAGGCTGCAGCCGGGCGAAAGGGTACTGATTGAAAATACCGGGCTGGAACTGCCCCTCGTGACGGCGTTGGTGGAAGAAGCGCAGGCGGCGGGCGGTGTACCGTTCGTCTGGATCAAGGATGCGGCGGTCAACCGGGCTTTGGTCAAGGGACTGACCGAAGAGCAATCCAAAATCTGGGCAGATCATGAGTGCCAGCTGATGGGGCAGATGCAGGCTTACGTCGGCCTCCGCTCCGGCGTCAACGCGTTTGAGATGAGCGACGTACCCGGCGACAAGACCAAGATGTTCTCAAAGCTGGTCTGGCATCCGGTGCATGGGGAAATTCGCGTTCCCAAGACCAAGTGGGTCGTGCTGCGCTACCCGTCGCCGTCGATGGCACAAAATGCGGGCATGTCCACCGAGGCATTCGAGGACTACTACTTCGACGTGTGCTGCCTCGACTACGAGAAGATGGATCGCGCGATGGACGCGCTGGTCAGCCGGATGCGAAAGACCGACAGGGTGCGCATCGTTGGCCCCGGCACCGACCTCAGTTTCTCCATCAAGGGATTGCCGCCGATCAAGTGCGCGGGCGAGATGAACATCCCGGACGGCGAGGTGTACACCGCGCCGGTCAAAACGAGCGTCAACGGCACGGTATCCTACAACGCGCCCTCTCCCCACGACGGGTTCACGTACGAGAACATCCGTCTCACCTTCAAGGACGGTAGAATCATCGAAGCGACCGCGAACGACACGGCGCGCATCAACAAAATCTTCGACACCGACGAGGGCGCGCGCTACGTGGGCGAATTCGCGCTGGGCGTCAACCCTTACGTCACCTTCCCGATGAAGGACATCCTGTTTGACGAAAAGATTGCCGGTTCCTTCCACTTCACGCCGGGCAGTTGCTACGAGGAGTGCGACAACGGCAACCAGTCCGCCATCCACTGGGATCTCGTGTGCATCCAGACCCCCGCCTACGGCGGCGGCGAAATCTACTTTGACGGGGAACTGATCCGAAAGGATGGCCTTTTCGTGGCCGAAGACCTCCTGTGCCTCAACCCAGAGGCGCTCAAATGAGGCTCCGGGGCGCGCGCTCGGAGGACGCGCCTCGGATCGCGGAGATCACCCGCATCGCGCTGGGCTACGACGTGACGGCGGTGGACGCCGCACGGCGGATGATCGAAACGCTCCGAGACCCGAAACAGTTTTTACTGGTCGCGGAGGACGAGCGTGGTCTTGCGATCGGCTACATCCACGCCTGCGACTACCCGTCGCTGTTCTACGATCCGCTGAAATACGTGATCGCGCTGGCAGTCGACCCTGGGCATCACGGGCGCGGGGCAGGCAGGGCGCTTCTGACCGCGTGCGAGGAGTGGGCGATGGAAAGCGGCGCGGCGGGCGTAAGGCTCTCCTCCGGCATGAACCGGGTCGCAGCGCACGGCTTTTACCAGCACCTGGGTTATCTTGTCCGCAAAGAGCAGAAGAGCCTTTGGAAACTCTTTGAGCGGCGGACGCCGCCGGGCGGCGCTCCCCTTGCGCCATGAGCACATTGCAGGATTTCCCAGCGCAATATTCATAAGTCCAGCAATGCTCGAGGAGATAAATGGCGAGCCAAATCAGATCAGGCCGTACTTTGCAAGATTTCTTTCAAAAATTGTTCGCTTCTGCGCGCTGTGGTCTGATAAATTGCCGTAAACACAGGGAAACCACGTTGCGTTTTGTGCGAAAAACGTGTACAATCTCAATTATGATCGGTCGAAGGAGCGGGATCGCTTTTATATCAACGGATAAGAAAAATGCGTCAGAAGTGGTGAAGATTTTTCGATGCAGGGCAAGGAGCCGGAGCGAGGCGTAGCAGCGCTACGATGAGCGAAAAGCGGCGCAGCCCGGCGCACGATTCAAATTCATTTGAATCATGCGGTCGCGTAGCGACTTGGTTTCCCAAAGCGAAACCAACCTTAGCAGCGAAAAAGACCGCCAATACAACGCGTTTTTCGAGTTGGTAAGACCGACCGCCATTTGAAAGGGAGGATGACCCATGAGGAAGGTTCTGATCCTGGCTCTGGCGATGATCATGATTCTTGGAATGACGTCCACCGCGTTTGCTTTTGATCCGGTTCCGAAAGACCAGCTGAAGGTCGGCGTCATTTACGTTGGCGACGTCATCGACCTGGGCTACACCTACGCACACCATCAGGGCACACTGGCGATGCAGAAGGCGCTGGGCCTCCGCGACGATCAGATCCTGATTCAGAAGAACATCGCCGAAGACTCCAGCTGCGAAACCGCCATCCGCGAACTGGTCGACCAGGGCTGCCAGGTGATCTTCGCCACCAGCTTTGGCTTCATGGATTACATGGATGAGATGAGCGCCGAGTTCCCGAACGTCATCTTCTCCCACTGCTCCGGCTACAAGTCCAACGACACCAACTTCAACAACTACTTTGGCCGCATCTGGGAAGCCCGCTACCTCTCCGGCATCGCCGCGGGCCTCAAGGCCAAGGAAACCGGCAACAACCACCTGGGCTATGTCGCCGCGTTCACGACGATCCCCGAAGTCGTGTACTCGCTGGACGCCTACTACCTTGGCGCGAAGAGCGTCAACCCGGACGTCACCATGACCGTCAAGGAAACCGGCACCTGGTATGATCCGACCCTTGAGCGCCAGGCCGCCGACGCGCTGATCGCCGCCGGTTGCGGCATCCTGTCCCAGCATTGCGACACCACCGGCCCCGTGGTCGCCTGCGAAGAGAAGGGCTTGTTCGCGGTGGGCTACAACGCGGACGTGACCAACGTCGCCCCGAAGGCCTACCTGACCGCCCCCATCTGGAACTGGGGCGTCTACATGACCGACGCGGTGCAGAAGGTCATCGACGGCACCTGGACCCCTGAGAACTCTCTGATGGGCCTCAAGGAAGGCATTTGCGACCTGGCCCCGCTGACCGCCAACTGTGCCGCGGGCACTCAGGAAGCGATCGACGCCGCCAAGGCGAAGATCCTGGACGGCTCCTTCAATGTGTTCACCGGCCCGATCAAGGACAACACCGGTGCCGAGAAGGTTGCCGAGGGCCAGACGCTCGCAAACGGCGACATCCTGGGCATCACCTGGTTCGTCGACGGCATCACGGTCGGCTGATTCAGACAACAATACGAAACAGGGCTGCGGTGTCGGGATGTATCCCGGCACCGCAGCCTTTTGCGTGGAGGCATTATGGGGATTTCATCCCAATACGAAGTATTAAAGCACCAAAGCGGCGAGGGGGGGTCGACGCAACGCAAGGAACCGGAGCGAGGCGACCCTTCGGGATACGCCTTCGGCGTGAAATCCGGCGATACGCTAACGCGGAGGGTGACATGGCAATGCGCGAACACAGCCGACGCGACGATGCGCTAATGTTTCAAATTGGTATTACTTCGGTTCTTTTCGCGCGTAAGAAGGTTGGATTCCCTTTGAGAAACCAGGTTGCTATGCGACCGCACGACTCAAATTCCTTTGAATCGTGCGCGACCGGTTTTCAGCGCGTTACGTCAGCGAGACCCTGCCGGGTTCGCCTCCGCGGCGGCAGGTGAAGCGGAAGCCGTCCCGCGCACCGCACGCCGGTTCCGGTACAGCGTGTACGCCGCAATCGCCGCCAGCGCGAGAAGCGCCAGCGGGTTTGAGAAGAGGAGGAGCGCGGCGAGCATCCCCGCGAGAATGATAACGCCTGCCTTGATCGCTTTTCCGTCAAAGAATTTCAGCGCCGCGATCAGCCCAAGAATCCCGTTGCCGATAAAGAACGTATTGGCGATGGCGACGATGCCCTCGACGATCAGAAGAAGTTGCCCTTACAGAAAATCCTGAACACCGCCGGTCTGCCTTATCGCGGTATCCATTCAATGAATGAGGGTGGAACCCCCTTGATTCGGCACTTTTCAGACGGTATCCTTGCCGACTTCCATTGTCCCTTGTGATTTTAGACTATTATTCAACAGGCTCCATATATCCTGAACCTGATCCGAGATCTGCCGCGTGCTCATCCAACGCGCATACCTCGCGATAATAGCAGGGCTTTCTTCTCATCTGGGATCGCGTGCTTGCTTTTCCGTGGCATAAATTCGCCTCCTGTGTATTCTTCTTCCACAGGAGGCACCCGCGTTAATAGAAAACAGGCTCCCTCTCCCACGAGGAAAGGTTGCACAAGTCATTGTGTGCGACTTCGCCTGCTTAGGGGGCTACAGTTCGGAACTCAAGCGCTTCTTGATCCTTGGGATGTCATGCAAAGGGTGAATATGTGTGACCAGTCTCAGAGTTCCTTGAATACGACGAAGGTGGCGACGAAGGTCACCGTCACCTCTTCCGAAACCGGCGCCGTCATGCGGTACTCTCCGTCGATCTTCCACTGCATGACATCTTTCGTGAGCGTGCCGCGCACATCCAGCTGCCCGGATCCGTTGTTCATTACGGCCGTGAAGCTTGCTCCGTCGACGGTCAGGTTGGGCAGCGTGCCCAGTTCACTCGTCTCTCCCTGCACGTTCTCCGCCGTGATCGTCAGACCGCTGTCGTCAAAGGCCAGCTCAATATCGCGCAGCTGCGCCAGTGCCTGTCTCATCTCCTCCAGTCTCTCGGCTGAAAGTCCTGCCTGATCCAGATTGATCGCGTCGGTGAACATGTACTGCCCCGTCCATGTGCCATACAGATCGGCGAGCGTCGCGGCCTGATCGATCTGCGCGCCAGACTGGTTACCCACGTAAGACCGTACCGAAACCTGCGCGCAGTCGGGCAGCTGTGGCTGGGTCATCAGGTCGTAGAAATCATTGAGGTCGCGCTGCCCCGAGTCGTTATTCCCGGCGGATACCACCGTTCCGTCCCCCTTCAGGCCCACGGAGTGATTGCCGTTTCCGTCTGCCGCGATGGCGACGATGTTCGACCAGGCCGTGATGTCATCCGCAAAGAAGAAGTTCCTTCCGGCGTCCACGACGGTGCCGTTCTTCCTCAGGCCGAGCACGTAGCCGCTTCCGCTCGCCACAGCGGTTATGTCCGTCCAATCGCTGACCAGAAAGCCCTCGCCTAGGTTGTTGTGGCCTGCGATCACGGCGGTTCCATCCTCTTTCACGCCGACCGAGAAGAACGAACCCGCCGCGACACAGCGCATAGGAAACCATTGTGAAAAGTCAAGCCGACCGGTACCCCTTAGATATGCGTCGCTGCCAGCGGCCACCATCGAACCGTCCTTATGAAGACCCAGCGTATAACCATCCCCGGCGGAAATGGCGACAATATTTCTCCAGTCGCCCACGTCGCACTGGCCGTAGTCATTTCTGCCAACTGCCACCACCGTGCCGTCCACACGAAGGCCGACGCTGTGGTTGCCTCCGGCCGATATAGCGACGATGTCCGTCCAGTCGTTGACGTTGCCTTTTCCGTAGGACGCGTCACCCGCAAAAACAACGGTGCCATCTTTTTTCAAGCCCATCGTGCACTCATAGCCGGCCGAAACCGCGATGACGCCCTCCCACGTCACGCCGCCTACCTCGCATTGTCCAAACTCATTGTTTCCCGCCGCAATGACGACACCATTGTTTTGGATGGCCACGGTGTGAGTGTCGCCCACGTCGATGAGAGACTGCGGCGTCAGGTATTGCACCCAGTTGATGCCAGATCCTGACTCCGCCTGTACGCTTGGACAGATGAAGCAGACCAATAGGAACACCGAAAATGCCGCGAGCACCCACAAGCGCCTCATGATAATGCCCCCCCTCTTTGGAAGCCTGTGTGCACACCCAGTGCCGGGATTAGCGCGTAAATGTCCTCTGCATATGAGGAAAATCAAAGGAAACCTAACCATCCTACTAGTCCATCCATTACAGAACGACCGGATAAAGCGACCGAAGCCTGATTCTGGCAT
>CAZNPZ010000044.1:0-24538 GCA_964575255.1 uncultured Oscillospiraceae bacterium
GAGCGCCACCTTGCCAAGGTGGAGGTCGCGAGTCCGAGTCTCGTCTACCGCTCCAGAAACCTTCGTGGGCGGGTGCATGCCCGCCCAGCTTTGGTTGTGTGGAACACGGCGTGATAGCCAAGTGGTAAGGCAAAGGTCTGCAAAACCTTTATTCGCCGGTTCAAGTCCGGCTCACGCCTCCAAGGACAGCCCCCGAAAACCTCGCGTTTTCGGGGGCTTTGCATATCCCGTAAAGCGGATTGTCCTGAAGGGCAACACTTTGCATGGACTTGGTTCTTGTGAACAGCACGACCGAAACGATGTCCGCCGCGCCCAGCCTCGAATTCTTCCTGAGGCTGTCCGGCGAGAGCGTTTTCAATTTCACAGGGAGTCAAATCCGGACGTCTTCGAGCCCCGATCTCCGAAGGCGCGACCGGATCCGCGGTTTACCTGATCAAGCGGGTCAACGCCAAGGCCCTCTCTCTTATCGGTGCGAGCGCCACCTGCGCGGCGCCATAACGCGAACTCGTGGAACCGCCCCCGGAAACGACGTTTCCGGGGGCGGTTTTGTTGATGGTTTATTGCATTGCCGCGATCTGGCTGCCCGGCAGCGCGCCGAGATCGCCAACCTCGGTCAGTCGTTCCTGCAGCGCGTACATCGTATCCCCTTTGTACGCGGCGACAGTCGAGATCGACATAACCACAGAAATTGGCTCGCCCTGCATCCGAATCAATGGGTTTTTGATGAGGCTGCGCACTTTTTCACGGATAAACCCCAAATCCTCCTCGGAGACGCCGATGATCGCCACCAGAATCTCCTCCCCGCCCCACCGTCCGACGAAATCGTTTTTGCGAAACGCGCCGCGGATCTCTTTCGCGACCAGTTTGACGATTTTATCCCCGACATCAAGACCGAACGCCTTTTGGACGTCGCCGAGGTTTTGGATTCTCGCCAGGATCATCGAAAACGAGATGTCCAGGTTGTCCAGTTCATTCAGGCGGTTTTTCAGATAGTAATCGATGTACCGCCGGTTGGGAAGCCCGGTGAGCGCGTCATACATCGACGCGTCCTCCGCCGAGCCGGTCCCCTTGAAAGGCTGACTGTCGGCGGCTTCCGAGAAGACCTCCATCGCGCCTCTGATATCGCCGCCGTCGAGGATCGGCGTCGTCCGTACGGAGACCGCCACGTGCTGCCCGCACCGGTGCCGCAGGCAAGCGTTCAGTTCCCTGCCCTTGCCGTCCTGCAGGGTCTTATGCAGGGGAAACGCGGCGGCGCGCAGCGAGCCGCTGTCTTTTTTATAATGGTAGAACGCCTCGTCCGTGCAGTGCCTGCCGACGACGTCGTCCGCCCTTAGCCCGGTGATGCGTTCCGCGCTCTTGTTCCAGAAGGTGACAAGTTTGTTGGTGTCGACGAGACAAACGCCCTCATTCAGGCTGTTCAGAATGCTCCTACACACGTTTTCCATCGCGGTCACCCGCCTTGTCAGAATCTGCCATTACTTTATCCAAGTCACAGAAAAATGTCAATGAAAAAAATGTGTATGAAGCGGTTCAGTCGCACGACAAAACCCGCCGATGATCGGCGGGCCGTTATGTATCCCAACCATTATACATTCCAGAGAATGATGCCCAGGATGGTCAGCGCCATGCCGAAGATCGCCGCCCAGAACCAGTAGGGCACGCAGAAAAGAAGAATTGACAGACCCACCACGATCATCGCCGCCGCCAGCATCCGGTTGCAGGAAAACCCCTTCCCGCAAAAGCGCCTGCGCATGGACGTCACCCCCATGCGTCATGGTATGCCGCGTCAGGCGCGTTGGTTCAGGCCGCGTAAACCAAAGGATGATGCTCCGGATGACAAGCCGTCATGAATCAGATCGCGCGCACCGAGCCGCCTTCGATCATCCTGCCAGCGACGATCCGGTACTCGCGGTCTTCCGGGTCTTCCAGAAGCCTCGTCATCAGTTCCACGCCAGCGCGGGCGATTTCATCCGCCGGCTGCTCCACGGTCGCCAGCGGCGGCAGCGTAAAGCAAGCAAGCTCGATCCCATCAAACCCGACCACGCTGACATCCCGCGGCACCTGAAGACCCGATTCATGCAGCGCGCGCATCGCGCCGATCGCCATGACATCGCTCATCGCGAACAATGCGGTAAAGTCGCGGCCTTTGGACAGGAGTTCCAGCGCTGCGCGGTACGCGCCCTCCATGCTGAAGGGGCTGGCCGTATACAGTTCCTCCGCAAGCTCGAGGCCATGCGCTTCCAGCGCGTCCGTCGCGCCTTTGAACCGAAGGCCGATGCCGTCCCCCGAACCTTCGCGGCCGCCGATTACCGCGATCCTGCGGTGGCCATTCTCGATCAGCCGCTCAACCGCCATCCGGCCGCAGGCGCGGTTGTCTACGCTGACGCTGGAAATGCCCGATGCGTCCAGCGTCGAGGCGTCCACCGTCACAAACACGCAGGGAATGCCCAGTTGCAGCACATCCGCCCTGCGCCCCACGACGTTGCTGCCCAGAAAGAAGATGCCCTCCAGCTTTTTTTCCGCCACCAGACGGAACGCGGCGTCCAGTTCCTCCCCGCGCTCGTCGATGAACTCGATCACGTATTGATGCCCCGTCTCCCAGCCGTAGTCGGTCATCTGCTCGGCGATGCCGGTCAAAAAGCTGTTGCGCCGCCCGCGGACAATGATCGCGGATAGACCGCTGGCTCGTTGCTTTAAATTCTTCGCGTTGGCGTTGGGCGCGTACCCCAGTTCCTCCACGATGCGCAACACCTTCTGACGGGTCTCCTCCCCCACGTCCGAACGGTTGTTGAGCGCCCGCGACACGGTGGAGATGCCCACCCCCGCGCGGCTCGCGATGTCCCGGATGGTGTATACTTTCATGCTGACCCTCCCTGGGAACGGCTTGTTCCGAAAACGGCTATGACGCGCGACTTGGTTCTTTTTCATTCGCTTAACGGAATCGTTTACGGACATGATACCCGGTTTTGTTGCTTTTTGCAAGCGCAATGTTTATAATGGCAAAAAAGGAGGTCTTTGGAACGTGATCAAAAATCTGCTGCTCGACCTTGGCAATGTGACCCTTGTATTTGATCCTTATTTGATGACCGCACCATGGGTGGACAATGAAGCCGACCGGGACGAGATCGTCCGCGCGCTGTTCCTGCATCCGGATTGGGGCAAAGGCGACGATGGCAGCCTGACGGAAGCCCAAATCTGCGAAAACGCGAGCGGAAGGCTTCCGGAGCGCCTGCATCCGGCGCTTCGGAACGTGATTACGCATTGGCCCGAATACATGACCCCGCTGCCCGGCGCCGAAGAATTCCTCCGGGAAATGAAGGCGCGCGGCCTGAAGCTGTATATCCTGTCCAACGCGCCGGTGCGCTACGGCGAGTTCAGGGGGAAGTACCCGATTCTGAAGCTGTTTGACGGCGAGGTGATCTCCGCGCTGATCGGCCGAGCAAAACCGGGAAGGGCGTTTTTTGAGTACGCGCTTGAAACCTTTCACCTGAACCCTTCAGAGTGCTTTTTTGTGGATGACCTTGCGCACAATGTGGCGGGCGCAAAAAGCTGTGGCATCGATGCACTGGTTTTCAAAGGGGATTTTCAGGCGCTCCGGATGCTGATTGATGCGCGAAACGCGGCCTGAATCTCAAAATTTCCAATTTGCGGCATTTTATGGGCAACCGACTGCGCACGGATTCGTCTAATCCTCGGTGAACGCGCAATATGAGGGGATGGTGCCATGAAAAAGGCGTTGGCGGTTCTGATCGCACTGATCGTCATGTCCTGTGGCGCGATGGCGGAGGAGCGCCCGTTCGCGCTCAACGGGGAGCAGGGTTCGGACGTGTACAGTTGGGACGGAACCCAGTTGACCGTATCTGGAAACTATCTCTACATCTATTCGATTACCGACGGGAAATCCGGCCCGGACGGGGAATTGTTCGCGGCGCAGTCCGCGAATCAAACCCTTCCGGAAGGCGACGATTACGCATCCCCCCGTTACGCGATTCTGGACGCGAAGGGCCAACAACTGACGGATTTTCTCTACGACAGCCTGGAATATGACGCGGACAACGATGTAATCTACTATACCATCGACGGTCTGTACGGCGCGATGAGCCGCTCTCTGGAAGAATTGGTGCCCTGCGAGTATGATTCGGTGGCGTCTGACGGAACGGGCGGTTTTCTCATGGTGCGACACAGCGACGCGTCCGCGCCACCGATACTGCGTATGGCGAAGGGCGCGTCGCCCAAGCCGACAGGGATTAGAGCGCGGTTTTACTGGAGCGGCTTCTCGGAAGGTCTGTGCCCCGCCTCCGCCGAAAACGGACTGTACGGCTTTCTGAACAGTCAGGGCAAGTGGGCGATTAAGCCGAAGTTCGACTGGGTGCAGAACTTTAACGGTGGCTATGCCATTGCGCGGGAGAAAAACAAGACCGGCGTCATTGACGAGACCGGCAGGTGGGCCATCAAACCCAGCTATGACGACGACCGGGGCATGCTGCCGGATGGCAGCGCGGCCATCCTGCTTCGCGGCACCCAGGCGTTCGTCCTTCGCCCGTCAGACGGCAAACAATTGTTCTCTGTGAAGCTTTCAAAGGACGGCTATGTGTCAACCAGCTATGATAAGCCCATCTTCACCGTGACCGACAAGAGAAAGACCACACTCTACAAATCGGATGGCACGAAGGTTTTATCCCTTTCCGACAGCTACTCTTTCGACCTTTGGAGCACGCAGCCGGGGGACAGGCTGCTCGCATCCTCGGCTAACGACAGCATCCTGATCGACCTCTCCGGAAAAACCATTTTCAAGTCTCAAAGCCTGACCTATCTGGACACTGTGGAAGGCAAGGCGCTGTACCTCACCGCCCGATTCAAGACCCACTCCGTGACCTATGAAGGCAGCAGCGGGCCGACGACCGAACCGATCTACTCGACCTTCCGCTACGGCATCGTGGATTCCGACGGGCAGCAGGTTTTGCCGACGGTTTATTCAACGCTGTATTCGCTGGTTCCCGGACGGTATTACGCCGAAGACGCGCGGTTTCGGGGCGTGATCGATACCAGCGGGCACTGGATCGTCTCTGAATCCCTGTATGACCAACTGACGGACTGAAACGAGGAGGATTTACATGAAAAAACTGACCGTTGCGGCAATCCTGATGGCAATGTTCCTCGCGGTTCCGGCGTTGGCCGCCGCGCCTCAATCCGACGTGAACAGCTACCCGATTGTCGACGGCTCCACCGCGACGCTTCCGCTCAGCTACCAGCTGATGGAGGCGGCGACAGGCTGTTCGGAAGACGTTGCGATGTCCGCGATCTCCCACAGCAAGACCACTGAGTCATTCTACGCGCTGGTGGACGGGCGTGCGGATCTTCTGCTGGTCTACGAACCCAGCCAGGACGCCTACGATTACGCCGCTCAGATGGGCGTGAAGCTGAAGGTAAAGCCCATCGGCCGCGACGCGCTGGTGTTCCTGGTGAACCCCGAAAACAAGGTTCAGTCGCTCACCAGGAATCAGTTGATCGGTATCTATACCGGCAAGACCACAAACTGGAAGGATCTGGGCGGCGACGACCTCCCGATTGTCGCCTATCAGCGCATCGAGAATTCCGGCAGTCAGGTAATGATGGAGAAGCAGGTCATGAAGGGCAAAGCGATGATGGACGCCCCGAAGGAACTGCGCACTGACGAAATGGCCGAACTGATCGACGTGGTTGCCTCCTACAAGGATTCGCCCAGCGCGATCGGCTACTCGGTGTACTACTACGTACACAACATGTACAGTAATGCCAACATCCGGCTGCTTCAGGTTGGCGGCGTCGCGGCGGACAACAATCACATCGCCTCAGGCGAATACCCGTTCACCCAGGACTTCTATGCCGTGATCCGCGAAGACGCGCCCACGGACAGCATCCAGGCGAAGCTCTTCGACTGGCTGACGACCGACGAGGGTCAGGCGCTGATTTCAGGCGCTGGGTATGTCGCCGTCGCCGGGGATGCGGTCACGAAATAGCTGCCGAACTGTACACACACGCCCGGATGCGCGATGCTCCGGGCATTGTCATGTCATTATCCCAGGGAGAGGGTGGAGAGGGCGCCGAAGCCCTTTCCACATCAAATCAATTCCGGCGGCGTGAACGGCTGAATTGGCTTTCCCCCAAAGGCCGTTTGCCCGGCCGACTGGGAAAGCGTTCCCGAACCGGTTCCCGTCCCGAAACGCCCGCAGGCGTATTCGGGAATTCCCTTGGCGCGTGTCGACGCTGTCGACACGCTGGCCTTATCGATGCGTTCCGACGAAGAACAGCGCGATTGTGCCCGGCCCGGAATGCGCGCCGATGATCGGGCTGATCATGCCGATGTGGATGTCTTTGACGGGAACGGTCTTTCGGATGACCTCCGCCAGAAACTCCGCGTCCTCCCGCGCGTCGCCGTGACCGATGTAGACGGTCTGTTCCTGAAGTGATACGCCCGTTTCCTTCATTTTTTTCGCGATCGCCTTCAGCGATGTGCGGCGTCCCTGCGCCTTGTCCACTGGGATCAGGTGGCCTTCGTCGTCGACGTGCATCACGGGTTTGATCTGAAGCGTCGTTCCGAAGATGGCGGTGGCGGCGGAGATTCGCCCGCCGCGCTTCAAAAACATCAGGTCATCCACTGTGAACCAGTGGACGTTCTTCAGCACATGACCGTTGATCCAGGCAGCGTTCTCTTCAATGGACATGCCGTCCGCCCGGTTTTTCGCCGCCTGAAGCACCGCGAGACCCTCGCCGAACGTCGCGCCCAACGAATCGCAGACGGCCACCTTACGGCCAGGATATCTTTCCATTAAGCTTTGCGCCGCGATGTTCGCGGATTGGATCGAACCGCTGAGGCCGGACGAAAAGGACACATACAATACGTCAATGCCTTTATCCAGCCAAGGCGCAAACGCTTCTTCGTAGGTTGACGGCGCGATCTGAGATGTGGACACCGTTTCTCCCGCGCGGAGCCAGTTATAGAAAGCGTGTAGCCGTTCTTCTGACCAAGTGCCGTCATAGATGAAATCCTGCCCGCCGAGACGGTACGGCATCGGAATCGACCGGATCTCGTACATCTCAAAATCGTCGCGTGGCAAGTCTGCGGTCGCGTCGGTAAAGACCACATAGGCATTGGATTGATTCATACATTCCCCCACCTTCTATATCCATTATACAATATGGAAGGTGATTCTGTCATCAGATAATTGATCAGACTTTTGTAAGCATATAAAAACGGACAGCTTATGCCTTTCTGTCCGTTTTTTGGCCGCAGCGGCCGCAGGTGACCGTCACACTGCCCGCGCCGCGCGGCAGTTTGAGCCACGCGCGGCAGCCGGGGCATCGAAAGTACGCATAGAGTTTCCGATTTTTGAATCGCGCCCGCGCCTGAAAAAACTTCGTGACGAGCGGCGCGGTTTTCCGCAGAAACCACTCGTTCTCGCGACGGCGTTTTTCGATCCTTCTTGAAAACATGCGCACGAAAGACAGGATGACCAGTGCGTAAGCCACGGCCAGCAAAAACTCCAGCCGCGGAATCGCGCCCAGCACAATCAAAACGAACGAGCCGTAGGCCATCGCCATGGACAACTGGTCTCCGCCGTAGCAACCGGTGAAAAGTCGCTTGATCCAAGCGTTCGTTTTGCGGAAAAATGACATTCAAAACCCTCCGGGCGGATGATCGCTCTATCCAACGTGCAGTATAACAAAGGATTGTGATCAAAATCGCATCGCACCGTGAAATTCCGGCAAAATCAAGGCGGCGCGCCCCGACCCGCGAAACGCGCGAACACTACATAAGGACAAGGTTTGCATTCTCCGCGCCATATATGGTATAATATCCCGTAAAGCACTTTTAGGAGGACCCGCATGGCAAAGTATCAGGCCAGCGACATACAGATCCTGGAGGGCCTCGACGCGGTCCGGATGCGTCCGGGCATGTACATCGGCTCTACGGGATCGCGCGGGCTGCACCACCTGATATGGGAGATCGTCGACAACGCCATCGACGAGGCGATGAACGGCTACGCTTCCGAGATCACGGTGACACTCAAAAAAGACGACAGCTGCGAAGTCACCGACAACGGCCGCGGCATCCCGGTGGACATCCACCCGCAGCTGGGCGTTTCGGCGGTCGAGGTCGTCTATACCCAGTTACACGCGGGCGGCAAATTTGACAACAAGAATTACGCCTATTCCGGCGGCCTGCACGGCGTGGGTGCGTCGGTGGTCAATGCGCTGTCCGAATGGGTCGTGGTGGACGTGTTCCAAGACTTCAGCCACTTTCAGCAGCGCTTCGAGAGCGTGGAGGACAAGAAAACCGGCAAGATCATTTCCGGCCGCCCGGTCGCACCGCTTCAAAAGCTCGGAAATACCAGAAAACGCGGAACGACCGTATGTTTTAAACCCGACCCGCGCGTGTTCGAGGAGACCAGCTTCAACGGTGATCAGGTGCGCAGGCGTATTCGCGAACTGGCGTACCTGAATCAGGGCGTCACCTTCCGCTTTACCGACGAGCGCGTCAAGGATGCGGAAAAACGCACCGTCGAGTACAAGTACGACGGCGGCCTCGCGGATTTCGTGAAGTACCTGAACGCCGATAAGAACGAGATCGGCGAACCCATCCTGTTCGAGGGCAAAAAGGAAGGCACGATGCTCCGGGTCGCGATCCAGTACACCGATTCCTACACCGAGAACATCTTCTCGTTCGTCAACAACATCCCAACCGGCGAAGGCGGAACCCATGAGACCGGCTTCAAGGCCGCCGTTACCAAGGTGTTCAACGACTACGCGCGCAGGCTGGGCGCTCTGAAAGAAAAGGACAACAACCTGTCCGGCGAGGACTTCCGCGAGGGCATGACCGCCGTCATCGCGTGCAGCGTGAAACAGCCCCAGTTTGAGGGGCAGACCAAGGGGCGGTTGGGGAACACCGAGGTTCGGCCCATCGTCGAGGCCATCGCGACCGAGCAGCTCGCCTTGTACCTCGAAGACCTGAAGCATCAGGATCTTGGCCAAAAGATCATCGAAAAGGCGGTGCAAGCCGCGCGCGTCCGGGAGGCCGCGAGAAAAGCCCGCGACGTAGCGCGCCAGAAAAACCAGCTGGAGGCCGCGCCTCTGGTGGGGAAACTGTCCAGCTGCACCGGGCGGGACGCGTCCAAGAACGAACTGTTCATCGTCGAGGGCGACTCCGCAGGCGGCAGCGCCAAGCAGGGCCGCGACCGCCGCTTTCAGGCGATCCTGCCGCTGCGCGGAAAGCCTTTGAACGTCGAGAAAAAGCGGATCGACCAGGTGCTGGCCAACGAGGAGTTCCGCTCGGTGATCACGGCGCTGGGCACCGGCATCGGCGAGGACTTTGACCTGAAGACGCTCAAATACAACCGCGTGATCATCCTGTCGGACGCCGATCAGGACGGCGCGCACATCCGCGCGATCCTGCTGACCTTTTTCTTCCGGTACATGCGGGAGCTGGTTGCCGAAGGCCATGTGTTCATCGGAATGCCGCCCCTCTACAAATGCCAGAAGGGCACAACCACCCTCTACTGCTACGACGACCGGGAACTGGACGCGGCGATCAAGAAGATCGGCCGCGGCTACACGCTGCAACGCTACAAAGGCCTGGGCGAGATGAATCCGGAACAACTCTGGGAGACCACGATGAACCCGGAAAACCGCAAGCTGGTGCAGGTGACGCTGGAGGACGCGCCGGAGGCGGAGCGGCTGGTCACGGTGCTGATGGGCGACAAGGTCGACCCGCGCCGGGAATACATCAGCATGTACGCGAATTTCAATCGCGAGGACAAGTTCATCGAGCGCGTGGAAATCGGGGGTGAAACGCATTGACCCGTTCTGAACCGCCGAAAGACGTCATCATCCAACGCGCGATGGAAGACGTGATGCACCAGTCGATGATCCCCTACTCCGAATACGTGATTCTGGAGCGCGCGCTGCCGCGCGTCGAGGACGGCCTGAAGCCCGTTCAGCGGCGCATCCTGTTTACGATGCACGAATTGGGTCTGACCAGCGACAAGCCGCACCGGAAATGCGCCCGCATCGTCGGCGACTGCCTCGGCAAATACCACCCGCACGGCGACACGTCGGTCTATGACGCGCTGGCGCGCATGGCGCAGCCTTTTGTGATGCGCGGGCTGCTCGTGGACGGCCACGGCAATTTCGGCTCCATCGACGGCGACAGTCCCGCCGCGATGCGCTACACCGAGGCGAAGATGACCAGCCTCGCGATGGAACTCCTCAGAGACATCGACAAGGACACCGTCAGTTTCCACCTGAACTTTGACGACACGCAAAAGGAACCGGACATGCTGCCCGGCCGCTTCCCGAACCTGCTGGTCAACGGCGCGTCCGGCATCGCGGTGGGTCTCGCCACCAACATCCCACCCCACAACCTGGGCGAGGCGATCGATGGCGTGGTCGCGCAGATCGACAAGCCCGACATCACTGTCGGTGAACTGATGCGGTTCATCCCCGCGCCCGACTTCCCGACCGGCGGCATCCTCCTGAAGGACGGCGAATTGAAGCAGGCCTACGAAACCGGGCGCGGAAAACTCCAGGTGCGCGCGAAGGTGCATGTGGAGCCAGGCCCATCCGGGCGTTCTCTCCTCGTCGTCACTGAAATGCCCTATCAGGTAGGCAAGTCCTCGATGCTGGAGAAGATTCTAAAACTCAGCGAAGAGAAGAAATCCCTCTTCGGCGGTATCCACGACATCCGGGATGAGTCCGACCGCACCGGCATGCGCGCGGTCATCGAATTAAAGCGCGACGTGGACCCGGAGAAGGCGCTGGCGCTCCTCTACAAGTACTCCGACCTTCAGGTCACCTTCGGCGTCAACATCGTCGCGATCGCGGGCGGGAAGCCCGTGCAGATGGGGCTCAAGGAACTGATCGGCCACTTCATCCGCCACCAGAAGGACGTGGTTACCCGGCGCACGAAGTATGAGCTGGAGCAGGCGAAAGCCCGCGCGCACATTCTGGAAGGGCTGATCATCGCCGTCGACAACCTGGACGAGGTGATCCGGCTGATCCGCGCGTCCTCCACCCCCAAGGAAGCGCGTGAAAAACTGATGTCCCGATTCGGCCTGACCGAGATTCAGGCGCAGGCGATCCTCGACATGCGGCTGCAGCGGCTGACCAACCTGGAGATTGTCTCTCTCCGGAAGGAATATGAGGAGATCAAGAAGCTGATCGACCGGCTGACGGGCATCCTGAACAGCGAAAAGAAACTGCTCGCCGTCATCAAGCAGGAATTGACCGAAATTCGCGCGAAGTACGCCGACCCCCGGCGCACGGTGCTTCAGGACAGGTCGGACGAGCCGCAGGTCTTCGAGGAAGAAAAGCCCGTCGCCGAAGAGGCGGTCGTTGTCGTCACCCGTGCGGGCTTCGTCAAGCGGTTTTCGCCCAAGACCTGGGAAAAGGCGCAGGCGGAGGATTCCGAAAAACCGCGCTTCGCGATTCGCGCGATGACCGACGAGCGCGTGCTGTTTTTCTCAAACCTTGGCCAATGCTACCCGGTGCCGGTTTCGCAGATTCCGGAGGTTCGGCCCAAGGATCGCGGCCTCGCGCTGACGGGCCTACTGGCCGGATTCGAGGCAAAGGAGAAACTGGTGGCAGCGTTCGCGCTCGCGGACGACGGGTACACCGGCGATCTGCTTTTCGCGACCAGAGGCGGCCTCGTCAAGCGCAGCGCGCTTTCCGAGTACGCTGTGCGCAAGGCTCGCTTCGCGGCGCTCAACCTGAAATCGAGCGACGAACTGACGTACGTGGAACGTACCGCCGGGGACGCGCAGATGCTGCTGGTCACTGAGCGCGCGATGTCCATCCTGTTTGACGCGTCGGAGATTCCCTCTACAGGGCGCGCGACCGCAGGCGTCAAGGGCATCGCTCTCGCGCCGGACGACCGCGTGGGATTCGCGTTCCTCACGGAATCCGCCGAGGGCGAGGCGCTGCTGGTCTCTGACCGCGGTTACATGAAGCGCTGCCTGATGGTGGACTTCGACCCGCAGGCGCGCGGCGGCAAGGGTGTGAAGTGCTTCCAGTTCCTGAAAAACGGCACAAACGGGGAGAAAATTGCCGGTGCGCTGTTGGTTAAGGAGCCGTTCGAGTTCATCGCGCTGCAGCGTCAGGGACAGGCCACGAAGATGAACACCGAGTGGGTCAAAATCGAGATGAAGGCAGGAAAGGGACAGCCGCTGGTCATGGCGATGATGGATGATCTCGTGGAAGAGGTATATCCAGCCTGAGATGGCACAAACGTAGGGGTTTCCCCGAACCCCGCAAATGGTCTGTGGCCTTTTGAATCCTCCCACGGCGTATTCAAAAGAGCGCTGAACGGCAAGCGTCGTTCCGCGCTCTTTTAAGTAAAACAAACCTCTGTGGGCGGCTGATTTGCCGCTATGCCTTGTGGATGGTCATTTTCTCCGCTTGCCAGCCAGTTCGGGATGAATCTTGTCCCAAGGCTTTCCTGCTTGGGGCAAACATAAATAGGAACCTGTTGTCATGTCGAAAGAATCCGGTATGTACTGATCGGTTCCACCGCCAGGAAAGAACGTCATTTCGCCAAAGTAGCAGGTGTTGTTGTGCTCCAGGAAGTCAATTCTCACAAAAGGGAAACCTTTCGCTAATTCTCTTGCACATTCGACCATCTTATCATAGAAATTTGGTTTATCATGCCGCTTTGTCCCGTTTGGATAATGGCCTCTGCGCACATCAATACGGTTCCAGTTCATATCATAGAAGTCCATCTTAATTCCGCCGGATGTATACTGCCCATATGATACATACAAAAATCGCGGTTCTCCATTGAAGCAATAAAATTTATAGTCTGTCAACTCTTTTTCTTGAGTGCTTTCCAAATATCTTTCACAGATTATTCTCTTCTTCGGGCTGCAATAAGCCCATTCGCATGCCATAAATTCATAATCCACATCGAGCCAGCGCGACAATCTTCGTTTGGTACTATTCTGATCTATATTGGAAACATGGCTGCATATAATAGTATGACCGGAGTCATGCGTCGTCTTGAGTACGTATTGATCCGGCAACGTTCCAAAGTCTATAGCATCCGCGCTATCATATACAGCAAATAGTTCGTTCAGCAACTCTTCGTAGCCTTTTGACTTTATATAATCCCTGACCAAGTATTTGTCCGAGCAAATTATCGCTCTTTCGTCATACCAATTCAGCTTAAGCCACTGCATTTTTTCAGTAAAAGTTTTAGGGTTTTCAAGATCCGGCGCCTTATGAAAACACTCGAAATATAGCTTTCTGATTAAAGCTTCCGGCGATTCGTTTTCAACGATCCTTCTATTGCGCTTGTAGTTCCGCCTGTAGTCCCAAGCGTATTTCTCACTGACAAGTTCCCTGTACAAATCAGGAAATCTGCGTTCAATGCTCTTTTTTAAATTCACATTTTTCCCTCGCAATCCGCGTGCGTTGTTGATACCGATCTACCGGTCATCGGGGTAATACAGAAGAAAGTTTGTGGGACAGAAAAATTGCGAGCAAAATCTCACAACATTGCTTGCAGAAGAGAATACATCTCTCGAAACAATTATAGCACAGAAATATTTGCCTGTGAAGATATGGAGATCGAAAAAGGACAGAAACGCAAGAAACCCGAATACGGCTTGTCAGGAGCCAATATCCAATCATATGTTATGATCCAAGCATGTTTCTGTCCGCATTTACGAGAGCATCACGAAGCGACGATAATTCGTTCAGTGTGAGCGCCTCGCCGCGAACCTTTGGGTCGAAACCCAGTGAAACGAGGAGCGTTTCGGCGCACTCCCGCGGCATGGCAAACGCCCTCATCAAGTTGTTGACCAGCGTCTTTCTGCGCATCGCGAACGCGGCCTGAGCGACTTTTAGGAACATCTCTTCAGCTTCTGCGCTATCCCGCGCCGGGAACATGTCCACGCGCAGCAGTACGCTCTCCACGTGCGGGCGCGGGGTGAACGCCTCCGGCGGCACGTTCATGAGTACGGCGGGTTTTCCGAAGTGTTGCACTGTCGCGGAAAGCAGACACCAGTTCTTCTGACCCGGCGACGCCATGATCCTCTCCGCCGCTTCCTTCTGAACCATCACTGTCATCCGCTGGATCGGCTGACGCGACTTGACGAGAAGGAGAAACACGTCGGCGGTGATGTAGTATGGCAGATTCGCCACCACGTCAAAGGGTTCGCCCTCGAACGCGCGCTTTGTCAGCGCGTCCAGGTCGCACTTCAGCGCGTCAGAAAATTCTACCTCCGCGCCGCTGCCCGCGAGGACTTCCCGAAGGACCGGTTCTAGCGTCCGGTCGATTTCCAACGCCAGAACCTTTGCGCCCCTGTCCGATAACGTCCGGGTCATGACGCCCGCGCCCGCGCCGATCTCAAGCACCCGGTCGCCCGGCGCGACACCCGCCGCTTCCGCGATGCGGTTTACCAGTGCGTCGTCCAAAATGAAATTCTGCCCCAGCGAGTGGGTGAAGCGGAACCCGTTCTTTTCCAGCGCCGCCCGCGCGATCTGCCCGATGGACATGGCATCCCCCTGATTTTGAAAAAGCCCGGCGTCTCCGCCAGGCTTTCGTATACGATGTTACTTTGTCCCGAACAACCTGTCGCCCGCGTCGCCCAAGCCCGGCACGATGTAGCCGTGGTCGTTGAGCTTTTCGTCCACCGCCGCGATGTAGATGTCCACGTCCGGATGCTCTTCCTGCACGCGGCGGATGCCTTCCGGCGCGCCGATCAGGCAGACAAGCTTGATGTTATGGCAGCCGCGCTCCTTGAGGAAGCGGATCGCCGCGGAGGAGGAACCGCCGGTCGCCAGCATCGGGTCGAGTACGATCAGTTCGCGCTCGGTGGCGTCGGACGGGAGCTTGCAGTAGTATTCGACCGGCTGAAGGCTGACCGGGTCGCGGTACAGGCCGATGTGGCCGACCTTCGCACCCGGAACGAGCTGCATGATGCCGTCCACCATGCCAAGGCCCGCCCGGAGGATCGGGATGATGCCCAGCATACGGCCGTTGATGATCTTGGTGCGGCAGGGGCCGATCGGCGTCTCGATTTCAACTTCCTTGAGCGGCAGGTCGCGCGTGACCTCGTAGGCCATCAGTGTCGCGACTTCCTGGAGCAGTTCCCGGAAATCCTTCGTGCCGGTCGTCTTGTCACGCATCAAGGACAGCTTGTGCTGCACCAGCGGATGGTCGATCACATGGAGTTTTCCCATTCGTACCGCCTCCAAATTCCCGCTTAAAAAAGACCCGTTTGTCAGTATACCACACGACGGATGGGAAAGCAACCGGAACTTCTGCCTTTTCGTACGAAAACCGCCGCATGGCGCGACGGTTTACGAGTTAATACTCAACCGGTGATCCCATACTTGTTCAAAAAGTCCCCGATCAGGTTCATCAGCACTTTTTTTCGATACTCCGCCGAGATGCGGCCCCGGATGGGCTGTATGGCGTCGTCCATCGCGGAGAGGTAGTCGCCGCGAATCCGCCTGGCCTCCTCGACCGTTCGACCGATGAGGATGTTGTCGATGTCCGGACGCCGAAGGATCGTGCCTGCCACCGCGCCGTAGGCGGTCGCGGCGTGGCGGATGATGCCGCCCTCGACGCGCATCAGACCCGCGAACGACACGCGTGCAATCGCGAGCGCGCCGCGCGCGCCCACCTTGTGGTAATAGTATTCGCGGGTGTTGGCGAGCGGCATCACGATCCGGGTCAGAAGTTCATCCGGTTGAAGGCACGTTTTGCCGCGCCCCAGGTAAAACTCCGAAATGGGCAAACTGCGCGCGCCGTTCACGCTCTCAAGCACCACCATCGAGTCAGTCACGAAGAAGATCAACGCGCTGTCCGCCTTGGGCGAGCCATTCGCCACATTGCCGCCGAAGGTTCCGGTGTTCCGGATGGCTGGCGCGGCGATCAGGCGCACCGCTTCTTTCAAAATCTCCGGCACCACCGGGCAGTCGAGCGCCTGCGTGTAAGTCACCGCCGCGCCGATCTCAAGTTTTCCGTCTACGACCTCGATGGTCTTGAGTTCCGGCACGTCCGCGAGGAACAGGTAGGATGCCTCTGGCTCGGCCTCGATCATGAGGTCGGTGCCGCCCGCGTAGGGAATCACGGCTTCGGAAGCGCGAATCTTCAACGCCTCACTCAGCGTCGCGGGTTTGTAGCTCACCATAAACCCTTCCCCTCCTTTGCCGCCAGTTTGATGCCCTCAATGATCGCCACGTAGCCAGTACAGCGGCAGAGGTTCCCGGAGATGCCGTCGCGGATCTCGTCGTCGGTCGGGTTTGGGTTTTTATTGAGCAAATTTTCCGCAGCCAGCACCATGCCGGGCGTGCAGAAACCGCACTGCACCGCGCCGGTCTTCGCGAACGCCTCGTCAATCGCGCGGAAGCGCGCAGTCTCGCGGTAGCCCTCGATGGTCGTGACCTCGTGGCCGGGCAGCGTGCCGATGGCGACCATGCAGGAGTTGACCAGCAGGCCATCGAGGAGTACCGAGCATGCGCCGCACTCACCCTCCTTGCAGCCACACTTCGCGCCGGTCAGGTGGAATTCGTTGCGGATCACGTCGAGCAGGCGCGCAGCCGGGGATGAGTTGCTCTCCACCATCTTTCCGTTCAATCGGAATGCCACGCCCATCACGCGTCGCCCCCTTCCAGCGCCGAAAGCGCGTCCTCAGTGGAAAATGGCGCTTTGGTCAGCCGTTTCCCAACCGCCTGTTCCATCGCCAGTACGTAGGCGGGCGCGACGCCCACATGGGGCAGTTCGCCCGCGCCCTTCGCGCCCAGCGGGCCGAACTCGGCAGGATTCAGAACGAAATCGCTGACAAGCTCCGGCGCGTCCACGGCGGTGGGGATGATGTAGTCGCTCAAATGGTCATTCCGGATAATCCCGCGATTGTTGTAGGAGATCTGCTCCATCGAAGCGTAGCCCAGCCCCTGCAGCATGCCGCCCTGCATCTGCCCGTGGCAAACGGCCTCGTCAATCGGCACGCCGATGTCGTAGACGCCCCAGCAGCCGATGACCTTCGCCTCGCCGGTCAGCGTGTCCACCTCGACCTCGACGGCATTCCCCGACCACGAATAATCGGGATACGCGTCGCCCTTGAAGTGCTCCAGGCTGAACGGGATCATGTAGTCCGGGTGCTGATAGTGTTCCTCGACTGTGATCGTCTCGCCCGGCTTCCACACTTCTTTCAGCCGCGCGGCCGCCCGTTTTAAGATCAGGCCGACGATCATCACAGAACGACTGGCGACCGTCGGGCCGGAGTCGGGCACGAGGTCGGTATCCGGAGCTTCCAGATGGACTCTATCGACCGGGATGCCCAGTTCCGCGGCGACGAGTTTGGGGAAACTGGTGTCAAGCCCCTGCCCCATTTCGGTGTTGGCGGTAAATACGTCCGCCGTGCCGTCCGCGTTGCCGCGGATTCGGGCGACCGCCTTGATCAGGTCGCGCTCACCGTTTCCGGTGAACGCGCAGCCGTGGAACACCAGCGAAAACCCGATGCCCCGGCGGTAGCGTCCGGATGCCTGATGCTCGTAGGCGGCGCGCTTTTCGCGGTAACCAGAAAGCGCCTCGATTCTCTCCGCGATCTCCGGCACCGGCACATGGAAGTGGAACAGTCCTTCCGTGGATGTGCTGCCGCCCTGTTTGGACGCGTGGCGCAGCTTGAAATCCATCGGCTCCTCGCCCAGCGCCTTCGCGACGTGCTCCATCATCAATTCGACCGCGAAGAACGTCTGCGGCCCGCCGAAACCCCGGAACGCGCCGTTGGGCACGGAATTCGTCTTGGCCGCGCGGCTATGAACCACAAGATTTGGAATATCATAGATCCCGTTGGCACAGATCGAGCCGCGCTGAAGAACCACCGCCGACAGCGTCGTGTACGCGCCTGCGTCGTAGGTCACATCGATGTCCATGGCGGTCACGCGCCCGCCATTGACCGCGACGCGGTATCTGCAGACCGACGGGTGGCGCTTTGGCGTATAAGCGATGTCCTCCTGCCGGGTGAGCACGACTTTGACGGATTTCTTTGCCTTGGCGGCGGCCACCGCCACCTGGCAGCCCAGGATGCTGGGATAATCCTCCTTGCCGCCGAACGCGCCGCCGGTGGGTTCCTGCACGACATTCAGCGCGTCGGCTTCGCAGCCCAGCGCCTTCCGGACCGCCCGGTATACGTAGAACGGGCATTGCATCGAACCGCGCACGGCGACCTTTCCGTCATGCCATTCGCCGATCATCGCGTTGGTCTCCAGGTGCACGTGCTCCTGCATGCCGGTCGTGAACGTCTCCTCCAGCACGCGGTCGGCTTCCGCGAACGCGTTCGAAACGTCGCCCTTTTCGATTTTGTACTGAAAGAAATGCGTGGTGGCTTTCAGCGGATCGAGTTCCGCCGGAAGCTCCTCATATTCCACTTTAATTTCCCGAAGGATCCGGTTCACTTCGCGCTCATCCGGCCCGACCACCATCAGAATCGGGTCGCCGACAAATTCGACCATGTCCACCGCGAACACCGGCGTGTCGTCCAGCACGATGTGCACTTCGTTGACCCCGCCCACATCCCGGTGGTCGACGATAAGGTATCCTTCCGGGAGGTCCGGAACCAGAATGCTTCGAATTCGCCCGCGCGCGACCGTCGAGCGGAGAATCCGCCCGAACAGAAAGCCCTCGGACTGGATGTCGTCGGTATATCGCGTTCGCCCGGAGACCTTCTCATCGTGATCCCGGCGCTTCATCGGCCGCCGGATCGCTTCCAATGCTTCCATGCTCGTCCTCCGTTCCCGCGGCGTGGTAAATAACGCGGCGAATCTATTGTACATGATTTTCCGCATCCGCGCAAGCGCGCCGCCCTTCCCCATCGCGTTTTGCCGAAGCGAATGATTTTTCAATGAATTTACAATAAACAAAGCAAATTCCAACATATTCGACGGTCAACCGACTGCATTTTTCGGTATAATATCATTCGTATCTGTCTACACAAGCACATGGATGGAGCATCAAATGAACGTCATCTGCGATACCCACACCCACACCATCGCCTCCGGCCACGCCCACAGCACGCTCATGGAGAACGCCGCCGAAGCCGCCCGGATGGGTCACAAATTCCTCGTCCTTTCAGACCACGCGCCCATGATCCCCGGCGCGCCGACGGAACTGTACTTCCGCTCACTGAAAAATGTGCTGCCGGAGCAGGCGCTGGGCGTTTACCTGATCTTTGGCTGCGAGGCGAACGTTTTGGACGAGCGCGGGACACTCGATCTGCCCGCAGAGATTCTGGACAAGCTGGATCTCGTCATCGCGTCAATGCACACGCCGACCTTCCCTCCAATCGACCCGGACGCCCACACCCGCGCGTGGCTGTCCGTCGCGGAGAACCCGTCGGTGGACATCATCGGCCACGCGGGCGATTCGCGGTACGCCTTTGACTATGAAACCGTGCTGCGCGCGTTCAAAAAGCACGGGAAAGTCCTTGAGATCAATACGCATTCATTCCGCGTGCGAAAGGGCAGCTACGAAAACTGCCGAGCCATCGCGCGGCTGATGAAACAGTACGAAATTCCGGCGGTGGTGTCCACGGACGCGCACTTCGCGCCCTACGTCGGCAAATGCGAACCTTCCCTCGATGTGCTCCGCGACGTAGATTTCCCGGAAGAACTGGTGCTCAACGCGGACATTCACCGGTTCGCGCGTTGGGTTTCCCAAAAGAGCGGCCGCACGTTTGATCTGTAGCGCTACGCCGGCCATACAATTCATTGCGAAAGAAGGGCGCCGCTTGTATCACCTGATCGTCAATCCAGCCGCGGGCGGCGGACGCACGCTGAAGCTGTGCTCTCAGGCAGAGGAGGAACTCAAAAAGAGGAATCTTCCCTATCGGAGGATACTGACCGAGCGCCCCGGCCACGCCACCGAAATCACCCGCGCCATCACGAACGAGGAAGCGGGCGCCCGGTTTGTGGTCATGGGCGGAGACGGCACATTCAACGAAGCGGCCAACGGCCTCGCCGGAACGGACGCCGTGCTCTACTTCGTCTCCTGCGGCACCGGCAACGACTTCGTCAAGGCGCTTGGGCTTCCGAAGGATCCGATCGCGGCGCTCGGCGTTCAGCTGGACAACGGCACGCGCCATATCGACGCCGGCTTTATCAATGACCGGCTGTTCCTGAACGTGTCGGGCACCGGGTTTGACATCGAGGTGCTGCGACAGACGCGCCGGTTCAGCACCCGTTTCAAGGGGCTGGCAGCGTATTTGTTGGGTCTGCTGGCGGCGATCCGGCTCTTTAAACCCCTTCCGGCGACGATCACCGTGGACGGCCGGACGTTCTCGCAGCCGGTGACCATCTTTGAGGTCGCGAACGGCCGCTACATCGGCGGCGGCATGCTTGTCGCGCCAAACGCGGAAACCTCGGACGGCCTCTTCGACGTGGTGTATGTGGACGCGGTCTCAAGACTTCAAATCCTCAGGCTTCTGCCGCTGTTCGTGAGCGGCAAATACCTGAAATTGCCGTTCGTGCATTCGCTGCGCGCCAAAGAGGTCGTCATCGATTCTCCCGGCATGACGGTCAATTTGGATGGCGAACTGGCGGACGTCGACCGCGCCCATTACCGGATCCTGCCCGGCGGCTTCATGGTTGGCTGTCCTTGATCAGTTTTTCCAGACTCCCCGAACAGAAATCGCACAGTTCCTTCGCGAATTCCGCGCTCGCGGCCTCGGCCAGCACGCGGCATTCTTTTTTTTCGCCCGGCGCGCTGACCCACGCCCAGCCGCGCTCGTCCTCAATGGAAACCCCGTCCGAAAGACTCGCGCCCGGCATGCTCTCCGCGAGCCTGCGAAGGAGCGCACCCCGGTCCTTGAGTTCGACGGTGACCACGCGGTCGCTTCGGAACACCGACGGCATCGAGCGGATCACGCCGGAGACGCTCAGCCCTTCCTTCTTCAGCGCGTGCAGCGTCCGAACCGCCGCGTACACCCCGTCGAAATACAGCTTCAGAAGCCGCTCATCCTCCGAGAGCAGCGCGCGCATCCACCGCGCTCGGTCGCTGGGCACCCTTTCCACCACTGCGCCGCGCCGCGCCGCCAGATCGATGATGCTGCGCGTCATGCCCGGCGGCATCGGGATGCGCTTGACGCCAATCGAAAGCGCCGTCCAACACAGAATCTGCTGATTTTCCGCCTCGCCGATCAGACCGCCGTCGCCATAGAAGCGGACGGATTCACCGGTCTCGTCCAAAATCAGTCCGACTTCCCCCGGCTCCGGATCCATCATCTCCTGTTCCCACTCGGCGCGCACCTGACAGCCGATTCGAAGCAGCGCCCGCTCTGCGGTTGACAAAAGCGGCTCGCCGGGCGCGTACAATTGCACCTTCATGCCTTCCGCGTCCGTGCCGCGCGTCAGCGCCGCGATGTAACCGCGCTCGCCGCCGCCCGCCATCACCGGTGCAAACATCCGCGCAGAAAACGGCCGGGCATAATCCTCCCGCGCCAGCGTGCCGGACAGTGAGCGCATCTGGGCGCTGGTCGGCGTCGTGCCGCCCTCGGTCAAAAGCGTCAGCCGTTCTGCCGCCACGTACATCGCGCCGCCCGCGTCCAGAGACCTTACCGCCTGAGAGACTTGCGGAAGCGTTGAAGGCCCCAACTCAATCACCTGTACACCCTGCGCGATCAGCCCGGCGGAGGCCGCCCGCGCCTGAGCCATTGCGGTGAGTGAATTATCCCTGCCAATCACCACGCTGCCCGGCTTCATCGAGGCCGCGAAAGCCTGCGCGAGCCTGACCGCCTGAGCAGGGCTTTCCGGCGCGAACAGTTCCTGGCTGCGCGCGCCCCAGACCAGGTTCTGATCCACCTTCGCGCCGCAGGCGACCTCTTTGTGCGGCCACACCCTGACGCCCGGCATCAGGACGCACCCTTCGCCCAACTCCGACTGGTCGCCCAGCGCGGCTTCCTCAAAAACCGACGCGCGCGGCCCGACGGTCGCCCCGGTTTGAATGACGGCGCTGCGCAACTGCGCGCCCTCCCCAATCCGCGCGCCGCGCCAGACCACGCCCCGCTTCAGCGAGGCGTTCTTCTCCACCATGCAGCCCGCGCCCAACACGCTGTACGCGCCGATGCGCGCGCCCTCCAACACGCGGACGCCCTCACCGATGAAGCACGGCCCCTCCAGAATCGCGCCTCGATCCACCTGCGCGTCCGGCGCCTTGTACACAGCGCCCGGCCTCGCCAGGGATTCCACCGCCGCCCGGCCATCCAGGAGATCCATGTGCGCTTTCAGATAGGCCGCGATATCCCCGATGTCGCACCAGTAGCCGCGCATCACATACCCGAAAATCTTTTGACCCTTCTCCACCAGCGCAGGGAACAGTTCTCGTCCGAAGTCGTGCGGTTTCCCCGCAGGGATGTGTTTGAGCGCCTCCGGTTCCAGGATATAGATCCCGGTATTCACCGTGTCGGAGCAAACCTCGCCCCAACCCGGTTTCTCCAAAAACCGGCTCACCTTGCCTTCGGCGTCCGCCACGACGACGCCGTATTCCAGCGGGTTGTCCACCTTTTTCAAGACCATTGTGGCCAGCGCGCCGTGGGCGCGGTGAAACTCTACGGCCTGGGTCAGGTCGCAGTCGGTGAGGCCGTCGCCCGACAGGATCACGAAGGTCTCGTCCAGAAACTTTTCCGCGAGCTTGACGCTGCCCGCCGTGCCAAGTGGCGTTTGCTCGGTGAAATAGTTCAATCGGACGCCGAACTCCGCGCCGTCGCCGAAGTATTCGGTGATCCGATCCGGTAAATACTGCATCGTAACGCCAATTTCGCGAATTCCGTGTTTCTTCAGAAGATCCAGCGCGTACGCCATGACGGGCCGATCCATCAGCGGAACCATCGGCTTCGGGCATGCGCAGGTGAGCGGCCTCAGGCGCGAGCCTTCGCCGCCGGCCATGATGATTGCTTTCAATCGAAAAACCTCCGGCAGGAATGTATGCGTATTTTTGCCGGAGATGCCCCCGTCCATTCAGTCGGTCGAAAAATGTCGTTTCCAGCGACGAAGCCGTGCCGGACGTTTTCCCTCAAAATGGTTTGACGTTATCGGCATCGGGTGGTATACTTGTGCCGCCGCGCGCGCGGAAATTGATCGCCGGCGTTATTGAGAATTCAAAGGATGGATGCCGAAGCCGGCTGAGTTCGGCTTTTCATGGCGTCCAGTTGGAGGGGTTTTGATGCTGGTCAAAGTCCTGATCGAAAACAGCGCGATCTCCGCTGCGTTTGGCTCGGAACACGGCCTGAGCCTGTACATGGAAACCGGCGGTCAAAGAATTCTGATGGATGTCGGACAGGGAAGCCTGTTTCTAGAAAACGCTGAAAAGCTGGGCGTCTCCGTCCCGGACGTGGACATTCTGATCCTGTCGCACGGCCATTATGACCACGGCGGCGGACTTAAGCAATTCCTCGCCGTCAACAATAAAGCGCGCGTCTTCGCGCAGAGTGCGGCGTTTTCACCGCTGTATTCAAAAGCCGACGGCGCGGAGGCTCGATACATCGGGCTGGACGCCGCGCTGACGCATCACCCGCAGGTGATGTTGCTGGACGGAGACCATGCCATCTCCCCGGCGCTGTTCCTCTTTTCCGGCGTTCCCATAGACAGCGCTGTCACGACTTCCAACCAGGCACTAAGGGAGCGTTTGGACGGAGAATTGATCCCCGATCGGCTGCTGCACGAACAGAACCTGATCGTCCGCGAAGGCGGCAAACGCTTTCTGCTGGCGGGCTGCGCGCACCACGGCATCGCCGCGATCATGAACCGCTTCCGGGAGATCGAAGGACGCGCGCCGGACATGGCGCTGGGCGGATTCCACCTGTCCGGTCCCGGCACGCCGGGCGTTCTGCCTGAAGAAGCCCTCGACACACTTGCGGCGCGTTTAAAAGAGCATCGGACGGTGTACTATACCGGACACTGCACCGGGGATGACGCCATCAATCGCCTGTCGCAGCGGATGCCCGGACAGATCGAGCGCCTGTCGGCTGGACTGATTCTGAAGATATAACGAAAACTCACGGGAGGAAATTTCTATGAGCGAATCCTGCACACATGACTGCTCCACCTGCGGCGCCGCCTGCGGGTCACGAACCGAAGATCTTCGGGAAAGCGCCAACGCGGGCAGCAGCGTCCGCCGTGTAATCGGCGTGGTCAGCGGCAAGGGCGGCGTTGGAAAGAGCCTGGTCACATCGCTGCTCGCGGTCAACGCGCGCCGCCAGAATCTGAAGGTCGGCATTCTGGACGCCGACATCACCGGACCGTCGATCCCCAAAGCATTCGGGATTACCGAAAAGGCCACCGGCAACGAAATGGGGATCTTCCCGGCGTTCACGAAGACGGGCATCCGCGCGATGAGCCTGAACCTTCTGCTGGAGGACGACAGCGATCCCGTGGTATGGCGCGGGCCGGTGATCGCGGGCGCCGTCAAGCAGTTCTGGACCGACGTGGTCTGGGGTGACCTGGATGTACTGTTCATCGACATGCCGCCGGGAACCGGCGACGTGCCGCTGACGGTCTTCCAGTC
>CAZNPZ010000045.1:0-23987 GCA_964575255.1 uncultured Oscillospiraceae bacterium
GCGCCGTGATGTTGTTGGAAATCCTCATGGTTTCTTCCTCCTTGAATTATGACCGCGGATTCCATTCCTGCGGTTGCCATAAGCCGCGTTGCGGCGTAAGCACATCTGAATGCCTATCGGCGGGTTTACCGGGGTTTCTCCTTGGGCTGGGTCTTCAGGCTCCTCGGAACGGGTTTGAATCCCAGCGCGCCGCCCGACTGATCGGCTTCGAGGTTGCTGTTCAGTGTTTCCAGCACTTCCGACCGCATCACCGAGACGCTGCGCGGTGCGGTGATGCCAATCTTGACGCGATCCCCGCTGACTTCGAGGACGGTGACCCAGATGTCCTCGCCAATCAGGAGGCTGTCGCCCGGCTGCCGGGTGATGACCAACATGCTATGCCGTCCTTTCGCGGTCGAACAGGCGGAACCGGACGGAATAATCCCGGTTGTTCAGGATCACCTGCATGCCCAAATGTTCCTTGAAGTTGATCGCGATCGGGCTTTTCAAGTTGACGGTGGCGTTCTTGAAATCCTCTGGGATGACCGCGATGACCAGGAGGCTCAGTTCGTCGATCGACTCCGCCCTGAGGTTTTTGAACGCTTCCGCCGGGATCTCCGGCGCGTAGTCTTCCAGGATCATGAACGGGTCGAGTACGATGAAGCGGGGGGTGGGGGAGTCCGCGCACTGCAGGTGCATGACGCCCGCGGTGGAGCCGGTGTCCAGCAGCGTAAAGCGCTTGCTGTTGTCAAACCCGTAAATTCCGTCCGGGAAATGAATGATCTCGTCCTCGGTGATTTCCATGGGACCAAAGTCCCTGGTCTCAATCAGCATGCCCTGACCTCCGTCGCCTTGGCACAATTACCATTTGTCTATGTAGAATTCCACCGAGTAGGGGATGTAGGTAAATTCGATGCTCTGCGGTTCCCAGTCGACTTCCACCTGATCCTTTTCGACGCTCACGGTCACCTGGCCGCCGCTCCAGCTCATTTTGGGTTTTTCGGACGGCGTGAACGTCATCTGTGTCTGAACCGTCTGGGCGAGTTTTGCGGCTTCGATATCCGCCGGGGTCATCGGATCGGGGCCGAGCATCGCGTTTTTTTCACGCGTATACCGACCGGCCGCGTCCTGGGCCGCCGCCTTTCCTTTTTGCGCCTGCTCCCGCGCCTGCGTCGTGGTGGACTTGATGCCAACCGAATCGAAGAAGCCCTGATTGTCGATGGTGAGCTTCAGCGGCTCGTGCTGGATGTCCATTTCACCGTGCTTCACCGAGATGTTCATCTTGGCCGGCGTGATCTCGTAGAGCAACTGCGCGTGTGTTATTTCATACTGTAAACGAAGTCTCTCTATCTCCATTTTCCCCCACCTGCTAAACAGAAGCTCCAGCTATGCGTTCAGATAATCTAGGAGCGAAGGTTGCAGGATCTTTGTGCCCATCTGCAGGCACGCGTTGTACATGAGTTCCTGTTGCGAAAACATGATCGCGCCCTCTTCCAGGGGCAACCTTTCCAGAGTGGTCTGTTTGTTGGCCGAAGTGATCTTCTCACTGGACAGCCGGTCGGTAAAGAACGAGATGTAGTTTGACCTCTCACCGATGGAGACGTATTGCATCCGGACGTTGTCGGCGCGCTCCTCCAGTTTGTCCGAGTAGATCCCGATGTCGCTCAGGTCTCCGGACTCGATCTTATCCGCGATCTCGCCGATCAGGTTGTAGAGGTTGTTGGGGAGCCCGTTCGCGTCGACGCCGGTGCCCAAGAGGGTCGCCCCGGAATAGGCCACGTCCAGTGCCGACAACGGCGCCACGGTACCGCCGGAGGAGACCGAGAGGCCGAGACCTATGTCCACGTAGCGGTGTTCTTCGGTGAAAGTGTCGGTATTGACGTTCTGCCCGTTGTAGAGAAGTTCGCCGCTCGTGCCCAGTGAGAAGGGGGTGGTCCCGAACCCCGAACCGCCGAACAGGAACCTGTCGGAAGATTTCACGTTGGCTGCGCCCAGAATCATTAGCTGGTAGCTTCGAAGCGCTTGCGCCACCGTCTGCCGGTCGGCGCTGCTCATCGTGCCGTTGATGCCCTCGGTGATCTTGGTGAGCGCGTCGGTGGTGACTTCGCTGAGCGTCGAGAGGGTGTTTTCCGCCTCGTCCAGAAGCGCCTGGCTGTCCGAAAGGGAGGTGGTGTACACTTCGATGTTGTTCAGATCCTTGCGGACGTTAAACGCCTTGACTGCGGTCGCCGGGTCTTCCGACATTTTCATGAACTTCCGCTGGGCGGCCACCTTGTTGTTGAGGTCGTTCAGATCCTGCATGTTGCGGTTCAGGCTTCTCAGGTAGTTGCCGGTGATCATGTTGTCCGTCAGTCGCATCGATGTGTCACCTCATTACGCCGGAGTTATTTCCATTACCGCCCGACCGTGCCCATCCGGTTGATCACGACATCGAGCGCCTCGTCCAGGGCCGTCATCACGCGAGCGGAGGCGGCGAACGCCTTCTGGTACTTGATGAGGTTGGTCGTCTCCTCGTTCAGCGATACGCCCATCGTCGATTCGCGTTCGTTGCCCACCGATCGGAGCACCATGTCGCTGGTCTCGGAGATGTCCGAGGTGTAGTCCATGTCGATGGCGATGTCGCTCATCGCCGACAGGAGGAACCCGCCGAAGCTGCCGGTGAAGTTCGCGGTGATCGAGGTGTCCTTGGTCATCGCGTCGATCATGCGGAGGATGTTGTCGTTCTTTCCCTTGGCGCCGTCCGCGTCCTGCGTCGCCGTGATGTGGTTTGGGTTGGCAAGCCACTGGCTGGTGATCTCGATGTTTGCCGCGCCGGTGCCGGTGAAGAGGGGTTTCCCGGTTCCGTTCAGGCTGTTGAATGTCGTGGACAGGCTGTTTGCCAGCGCGTCCAGCGTGGCCTGGTAGTAGGGGAGGCCGCGGAAGTCGTTCTCGCCGGCGGCGGCGAAGGAGCCTTTGCCGTTCAAAACCTGCATCGACCCAAAGAGCGTCCCGCCGGTCAGCGTCATTTCGTCGCCGTCTGCCAGAAGCCGCATGCCGGTCGCGGCGTCATCCTTCTGAAGGGTTGCGACGGAACCTGTGGTGGCGTTGAGCAACGTTGTGCTGCCGGAGGAGATGCTCACCGTGCCGTCGTCGTGGTAGGTCGCCCGGATGTTCATGTACTTGGACAGCTTGTCCAGATACAGGTTTCTAAAATCGTTGAGCTCGTTGGTCGAGGTGCCTTGCAGCTTCGCCGTTTTGATCGAGGTATTGATGGCCGCGATTTTCCCAAGCAGCGTGTTGGCGTCCCCGACGGAGATCTCCATTTCATCCACCGTCTGTTTTCGGATGGCGGCGAGCTGACTGGAATACTGGTTGAACGTTTGGGTGAGCTTCTGCGCGCTGGAACGGGTCAGGCTCGAATACTCCGTGACGCCGGCGTTCAGCGAGAGAACCTGCAGCTGCCTGGTGAAGTCGTCCAGCATGGCGCTCAGCCCGTTGTTTTGCGTCTCGTCGAAGTTGTTTTCGATGTCGGACAGGATGGCGTGCATCTTGTCGTTCGCGCCGTTGACCGCGTTGGCGTCCCGGTACCTTAAGTCGAGGAACTGGCTTCGTATCTGGTTGATGCCCTTCACCGTGGTGCCCATCCCGTTGGACTGCAGCAGCACAGGGGAAATCTTGTCGCTGGTGGAACCCATGTACGTCTCGGTCTGGTCGACGACCTGCCGGGAATAGCCTTCCGTCGAAAGGTTGGCGATGTTGTTGCCGGTTACGTCCAGCCCGGTCTGCGCCGCCGTCAAACCGCTCTTTGCAGCTTCAAATCCATAAAACGATGCTCTCATGGACTCCTCACACGCCCTTTACGCCTTGACCTTCTTGGAGTAGGTGTTGGGCTTTAGGCCCAGCATTTCGTTCATGAAGCGGATGGTGGTCAGCCTCGCATCCAGCAATTTCCGGTTGCGGGCGTTTTTCTTCTTCAGCGATCGAACCGTCGAGCTGAGGGCCGTGAACACCGACCCGAGCGCCTCGCGGCATTCGGGGCTGGAATCCACGAGTTCCCCAAGCGTTTTGAAGGGGAGATCGCCGCACAGCGCGATGCGCCTGTCCTCAAGCCCCCTGGCCTGAACCATCAGCGCCTGCTGCTGGCTCATCACCTGGGTCAGAAGCGCCGTATCGCCCGTCATCAGCGCCTGCGACTTCTCTTCCTCAAGAGAGAGCATCCGCTGATAGGTGGCGAGCTGGCCTTCCAGCACATGCCTCAAGTCGCCGAAGTCCTTCATGCGCTCAGGTCTCGCCGCCGAAGTTGCCGATCATTGCGTTGGCGATGGCTTCGGCCGGAACCCGGTAGGTTCCATTCTGGATCTCGCTCTTGAACCGGAGCAGCCGCTCCGCCGAGGTGTTCTTGGAGGCGTCGGACACCACCATGTTCACCGCGCTGTCGATTTCCGAACGGTTCTTCGCCGCGTCGGAAAGCGTCAGGCTGTCCGTGCTGCCGATTGCACCCATCTGCTTTTCGGACTCTTTGGAGCCCGAAGAGGCGCTTTCGGCGGCAAGGGCATTAAAGAGCTTGTCAATCTGAGAAGGATTTATCTTCATCGTCCATCACCTGCTCTATATATCGTATGGATCGGGCGGAAGTTTAGCGCGGAGCCTGAAATTGCTCAGCTTCTGAGCGTGTTTGCGGTCTGTTCGAGTTCGTCGATGGTTTGCAGGATCTTCGCGTTCGCCTGGAAGCCCCGCTGCGCGATCATCATGTGGGACAGTTCCGTGGCCAGGTCAACGTTGGAGCCCTCCGTCGCGCCCTGCACCAGCCGGGACGTGGTGTCCTGCGTTGGCTCGCCGGAGGCCGCGTTGGGCGCGAAGCGGTTGTCGCCCAGCGCGGTCAGCGCGCCGGGGTTCGGGAAGGAGGAGAGCGCCACCTTTGTCAGCGCCGTGGTGAGGTCGCCATTCTCCACCTGAATGCGCTGGCCGCCCTGATCCAGTACGTATTCCCCGCCCGGCGCCGTCAGGTAGGTTGCGCCGTTCTCGACGGACTGCTTCAGTGTGGCGGAACGCATGTACATTACGGGGACTTCCGCATCTTCCGCTGGGTTCTGAACGGCGAAGTAACCTTTGCCCTCGATCATGACGCTCAGGAATTCGCCCCGGAGGTACGCGCCCTGCTCCACGATGGCAGAGGTGGAGATCGCGCGGCTGCCGTTGCCCGCCACCACGTCAAGACCTTGCGTCCTGGTGTAGATCAGGTCGGCGAAGTTCGCGGTCTTGGCCTGGTAGCCGTCGTTGTCGACGTTGGCGATGTTGTTGGCCGTGATGTCCAGGCCGAACTGGAAGCTGCGCAGGCCCGATTTGGCCGCGTAGAACCCGTTGATCATGCCTCATCCCTCCGATGTATTGTAGCCGCGACTGTTTCAGGCTGCCGTCTGTTTCGAGGATTTTACCGCCTGATCGCAAGACCAGACCGAAGACCTGTGGAAATCCCTGGTAAGTTTCTATAACCTTGCGATCTCGTTGACCGTTTTCTGGTTGATCGCGTCGATGATCCGGACGGCCTGCGCGCAGGACTGGTACGCGCGGGAGGCCGCCATCATTTGGCTCATCTCCTCGACCATGTCCACGTTGGAGCGCTCCAGCTTGCCCGTGACGATCCGCCCGGCGAAGGTTCCCGTGCCGCCCGGTTGGGTCAGCGCATTGGGGGACAGCTTTTGGGCGTCCAGCGGCTGCGGCCGCGCCCCATCAGCCGGAGGCTCCTCTGTGATCATCTTGAGCGTATCCACCTGCTGACCGTCAGCGTAGACCACGCCGCGGTCGTCGATCGTGACCGCGCCCATGCCCACCTCGATCCGCCCGCCCTCGCCCAGCACGTAGCCGCCTGTGGCGGTGCGCAGAAACCCTTCCGGATCCACCTGGAAGCTGCCGTCTCGGGTTGCGGCCTCCTGGCCAGTGGCTGTCTCGATGGAGAAGAAGCCATCCCCGATGATCGCGAAGTCCAGCGACCGGCCCGTGTTCTCCACGACGCCCTGGGAGTAGTCGGTGACCACTTCCTCGGCGATGGCGCCGTGAGTGTCGCCGCCGATCGTCTTCTCGCCGTTCTCGTCCAGCCGGAGCGCCACGCTCTCGCTGAAGGCAGAGGTGATCAGCCGGTCGCGTTTGTAGCCCGCGGTGTTCATGTTGGCGAGGTTCGAGGCGGTCACGTCCATCGAGCGGCTTCTGTTGATCATGCCGGTGGTGGCGGCGTAGATTGCGTTGTTCACGGCTTTTCCTCCCCTTTCGGTTAATCCTTCATGTACTCGGCGATGCGGTTTCTGAGCTTTTCCAGCGCCTTGGAGTGGATCTGCGAGACCCTCGACACCGTCAGGTTCAAAACGAACGCGATCTCCTTGAGCTTGAGTTCTTCATAATAATACAGCGAGATGACGGTGCGTTCCTTTTCCTCCAACTCGTCGATGTACTTGGCAATTTCTTTTTTAAAGTCATGCTCCAGCAGGCTGTGTTCGGGCGAGTGCGCGTCGGTATCCTCGGTCACGTCCAGCAGGGTCAGCCCCGTGTTGTACAGCGTTTCCTCGAAGGACACCACGTTGAAGTTCACTTCGTCCGAGCGAATCTTGGAAAGCTCCGCCTCGGTGATGCCCAGCCGGTCGGCCAGTTCCTGATCCTCCGGGAACCGCTCCAGTTCGATCTGCAGCTCGTCCTGCGCCTGGTTGACCTGTTTGATCTTCTTGCGGATGTCGCGGGAAACCCAGTCCTTCTTGCGGATGTAGTCGATGATTGCGCCGCGCACCCGGATCGACGCGTAGGAGTCGAACTGCACGCCGCGTTCCACATCGAAGCGGTCGATGCAGTTGATCAGCTCAAGCACGCCCTGGCTGGCCATGTCCTCCGCGTCGGCCCGGTTCCTGATGAAGGCCTGCGCCTTCTTCAGGCTGAAGGTCACAATCGGGAGGTAGGCCATCAGGATCTCGTTGCGAAGACCGACGTCCTTGCTCTTACTGTACCTGAGCCAGGTCTGCTCGGTGATTCTGTTCGGGTTCCCCTTGAGTTGACTCATGCTCATACCGTCCTGGCCGCTCAGGGCCGGTCTAGATTGAGATCATTCCCAGCGCCTGGATGTTCACTTCTTTGTTGATCTCGTTGAAGGACAGGATCACGGCCTCCGACGAGAACTGCTCGATGAGTTTCCTGTAGTAGCAGCGCACGACCGGCGAAGTCAGGATGACCACGTCGTTGAGCTGATCCTTCAGCCGGTTCTCCTGTTCCATGTGCGAGTTGACGATCGACTGCATCACCTGCGGATCCAGCGACACGTAGGAGTTGCCCGCGGTCTTTCGGACGCCGCCCATGATCAGGTTCTCGATCTCCGGGTTCAGCGTGACCACTTTCAGACTGCCGTCTTGTGCAAAACGCCGGGTGATCGTGCGTCTAAGCGCCTGCCGCACGTATTCGGTGAGAAGGTCGGTGTCCTTGACGTTTGGCGCATACTCGCCCAGCGTCTCCAGGATTGTCTGCAGGTCCCGGATCGGGATCTGCTCGGCCAGCAGGTTACACAGAACCTTCTGAAGATCCAGATGGGTGACAATGCCGGGCACCAGATCGTCCACCAGTTCCTTGTTGGTCTTCTTGAGGTTGTCCAGCAGCAGGATCAGTTCCTTGCGGCCGAACAGCTCATGCGCGTTCTTCTTGATGATCTCGGACAGGTGGGTCACGATGACCGAAAGCGGGTCGATGACGGTGTAGCCGCTCATCTGTGCCACTTCGCGCATGTCCGCGGTGATCCACTTGGCGCGAATCTTGAAGGCTGGTTCCAGCGTATCAATGCCGTCGATCTCCTGCGCGCCCTCGATGGGGTTCATCGCGAGGAAGTGATCCGCCAGCACCTCGCCCCCGGCGATGACCTCGCCCTTGAGCTTGATCACGTACTCGTTGACGCCCAATTCCGCATTGTCTCTGAGCGTGACCGCGGGCACCACCATGCCCATCTCCTCGGCGAACTGACGCCGGAGCATCACGACGCGGTTGATGAAGTTGCCGCCCCGCGCCTCGTCCACCAGTTGGATCAGGCTGTAGCCCACTTCCACTTCGATCGGCTCCACGTTTAAGAGCGTGTAGATGTTCTCGGTATTGCGGTAGAACTCGGTTTCGTTGACCGGGAGCTGCGATTCCACCGAGGTAGGCGCGGCGGCGTCGGGCGTTTTCCGTTTGTTGAGCGTGATGGCGAGCGCGATCAGGCCGCCGCCGAGTATGAGCAGGATCAGAACCGGGAAGCCGGGGATCAGGGACATCGCGATCAATACGCCGCCCGCGATCATCAAAGCGATCGGGTAGGAGACGATCTGCGTCTTGAGGTCCTCGCTGAAGCTGTTGACCGATGCCGCGCGGGTCACGACCATGCCGGTGGCGGTCGAGATTAAAAGCGCCGGGATCTGCGCCGACAGGCCGTCGCCGACCGTCGCGACGATGTAGGTATTGACCACCGTGCCGATGTCGCCGCCACCCATCACCATGCCGATGATGATGCCGCCGATCGAGTTGATCAGCATCGTGATGATCGAGACGATCGCGTCGCCCTTGATGAATTTGGCCGCGCCGTCCATCGAGCCGTAGAAGTCGGCTTCGCGCTGGATCTTGGAGCGGCGGATGCGCGCGGTGGCGTCATCGATCAGGCCGGAGTTGAGGTCCGCGTCCACGGCCATCTGTTTGCCGGGCATGGCGTCCAGCGTGAACCGGGCCGCGACCTCGGCTACGCGCTCGGAGCCCTTGGTGATCACGATGAACTGCACCACGACGATGATCAAGAACACGATGAAGCCGACCACCGCGTTGCCGCCGATCACGAACTGGCCGAACGTCTCGATGACGTGCCCGGCGTTGCCGCCGTTTCCGAGGATCAGCCTGGTGGAGGAGACGTTCAGCGCCACGCGCAGTAGCGTCGTGATCAGAAGCACCGACGGGAACACCGAAAACTCCAGCGCCTCTTTGATGTACATCGCGGTCAGAAGGATGATCATCGAGATCGCGATGTTGAAGATCAGCATGACGTCGAGAACCCCGGTGCCCAGCGGGATGATGATCAGGAATATGATGCCGACGATGAACAGCGTCAGCGCATTGTCCAGGATCTTCTTCATCTTCCGCCTCGTCCTCCGGTTCTCGCCGATGTTTGCGCGACCGCAATTTCCGATTGATCCCCAATGGTTTACGCCGCGCGCTTCCTCCTAAGATTATACAGGAACGCGATGATATCCGCCACCGGTTTAAAGAATTGTTCCGGAATTTGTTGGTTTAATTCGACAGATTCGTAGAGACCGCGCGCCAGCGGCCGGTTCTCGGTGATGTACACGCCGTTCTCCTGCGCGACCTTGATGATCCTGAGCGCCAGAAGGTCCGCGCCCTTCGCCACCACGATCGGGGAGGCGTCTTTAGGCGGGTCGTACTTCAGCGCGACCGCGTAGTGGGTAGGGTTTCGGATGACCACGGTGGCGGTGGGCACCTTGTGCATCATGCGCATCTGCGCCATCCTGCGCTGGAGAGACCGAACGCGGCCTTTGATGTTGGGGTCGCCCTCCAGCCGCTTGTGTTCCTCCTTGACTTCCTCCTTGGTCATGCGCATCCGCTTCTCATAGTCCCACCACTGGTAGAGGTAGTCGAAGGCCGCAAAGATCGCCATGAACGCCGTGATCCGGATCGCGATGCTGAACACGGCGTCCATCAGCCAAAGCATGCTGCTCTTGGGGCCGACCAGCGGCGAGAGCGTCATCGACTGCAGCCTTCCGACCACATCTGCGTAGATGATCTCGCCGATGATGACCACCTTCAGGATCGACTTCAGGAGTTCCACCATCGTCTTCAGCGAGAACAGGTTTTTGAGACCCGTCATCGGGTTGATCCGGGAGAACTTCGGCCTGAGCAGCGTCGGCGTAATCAGAAACCGGGTCTGGATGCCGTTGACCAGCATGCCCGTAAGCATCGCCGCGCCGGTGATGGGCACCAGGATTATCGCTGCGTTCACCGCAAAATCGGTCAGAAGGTTTGTCGCGCCTTTCGCGGTCAGTTGATCTATGGCGCCCATCGACTTGATGCCGTCCGCCACCGTGCGGGACATCATGTCAAACACCCAGCCGCCGCCCAATTTCAGAAGGAAGATAAACGCGAGCAGCGACACCGCACTGGTGAGATCCTTGCTTTGGAAGATGTTGCCTTTTTTTCGCTCGTCCTCTTTTTTTCTGGGCGTCGCGCGTTCGGTTTTTGATCCGCTGTCCAAGATCCCACCTCCTTTTGCCGGGGCGAGGGTCAGCCGGTGGAGAGCATGATCTTGAGGCCGTTCTCAAGCTGCGTGAACAGGCTCGGAAGCTGCGTGTCCATGAGCCTGCCGATGGCAGGGAGCGCCAGGATCACCACCAGGAAACCGATGCCCAGCTTGATCTGAATGCCCACCACGAACACGTTGATCTGCGGCACGATGCGCATCAGAACGCCCAGCCCGGCCTCCGAGAGCAGCTCGATCGTCAGAACCGGCATCGCGATCTTGAGCCCCAGCACCAGCACGTCGCCCAGTATCGCCGGGATGTACCGGCCGATTTCGCTCGCGATCATCGTCGGCCCCGGCGGAAACATCCTGAAAGACTCCGCCACCAGCCTGATCAGGGTCAGGTGCGCGTTGGTCGAGAAGAAGATGAGCGTCAGCATCACGTTGAGCGCGGTTCCGGTCAGCGGCATCGACACGTTGCTCTGCGGGTCGTAGATCTTCGCGACGCTCGCGCCCATCTCCATGTCCATGATCTCGCCGCCCACCAGCAGCGCCGAGATCAGGAGGTTTACCATCAATCCCAGCGCGTAGCCGATCACGATCTCCCGAACCAGCGCCAGCATGAACGAAAGCGGCGTGGGGAAGGGGGTGGCGGTGTCGCCCAGCGCCGGGAAGACCATGATGGAGATGATCAGCGCCAGGCCCACCTTCAGGATGGCCGGGACGGCCCTGCGCCCCAGGATCGGGTTCAAAACCAGCGCGCCCGTCAGCCGGGTGAGCACCAGCAGGAAGACCAGAAACGCATTGTAGGTCAGCGTCACGGCCGCGCCTCCTCTCGTCAGGACAACGCGTCGATCGCGGCGAACGTGCGGGTGAACAGGTCCGTGCTTTGCGCGATCAGCCACGAACCCAGCGCGATCAGGATCAGCGCGATGGCGAGGATCTTGAACACAAACCCGACGTTCTGCTCGTGGATCTGCGAGGCCGCCTGAATCACCGAGACGACGATGCCGATCCCGACGCTGACCGCCAGAAACGGCGCCGCCATCATGAGCGCCGAGGAAAGCGAGTCCCTGAGAATGGAGATGATGCCCGCCTGCGACATGCGGTTTCCTCCCTGAGTGACGAAGATTTTGCGCCTAATTGAAGCCCATCACCAGGGACTTTACGATCATCGACCATCCGTCCACCAATACGAAGATCATCAGCTTGAACGGCAGCGAGATCAGAACCGGCGGGAGCATCACCATGCCCAGGCTCATCAGGGTACTCGCCACCACCATGTCGATGACCAGGAACGGCAGGTACAGCAGGAAGCCGATCAGGAACGCCCGCTTCAATTCGCTGGTGATGAACGCGGGGATAATCACCGCGATGTTGATCTGGTCGAGGGATTCGGGCTTTTCATACTGGCCCAGATCCAGGAACAGGTTCAGATCCTGCGTGTTTGTGTTCTTCAGCATGAACGTGCGCATCGGCACAACCGCCTGCTCCAGCGCCTGCTGCTGGGTGATCTCGCCGCGCTCGTAGGGCTGGTAGGCCTTGTCGTTGATCTCGCCGATCACCGGCGACATGATGAACAGCGACAGAAACAGCGCGACGCCCACCAGCACCTGGTTGGGCGGGGTCTGCTGGAGGCCGATGGCGTTCCGGAGACAGGAGAGCACGATCACGATCCGGGTGAACGAGGTGGTCATGATCAGGATCGACGGGATCAGCGCGATCACCGTCAGCCCAAGAAGGATCTCCAACAGATCCGCGCTCTCGCCCAGATCGACGCCGCCGATTGAGATGGACGGAAAAAAGCTCGAAGCGCCCGTAGCCGGAGCGGGTGTCACGGCGGCAACGGGCGTGTTGGGTACAACGGGGGTCACGGGCGTATCGACGCCCTGGGCCAGCGCGCAGGGCGCGGCGATCAGGAAAAGCGTCATCATTACAGCCAGCAATATCGCTGGCCTGAGCCATGCGTTTCTCATCGGCGCGCGCCGCTCCTCATGCGTACTTCCGGGGGCTGGTCGCGGTACTTGCGCATGCGCTGGCTTAAGAGCGACTCAAAATCTTCCTGCCGCGCGCGATCCGCGGGGGTCGCCGCGCCTGCGCCCGCGCCGTCCGGCTCCCCGATCTGCTCCACGCGGCCGGGGGCGACTGAGAGGAGGAACGTTTGCCGGTTGACGCGCACCAGCGCGAGGTAGGTGTCCCTGCCCAACGGCACCCGCTCCAGGATGCGGATGCGCTTGCCGTCCGCCGGGCGGAAAGTGCTCCGACCCGCCAGCCACTTGGTTGCCAGGTACGCCAGGATGATCACGCCGACCACCCCAAGCATGGGCGCGATCAGGGAAACGGCGTCCATTGCGTCCGACATTTGTACAACCTCCGTACGTCTTTGGAAATCAGGGCCTCGACAGACTGCCGACGATCTCGGTCACGCGGACGCCAAAATTGTCGTCGATGACCACCACGTCGCCGCGCGCGATCAGCTTGCCGTTGACCATGATGTCGACCGGCTCGCCCGCCTGCTTCTCAAGCTCTATGATCGATCCGGCGCGAAGCGCGACGATCTCCTTGACCAGCTTTTTGATCCGCCCGATCTCCACCACCACGCTGAGGTCTATGTCCATCACCAGATCCAGGTTGACCTGTTCGGCGTCGTATTCTTCGCTGGGGTCCAGGTTCGCGAACTGGAGCGGCGCGACTTCCACGCTCTTTCGCGGCGCTCGGCGATCCTGCGCGGGTTCCGGCGGCGGGGCGACCCTGCGCGGCGGCGGCGGGGGCGTCCGCGCCGGGGCAGGCTCGGCGGCCTTTTTCCTGACGCGCGGCGCTTCGTCCGGGTAGTCGGCTTCGTAGACGGGCGTCGGCACCTGACGGTGTCCGGTGACGCCCCCATCGTCCTGTACCGCTTCCCCGTCACTGGCGCTCTCGCCCATCGACATCGCGCTCTGCACCAATTCTTTGGTGAAGTCCACCGGCATGACGGTGATGAACTCGCTGTCCAGAAGACCCTCTACCTGGAACTGGAAGCTCACCGTGACGATGTATGCCTGCTGGTGGATCGGCGACAGCCGCTCCGGGGAGTCGTTCAAGCCGAAGGATTCAGGCGGGGAGATGTCGATGCTGCGGTTTAGAAACGTGGCCAGCGCGGTGCTGGACGCGCCCATCATCTGGTTCATGATCTCGCCCAGCGCGCTGATCTGCAATTCGTCCATCTCGCCGTCGGAGACGGACTCCTCGCCACCGGTGTCCTGCAAAAGCAGACCCACGATCGCGCGCGCGTCCTTGACGCTCATGATCATGATGTTGGAGCCGTGCAACCCTTCCTTGTATCGGATCTCGATGCCCATTGCGGGTTCAAGCCGCGAGAAATCGAAATCCTTGGATTCAATCACCCTGACGGAGGGCGTGGTGATCACGACCTGACGGCTCAGCATCAGCGAGACGGCCGTGGCCGCGGCGCCCATGCTGATGTTCAGGATCTCGCCGATCGTATCGATCTCGATGGTGTTGAGCCCAGCTGCGCCGGGACTAACCGACTGCATACTCATCCCGCAAACTTACCTTCCTCATTCGGCACACGGCCGGTTGATCCGAATCGCCATCTTGTTTTTCCGCGTGCCGGGCACACCGTAGAACCACTTTCTGCCGTTGACGGTGATCGTGAGCGGCGTACCTACGGTCTGATCCAGCTGGATCACGTCGCCTGGCTGGAGGTCCAGCACCTCGCGCATCGTCATCGTGGTCGAGCCGAGCACGCCGCACACCTCGGCGGAAGTTTCCTGGAGCTTCGTGAGCAGCGCCCCGCGGGACTCGCTGGCCGCTTCGTCCTCCGTATGGGCGGTGCCCGACTGCTCGGAGACGACGGACTCCATCAGCGGCAGGATCTCTATGCAGGGCAGGCAGCACGAGATCGTGCCCTTGACCTGGTTGAGCGAGACGGAGAACACCATCGTCGTCACCATCTCATCCATCGCGATCGCCTTGATGAAGCGGGTGTTGGTTTCAATCTGGCGGATGCCGATCTGCGCGTCCGGCCAGAAGGTCCATGCTTCCTGAAACAGCGACACGATGCGGCGGACGATGCGCTCCATCAGCGTGACCTCGATGTCGGTGAACTCCCGGTCGGGCGGTTCCCGGTCGACGATCACGCCGCCGAACATGCGTTCGATCAGCGCGAAGGTCAGGGTGTTGGAGAGGTCAAGGAGCATCGCACCCTTGACAAGATTCGTCTCCAATACCGCGGTCATCTGCATGTCGGGCAGCGCGTTGTTGTATTCCATGTAGGGATGTTCTTCCAGCGAGACGACGCACACCTCGCAGTAGGTGCGCGTCATGCCCGCAAGGTAGTTGGCCAGATGCCGCGCGAAGACTTCGCCAATGCTGCGCAGCACCTTCTGCTGATCCCTGGTCAGCTTCTTGGGGTTTCTGAAGTTGTAGGGCCGGATTTTTTTCTCTTCGGCGGTCGCAGCCACGCTTTCCGGCTTATCCGCGAGTTCGCTTAAGAGCTGGTCGATCTGGCTCTGTGTCAAGACCTCGGGCATTCGCTATTCCTCCAGCTCGTCCGGGTCTTCATGAAGCGCGCGAAGGTCCGCGGTCGAGAGATACGCCGGATCGCCGGACCGGGCCAGAACGCGCGCCCGCGAGACTTCGATGCGGTCTACGACCACCTGTACTTGTTCCCTGACGCAGTGTTTCTTGCCGTTGGCCATCGTGATCAGCGTGTCTGGAATCGTCTCGATCAGTTCGATCAGGCCCGGGTTGAGGTAGAGCTTCTCCCCCATGAGATTGGTCACTAGAATCATAATCGCTCACTCATTTCCCGCTGGCCGCGGCGAATTAACGTTTCAGGTTGACCAGTTCTTCCAGTACCTGGTCGGAGGTGGTGATCACGCGCGCGTTGGCCTGGAAGCCGCGCTGGGCGATGATCATGTCGGTGAATTCCTTGGAGAGGTCGACGTTGGACATTTCGAGGCCGCCCGTGACCAGCGATCCCGCCGTGGGGCTGGCGGCCGCCACGTAAGCAGGAGTGCCGGAGTTGACCGTATCTGAATAGTACGAGGTGCCCTGCTGCAGAAGGCCGGAAGGATTCTGGAACACCGCAAGCGCGAGCTGGCCCAGCGTGTCGATCGTGTTGGTTGTGGTGTTGGTGCCGGTGATCGTGCCGTCGTTCTGGATGGCGATGTTGGTGTACTGGTCGAAGTTCGCGATCGTCAGCGGCACCAGCGTGCCCACCGGGTTAGAAAGTGACGGCATCATGCCCATCAGCCGGTTGCCCTCCGAGTCGATCAGCGTGCCCTGCGAGTCGAACGAGAAGGACCCCAGGCGCGTGTAGCGGGTGTTGGCGGCCGCGTCCTGCACCGTGAAGTAGCCCTCGCCCGCGATGTAAACGTCCAGCGCGCGGGAAGTCTGCTGGAAGGAGCTGCGGGTGTTGACCACGTCGATCGAGGAGACCAGCGAGCCGTAACCGATCTGGGTGGGGTTGGTGCCGCCGGCCGTGGCTGTGGGCGCGCTTGCGCCTGCCAGCGTCTGGTAGTAGAGGTCGGAGAAGATGACGCGGCTGGATTTAAAGCTGGACGTGTTGACGTTGGCGATGTTGTTGCCGATGACGTCCAGCATGGTCTGATGTCCCCTGAGCCCCGAAACCGCCGAAAACAAGGACCGAATCATGATGCTTTCCTCCGTTCAATAACCTGAAGCCTTAGCCTGCCGCCGTACCGGCGGACTTGTCGATCCCCACATCGGTGACTTCGGCGATCTTGTAGTACGCGCCGTTGACCTTCAAGAGGGGCGTGCCGCTTGAGTAACTGATCTCAGACACCACGCCCTGCACCGTCACAGGGACGCCCTGATCGTTCTGAGTGGAAACGTTGACGTTCTTCCCGATCATCGAAACCGCTAGGTTGGACTGGAACGCGCTGGACAGTTCCTCCATCTGGGACAGCGTCGAGAACTGAACCATCTGTGACATGAACTCCGCGTTATCCACCGTATCGTACATGCTCTGGTTCTGCAGCTGCGCGGCGATAAGCTGGAAAAAGTCGCTCATCGTCAGGTTGGCGCCGCTGAAACCGGAACCTTTAACACCGGCGGTCGGCGCGCCCAGCGCGGCGCTGATGCCGTCCACACCCATCGTACCACCCCTTTCAACGCGGCGTTGCCGCTAGATTCTGAGGTTGATCGCTCCCGCGCGGGTTTCCAGCACCCTTTCGGGCTGTGCGCGTGCGGCGAGCCGGTATGCCGGGCCACCGTCCGGCTTTGCGTCCGGCTGCCTTCCGGGCGCTTGCCCGTCCGCGCCCTGCTGGAACGCGGAGAACGCCTCGCCGCCCCGGCCGTTCGCGGAGACATCCACGCTGAAACCGCTCAGATGGTAGCCGCTGTCGGCCAGCCCGCTTCGAAGGCCTCCTGCCTGATTTTCGATCAGATCCCGTGTCGCTTCCGACGCCGCGTGGATGGTCAGGTGCAGTTCCCGGTCTCGGGCGCTGATCGTTACCGCCACTTCGCCCAGATTCTCCGGGTTCAGCTTCAGGTGGTAGCGCGTTTCGCCCCTTTGCAGCGCATGGATGGCCGAGCGGACGAGCTGCCTGGAAGCGTCCGGATCCGGCGAGGCATTGGCCGCGCTTGTCCGCGCCGACGCTTCGGCCCTGTCCGGGTTTGAGACCGGCTGGATGCCGCCTTCCGGAACCACCGCGCCGCCGGGTTCCGCCGCGCTTCGCCCGTCCGTCGGGCGGACGGCTTCCGACCGGCCTTTGACACCGCCGGGCGGCTTCCCGGAAGTCTTGGCCTCGGCTGCGGAACCCGCGCCCTCAACCGCGCGCGTCCCGTCCGAAAGCGGTACGACGGTCGGTTTCTCGGCGGTCACCGCGCCGCCCTGCGCAACGCCTCCGCCCTGTGGCTCGCCGGGTTCGAACCGCTGTGTCCGGTCGGCTGACGGTTCGGCGAGGCGCGCCCCTCCGCCAAAGCCCGCCGCTTCGGACGCCGCCGATGTGGCTGAAGCGGTACCCGCCGCGCCTGCCCCCTGGCCGGGCATGCGCCCAATTTCCGCGCCTGCGCCCGATTGGCGCGTTTCATTGGCCTGCGCGCCCGGATCGGAAGCAGCCGCCGCGACCGCGCTCCGCCCGTCAATCGCTCCCTGGTCAACCTGGGGCATTGTCTGTGGGCTTTGCCTCAGGCCCGACTTGATCTCCTGAATCAATCGGGGCATCGCGACGGATTCGGCCAGCGCGTTCGCGGCGCTGATCCCGCCCGATTCAGACGTAGCCATGTTTTCCACACCGGCGGCGGTCTGTTGTGCCGGAAAGCGCCCAGCGCCGGAGAGAAATTCTGTCACGCCCATCGGGAACGCGCCCGCCTGGGGCTGCGCAAACGTCTCGCCGGGTTTTTCTGATACCGATTCCGAACCGGAAGCCGCGACATTTCGCAATGCGGAGACTGCCGGGTCGGGTTTCATCCGCATCGCGCGCTGACCGACTGCCGAGATGGACGCTGCGTCCGACCCTATCGCCGCGTCGGATACGCCCGCGCCAGGTGTTACAGCCGCGTCCGATCCAACCGACGTTTTTGTCCCCGCCGACTTTCTTGTTTCGGTCAAAGCGTCCAGTCCCGTCGCCGCCGCTGCGAGTGCCGCGCCCGATCCCTTCGCCGCACCGGACAGGATGATCGCCTCGGCGGAGTTCCGCGCCGCGCTGGACAGGGTTGACGCGCCTGAATCGCCCCCCGAAACCGATCCCGTCGCGAACGACTGGGCTTCTGCGCCGGAGTTGGACGCAGCGTCTGCCGCCGAACCGAAACCGGACAACGCCGCGTTTGAACCATGCCGCGCGGCTGTCAAACCTGCCGCCGTGCCAAAAAGAGGCATCCCTACACGCGCCGTCCCGTCAAGGTTCGCCGTGCCCGTAGAGGTCACGCCGCGTCCTTGAAGACCATCAACGACCGCGCTCTCCAATTGGGAATCTTGAAGGCGAGAAACGTTCGTCGCGGTGAGCGCGATTCCCGAAACCATCAGCGCCGCGGTTTCCGCGCCACGGCCGGACGCCTCGCCCGGTTTTTCGCCTGAACCCGTCTTCGCCGTTCGCGGCTTCGCCGCCCCGGAAGTTTTTCCGGAGACGATCGCCTTGCCGGGAATTGTCGCGTTCTGAAGCGCCTCGTCCGTCAGCGCGGGTACGGTGCCTGGCGCGCTTGCATTCGCGGTTTCCGACGCGGGCACCGTCGCGACGCCGCCCCGCTCCCCGGCTTCCTTCGGCGCGGTTTCAGGCTTCTGCACGCTGACCCCCGCCGCCCACGCGCCCGCGCACAGCGCGGCCTGCTTCAGATCATCTGCGCCCAGATCCGCGCTTTTGGGCACGCCCTTCGCGCGGCTGCCCGCGAAGGCCTGTTTGACGACCGCGCCAAACGGAACTTCCGGCTTTTGCGCGGCTTCCGCTGCGCCCTCCCTTAAGGAAAGCGTGGACAGCGCGACCTGCGCGGCCTGGAGCATGGGCTTCACCTTCTTTCGCGGCGTTTCGGGTTTATCAGGCGTTGGTCTGGGCGGCCTTGTTGGACAGGAAGTCCTCGATGAACAGTTCGTCGCTCTTGCGCTCGGCGGCTAAGTAGCTCTCCCACGAGTGGGCTCGCAGTTTCTCGATCATTTCCTTGTCCTGGGTAACCGAGAGCAGCTTCTGGCGCTGCACCTCGACGCGATCGGCCTGTTCCTTCAGCTGCGCCCGGCTTTTTACGAGCCGCTGAGAGACCTCCATGATGTACCTTCCGGTCGCCGCGGCCTTTCCGGCGTTCTGGCCGCTTTCGCAGTCTTCCTGGTACTGCCGCTTGAGTTCCAGATACTCTGAGGCCAGCGAATCATGTCGCATTTTCATCTCCAGGTATTCGGCTTGCAGAAGGTTCATCACATCGGCTTCACCCTTCTGAACGAACCGGTCGTATTCAAGCACCTTTTGTAGTCCAAACTCGTATCGCTTCATCCATGCCTCCGTTTATCGGGCGATCTTCTGCATTTGTTGCAAGGTCTGCTCAAGGGTCAGCTTTTCGTTGATGTCCTGCCGGAGGAATGCGTTGATCTTCTCGATGTTCGCGATCGCGTGGTCGATCTTCGGGTTGGTGCCGGTTTTGTAGGCGCCGATCGAAATCAGGTCGATGTTTTCGTAGTAGGCCGAGAGCACCGCGCGTATGGTTGACGCCATCTGCAGGTGCTCCTGCGGCGCGATCTCGTTCATCAGGCGGCTGATGGAGGCCAGGATGTCGATCGCGGGGTACTGGTTTCGCATCGCCAGCGAGCGGGATAGCACGATGTGTCCGTCCAGGATGCCGCGCACGGTGTCGGAGATTGGCTCGTTGACGTCGTCGCCCTCCACCAGCACCGTGTAAAACCCGGTGATCGACCCCCGCGTGAACTTGCCGGACCGCTCCAGGAGTTTGGGGAGCAGCGCGTACAACGAGGGCGTGTAGCCTCTCGCGACCGGCGGCTCGCCGATGGCGAGGCCGATTTCGCGCTGGGCCATCGCGAAGCGGGTGAGGGAGTCCATCACGAGCAGTACGTCCTTGCCCTGATCGCGGAAGTACTCGGCGATGGTCGTCGCGGTCATCGCGCATTTGAGCCGCATCATCGCGGACTGGTCGCTGGTGGCGACGACGAGCACCGACTTCCCCATGCCCTCCTGCTGAAGGTCTTTTTCAATGAAGTCCCGAACCTCGCGGCCGCGCTCGCCGACCAGCGCCACCACGTTGACGTCCGCCGCGACGTTCCGGAGCATCATGCCAAGCAGCGTACTCTTGCCCACGCCGCTGCCCGAAAAGATGCCCATGCGCTGTCCTTTGCCGCAGGTCAGCAGCGCGTCGATCGCGCGGACGCCGATGGACAGTTTCTCGTCGATCCGGGGGCGGGAGAGCGGGTTACTGGGCAGGTTCTGCACGACGTAGCTGCGGTCGCAGCGGATGGGGCCGCCCTCGTCGATCGGGTTTCCGAAGCCGTCGATCACGCGCCCCACCAGGCCGTCGCCCACCGGCACGCGCAGTACGTCCCCGGTCGATTCCACCACGCTGCCGCGCACCACGCCGCCGAGGTCGCCGAACGGCATCAGGAGCACCCGGTTCCCTTTGAACCCCACCGCCTCGGCGTATGTCCAGGTGGACTGTTTTGCGCCGTACACGCGGCAAATCGTGCCGATGTCCACCACCGGCCCGGTGCTCTCGATCACCATGCCGATGATCTTGTCAATCTTGCCGTTGCGCTGGATCGGGTCCACCCTGCGCACAGCCTGCCTGCAGCGGTCAAAGACCATTTTGACGCCCCTTAATTACATATTCCGTTCGTACCTGGCGTCCTGCACCGCCTGTTCCAATACCTCCAGCTGCTTTTGCACGCTGGCGTCGATCACGACGTCCTCGGTGTCCACGATCAGCGTGCCGGGCGCGGCGTCCTCCAGTACCTGGAACTCCAGTTTTTCGGCGTCCTGGATCATGGAACGCAGGTATTCCGCGTGCTCGGTGGCGAACTGGATCTCGTGTTCGGACACCGTGAGCCGGACGATCTTCTGGCCGCTCAGCCCCTCCACCGCCTTTTTGAAGATGCGGACGAACGACTCGTCGTCCTGTTCGATCCTGTCCGCGACCACGCGCCGCGCAATGTCCAGCGCCAGGTCGATCAGGTGCTGCTCATACTGGTGGAAGAGGTTCTCCCTGCCGCGGTCGAGGGCTTTCATGAGTTCCTGCACTTCGTCCAGCGCCTTTTCGTTTTCGGCCAGCGCCTGGAACCGCCCCTGTTCGTAGCCCTTGCGGTAGCCGTCCTTCCGGGCCAACTCGTGCAACTGTTCCGCGTCGCGCTCCGCCTGCTCCCGGATGTCCTGGCTGTACTGCTCCGCTTCCCGGATGATGTCCAGCGCCTGACTGCGCAGGTTCGCCTCGGCGTCGAACGCCGGCTCTTCCACCTCTTCCTCCGCCACAGCCTCTTCGATGACGGCGCCGGGCATCGCCCGGTGCGGCGCCGGGATGTGGTAGACGTAGCTCTCCGGCTCGATGCGGATGCTGTGGCGCTTGTAGAGCTTAGACAATCAGCTCATCCTTTCGCCCGCGCGAGATGCTGATTTCACCGGCTTCCTCCAGAGACCTGACCAGCGCGACCAGCTTCTGCTGCGCCTCCTCAACCTGCGAGAGCTTCACGCCGTGCAGGTACTTGGTTTCTTCCTCCAGCGTCTGCTTGAGTCGGTTGGACATGTTGGCGTAGAACACTTCCGCGATTTCCTTGCTGCAGCCCTTGAGCGCGATCAAGAGGTCGTTGCTGTTGGCGTCCTGCAGGAAGCGCTGTATGAACACCGCGTCGAGGGAAGCGATGTCCTCGAAGACGAACATACGGTTCCGGATCTCCTCGGCCAGTTTGGGATCCTTTCGGAACAGTTCGTCCATGATGTACTTCTCGGTGCTGCGGTCGACCAGGTTCATGATGCTCGCCATGTACTTGGTGCCGCCGATCTCGGCAAAGCCGATCGACTCGCTGATCGAAAGCTTCTGTTCGATGATCCGCTCGACATCCCGGATGGCTTCGGGCGAGGTGGAGTCCATCGTCGCGATGCGGCTGGCCACGTCCATCTGGATGGCGGCGGGCAGTTCGCTCAAAATATCTGCGGCCTGATCCGCGCCGCAGTAGGAGAGGATCAGCGCGATGGTCTGCGGGTGCTCGTTCTGGATCAGGCTCAGAAGGTGTTTGGGGTCGACTTCGTTCAGGAAACCGAAGGCCTTGCTCTGGAGCGACCGGGTGATCTTTTCGATGATGCTGGCCGCGCCGGTGGAACCCATCGTCTTTTCCAGAATCGCCTTCGCGTACTCGATGCCGCCCTCGGTGATGTACTTCTGCGCGACGCACAGGTTGTAGAACTCGTCCATCGTGGCTTCCACCGCCAGCGAGGACAGGTTGTCCAGCGTCGCGATCTGCATGGTGATCTGTTCAATCTCTTCAGGCCTCAGGTATTTGAACACCTGCGAGGCCTGCTCGACGCCCAGGGAGAGAATCACGGTCGCGGCTTTCCGAACCGATTCGGAATTCTTGGCCTTGGACTTCACTTCTGATTCTCCTCCTTCATCCAGGATCTGAGCAGCTGCGCGACGATTTCCGGATTCTGCGCGGCGAACTCCTTCACCAGGCGCTTGAGGCCCTGCTCGCGGGTTTCGTTGAGCACGATCTCGCTGGGGATCGGTTCGCGTGGTTGCGGCGCCGAGGCTTCGGCTTCTTCGCCCGGTTCGGACGTGAGCAGAACCTTCGGCTCGCCCGCGCCATTCTTGCCCTTCTGACCCTTCGCTTCCTTCAGCGTTGTCGTCTTGTCCTTCTTCTTGTTCCGGCTGCGGCGCCTGAGCATCAGGAGCACGATCAGGAGCAGGATCAGGCCGCCCAGCCCGGCGCCGGCGTACAGCATGATGTTGGGCAGGGGGGGCGTGATGGAATTGACCTGGCCGGGTTCCGCGTACAAAGGCGTTTCCGGTTTGGCCAGGAATTCCGCGAAGGATATGAACACCTTGTCGGTCGCAATGCCCACGCCGTAGGCGACCATCTCGCGATATTTCTCCACCGTCTCCGGCGTGAGTTCGCGGCTGTTGATCATCATGGACACGGTCATATCCTCGATCTGACCGCCGTTATCCTGCGCGTTTTCGACAAGCTGATTTACCAGGTATTCATTGGTATAACTTTCGCTGGCGCTGCCGTTGTTTCCTTCCTTGGTGGCGGGATTTGTGTCATTATTTGCATTTTCGTCCGTATTGTTGTCGCTTGGTTCCGGGGTGGGTGTTGCGTTCGCGTTCTGGTACGACGGTACGCCGACGTTGGACTCCGTGCCCGCGATGCCCGCGAGCGTCGCGCCGTTGGTCGACTGGCGGTCCACCTGCTGTTTGGACAGAATGCCCGAATCCCCGATCACCGGCGTGAAGGTGGTCTGCTGGCTGTTCTTCTGCTTGAAGTTCATCTTCACGCTGACCGAAACGCTCACGCCGTCGGAGCCGAACACCGGCTCCAGGAACTTCGCGATCTTGTCCTCGTAGAGTTTGTTGATCTTGTCGATCATGTCGATCTGAGAGTCCGCGAGGCCGACGCCGTTATCGGAGGCGGTGTCGTTGAGCACCGTGCCCTCGCCGTCCACGATGATCACGTTTTCGTTTTTGAGGCCGGGCACGCTTTTGGCGACCAGTTCCTCGATGCCCTTGATCTGCTTCGAGGTGATGTCGGCGTAGGGGTAGAGGTCGAGCACCACCGCCGCGGAGGACTCAGGCATGTCGCTTTTGAGCACGTAGGCGCTCTGGTCGGCCACATTCAGCGTGACGATCGCGTCGCGGACGCCGCTGAGTGTCTTGAGCGACGCCTGAAGCCGGTCCTGAAGCTGGAAGATCAGGTACTGCTTCTTTTCGTAGTCGGTGGTCATCAGGTCAGCCTGGCTGGTGAAGACGTCGTAGCCGAGGGTGCTGTTGGGGAAGCCCTCGGAAGCCAGCTGCATCTTCAGCATCGCCTCGCTCTGACGCGGAACCAGGATCGTGCCGTCCGTCTCCAGCCGGTAGTTTACGCCGGAGGAGTCCAGCATGTTGATCACTTCCACGCTCTCCGAAGCGTCAAGGCCCCGATACAGGACCGTATAGGACGCGTTGTCCAGGACTTTGGTCAGAACGAATGCGCCAACCAGCACAAGCGCGGCAACGACCCCCAGCGTCAGTCGCGCGCGCTTGGACATTTTCTGGAAATAGGCGCCGATGTTCTTGACCAGTCCCGAGATCGTTACGTCCATGTTGCCCTCTACATCTCAAGGATCGCCGTCCGGCGGAGGAATTCGCCTAG
>CAZNPZ010000046.1:0-23735 GCA_964575255.1 uncultured Oscillospiraceae bacterium
AACTACAGCCTACCAGACGGCCAACCAATTTGCGAAAGATTCTTGACAGTACCCGTAGTTTACATTCTGTCCGGCAACCCCGGACAGAATCCGAGGGGTTCCTTCGTGAGGCAAAAAACAGGCCGTCCACCAGGAACGGCCTGTCTTGAGCATCGATCAACCCAAGGAAGGTATTGAGAGGGTTGAAGTCCTCTTGAATGCAAAGAAGAGATGCGAAGCAGGTTTTACTCTTCCTCTTCCTCTTCCTTCTTCGCGCTTTCGATGATCTTCTTGGCGTCGCTCGCGGGGACTTCTTCGTAGCGCTCGAAGCGCATCGTGAAGGAACCGCGCGCCTGGGTCATCGAGCGGAGGTCCGTCGCGTACTTGAACATCTCGGACTGGGGCACCTCGGCGACGACCTGCTGCAGACCGTCCACCTGGTTCATGCCGGCGATGCGGCCGCGGCGTTTGTTCATGTCGCCGATGACGTCGCCCATGTATTCGTCGGGCACCAGCACTTCCACGTGGTAGATCGGTTCGAGCAGCGCGGGGCTGGCGTCCACCAGCTTCTTGAACGCGATGCGCGCGGCGGTCTTGAACGCCATTTCGGAGGAGTCGACCGCGTGATAGGAGCCGTCGTGCAGCTTCGCGGTCAGACCCACGACCGGGTATCCGGCCAGCACGCCCTTCTTGATGTTGTCGCGTAGGCCTTTTTCAACTGCGGGGATGAAGTTCCTGGGCACCACGCCGCCGACGACCGCGTCTTCAAAAATGAACTCGGTGGAGCCGTCGTCATTGGGGCGGAACTCGATCCACACATCGCCGAACTGCCCGTGGCCGCCCGACTGCTTCTTGTGGCGGCCCTGCACGTCGATCTTCTTGCGGATCGTCTCGCGGTAGGGAATCTTGGGATCCTGCAGTACGGCCTCCGCGCCGAATTTGGCGGCCAGTTTCTTGGAGATGACCTCCAGGTGCAGTTCGCCAAGACCGGACAGCAGCGATTCCGTGGTCTCTGGATCCTTCTCGACGCGGATGGTCGGGTCTTCTTCCATCAGCCGGTTGAGGCCGGAGAAGATCTTGTCTTCCTCGCCCGCTTTCTTGGCGTAGACGGCCATCGAGATACAGGGCTTCGGGAAGTCGAGGTCGGCGAACTTGACGGGCTTCGCGATGTCGCAGAGGGTGTTGCCGGTGTTGACGGTGGTCAGCTTCGCGATGGCGCAGATGTCACCCGCGACCACGCGGGTCGCCGGGGTCTGCTTTTTGCCTCGCTGGAAGTAGATGCCGCCCGCCTTCTCGGTCTTTTCGGCGTTGGCGTTATAGAGCTGGGTTTCCGGCGCGAGTACGCCGGATGTGATCTTGACCAGCGACAGCTTGCCTACGTATGGGTCGGCCACGGTCTTGAACACGCGGGCGGAGAAGGGCTGGTCGTCCTGGCAGAGGCGGGTTTCCGCGTCGCCGGTCTTTGGGCTGACGCCGGCCAGAGAGCGTCCGGCGGGGGAGGGCATCAGGTCGATCAGGTTATCCAGCAGCTTCGCGATCCCGACGCGGGTCAGGCCGGAGCAGCATACGACCGGAACGACGGTGCCTTCCAGAATGCCCTTGCGCAGACCCATCATCGTGTCCTCGGCGGACAGTTCCATATTCTCAAAGAACCGCTCCATCAGCGCCTCGTCCGCGCCCGCGGCGGCTTCCATGATGGCTTCGCGCGCGGCGGAGACTTCGTCGGCGACGGAGGCGGGGATCGGGATCTCTTTCAGCGTCTTGCCTTCCCCGGTGTAGGCCTTGTTCTCCAGCACGCACACGACGCCAACGAACTGGCCGTTTTCCACGATCGGCACCTCGATGGGCGCGATGTGGCTGCCGTACTTGGAGGTGATGGTGCCCAACGCCTTTACAAAGTTGGCGTTTTCGCGATCCATCTGGTTGATGACGATCATGCGGGAGGTGTGCGCCTTGTCGCAAGCGGCCCACGCCTTTTCCGCGCCCACGTTGAGGCCGGAAACCGCGCCCACCGTGATGATCGCGCCTTCGCACACGCTCAAGGGGCCGACCATCTCGCCAGCAAAGTCGAAATAGCCGGGAATGTCGACCAGGTTGATCTTTTGATCCTTCCATTCGAGCGGCGCAACCGCGGCGCTGATGGAAATGCCCCGGCGTATTTCTTCGGGATCATAGTCGGTGGTGGTCGAGCCGTCTTCCACGCGCCCCTGACGATCAATGGCGCCCGTGGAGAACAGCATGGCTTCGACCAATGTGGTCTTGCCCTCGCTGCCGTGCCCGACGACCGCGATGTTGCGAATGTTCTCGGCCTTGTAGTCCTTCATCCGGTAATTCCCCCTAGCTCAAATGATAACCGCGCGTCGGCACAAACGAAATGACCCAGCCGCGCTCGGTCATTTTACTCTTGATACGCGCAAATAGCTATCTTATATCATAGCAGAAAAACGCGGGATTGAAAAGGGTTTCTTCAAAGAAATCAGCCCATTTCAAAATCCCGCCGCGGCAATTTGTCGTTTTTTCCGTGAATGCGGCTATAAAGTCTTAGCCAGACGGCGCGAGACGGCCTCCACCAGCGGCACGCATACGGTTTCATGAGCACCGCCCGGCGCGCGGAAACGGGCAAGCTGCTCAGGATCAGAAAAGTCGGCGTCGGCAAGTGCGCGGCAATCCAGAGAGGGGTAGTTTTCTTCCACCCATTTCAGAAGCGACTTGCCCGCTTCGTTGGCGGGGGCCTTGTCGTCGCCGGGGTTCTTCCTTCCCAGTTTCAGCCCGATGGCCATCAGACCGCCGGTCACCGCGCCGCAGATGCCCTGACGGCTGCAGATTCCGCCGCCGAACGCGGTCGCGATGCGCGGCGCGAAACCGCCTGTTTCACCGTAGTATTGGGAGAGCGTCGTGAGCACGGTCTCGGCGCAGTTGAGTTTACCGGTGCGGAACAGGTCGAGGTTCTCCTTGAGGATGGCCTCAAATCGCTCGTCCATTGCCGTTGCTCCCTTCGGTCCTGAATAAGACAGCGGTTCAGTCGTTCAGCGGCAGTTCGTACAGCATGCGAAAGATCGGAAGGTAGGTGTCCGGGTCGCCGGAGGTTTGAAACTCCACCGATCCGCCCTCTTCCGGCCCCTCGAGACCCTGCGCGCGCAGTACGTCCATCAGGCGGCGCGCGGTGCCCTCGTTGCCGTCGTAAAGCGCTATGCCCGGCATCGCCCTTTGGATCGCGCGGCGGAGAAAGACGTAGTGGGTGCAGCCCAGTACGATCGCGTCCACCTCCGCTCCCTCGTAGGGCGCGAAGCGATCCGCCAGGTACGCGTCCAGCGCGGGCGAGTCGATCTCGCCGCGCTCGGCGAATTCCATGAGGCCCGGGCAGGGCAGCATCTCGGCGCTCTGTCCGTAGTGCCGCATCAGTTCCTGGAATTTCCGCTGTCTGAGCGTGGCGGGCGTCGCCATGACCAGGATTTTCCCGCGTTCATGGGACAGCGCGGCGGGCTTCAGCGCCGGTTCCATGCCGATGATGGGCAGGGTCAGGCGCTCGCGCAACGGGTCAACCGCCGCGGATGTCGCGGTGTTGCAGGCGATGACCAGTGCCTTGACATTTTGATCCAACAGTTCCTGCACGCTTTGAAACGTCAGAAGTCGGATCTCGTGTTCCGGCCGAGTGCCGTAGGGCGCGTTCAGGTTGTCGCCGTAATAAATAAACCGCTCGCCCGGCATCAGGCTGCGCATGGCGCGCAATACGCTGATGCCGCCGACGCCCGAATCAAACACGCCGATGGGTGATAAATGCAAAGAATACGCCCCCTTGCATGGGATCGTCCTATTATAGAACAAATCCCATTTTCGCGCAAGAGGGCGCGGTTTCTCATAGGCGGTCGTAATGTCAGTCGAAGCTGGTCTTCCGCCGCGCGACGTAATTGGAGTTGCCGCTGTAGTAGCTGAGTGCCTTGACGTCGCAGCTGACGGTGGAAAGCGTGGTGAAACCACCCTGCTGGATGATCATGATGGAGGTTCTCGCGCTGTTTGCGTAGTACAGGAACATCAGCGCGTGACCGTTCTTCACCAATACGTCGCCTGGACGCATTCTCTGGTATCCGGATTTGTTTGATGCGCTCGCGATGGTCTTGTAGGCGGATGACGCCTTGATTGCTTTGGAATTGAGCGATGTATAGCTGGAGTTGAGGCCCCACTGGCTCATTGAAACGAATGACGAGCAGTCGTTGCCGGGATACGTCACCGGGACGAGGTTCGCGGTGTAGTAGTCGTTGCCGCCGTCTTTCGAGAATGCGCCCAGGCTGAGCAGCCTGTCCACATTGTTGATGCGGTTTTTCTGCGTGTAGGGGATCCCAAAGTACACCACATTGCTGTCGTAGTGGCCGCCGCCGACGTAGTAGGTGATGGTTTTATTGCTTTTCCACGGGAAGCGTGCCATCTGGAAGGCGTTCAATAAAATGGTCTTGCGCTCAAGGGCTTCGTCCTTCGTGATTTCTCCGGTGTCTTTCAGAGCGTCCAGTTCCGTAATGGCGTAGCGCAGGATGTTGTCAATCTTGTTAAGGTTCGCGTTGATACCCGCCACGCTGGTCTTCTGGGAAGGCTCGTCGGTGACCGGCGCGTTTTTCTGTACCACGATGCGTATCGTATCCGTCTTGCCGCCCGCCTTGACGGTGATCGTGGCGCTGCCTGCGGACTTGCCGGTGACCATGCCGGAAGAGGATACGGACGCCACGGACGCATTGTTGCTGGACCAGTCCACATCCGCTTTGGCGGTTGCGGGGGATACGTCCGCGGACAGCGAAAGCGTACCGCCGACGCGCACTACCGAACTGGGGCTCTCGATGTCCACGCTGGTCACGGTCTTGGTGTCGACCACCTTCAGCGTGCGGACGGTGTAAACACTGCCCTTGACCGACGATGCCGCCTTGATTCGTACCGTACCGACCTTTTTGCCGCTGACCAAGCCGCTTGAGGACACGGTGGCGACGGAGGAATCGTCGGTGCTCCATTTGACGGAAGAATCCGCCCCCGTCGGCGTGACATCAGCGGCCAACTGCAGCGTCTCGCCCTTTTCCAGCGTGGTGGCCGCGGGGGTGATGGTGAGCTTCGAGGGCGGAGCCAGTTTTGAAACCGTCACCTTGATGGTGCGGTATTTGCTGGAGTTGCGGGTGGAGGTGACGCGGATCAGCGCCGTGCCCACCTTCTTCGCGGTGACCAGGCCGGTTGAAGAAACCGACGCGATTGACGAACGATTGGACGCCCACTTGAACGTCTGCGCCGCGGATGACGGCAGCGCCGCCGCGGACAGCTGGGAAGTTCTCCCCACGGTCAACGAAAGGCTGGACACGTTCAGCGAAACACTGGTGGGCGAAAGGCTGTCGATGACTTTGACAACCGCTTTCGTCCATCTCTTGTTGGAGGAAGGCCTCGCGCCAACCGTAACGGTGCCGGTTTTCTTCGCCTTGATCAGGCCGGTGGACGAAATCGTCGCGATCGACGTGGCTCCGCTGTGCCACACCATCTTCTGGCTGGCTTTCGCAGGGTAGACATCTCCGTCCAGTTGGTAGGTGGAACCCTTCGCAAGGTCAATGGTAATCAGTTTCGTGCTCAGCGTCACGTATTGTTGTTTCACAGCCCCAAGGGCGTCGACCGGGAGCGCGCAAAGGATTACAGCCGCAAGGCAGAGGCATAACGCCTTGACCCGCGTTTTCATCGGTTTCGCCTCCTACTTCAGTTGGATGTTTGCCAACTATTTCATATGTGACGATTATATTACAAAATGGCTCCAAAAGCAAGAGGAAATTTGCGAATGTCTGACATTGATTTCAAAACCCGCCATTGACTGCCTCCACACGATGCGCTATAATGAATGAAATGGTTGTATTATTGCTCTGCCAATTCTTGATTGCGCCAAAGCGACGAAAGATTATTGTGCAGGGCAAGGCGCAGAACGTTTTGGAACAGCTACGCTATTTCAAGGTTCAGCAACACAAAGGCGCGGGATTCCAATGCATTGGAATCCCACGGTCGCGAAGCGACTTGGTTTCCCAAGGGAAACCAACCTCCATGCACAAGAAGATCCGGCGCGACGCGCAAGATATAGTTGGTAGAGCAGTATCATCGAGGAAAACATGCTGATAGACTTCCACACGCACGCCTTTCCCGACCGGATCGCGGCGGGAGCGGTGGAGAAGGTCGCTTTCGGTGCGGGCGCCCTGAGACCCTCCACCGACGGCACGGTGGGCGGACTGACCCGCGCGCTCAAAGAATTGGATGCGATGGGCGTGCTGCTCCCGGTCGCGACAAAACCTGCGCAGCAGCGCTCGATCAACGACTGGGCCATCCGGCAGAGGAGCGACCGGTTGATCCCCTTCGGATCGGTATACCCGCTGGCTCCGGACGCGCTGGACGAACTGGAACGCCTGCATGGGCTGGGGCTTCGCGGCGTCAAGCTGCACCCGGAGTTCCAGGACTTTAACGTGGACGATCCGAGGGTCAGGCCGCTGTACCGGGCGATCGGGCGGCTGAAGATGATCGTGGTGTTTCACGCGGGGCTGGACATGGCGTACATGCCGCCCTGCCGGTGCGCGCCGAAAATGCTTCAGCGCGCGATGGAGGATCTGGACGGCGCACAGGTGGTGGCCGCCCACTGGGGCGGGTACATGCTGGGGTCGGAAGTGCTTCGTGATCTCGAACCCGCGCCCAACCTGTACCTGGACACCGCTTACAGCTACAGCCGGGTTCTGATCCCGCTGATCAGGGCGCTGATCGACGCCCACGGCCCGGAGCACATCCTGTTTGGAAGCGACACGCCGTGGTCGAACATCCGCGACGAGGCGCGCATGATTGAGGCACTCCATCTGCCCGCTGAATCGACAGAAGCGATCCTGTACGGAAACGCGAAAAGACTCCTGTCGTCCGCAGGGGCGATGGAATAATCACCACAACAGTATACGGAAGGGGATATCCTAATGGGTCAGGAAGGGACGAGGGAGTTCGGCAGAAAGAGCATTGTCTCGGTCATGAACTGGATCGGCACCCTGATCGTGCTGGCGATTCCGGGCGTCAACATCATCATGCTGTTCGTATGGGCGATCACTTGCAGGCGCGCCTCCAAGCGAAACTTCTGCATCGCGGTGCTCGTGCTTTCGCTGATCGTCATCGCGCTGTCGCTGGCGCTCATTGCGATGTACGGGGACGTCATCGCCAAGTGGATCGAAAATCTGGACGTGAACTGGCTTGTGAACCCGCTGACCGCCGCCACCGCTACGCCTGCCCCGACCATTATGCCGTAAACGCCAACTTCGTTGACGCTTGCGTACGAAATCCGCTGCGCGGCTTTCGTACGCTTAAGAATGGATTTGGTTTACTGCGCGCACCTGAAACCCTAACAGGTTTCGGTCGGCGCGCTGACCGAAGGTATTGTTCGCCCCACCAGTGTCTCGGCACTGGTGGGGCGAACGCGTTCCCGGCGCACATGTCGCCGGGAACGATTGAAGCAGAACGGGGATCGACAGGAACCGGGCAGCCTTTCTGGGGGTATCGGGGGCCGAGCCCCCGATTGCGCGGGAAGGCGCGCAGCGCCATTCCCGCGGATCAAAGCCGCCGCAGAGCGGCGTGTACGGTCGAAGGCCGCTTCCGCTTAACGCGCAAGCCCGACCACAAGCCGAAGGCTTGAAGGGCTTGCGCCGTACTAAAAGCAGTTGAAAGCCGCGCACGCGGATTTCTACTGCCCGGCGAAGCCGGAGAGGCTTGCGCCGTTCCCAACGCAAACGAAAGATGCGCAGCAGATTTCGTTTGCCCGCGAAGCGAATGTTATCGCATAAACATTTTGAGCATCGACCCCGCCGGGAACACCTGCACATCCTGCTCCACGGTCGCGTCGGCCAGAAACTGCTTGACGCGGCGGCGGGTGTAGCGGTAAGCCTCTTCAAATGTGACCACGCGGTCCTTGTCGAGGTCGGCGCGCAGCGAAGTCTTGCGGTCCTTGATCAGATCCCAGCCGCCCGCCTCGCACAGCGCGCGCACGAACACGGTGGACATCGCCGCCTCGCTGTCCGCGCCGTTAAACGAGATGCGGTAGCTGTCCTGCGTGGAGCTGGACGAGGTCATCACCCGGTACTTGCTCATCGCGAAACCGGAGGCGGCGCCCTTTGAGAAAGCCTGCATCACGCCCCGATTGAAGTCCCGGTGGGCGGTCGCGCTCAGAAACGCGCCGCTCTGGCAGCAGTCGATCATCACGATCACCGCGCCGGGAATTTTTCGGAGCATCGCTTCCAGCTGCGCGGCGGTGACGCGGGAACCGTCGTGCAGTTCCAGCCACGCGCGGCCTGAATCGTATCCGCCGTGGCAGTTGATGTAGAAGAGGGACACATCTGTCGGCTGCGCGTCCCGGAACGCGCTTTGGATCGCCTGGACGAGGTTCTTACGCGTACTGTCGAACTTCATCGTCACATGGTAACCGCCGGGCGCGCCGGAGTTCGCCAGGAGATCGGCCATGCCCTGCGTGGTGTTGACCGAGCCGGTGCGCAGCCGCCCGTCCAGGTACTGCTGCTCGCCCATCAGGAGCGCGCGGTAGATGGGTTCCGCGCGGGTGACGGTGACGGTCAGGCTGCTTTCATGCCCCCCGTCCGCGGAGGTCACCGTCACGACGGTTTCGCCTTCCTGAAGCCCGGTGACGACGCCGTCCTCGTCCACCGACGCGACGGACGCGTCCGAACTTTTGAACGTCATCCGCTGGTCGGTGGCGTCCTGTGGCATGACCGCGTAGTTCGGCGTCGCCGACTGTCCGCGCGGCAGCGAAAGCGTATCCAGCTCGAAGTGTACCTCCTGCAGCGGAACCGACTCAACCGTCACGCGGCAGCGCGCCTGCGCGGTTCCGGCGTAGACAATCACATCGCACGATCCGGGCGCGACCGCGATCACCTCGCCTTGCCGGGTGACCTTCGCGACCGCCTGGTCTGTGGAGACCCAGCTCACATCCGCCACAGCGCCATCCGGCTGCGCCGCGGCGGTCAATTGCTTGACGTCACCCGCGCGCATTGCGAGATCCGCTTGACTGATTTCCAGCGTCTCCAGCTTCGGCGCGCCCGGCGAAGGCTCGATGACCGAGAGGTGGTACGCGCCGGTTGCGTCTTCTTTGGCGCTGACGCGCAAGAGCACGGTTTCGCCCGCGCTCAGGTTCGCCTCCATGCGAAAGTTGCGCTCGTAGGGCGGATACGCATCGTCCGACGACGTGATTTCCAGCCCGTCGCTGTTCAGGAGAACCCCCAGCGTATCGATGTCGGAGGCGGTGGAGACGACGTATGTGCCGCTCACTGGCGCGGTGAACGCGTACCAGTGGGTGTCGTAGGCGCGGGCGATGACCTTGGCGTAGCCGTCCGCGAGGTTGTTCAGTTGGATCGGCCGGTCGTAGCTGCGGCCAAGCGCGTCGCGCATGATCTCGACCCACCCGCCGCTCCCGTTTTTTACAACCAGTAAATAATGCGCGTCGGTGATCAGGCGCGCTGAAAAGTTGAAGCCTTCGCCGCCCGCGATCGGGGTGAGCGCGCCGTTCTGGAAGAGTTCGGCGGACGCGCCGTCCACGCCGAAGGATCGGAATGTAAACAGGTTGTTGGATGTGGCGGTGAAGGCATACCTTGCCTCGCCGGTGGCGACGACCAGACGTTCGTTGATCGAGATGTCCTGTACGTCCGCGAAAGCCGGCAGGCCAAAACACAGGACGAACAGGCTCATCAGCGCAAGCGCCAACAATAAACCTGTTCGCCTCATGTTCCACCTCATCTTCCCGGCTTTGCGCCGACCGGATGAGTGTATTGTAATGGATTTCCGTTAACTATGCAACGATGTGGGACTTGTTCGCGAATCGTTCACGATTTGGTCACGATTCTTTCTCAATATATGCGTCGGATACGTAGCCCTCCAGCTCCGCGGTCTTGATGTGCGCCCAGCCGCCAGAAAGTTCTTCCATCACGATCAACCGCGCGCCGTGATCGATCACGCCCTTGACCGCCGCCTGGGTGGACGGCTCCGCCCGGACGTTGAGCGTGGAACTCTTCGAAGCCAGCTTCACGCGGGCGTAATACTGGTATCCCGCGAGCGCGGGCAGTGGGGCGGGGGTGGGTTTGGGCGTCGGGCGAGGCCGCGCGCGACCCAGGTTGACCGGCATTTCCCGAAGCGTCGGCAGTGGCGTCCGCTGGTAGTCCATCTCGGTCAGCGTCATGCCGGGGTAGTAGAACTTCAGTATCTGCGTCCACTTGAAACCGTTTTTGCCCGCCATCTGCTGCGCGCCGCGCTGGCTGAGGCCTACGCCGTGGCCGAAGCGGCGGGTTTCGACGTCAAAAGCGGTAATGTTCCCCGCGAGATTCTTCTCTTCGCGGACACTGGTCGTCTCGCAGTCGAAGGCGTTGATCCCAAGGCCGTAGTTGGGCTTCAGGTCGCTGAAAATGTCAAGGCTGGCGGTCAGCGGCTGATCCAGCACGACGACATCGGCGCGGTAGGTGGCGGACGACTGCGCGGCTTCCGCCGCCGTCAACTGCGTGAACTTCTTCGCGCGCACCTGCATCGAGACGTCGAGGCGCGTATACATCTTGTTTCCATCACCGAATTTGGGCGCGGCGGGCGTAATCGAGAGGACGCGCACGATGCCGATGTCCTTTGTTTCCTCGCTGCAGCCCAGCGCCGCCATCTGCTCGGTGAGGCCGCTCTTCAGCTTTTTCGCGATTCCGGCGGGCAGCTGCGTACCGTCGGCGGGCAGGTTCAATGTTTTCACGACGCTGGACGGGTTCGCCAGGTCGTAGGGGTCGTCCCGCACGTCCAGGTAGCCGAAATCGCCGGAGTAGCCCCAGATCTGGTCGGGCATGACGGTCTGACCGCCGTTGGAGGCGGTGAAATAGCAGGTTGCGTAGGTGCCTTTGTAGAGGCCCACCACGCCGCGCGTCTCGTCAACCGCCTGAATCGCGTTCTCGGTGTCCGGGTCGAGGCCGCGGAACACCTGGTCGGCAGTGGTGTCCACCACGTCGTAGGCGCGCGCGCCCGCGCCGGCCTTGCGGCTCATCGCGTAGGTGCGGGCGGCCACCGCCTGCGCCTTCAGCGCCTCGACGGGAAACGAATCGCTCATCTCATAGGGCACGACCCCATAGAGATAGTCCTCGATATCGAGGGTCAGGACGGGCACGATGACGCCCTTCTCGGCGGTAAGTTTGAGGTCTCCGCAATAGATGTTCTCGCGTCCGGTTTCGTGGATGGTAAGCCCCGCGTGCGGGTCATCCGACGCGGCGCGGGTGAGCGTCAGCGATGTGCCCATATTGAGGGTCAGGCCGCCGCAGCTCAGGTACAGGTTGCCGCCGTCGATGGCGACGGATAGGTCGCTGTCCGCCGCGAACCGGAAGCCACTGTCGTTTTCAATCGTGTACGGGCCGGTCAGCGTGATGCCCAGCGCAACTGGGGACTCCAGGGATTTTAACAGTACGCGCAGCAGCGCCGATTCTCCGGTGGCATTTTTTTCGATCGGAGCCTCGGTTGGCGTTATGGTATGCGCGGGCGTCAGCGTCGCCTGAGCGAGCGTCGCCTCGGAGGGCTTATCCCACGGCCAGGTGAACGCGTTTCCCGTGGTTGCGATCCCCAGGACAAGCGCCAAGAACAGCGTCATCGCCAGCGGCTTTCGGGGGTTCCAATGTTTCATCATCAACCTCCACAGCGCATGGAATCTTATTTTCGACGAGAATAATTGTCGAACTGTTCCATTTGTGGAAAAGGATGAGCGAAAAATGGGCATGCTATGCGGTTTCTCGAATAAAATGCTGGGAATCATTGAGAAAATGACGCGAAAAGACGCCCCTTGCGTGCTGCAAGGGGCGACTCGATCACAAACGAACGCGTTTCCGAAAACCGGCCTCGTCAAAACGCAGAATGGAAGTTGCGCAACAGATTTCCTCTGTGTGTTACGCTCCCGCCAGCCGCGCGATGGCGCGCGCCATGATCCTGACGGACAGCATGAATTTGTCGATTTCCGCGTTTTCGTCGGGCATGTGGCAGGTTTCGGTGTCGCCTGGGAAGCCGATGCCAAAAGCGACGGTATTTGGCATTGTGCGGGAGTAGGTGCCGCCGCCGATGGCGACGGGGTAGGCGGGAAGGCCTGTGGCCTCGTGGTAGACTTCGAGAAGTCCGCGGACGACCTCACTGTCCGCCGGGACGTGCAGCGGCGTGTGGCTGCTCGGGACGGAGACCTTAACGCCCCAGGGTGCCATCGCGGCGGCGGCGTTCTGATGCATCGTTTTTTCATCCGCCGACAACGGGTAGCGGTCGTCCAGCTGGACGGACAGCTTCCGTCCGTCGTAGCGCAGGATACCAAGGTTGCTGGTCAGCGCGCCGGACAGCTCATCTGCGATCGCAATGCCAAGCCCCGCGCCGTCATGGGTCATCCCGATCACCGTCGCGAGGCCTTCGAGCGCGCGGCCAAGTTCCCCGCCCGCGCCGATCTCATGAAGCGCGATCAAAAGCATGCCCGCGGCGTTCATGCCCAGGTGCGGCATCGACGCGTGGGCGGAGACGCCTGTCGCGGTGATCTTCGCAAGGCTCGCGTCCACAGCGTCCGCCTTCAGGTCAAAGCCGGGGTGCGCCGCGCGCACGGCGGCGAGCTTCTCTTTCAGCGCGTCCAGCGAAACCGATCCGGTTCCGACCACCGCCGATGCTGTGCCCGGCACGACATTGACGCGCTCGCCCGCTTCCATCGAGTACAGTGGGATCGTCGCGCCGCTCACCCCATCCGCTTCCGCCGTCAGAAGCAGCACCTGCCCGCCCTTTTCAATGTTGATCAGCGGGTACTCCGCGTCGGGCGAGAAGCCGTAATCCGGAAGATCAGAATGCGCCCGGTAATACGCCATGTCGGTCATGCCGGTTTCCTCGTCGCAGCCGGCAATCATGCGCACCCGGTGCTTGAGCGGGATGCCCGCCTCGCGCACCGCGCGCATCGCGTACAGCGCGGCCAGCGCCGGGCCTTTATCGTCTGTGATACCGCGTCCGTAGAAACGACCTTTGTCGATGGTTCCGGCAAACGGCTCATGCACCCAACCCTCTCCGGCGGGAACGACGTCGAGATGCGCCAGAATGCCCATCGTTTTCTCGCCTGCGCCCATCTCGGCCTGGCCGCAGTAGCCATCGAAGTCTTTCACGTCAAAGCCCATCGCCCGCGCGTCCTCAAGGAACATGTCCAGCATCCTGCGCACTTCCAACCCGAAGGGCGCGTTGTCCGCGCTCCGGGGCGCGTTGACGCTGGGGATGGCGATCCACTTTTTCAGATTTTCCATTAACTGGTTCTCATACGAGGCGACGATGGCGTCCAGTTTTGTATAGCCCATCGGTTGAGTTCCACCTTTCTCTGTGTTGTTTTCCTGATTCATTTCTCCCGCCTCTTCCGGATGGAAGTGCAGGCGTACGGCCTTCGCGAGCGCCGGGCCGACGCCCTCCGCGCGGCTGAGTTCTTCCTCCGGGGCGTTCTTCAGCGCTTCGACGGTTTTGAAGTGCTTCAAAAGCGCTTTTTTCTTTTTCGGCCCGACGCCAGGAATGTTGTCCAGGGACGACGTGGCCGAGTGCTTCGCGCGCAGTTTCCGGTGGTGGGTGATGCCGAAGCGGTGCGCCTCGTCGCGCAGCCGCTGGATCAGGTGCAGCGCCTCGCTGTGGCGGTCGAGGAGCAGCGATTCGTCCGCTTCCGGCAGCACGATCTCCTCGATGCGCTTGGCGAGGCCGAACATACGAACGTCGCCGCCCGCCTCGCGCATCGCGCCCAGCGCCTCGTTCAGTTGCCCGCGCCCGCCGTCAATCAGGATCAGGTCGGGCAGGTCGGAGAACTTGCCGCCCTCCGGCGGCAACCCGTCGGCTTCCCGCTGCGCTTTCTCCTGAAGGCCGTGGATGAAGCGGCGGGAGATGACCTCGCGCATTGACGCGAAGTCGTTCGCGCCCTCAACGGTCTTGATGCGAAAGTGCCTGTATTCTTTAGGCGCGGCGATGCCATCGATCATGACCACCATCGAACCCACCGACTGCGCGCCCTGGGTATTGGAGATGTCGTAGCCCTCGATGCGCCGGGGCGGCGCGGGGAGGTTTAAAACCTCTTGGAGTTCCTTCAGCGCGCCAAATGTGCGGGCGTAGCTTTTTTGTTTTTTCAGTTCGCGAATCGATGCCTCGTCGAGGTTGTTGCGGACAGCCATCTCGACAAACCGCTTCTTGTCGCCCCGCTCCGGTGTCAGGATCGACACCTTCACGCCTCTGATCTGGGATAGATACTGTTCGATCTCCTCCACGTCTGCGGGCGGTTCCGGCAAAAGGATCGCACGGGGGATCGCTCCCTCAACCTGATAATGCTGCAGCATGAACTGGGCGAGGATGTCGCATGTCTCCTCGTCGCCCGCGCGGGGGAGGGTATAGTGCTCCGCGCCGATCAGTTTGCCCTCGCGCATCGATAGGACGGACACCAGCGCGTCCTCGCCCTGTTGGGATGCGGCGATTACGTCCTGATCCACGTCGCGGGTGGAGGTGGCCTTCTGCTTTTGCATCACCTGCTCGACCGCGTAGATGCGGTCGCGGTAGATGGCGGCGCGTTCGTAGTTCAGTTGAACCGCAGCGTCCTTCATGCGCGCCTTCAGGTCGTCCAGCACTTCCTGATACCGGCCATTCAGGAACGCAATGACTTTTTCAATCAGCGCGTGGTAGTCGGCGCTTGTGATCAGTCCGGCGCAGGGGCCGAGGCACTGCCCAATCTCATGATGTACGCAGGGGCGAAGGCGCATTCCCTCGGTCAGGCGGAGCTTGCAGGTGCAGATGGGGAAGATCTGCCGAACCGCGTCCAGCATCTCCCGTACGATCGTCGCGCCCAGGTAGGGGCCGAAGTACTTTGAACCATCGTTTTCGCGGGTTCGGCGGATCACGACCTCCGGGAAGGGCTGCGACAGGTCAATCGCGAGATAGGGGTACTGCTTGTCGTCTTTCAAAAGAATGTTGTAGTAGGGCCGGTGCAGTTTGATCAGGTTGCACTCCAGCATCAGCGCCTCGACTTCGCCATCCACCAGCACGGTGTCCAGATCGTCGATCTTCTCGACCATCGCCCGGACTTTCGGCGAATGGTTCTTTGAGCTCTGGAAGTACTGGCGCACGCGGTTTTTCAGGTTCTTCGCCTTGCCCACATAGATGATCTTCTCTTCCGACTTCATCAGGTAACAACCGGGCGAATCCGGCAGGTTTTCCAGCTTGACCTTGAGTTCTTCCGTCACGCGCGCACCTCCCTTCCTGATCAATCGATGGAAAACCGCCCGCGGCGTTATCAACCGCGGGCGGCTGGAAATATCGCCCCGCGGGGCTTAAAATGTAACGCGTCAATAAACCGCAATGCGGATTTTTCGCGCAACCTAGACGACGACGTTGACCAGGCTCCCCGGTACGTAAATGAGTTTGCGGATCGCCTTGCCCTCGATCAACTTCTGGAACGTCTCGTCCGACTGGAAGTATCCGGGCGCGGTGTCTCGGGTCAGATCCGCGGGCACCTCGATGCGCCCGCGCACCTTGCCGTTGACCTGGAACGCGATTTCGATCGTCGCCTTGATCAGCTTCGCAGGGTCCCACTTCGGCCAGGGTTTCCGGTACAGTTCGCCGCCCAGTGCCAGCATCTCATTGAGTTCCTCGGTGATGTGCGGCGCGACCGGGTTCAAAAGCTGCAGAAGCACCGCCGCCTCGCCCTTCGTGATCGAGCCTTTCTGGTAGAAGGCATTGACCAGCGTCATCATCTGCGCGATCGCGGTGTTGTACTTCATCCGCTCGTAGTCCTCGGTGACCTTTTTGATGGTGGCATGCACGTCGAAGGCCATGTCGGACGAGACGGCCTCGTCGTCCGTCACGTTTTCCATCAGCCGCCACAGCCGGTCGAGGAAGCGGCGGCAGCCACGCGCGCCGTCGGTCGCCCACGGGATCGCCTGATCGAACGCGCCCATGAACATCTCATACATGCGGAACGCGTCCGCGCCCAGTTCGTCCACCACGTCGTCCGGATTGACCACGTTGCCGCGAGCCTTGCTCATCTTTTCGCCGTTTGAGCCCAGGATCATGCCGTGGGAGGTGCGCTTCTGGTACGGTTCGGGCGTCGGCACAAGGCCGATGTCGTAGAGGAAACGGTGCCAGAACCGGCTGTACAGAAGGTGCAGCGTGGTGTGCTCCATGCCGCCGTTGTACCAGTCCACCGGCAGCCAGTATTTGAGTTCCTCTTCCGACGCGAACGCCGCGCTGTTGTGCGGATCCACGTAGCGCAGGAAGTACCAGCTGGAACCGGCCCACTGCGGCATGGTGTCGGTCTCACGCTTCGCGGGCGCGCCGCACTTGGGGCAGGTGGTGTTGACCCAGTCGGTGATCGCGGCCAGCGGGGATTCGCCGTCGTCGGTCGGCTCGTAATGGGCGACCTCCGGCAGCTTCAGCGGGAGCTGGTCGTAGGGCAGCGGCACCCAGCCGCAGTGGTCGCACTTGACCAGCGGGATCGGCTCGCCCCAGTAGCGCTGGCGCGAGAACACCCAGTCGCGCAGCTTGTAGTTGACTTTCTTTTCGCCCAGCCCCTGTTCCACGATCCATTCGATGATCGCCTTCTTGGCCTCTTTGACCGGAAGGCCGTTCAGGAAGCCGGAGTTGACCATCACGCCGTCTTCGATGTCGGAGAAGGCGGCTTCCTCGACGTTGCCGCCGGCGACGACCTCGATGATCGGAAGGTTAAACTTTTTCGCGAATTCCCAGTCGCGCTCGTCGTGGCCGGGTACGGCCATGATCGCGCCGGTGCCGTAGCCCATGAGTACGTAGTCGGAAACCCAGACCGGGATGTTGCTTCCGGTCACCGGGTTGACCGCCGCGACGCCGCGCAGCACCACGCCGGTCTTCTCCTTGGAAAGCTCGGTGCGCTCGAAGTCGCTCTTGCGGGACGCGGCGTCCCGGTAGGCGGCGACTTCCTCATAGTTCTCAATGATATCTTTGTGCGCCTCGATCAGCGGATGCTCCGGCGACAGAACCATGTAGGTCGCGCCGAACAGCGTGTCGGGTCGGGTGGTGTAGACGCGAAGGCAGTCGCCGGTCGTGAGCCTGAAATCCACTTCCGCGCCCTCGCTTCGGCCGATCCAGTTGCGCTGCTGCAGCTTTACCTTTTCCAAAAAGTCCAGATCATCCAGCCCGTCCAGCAGCTTCTGCGCGTAGGCGGTGATCTTCAGCATCCACTGGCTCTTGACCTTGCGGACGACCTCGCCGCCGCAGCGCTCGCACACGCCGCCGACGACCTCTTCATTCGCCAGGCCCACTTTGCAGCTGGTGCACCAGTTGACGGGCATCTCGCTCTTGTAGGCGAGGCCGTGCTCGTACAGTTTCAGGAAGATGAACTGCGTCCACTTGTAATAGGCGGGGTCAGTGGTGTTGACCTCACGCGAATAGTCAAAAGAAAATCCCAGCCGCTTCAGCTGTTCGCGGAAGTGGTCGACGTTCTTCTTGGTGACGATCGCGGGGTGGATGTGGTTTTTGATCGCGAAGTTCTCTGTCGGCAGGCCGAACGCGTCGTAACCGATCGGGAACAATACGTTGTAGCCTTCCATGCGCCTCTTGCGCGCGATGATGTCCATCGCGGTGTTGGAGCGGGGATGCCCCACGTGCAGGCCGGAGCCGGACGGGTAGGGAAACTCGATCAGCGGGTAAAATTTGGGCTTATCATGGCTTAACTCCGCCGCGAAGGCGTTGGTTTCCTCCCAATGCGCCTGCCACTTGCTTTCGACGGCCGCCGGGTTGTAAGCGGGGAACTCCTTCATAAACAAGACGCCTCCAAAAATGATCGCCTTCCCGCTCCGAGGAGAGGAAGGCGAAGAATCCTTTCGCGGAAACGGACCGGATTATGCCGCGGGGGTCGCGGCGGGAGCCTCGGTCGCTAGCGCGGCGGGGGCTTCGGTCACAGCGGGGGCGACGGCTGCGGGGGCTTCGGTCACGGCGGGGGCGACGGTCGCCTCAGTCAGAGCCGGCGCGACGGTCGCCTCAGTCAGAGCCGGCGCGACGGTCGCGGCGGTTTCCACAGCGGCGGTGGCTTCAGGCAGCGCAGTGGCCGCGGCGCTCTCGGCGGGCGCGGCGGTGGCTTCCGCGGCGGGCGCGACGGTCGCCGCCGGGGTCGGTATATTGACGGAAGTGCTGGTTCGGTTGTACGTCGCGGCGAGGATGATGACCAGCACCGTAAACACGGAGGCGGAGATCTTGGTGATCAGCTCCAGCTTGCCCTCATAGCTCTTGGCCTTGGACTTTCCGAAAAAAGTTTCCGCGCCGCCGCTGATGACGCCTAGGCCCTGCGCGTTGCCCTGCTGCATCAAAACGGAGACGATCAGGACGATCGCCACGAGAATGATGACAATGTTGATGATCAACATGAAAGCTGCCATGAAGAACCCTCCTTCGAGTTGTGGCGGGATACCATGCGTAAGCCCAACTAGTATAGCACAGCGGGTCAAGCTTGACAACACAAATTTTGTGAAAATACGGTCAATACGGTCTTTTCGACGAAAAATTACGCGAAGAGCGAAATCCCGGCCAATGCCGCGAAACTCAGGAGGCTTTCCGCATCGCAGGCGGAGGCAGCGCGCGGCAGCGCGAGCGGGCTTGACGCCTGCGGAAGCTCCGGCGCGGCCTTCCGGAGCGCCGCGAGTACCGTTTCGCCGGTCGGAAGCCGCTCCAGCACTTTGCGAAGCCCGTCCCGGTGCGCGGTCAGCGCGGCGCCCGCGGCGGCGTCGCCGTTCGGATCGCCGCCCGCGGGATCAAATGAACGGTAGGCGGAAAGGAGCCGCGTCACCGCGCCGGAAAGCGTGGCGGCGTAGGGCTCGCCGCCCTGCGCGGCTCGGAGGGCGATGCGCTGCGCGTCGCTCGAAACCGGCCTCGCGCCGCCGGAAACAACCGCCGCGACGCCCGCCATCAGGATCGATTCCGCCATCCGGCGCGCGCCTTCCTCGGAACGTTCTGAGATCAAGTCAATCGCTTCCAACGCGTGATCCGCGGCTTCCGCCGCGAGGTCGGCACACAGCGGGCAATAATCGTCTCCGCGCAAAAGCCGCATCGCGGCCCAGTCGGCTCGCGCAAGGTGGCAGGCGGCGAGGTCGGACAATCCCTGGGCGTAAGCCTCCGGCGGCGCGTTCTTCAGCGCGTCCAGGTCGAACGCCACCACCTCCGGTGAGACGGCGGGCAGGGTCATTGGCTCGCCGCGAAGCGCCATCCGGGCTTCCGGAGCCAAAGTATCGCAGCCGTCCGGGCGTGTGACAAGGAGTGCCAGCGGCCGCTCGGTCTGCGCGGCGGCCGCGCGGGCCACGTTCGCGACAGCGTCCGACCCGATGCCCAGAAAGAACTCGGTGTCCATGCGCATCGCGAGCATCACCTCGCCCAGCGCGCGCTCGTCGGCGATCGGGGCGGAGAGGAGCGAAAGCGTCACCTCGAACCCATCCTTGCGCATCGCTTCCAGTGCGGCCCGCCCGGAGGCGTCGTAGCCCGCCTGGTCGGCGATCAGAACAGACTTCTGCCCGATCTCGCGCTTTTTCAAATACCGGGGGAGTTTTCCTGCCATGTCCGTCCCGATCAGGAAATCCTGGGTAGGTGCATGATGCGCCGAGCCGCAGGCGCATTTGAGACCGGTAAAGCGAACGCGATCGCCCTTCGTGGCGAGGGTAACTGGCATACACAACCCTCCGTTTCGAGTCCGAAGGCTATTCTACCCCATGCGCGCATCCGGCGCAACCATTATTTTACCCGAAATGCGGCAGGAAAGACGCCCGCGCGGGCAGAAATCGTGTAATTGTTTGTTCAAACAAGGGAGGCTTGTCCGCTTGGAAGTCTCGTTACAAATGTACCTGATCGTACTGCCACTGGCATTTCTGGCGGCGTTGATGGACGCCATCGCGGGCGGCGGCGGGCTGATCTCGCTGCCGGCGTACCTGGCGGCGGGCCTGACGCCGGTGCTTGCGTCGGGGAGCAACAAATTCTCGGCGATGTTTGGGTCGCTGACGGCGACGATCCGGTTCGCGCGAAGCGGCCGCCTGCCCTGGGCGCCCGCTTTATTGGCGGTTCTCGGCGCGCTGCCCTGCTCCTACCTGGGCGCCGAACTATTGAAGCACGTCAGCGACCAGTGGCTGCGCACGTTCCTCCTGATCGCGCTGCCCGCCGCGGGGCTTCTTCTGATCTTCGGCCGCGCCGGGACGGGCGGGGGAAAGTCGGTTACGCGCGGGATGCTGGCCGTATGCCCGCTGATCGGCCTCGCGGTCGGATTTTACGACGGGTTCTTCGGGCCGGGCACCGGCACGATTTTAATCCTGCTGTTTACGTGGATTATTAAAATGGACATGGTGGGCGCGTCGGGCGCGGCAAAACTGGTGAACCTCTCGTCCAACTTGGCGGCGATGGTGTCGCTTCTGATCAGCGGTCATGTGCTTTTGCAACTCGCGCTGCCCGCGATGGTCTGCTCGGCGGTGGGCGGGTATCTGGGCGCGAAGCTCGCGCTGGTCGTCGGCGTAAAGCTGATCCGCGTCGTAATGATGTTTGTGTTCGCGCTGATCCTGGCAAAGCTGATTCTTGACTATTTCGGAATCAAGGGATAGGATACGGTTGAAATATGACAAACGGGGGATGGAATCATGGTTGAAACCATGCGTGGCCTGATCGAAGACACCTGCAGCCAGGGCACCGGCCCGTTTGACGCGGACTTTTTTACGCAGCACATTCTGGTGATGACCGTCGCCGCCGACGCGCTGGCCTTGACGCTTCACGCCGACCGGGAAGTGGTGGCGCTCGCGGCGTACCTGCATGACATCGCCGCCGTGGAGGATTATGGCGGCATCGCGAAGCATCCGATACTGGGCGCGGAGCGCGCCGGAGAAATCCTGAGCGCGCAGGGATACCCCGCGGAACGGATCGCGGCGGTTCAGCGCTGTATCCTTTCACATTCCGCGCCGCTGGCTCCGGGTCAGGGAACGCCGGAAGAGGTCGCCATCTCCAACGCGGACGCCGTCAGCCAGATCACGCGGCCCGGCTACTGGCTCCGCTATGGCACGGTCGCGAAGAAACTCGGCTATCAGCAAGGTCTCGCCTGGTACAAAGAGCGTATTCAGTCCCATTGGCAATCGCTGATTCCCGAAGCCAGATGCCTCGCTGCGGACGCCTATAACGGCGCGATGTCGCTCTTCGCCGCCGAGTGGGGGGATTGAATCCATACCCGGATGATCTGCGAATCCCCGCCGCAGGCGTGGATGTCGGGTTGGATTAAAGAAAGGGCAGGTTGCTTATATCGAGCAACCTGCCCTTTGGCACGATGTTCATGGCGACTTACGTGGATCCGCCGCCGTCGTCATCAGCATCCAGCGGCAAGTGATTCAGATACCCGTGCTCGTTGTGCTGCGTATTGGAATTGTCGTTACTGTTGCCTTTCGTGTTGTCGCTCCAGTCATGTCCCTTGCCCGAGTTGTCATAGCGGCCAGCATATGCGGAGAAGGCGAGCGTGCTCAGCATCACAACAACCATGAGAACCACTGTGATAAGACGAGATAACCGCATAGCTTTCCCTCCTTGGATCGCCATTACTGGAGAATCAAAAAATGGTTAAATAACGTGTCCGCCATCCACTATATATGTACACCGCTGTGTATAGTTTTGACAACCCTGAAATGTTAAATTTCAGGGTTGTATGTTCTTTTGTGGCTGTTTCCAGCGCTTGTCCGAGTGGGACAACATCGTCCATCAAGTCGTAGAGCGCGCCGAGGCGGCCGTTGCCCAGAGGCAGCGCCTCCTCCCAGTGGGCGGCGGGGTTCTTATACCAGAGCGTTCATTCATGGATTGCTCCTTAATCGATCGGCATCATACCGTTGCGCGGGGCTGATCATCCATCAGGAACCCGCAGGACTCCCGTATGACCAGCGTGGGCTCAAAGTGCTGCTCGAAGCTGTCGAGGTTTGCGATCTGCGCGCTGACCAGCAGGTTCATCGCGAGGCGGCTGATCTCCTCGATGTGCAGATCCAGCGTGGTCAAAGGCGGGTCGGTATAGGGTGCGAAGAACTGGTTGTCGCAGCCGACCAGCGCGATGTCGTAAGGGATGCGCAGGTTCATACGCTTGAGCTGCCTGAGCGCCCCCAGCGCCACCAGGTCGTTGAACGCCACCAGCGCCGTGGGCCGCGCGCGCCCGCCCAGCTGCGCGAAGAGGCTGGTAACGCACGCCTCGCCTTCGATCGCCGACTCGCCGATGGTCATCGGGTAGGGCTGTTCGCCCAGCTTGGCCATCTCGTCCAGATAACCTTCCTCGCGGGTGTTGGAAAGCTGCACGCAGCCCGCGCCGCCCAGAAGCGCGATGCGCCGGTGCCCCAGCTTCGCAAGGTGGCGGATGGCCAGCCGCGCGCACAGCGCGAGGTCGAGGATCAGGCAGGGCAGTTCGTGGCAGACCTCCCGGAGGTTGATGGCGATCAGCGGCGTCTGCCGCCGGATTTTCAGCATGCTGTCCACCGCCGAATCGCTGGAGGCCGAATCCGTCACGTCGCCGGAGAAGATCACGCCGTCCAGGCGCCTGGCGATCAGCTGATCCAGAAAGTCCTGCGTAAACAACGTGCCTCGGGGCACCTGAAACAGGAGCGTCGAGTAATTGAGCCGCTGCGCCTCCAGCTGCAGCGCGACGCACATCTTGGAATAGAAAGGATTTTCTATCAGCGGAAGGATGATCCCCAGCGTATGGGTTTTCTTTTGGGAGAGGCCTGTAGCGACCATGCTGGGGCGGAAGTTGTACTTGGCGACGACCTCCAGCACGCGCTCCCGCGTTTGGGATTTGACAGACGCGCTGCCACTCATGACGCGGGAAACCGTCGCGATCCACACCCCCGCTTCCTGGGCGATGTCGAAAATAGTGGTATGATCGCTCATTTGCTGTCCTCCGGCCTCTGGCTCCTACATTCATTATATAGTATACATGTTTCTGAAAGGGTTTACAATTAAAAGTCTCAACCAAAATCTACAGATTGCCAGAATTCGCCGGGTGCATGATACACCGATTTCACGATCGGTTCCTGTTAATTTCGAATGAATGTTGCGTGTGTGTTGAATGCGCAGTTGACACATATAAAGCGTCATGCTATACTTTCTCTCGTGATGTAAGGGTTTACATGATCCTTTGGATCTTACGGGCTTGCCCGTATGAAATAAACCATTGGGAGGGGTATCCTTGAAAAAGCTGTTTGTCCTGATGCTCGCGCTCGCCCTTGTGCTCTCGTCGGTTCCGGTCCTGGCCGAAACCGCGGCAAACGAGCTGACCGTCTGGTGCTGGGATCCGGCGTTCAACATCTACGCGATGAACGAGGCCGCCAAGGTCTATCAGGAAACGCACCCGGATTTCAAACTCAACGTCGTGGAAACCCCGTGGGGCGACCTGCAGACCAAACTGACCACCCTCGCGATGTCCGGCGACCTTTCGGGCCTTCCCGACATCTTCCTCTGCCAGGACAACGCGTTCCAGAAGAACGTCATCAACTATCCCGATGTGTTCGCGGATCTGACGGCGGGCGGCGTGGACTTCTCCAAGTTCCCGGCCGCGAAGGTCGCCTACTCGGTCGTGGACGGCAAGAACTACGGCGTGCCCTTTGACAACGGCACCACCGTGCAGGCCATGCGCACCGATATCCTGGAAAAGGCCGGCTACACCATCAAGGATCTCACCGACATCACCTGGGACCGCTTCATCGAGATCGGCAAGGATGTCAAGGCCAAGA
>CAZNPZ010000047.1:0-22363 GCA_964575255.1 uncultured Oscillospiraceae bacterium
CCAAGAACAACATCCTGCTCCAGGCCTCCCAGGCGATGCTGGCACAGGCCAACGCTCAGCCGCAGGGCGTCCTGCAGTTGCTGCAATAAGCGTTCCGCCCGGCTCCGTCGCGGCGCGGCGGGGCCGGGCTTCCCCTTTGCCGCCGCGATCATGGCAAAACGCGCGGCCAAGTCCGGATGGACGTATATGGAAGGGATGTCAGGCGCGGCGATCAAATGTAACGCTGAAGGATCTACGAAAGCAACGTTATGATTTTTGTTCAGTCACAAAACCTGAGGCCCGGAATGATTCTCGCGCGCGATCTGCTTGGGATGCGCAACGAAGTGCTGCTCACCTGCGGCCAGGTTCTGTCCTCTGCGCACATCATCCGGCTCCAGTCCATCCAGCACAAGGATGCGTACATTGTCGATGACATGGACGATCTGGAGCAAGACATCGGAATCATCAGTCTGCGCCTGAAACGAAACACCGTAAAAGCGGTTCGCACCCTGTTTGATCACATCGAGAGCGGCAATCCAGAAGGGCAATCGGGTTCGTTTCTTGAGATCCGGCATTATCTGGACGAGATCATCGACGAACTGTCCTCCGATAAAAGCATGCTCATCAACATGGCGGACATCAAGGCGCACGATGAATATACGTATTACCATTCCGTCAGCGTGGCGACGCTTTCCATTCTGCTGGGCATATCCGCCAATATGAACCGGGCCGCCCTGTATAAACTCGGCATGGGTGCGCTGATGCATGATATTGGCAAGGTTTTCATCCCCAGGGATCTCATCAACAAGCCAAGTGCCCTGACAGACGAAGAATTTGAAAAAATGAAACGCCACAGTTCCTTCGGCTATGACTATCTGCGCGAGCAGTGGGGCGGGCCTTTGGAATCTGTCGTGGCGGTGCTCACCCATCACGAGCGATACGACGGCTGCGGCTATCCGCTGGGGCTGATCGGCGACAAACAACCGCTGGAAGGCAAGATCATCGCGCTGAGCGACGTATACGACGCCATGACCAGCGAACGCTCGTACCACTCCGCGCTTCCGCCTTCGGAGGCGATCGAGCACATCATGGGCAATTCAGGCGTATTGTTTGACCCCAACGTCGTATCCGCGTTCATGCGCAAGGTCGTGCCCTACCCCATCGGCAGCAAGGTGCTGCTAAGCAACGGCCTGCGGGCCATCGTTGTGGAAAACAACAAGGAAGCGCTGATGCGCCCCAAGGTGAAGCTGATCACGGTGGTCAACAAGGCAGACCAGGTGGACGACAAAGTACTGGACCTTCTGAACGACCCCCAGATGTGGCGCGTGACCATTCTGCGACCCGACAAATAATGCTCGGAGGCGAAGCTCTTGATCAGTGTATTGGTGGTTGACGACGCGGCGTTTATGAGGCTTGCAATAAAAAATGTTTTGACCAAGCACGGTTTCTCCGTGATCGCCGACGCGAAGAACGGACAGGAGGGCGTGGACAAGTACAAGGAGTTCAGGCCCGACGTGGTTACCATGGACATCACGATGCCCGATATGACCGGAATCGAAGCGCTCAAGCTGATCCGGGAATTTGATCCGAGCGCCAAGGTCGTCATGATCTCGGCGATGGGCCAGGAGAGCATGGTCAAAGAAGCGATCCTGAGCGGCGCGAAGTCCTTCATCGTGAAGCCCTACAAGGAAGAACACATTACCCAGACGCTGCTCAAGGTAGCATCCAAAAGTTAGGGGGGAACGATATGGCGCCGGGCAGCAATCAGGACGATTCCCTGCTTGAGCTGTTTGTATTTGAAACCAGTCAAAATACAGAGCAGCTGGAGCAGGCCGTACTTACCGCGGAGCGCGGAGGCGGCTTTTCTCCCGAAGAAGTCAACGAAGTGTTCCGGATCATGCACACCATCAAAGGTTCCGCGGCGATGATGTCCTTCACCCAGATCGCGACGCTCGCCCACCGGATGGAAGACCTGTTTTTCTACATCCGGGAAAACCCCGCGGCGAAATACGATCCGCACGCCGTTTCGGATCTGATCCTCTCCTGCATGGACTACATCAATCGGGAACTGGAGAATGTCCGGGAGGGGCAGCCCACCGGGCAGGAGGACAACCAGCTCCTCATCCACCGGATCGACACGCAGATGGCCGTGATGAAAGGCGCCACGGAAGCACCCGCCGCCGGGGCCGCCCACGCCTCCGGAAAGCCCGCGCAGGATGCGCCCGCCGTCGGGATGCGCAGGTACAAGGCCGCCATCATGTTCGAGGAAGGCTGCGAGATGGAGGACGTCCGCGCCTACTCCGTCACGGTCGACGTCGGAGCGTTCGCCAAAGTGCTGTCCTTTGAGCCGGAGGACATTCTGGACAACGGCCAGAGCGCACTCAAGATTCGCGCCAACGGCTTTCAGATCCGGTTTGAAACCGCGCTTGATCCGCAAGCGGTACGCGAGAAATTGCTACAAACGATCTTCCTCAGTGAGCTTGACCTGTGCGAGGAGATCGTAAACGCGCCGCAGGCCGCCGTAGCCGCGGCCGATGAAGCCCCGAAGCCGACCGCGGAAGCCCCCGCGGCGGATGCCGCGCCCAGGAAAGCCGCAAACGCAGAGGCCCAGTTCCACCAGCAGCCGCAGAGCATCATCTCCGTCAGCGTCAACAAGCTCGACCTGATGATGGACCTGATGGGCGAACTGGTCATCGCGAAGACGATGGTTGTGGAAAATCCGGAAATCGCGGGCCTCGAAGTGGTGGAGTTCCAGAAGGCCGCCGCCCACCTGTCCAAGATCGTCACCGAAATGCAGGAACTGGTGATGACGATGCGGCTGGTGCCGCTGTCCGCCACATTCCACCGGATGCACCGGATCGTCCGCGACATGAGCAATACCCTCGGCAAAGACGTGCGTCTTACGCTGATCGGCGAAGACACCAGCGTGGACAAGAACGTCATCGAGCACATCTCCGATCCCTTGATCCATCTGGTCCGAAATTCCATCGATCACGGCATCGAAAGCGCCGAGGAACGCGCGCGCCTGGGCAAGAGCCCGACGGCCACCGTGACGCTGGAGGCGCAAAACGCCGGCGGCAACGTGCTGATCTCCATTCGAGACGACGGCCGCGGCCTGAGCCGCGAGAAGATTCTCACCAAGGCGCGGGCCAATGGCCTGTTGGCCAAGCCCGAAAGCGACTATACAGACCGCGAAGTCTACAACATGATCTTCCTGCCCGGCTTCTCCACCAAGGAGAAGGTTACCGAATTCAGTGGGCGCGGCGTCGGCATGGATGTCGTGATGCAGAACATCGCGGCAATCGGCGGCTCAGTCTCGATTGACAGCGAGCCGGGCAAGGGCATGAATGTCCTGCTCAAGATTCCGCTGACGATCGCGATCCTGGACGGCATGAACGTCTGCGTCGGGGACACGCGGCTGACGGTTCCGATCTCCGCGATCGCCGAATCCTTCAAACCCCGGCCGCAGGATGTCCTCCGGGACGTCGAAGGCAACGAGATGATCATGGTGCGGGGCGAATGCTATGCGGTACTCCGGCTGCACAGGCAGTGGGGGATTGCCACCAACGTCACTTCGCTGCCGGACGGCATCCTGATGATGGTGGAGCAGGACGGGAAGAAGCGCTGCATCTTTGTGGACAAGCTGGTCGGACGGCAGCAGGTCGTGGTCAAGGCACTGCCCACATATCTCAAAAAGACGCCCCTTTCCACGTGCCTTTCGGGCCTGACGCTGCTGGGCGACGGCAGCATCAGCCTGATTCTGGACGCAGGCTGGCTGGTGGACACGGGTATCAAGGGCGTAAATGAAGGAGGCGTTCGTCCATGAGCGAGGCGGCAATGGATTTCAACCCTGCGGCGGAGGATACGCTGCGCGGCAAGTACCTGACATTCATGCTGGATCAGGAGTCTTATGGCATGGAGATCAGCTACATCACCGACATTATCCAGATGCAGCCCATCGCCACGCTGCCGGAGGTCAGGCACTACCTGAAGGGCATCATCAACCTGCGCGGCGAGATCATCCCCGTGATGGACGTCCGGCTGCGCTTTGGAAAGCCGGAAATTGGTTACACGGAGCGGACCTGCATTATTGTGGCCAGAACCGACAGCCTGTGCGTCGGATTGATCGTGGACAGCGTCAGCGAGGTGATCCAGATTGCGGACGAGAACATCTCGCCCCCGCCCAGGATCAACGCGACCAGCAACCATTTCATCAAGAGCATCGGCAAGGTAGGCCAGGAGATCAAGCTGCTGCTAGACTTTGATAAGCTGGTCGCCGACGACGAGCCTGAAGCGGTCAGGGCAGAATCCGCCAATCAGGAATCGGTCAATGAATCATAAGGCAGGTTGAGCGATGTGAAGAAAACGAAGTTTCGAAGCATTCGCCTGGAAATGATCGCGGCCATCACCGGCCTCAGCATCCTGATTTGCGTCGCGTTCTACTTCGCGGCGATGAACATGTCTGAGTCCGCCATTCTGGAGCAGGTGAGAAGCGCCCTCACCTCCATCACCCGGCAGAGCGCTCAGGTGGTCACCGAGCGCATCAATAACCAGTTTGCGAATCTGGACGCGATCGTTAACGACAGCGCGTTCAAAAACGCGACCAATACCAAATTCCAGAGCGCAAGCGCCAGCATGTACCAGATCCAGACGATCATGAACAATCAGGTTCAGGACAAGGGTCTCGTGGGCATGATCTATGCCGACGCAAGCGGTCTGGCGTACAACAACCTTGGCGATACCATCAACGTCGCGGACAACATCAATTTCCTAAAGGGCATGGCCGGCGAGGCGTACGCGTCGGATCCGGCTCCTGTAGAGGGCACCGATCAGACGACGATGACATTTTCCAAGCCGATCATCCAGGGCGGATCGGTCGCAGGCGTTCTGATGCTGACGGCCGACGGATACATTTTGTCTGACCTCGTCTCGGACATCACCTACGGCAAGACCGGCTACGCCTATATCATCAATGGGGACGGCGTAATGGTCGCGCACCCGGACCGCACGATGGTCTACAATCAGGACCGGACGCTTGAAAAGGCAGTGGCGGACGCCGGCCAGAAGGGCCTCGCGACACTGTTGACCAACGCAATCTCCGGCAAGTCCGGTGTGGAGTATTACACCTACAAGGGTGTCAGCAAATACGCGGGATACACGCCCATCGAGGGCACCCGGTGGTTCTTCGCGCTGACCGCGCCGCGCAACGAGGTGTTCGCGGAAATCGACCGGCTGCAGATCATCATGCTGTGCGCGGCAATCCTGCTGGCCATCCTGAGCGCAATCGTGGCGTTCCTGATCGCGGGAAGGGTGCACAAGCCGATCGTCTCCATGATGAAAATCGCGGAGAAGTTTTCGGAAGGCGATCTGGATGTGGACATCAACGTCAACCAGAACAACGAAGTCGGCGTGCTGGCCCAGGCATTCCGCGAAACTTCCGTCAACATGAGTGGCCTCATCAAAGGCATCCGCTCCGCCTCCGAACAAGTGGTCTGCGGCACCAGGAACATTCTGGATTCCGGTATGCAGCTGGCGCAGGGCAGCACCCAGCAGGCCAGCGCGCTGGAAGAACTGTCCGCCTCCGTGGAAGAGATCGCGTCCCAGACCAAGGCGAACGCCTCCAACGCAAACGAAGCCAGCCAACTCGCGGAGAGCACCAGAGGCCTCGCGGTGCGCGGCAATGAGAAAATGGGCGACATGCTCAAGGCGATGGAGGACATCGACCGCTCTTCGGCGGACATCAACCGGATCATCAAGGTCATCGACGACATCGCTTTCCAGACCAACATTCTGGCGCTCAACGCGGCGGTCGAGGCGGCCAGGGCGGGTGAACACGGCAAGGGCTTCGCGGTCGTCGCCGAGGAAGTCCGAAACCTCGCGGCGAAGTCCGCAAACGCCGCCAAGGAAACCTCCAACCTGATCGAACAATCGTCAAAGAGCGTGGCTAGCGGAACCAGACTGGCCAAAGAGACGGCAGGCGCGCTCAACCGCATCGTCGACGAGATCAACCGCGTCGCGTCGCTGGTACACAACATCTCCGTCGCGTCCGGCGAACAAACCACGGGCGTCGAACAGGTCAACCTGGGTCTTCAGCAGATATCGCGGGTGGTGCAGTTAAGCTCCAGCTCCTCGCAGGAGTCCGCCGCGGCGTCCAAGCAGCTGTCCGCGCAGGCCGTAGCGCTCAATCAGCAGGTGGCGGGCTTCCGTTTGAAGGGTGATGTCGCGGAAAACATCGCGGCAAACCCGGCGGCGGAAACGCCTGCGCCCGGTCGGAACGATCCCGCTCGGCCGCTTGCGAAAACTGCGGAAAAGTCGGTCACCTCCAGCCTGAAAAGCCACACCGCAGTCACCGCCGCGCCAGGAAAAGTCGGCACCGCGTCAAAGGCGGGCACACGCGCCGCGCGCCCCGTAACGATCTCGTTGGGCGAGGAGGACAACCTGAAAGGTTCCCGCCCCGCCAATATCTCGCTGGGCGAGGAGGACGGCGCCGCGCCAGCGCGCTCCGGAAAGATCGCGCTGAGCGACAGCGAGTTTGGAAAATATTGAGCGAAGCGCGCGATTGGGCGGTGGGGTGTCGGGGTAGCTCTTTTCCGGCAGGCGGAATCAAACAGACCTGCGGGAAAAAGCAAGCCCCAAACCCCACCGCCAGACGCACCCTGAAATTCTTCCCCCACGCGTTGCGCGCGTCACCTCCCTCGCGGCATCAAGCCGGGGATTCTGGTTCGGCAAGAACTGTCCCAATTCAAAACGGATTGTACGCGTTCCGGCCTTTCCCCGAAAGGAAGATCATATTGTTCATCGATAGTGCGCCAACCACCTCATTCATGGCGCAGGCCATGCCTGAGATGTCGGATGCGGAATACCAAAAACTCGCCCAACTGATCTACAAGGTCAGCGGGATCTCGCTGAAGGATTCCAAGCAGGCGCTGCTGACCAGCAGGCTCGCGGGCATCCTCGCCCAGTTGGGGTATAAAAACTTTACGGAATACTACAACGCGCTGATCGCCGACAAGAGCGGGGCGGGCGTTGCGTCGCTTGTGGACAAGATCACCACCAACCACACGTACTTCATGCGCGAACCGGCGCACTTCACCTTCTTCCGCGACACGGTGCTGCCCTACCTGAAGAAGACCGTCGTGGACAAGGATCTGCGCGTGTGGTGCGCGGCGTGTTCGTCGGGCGAAGAGTCCTACACGCTGGCAATGCTCATGGACGAATTCCTGGACATGGACAAATCCCGCTGGGACAGCCGGGTGCTGGCGACCGACCTTTCGGAGAAGGTGCTGACCGACGCCATCCGCGGCGTCTATAGCCAGGAGCGCGTGGAACCGCTGCCCGCGATGTGGAAGCAGAAGTACTTCCACCGCTTGCCGGACGGAAGCTACGAAGTCGCGCCCCACATCAAGCAGGAGGTCATCTACCGCAGGTTCAATCTGATCGAATCGGTCTACCCGTTCCGGAAAAAATTCCACGCGATCTTCTGCCGGAACGTGATGATCTATTTTGACGCCGAAACGCGCAACGCGATCATCAACAGGATGTACGACATGACCGAACCGGGCGGATACCTCTTCATCGGCCATTCCGAAGCCATTGATCGATCCAAGTCAAATTACAAGTACGTGTTGCCTGCGGTCTATCGCAAGATGTGACCCCCGCGCACATTCCATCGGGAGCAAATATGCAACAGACGAAAAAAATCAGAGTCTTGATCGTGGACGACTCGCTGGTATTCCGGGAGATCCTCTCGCGGGGCCTTTCGGTCGATCCGCGCATCGAAGTGGTGGGCAAGGCGGCAAACCCCTTCGAGGCCAGGGATCGAATTCTTGAAACCAATCCGGATATCATCACCTGCGACATCGAAATGCCCCGGATGAACGGCATCGAGTTCGTGAGGCGACTGCTCTCGCAGTACCCGATCCCGGTCATCGTCGTCTCCAGCGTCTCCGACGCGGTGTTTGACGCGATGAACGCCGGCGCGGTGGAATTTGTGACCAAGCCGGACGACCGCTCTCCCAAGGGCGTCGAGGCGTTTGTCGGCGACCTGGTCTCCAAGATCGTGGTGGCGTCCAAAGTGAAGGTGCGCAGGCGCCCCGCAGTTCAGATCGAACCGAAGGCCGCGCCCGCACAGTTTGACACGAGCCGGATCATCGGCATCGGCGCGTCCACTGGCGGAACCGAGGCCATCTACCACGTACTAAGGTTGCTGCCTGCGAACATCCCCGGCATCGCGATCGTACAACACATCCCGCCGGTCTTTTCGGGCATGTTCGCGCAGCGGATGAACGCGCAGACGGCGCTCAGGGTCAAGGAGGCCGAAAACGGGGACTTTCTGGAGCCCGGCGTCGCGCTGATCGCACCCGGCGACAAGCATATGCAACTGCGCAAGATCGGCGACCGCTACAAAGCGGAAGTATTCGAAGGCGAGCGGGTCAACGGCCACTGCCCGTCGGTGGACGTGCTGTTTGACTCGATGGCCAAGCACTGCGGAGACCGCGCGCTGGGCGTGCTGCTCACCGGCATGGGCAGCGATGGCGCGAAAGGGCTTCTCAATATGCGCAAAAGCGGCGCGTCCACGATCGGGCAGGACGAGAAGAGCTGCGTCGTCTACGGCATGCCCAAGATCGCCTATGAACTGGGCGGCGTGGAGAAGCAGATGAGCCTGGACGCCATCGCGGGCGAGATCATACAACAGCTTTCACGGCGTTAGCGTAGCGGAACACAGAAGGACCGCAGTCATCTGGCTGCGGTTTTTCTGCATCGGAAGAAATCTGCTAAAGCATCTTTCTTCCGATTATGGAACGGTGCCGGTTCCCTGAAACGCCTGCGGGCGTTTCCGAGCGGGAACCGGTTCGGGATTGCCATCCGCGTCGGCCGGGCAAGCTCGGCATTGGGCGGATGGCCAATTCCGCCGTGCATGCCGCCGGAATTGAGTAATGTGGAAAGGGCTCACGCCCTCTCCACTCTCCCAAAATGGCAACGTCTCCAGTCTTCGTTCCTCTCATAGGGTGCAGGGGTCGAAACCCCTGCTTTCGCGGGAGGACGCGCAAGCGGCCTATCCGCGGATCAAAGCTGCCGAAGAGCGGCGTGTACGGTCGTAGGCTGCTTCCGCTTTGCGCGCAAGCCTGGCCGTGAGCGCAGCGAACAAGGTTTGCGCCGTCTCTAACGCAATGAAAAGTGCGAAGCAGATTTATATTGCCGGCGAAGCCGAAGAGCGTGTACGGTCGTACGCTGCATCCGCTTTGCGCGCAGACCCGACCGCAAGCCGAAGGCTTGAAGGGTCTGCGCCGTTCCCAAAGCAAGCGAAAGCCGCGCAGCGGATTTCGCTTGCCCGGCGCAGCCGGAAAGCGCACAAAGCCCGCAGTCAGAGAACTGCGGGCTTTGTGCGACGATGGATTCCCCCGCTCCCGAACTACCGCCGACGCGGAGCCTGCCGCTTGTTCGGGATGCGCTCCGGGTAATCACAAAGCGCTTCGTTGTAGCGGTCAACGGTGGAGGCTTCCATGTTGGTCTCTATGCTGCCACGGATGCATCCGGAGGAGCCTTTTGGACGCTTTCTTGCCCCTCAGCGACATGTTCCGCCTTGGTCAGACGGATCTCGACCCGTCGGTTCTTCGCCCAGTCCTCCTCTTTGTTGCCCTTGACCAGCAACTGGTTACAGGAGTAACCGGTCACCGACAGCTTCTCCTGTGGCATGTCGCATTGCTTCACCAGGTATTCAAGCACCGTCAGCGCTCGGTTGGTGGAGAGTTCCCATGAAAACAGGTTTTCCTTGGAGGGCAGATCGTTGGGGATCCTCGCCGTATGCCCGCTGATGTCGATGTCGCTGATCAGGTCGTAAGAATCCATGATGACCGCGCTGATGTTGGTAAGCACCGGTGCCGCGCCTTCTTTCATCACCGCCTGATCTGGCAAGAACAGTACGCCTTCCCTGAAACGCAGGTAGATAAAGTCGCCAACCTTTTCGACGGTGATCTGCTCGTCGTACCCATACTGCTTCAGTAAATTCGAAATTCGGCTGACCAGTTCGTCGTACTCTTCGTCTCCCTCATCCTCTGGGCTCTCTCCTTTGGACTCCTTGCCCGGAACGGGTGTAGCGGGGGGCAATTCTCCGGGTTCGGGTGAGGCGTCAGGCGAGGGCGATGGTTTGGATGAAACCTCCGCCGAAGGCGTAGATGTGTGTATCGCGCCAAATTCAAGTCTCTTATCCGGCTTTGGGCTCCCCGACGCGACCCCGGCTGGGAACGGCGAAGGGCTTACCAGCAACTGGTCGATCTGTTCCTTGGTGATGTCCTCAATCGAGAAATCGCCCGTGCCGGTCACTTCAACGGTCTTGGTGGTCTTTCCGAATGTATTGGAAAAACTGACGACCAGTTTCTCATACTTGGAAAGATCGATGACGCTGATCGCGTACATCATAATAAACATGACCAAGAGGTTATTCATCAGATCCGCATAGGTGGTCAACCAACGGTTGCCGTCGATCTTTACTTCCGGAACCGATCTTTTCGCCATTCTCAGCCGACCTTTCAGACAGGGACTACCGGGGTCAGACACCGCTTAAGCGGTTGCCTGCACAGGGTATCAGGCCGCCTTGCTCTTATTGCCTTTTATGTCTCGCACATTGCCCGTTTTCGCCGTCTTCTGCTGCTTGCTGGAACTGAGGATGTAGTAGGAGGAGAGTTGCTCCTGCAGCAGCCGAGGGTTGATGCCGTTGCGGATGGCGCAGACAGCCTGGATGATCATTTCCTTTTCCATCCGGTAATTGGACATGCGGTTTCGCAGCTTGGATGAGCACGGAACAAAGAGAAGGTTTGCCAACAGAACGCCATACAGCGTCGTGATGAACGCGACGCCGATGGCCTTGGTCAACTCGTCGGGGTTACTCATGCCCGCGCCCAGCATCATGATCAAGCCGACGATCGTGCCGACCATGCCGAACGTTGGCGCGTAGCCACCCAGAGAGTCGAACATCGAGATGGCAACGGTTCTGTCTGTCTCATAGATGTAGATGTCGTTTTGCAGGATCTCGCTGATTTTTTCCGAATCCGTACCATCGACGACCATCAGAATGCCGCGCTTTAAGAATGGATCGGTCGGCTTCTTCGGGTCTTCGTTGTTGATCTCTTTTTCAAGGCTCAGAAGGCCGCCCTGCCGCGCCTTGGTCGCAAGCAGCACCAGGTAATCGATGGTGCCCTCGATCGTAGACTTGGGTAGAATAATAACTTCCATAAAAAGCTTGGGCAGTCGGAGGACGGTACCCAATCCATATGACATGAAGAGACCACCGATCGATCCGCCCAGTACGATGATGATCGCACTGAGCATCATCAGCGCCCCGATGTCGCCGCCGTCCATCGTATAGCCAAGGTAGAGGGAACCAAAACCAATTATCAAGCCTAAAATTGTGGATATATCCATCGACTAACCCCCGGATTCTGCGATGAAACGCTATTTTAGCCGGTAGTTGATATGCATGCCCGCCGTGGCGCCATGCGCCGCGTACCGCTTGTTGATCTTCCGGTTCATGCGGATTCGGTTGAGCTGTTCGCGGATCTCCGAGCTGACGGCACGCGCACGCGCGTCCATCCTGGCGTTGAGGGTAACGCAGTTTTTGAGCAGTTTCTTCATGTTCAAGGTGTCGTAGGCGAGCGACGCCAACCATTCGGGGACGGTGACGTTCTCCCCGTCAGAGGCGAACAGCGCGCGGACGGTGGCCGCGCTGGCGTTGCCAAGCTGCGCGACATGCGCGTCAATCGCGGCGGAAAGTTCGTCGATTGACTTGGTCATCGCGCTCGACGCGTCGACGTTGGCCACGAACCCGTCGATGTCCCCTCCGTCCAGGCATTGGAGCGCACAGGCCGAAAGCGCGTTGAACTGCTTGACCATGTTCAGCCGCTGGCGGGACATCGTTTCAATTTTCTGAAGGATGTCACTTTGCATTTCGCTTCACCTTGCCGCTCTCTCCAGGCGGGTCTTGAGATCCGCCTTTCTCCATGTCTCCTCAAACTCGCGCGTCATCCGAAGCACGCGCCGGAGGATGTCCGCATCCTTCTTGATGTTCGCGGTGGTCAGTTCGTCAATCAGGAACTGATACAGCGCGTACAGGTTATTCGAGATCTCATAGCGCATGTTCAGGTTGTCGGACAGGAAATGGTAAATATTCTGCACGCGGATGATGGCGTTGTGCGCGCCCTGGATATCCTTGGCCTCGACAGCTTGAATCGCCTTGTTGAGTTTGAGCGACGCGTGTTCAAACAGCATCACGATCTGCTCGCCGGGCGTTGAGGCGCTCACCGACTGGGACATGTACTTCATGTACTGGTTTGCAAGGGTCATCCCCAATTCACTCCTGTTCCGTCAATTAGGTGCTGCTCCCGCCGAGCATGCTCGTCAGCCAACTGTTCTGCGACTGCAGCTTCGAGAGCGCCGACTCCATCGCGGTGAACCTCTCCCAGTACCGGTCTTCTTCATCCGCAAGCTTGTCTTTCATAGTGCTGATTTTATCCTCCATGCCGGCTATTCTCTTGGCGTACTCCGAGTTGGCGTTGTAACTGCTGTTCGGGCTGCCGACCAGCGTGATCAGCGTACCCTTTTTGCCGACCGTCGCGAGGTTCTTTGAGAGGATGTCCGAGATGCGCCACAAAACGCCCGATTCGTTGAACCGTTCCGACTTCTGCTCCGCCGTCGCGTAGGCGGAGTAGCTGATGTCGCTCTTTTGCGTAAACGCGTCCAACACCTTGCCGGCATCGCCCTCCAACGCTTGCTTGAGTTTATCCTTGTCCATATGGATCTGTCCCTTTTCGTTGTAGGTTCCGGTCGTAATGCCCATTGACGACAGTGTCGAGTAGGTTCCGTCGCCGATAAGCGACGTAATGACGGAGTTCATGCTGGTCCGAAGCTCCGACACGATGGAGGCGAGCGTCGAATCTCCCCTCAGAAGACCGCTCTTCGCCTTTTCTTCCCACAGTTCGATTTCACTGTCGCTCATCTGATCCTTCTCTTCGTCGGTCAGCGGCGCGTAGTCCTTGTTCGCGTCCTCGGACAGCTTGTCGGTCAGAGTCTTGAGCAGCGCATTGTAATCGTTCACAAAATCGGTGATCTTGGTCGCGATGGCGTCGGTATCGTAGGAGAGTTTGATGTCCACGCCCTCCGCTTCGTCGCCCGCGGCCTTGCCCAGCAGGGTGATCTGCGTGCCGTCCACCGAGATGGTGTTGGTGCTGCGGGTCAGCGTGATCAGGTCGGCCTCGTCGGTGGAGCCGTTGGTGCTCAGTTTCACCACGGCGTCCGTACCGGCGGTGAACGTTCCGCCGCCGAACAGCGCGCTCATCAGACTGCCCGTCGAATCCGACACCGAGACGGCCGACTCCGCGCCGGTCGTGGTCGACGTAAGTGAGAAGGAATCCGTCAGCGAGGAATACGCCATCTTGACGCCCGCGTCGCTGCCGTTGATGGCCTTCATGATGTCGCTCAGCGAACTGGTGGATGAAAATGAGAACGATTTGCCGTTGATCGAAAACGCCAGCGTACCGTCTTCGCCGAGCACGTCCGAACTGAGCCCGGCGCTGGAAAGCCCGGCGGTGAGGCTGAGGCGGTTGGAAGTGTAGGAGCCGAAATTCAGCACGCTGGACGGATCCTTGGCGGAATCCGGAGGCACGCTGAGCTGCAACGTGGAGTTGGAGGCGGTGAGCGTAATGTCGTTTCCGCTGAAAGCAACCGTGATCTTTCCGGAGCCGAAGGCGGTTTTGAGTTGCGCCGTCAGTTCGTTGTAAACGTCCTGTGCGGACGAATAGGTCTTGTCCGAGAATGTGATCGACTTCTTGACGCCGTTCAGCGTCACGATGATGCTCTTGCCCGCGAGATCCGCGAGGTTTTCCGTATCCACCGAGATCGTCGGCGTGCCGCTGACGCCCGTATCGCCGCTGAGTTTCGCGGCGGAGGCCAGGCTCATGATGTCGGCAACGTAGATCGACCCGCTGGAGGAATCCGAGGTAGCGGCAACGGACACGTACGGCGAACTGTAGCTGGCGCTCAGTTTGGCCAGCGAAGAACCCAGAATTGTCGTATTGCTGCTGGTCGAAGAAGTGCCGAAGTACTTGGTCTGAAAACTGCTCAGCTTTGTAAGGATGCTTTTGTAAGCCTCCTGCTTCCATTCCAGGCTGATTTTCTGCTTCTCTGCGGCCTGCAGCTTTGTTTTGCTGGCGGTCAGGAGCCCATTGACGATGCTCTCCGTGTCCATGCCGGACGAAAGACCGGAGAGCCTCATCGTCGATGTGTTGATGGAGCTTGCCATAGTGTCCCTCCTACGAGCCGCGCTCTGACGCTCTTCTTACTCGTACACCTGATATATCGAACGTTGTGGATAAAATTATAATACCTGGCGAAAATTTACATCCGCGCCGAAATTCCATTACGCGCGCCACGGCCAACGTCTGTGTTGTGTAACTCTATCCCTCGTCTGATTTCTTTACTTGTAAAAGCCCATTGGAAATTGTTACAATACACTCAAATGGCCACGAAAGGACTGTCCGCATGCTTTGGAAAGAAAGGTACAGGCTTGGCGTTTCATGGATTGACGCGCAGCACATTGAGCTGTTCCGGCGGGTCGAGAAGTTCATGGCGGCGTTGCGTTCCTCCACCCCCTGGGAAGAGAAGGTACAGTACGTAAACGAGACCCTGGAGTTCATGAACGCTTACGTCGTGGAGCATTTCCGGGACGAGGAAGCCTACCAGCTTAAGATCGGATACCCCGGCTATGAGGCGCACCGGCGAAAGCATTCGGACATGGTTGAATACGTCGGGCAGATTACCGCCGAGTACCAGAAAAACGGCTGCAGCGAGCCGCTGATCCAGCAGTTCGCCGGAAAGCTGATGGCTTGGCTGATCAACCATGTCGCGTCGGAAGATCAGCGCATCGCCACTTTCGCAATCAGAAGTGGGGCGGCACAGCATGAAGCATGATCTTTTTTCGCCGTTCCTGGAAGCGACGCGCAGCGTGTTCCAACTGATGCTGGACATGGCGGACGTATGTGAACGGACTGACCCGCCCTTTTCGTGCGAGGAGGAACTGGACATCGCGATCGGCGTAATCGGCGACCTTACGGGCGAGGTGCTCTACCGCTTTCCGAGAGCCACTTCGCTCAATATGGTCTCTGCCATGAGCGGCATGGAAGTGGACAGCGTGGACGAATTCGTGACCTCCGCGGTCTCGGAGGTCGCCAACATCATCAGCGGCAACGTGATGACACTGCTGGAGGGCAATGCGCTGAAGTGCGACATCCTGCCGCCTCAGATGCGCCCGGCACCAACTGCCAACAACGCGACGGACACCGCCCGATGCATTCTGACCCCCGCCGGAGAAGTGTGCATCGACATCCGGCTGAAGCCCGCACGGTAACCTGAACAAAGATTAGGGGCTGTCCCAGGCGTCAACCGTCCGAGACAGCCCCGTTCGTTTCATCATACCAATGAAGAACATTTATGCGTCCATAGCGTCGAGAGATTTTCGATGCAGAACAAGGAGCCGGAGCGAGGCGACCCTTCGGGATACGCCTTCGGCGTGAAATGCAGCGCTACGCGAACGCGGAGAGCGCCACAGAAGGCGCAGGATTCAAACACATTTGAATCCTGCGGTCGCGTAGCGACTTGGTTTCCCATAGGGAAACCAACCTCTCTGCGCGAAAAAGCCCGACGCTACGACGCATTTATGTTTGGAATTGGTATCATAGCAGAAACCTGTCAAAATTGCGCTCCAGCGCGGCCTCGACCTCTTCAAGCGGCAGGCGCTTCGCCTCCGCGATCGCGCGCGCCCCGGCGCTTATAACGCCCGGAAGCTCGTCGGGAAACACAACCCTTCCCAGCGCCCATTCAACCGCCGCCAGGCCGTCGGTCTCGACCATGAGCCTTTCAAGCGGCGTCAGCGCGATCACCTGCCGTACCGCGGCGTTCGCCCCCGCGTCGGGGCCGACGGTAAAATAGCAGTCCTGATCCAGATAGTCGGTTGGCGGCTCCTCGCAGGCGTACCAGTGCACCAGCTTGGGCATCGAATGGTTTTTCATGATTCGGGCGATCTCCCGCTCCATGCCCTTGGTGTGCAAAACGACTGGTTTACGGTTCCTCTCCGCGTAGTCGAGGTTCCACAAAAACGCCTCCATCTGCGCGCCCAAGGGCGTATCGCACCACACGCTGTCCAGTCCCGTCTCGCCCACCACCGGGCAAGCGGTAAGGAAGGGCAGCATGTCCTCCGGCCGGAAGGCGGCCGCCTTCCACGGGTGCAGCGCGCAGCACGGGATGAAAAGCGGGCTTTGGGCGGCGATGCGGACGACCTCCGCCGCGGACGCAGGTTCGGTGCCGCACAGCATGGTGCGGATGCCCCGTTTCAGCCGGACGCGCAGTTCCTCGTCCGATCCGATGTGCGCGTGCGCGTCGGTCATTGGCGCGCCTCCCCGCGGATCGCGGCGTGGAGCGCCTTTCTAAGATCGCCCTGTCCGTACAGCCAGTCCCGCGTCCGGTTCTTCTCCGTGACCGCGGTTTCAAGGACGACATGCGTGGGCGCGCCGCCCAGGATGTAGATCCGGTCGCTCAGATAGATCGCCTCGTCCACGTCGTGCGTGACGAGGAGCGCCGTGCGGTTCAGGCTTTCCTTCATCGCATAGAGCCAGTCCTGCATGTCCCCGCGGGAGATCACGTCCAGCGCGCCGAACGGTTCGTCCAATAAAAGGATGTCCGCGCCGCACAACGCCGTTCGCAAAAACGCCGCCCGCTGGCGCATCCCGCCTGACAGTTCGTGCGGGTAGGCGTTCTCATACCCGGAAAGCCCGAAGATCGGGAACAGCGCCTTCGCCTTTTCCCGCGCCGCGCGCAGATCCCCGTGGATGCGCGCGTACAGACAGGCGTTCTCAAGCACCGTCTTCCACGGGAACAACAGGTCGTTCTGCGGCATGTAGGCAAAGTGTCCGGTCATGCCATGAAGGGGCTGCCCGTCCAGGAGCATCTCGCCGGAATCCGGCTTCAGGATTCCCGCCAGCAGGTTCAACACCGTGGATTTGCCGCAGCCCGACGCGCCGAGGAGGGAGACGAACTCCCCCTCGGCGACGTTCAACGACAGGTTCTGAAGAAGCGGCTTCCGCTCGTACTGGAAGCCCAGCCGCCGAACCTCGATTTTGAGCGGCTTAGTATCCATTCGCTTCGGGCAGGAATTCGTTGGTGTAAAGCTGGTCGGCGGCGACGGCCTTGCCGATCACGCCGTATTCCTGGCAGAACGCGGTATAGCCGTCCCATACGCTGTCCTTCATTTCGCCAAAGCGCGGCGCGTCGGCGATGTACTTGTCCGCCAGGTATTCCTGCGATTTTATGAGCATCTCAAGCTCGTAGTCCGGCGCGTACTTCGAAAGGATCTTCGCGGCCTCGTCCGGGTTCGCCGCGGCGTACTCGTAGCCCTTCGACGTGGCGCGAAGGAATGCGTTGAGCGCGTTCGGGCGGCTTGAGATCATGTCCTCGCTGGTGATGATGACCGGGGTGTAGTAATCCAGCCTCGGATCAAGGTCTTTCAGCGGCAGGTAGTCGATCGGGAAATCATTCATCTGGCACTTGATGTTGTCCCACGCCTCGTAGAACCACATGATGTCCACCTTGTCCTTCAGCGCGGAAAAGCCCGATCCGTCGCTGACGACTACGTTCAGCTTTGAAAAATCCGCGCCCACGTTCTTCATGACCGCCTTGAGGACCGCCTCCTCGCCCGGCCCGCCCCAACCGGCATAGGTCTTGCCCTCAAAATCGGCGGGGGAATTGATGCCCTTGCCCTGGAAGGTTGCGAAGCCGGAAGTGTTGTGCTGCAGGATCGTCGCGATGGCGCGGATGGGCAGCGGCTCGTCCAGCGCGCGCGCCACCGTCACGTCCTCCTGATAGCTGATGCCGATCTGCCCCTTGCCTACGGCGATCAGCGTGGCGGTCGCGCCCTCGGTTGGCTCCACGATGTTGACGTTCAGCCCTTCGTCGGCATACCAGCCCTGATCCAGCGCCACGTACATACCGGTGTGGTTGGTGTTTGCGACATAGTCCAGGATCACCGTCAGATCCTCCGCCGCGAACGCGGGAATGGCGGAAAGCATCATGCACAAGGCGATCAGAACAATCAGGTTTTTCTTCATAGAATATCTGCCTTTCACTTCGTCGAATGGGGCATCGCGACCTTGCCTAAAGAAAGTACGATGCCGTTCATGGCGATGGACAGGATCACGATCACCAGCACGCAGGCGAACATCTTGTCCAGCGCATAGCCGTTTTTTACCCGCAGCAGGTAGTAGCCAAGCCCGCTCTGCGCGCCGATCCATTCGCCCACCACCGCGCCGCTGATGGAGTAGGTGGCCGCCACTTTCAGCCCGGATACGAGCGATGGCAGCGCGTAGGGAACCTTGACCAGCGCGTAGGCCTGAAGTTTCGACGCGCCGAAGGATCGTACAAGATGGGTGTACGCCGGATCCATCGCCCGCATCCCGTCCGCGAAACTGACGGCGACCGGGAAAAAGCACATCAGGACCACGGTCAGGATCTTGGGCGCGAGCCCGAACCCCAGGTAGATGATCAGGATGGGCGCCAGCACGATCATCGGCACGGTCTGCGTCACGACCAGGATGGGGTACACGCTCTCGCGGAAGGTGGGAAACGCGTCCATCAGGATGCCCAGCGCAAGCGCGCAGGCAAGCGCGATCAAAAGTCCTGCCGCGGCCTCCGCCACCGTCACCAGCGCGTGAACCGAAAGCGCGGAACCATCTGAAACCAGCGCACGCACCACGCCGGAGGGCGCCGGCAGCACATAGGCAGGCACGCTTGCTACGCGCACGCCCCCTTCCCACAAAAGAACCAGAGCGACGCATACCCAGACGGGGAGGAGTTTTTTCACGCGTTTCACCCCCTTTCCACCAAAAACGCCGCGGCGGGTACATACCCGTCGCGGCAAAAAACGTTCATATGTTTCCTGCGTTGGCATTATCCAAATCAGGTAATGCGGGTCGAAGCCTAACGGCTTCCTCTCAGCCTGCCACACAAGCTCCCCGGTATGCGTTTTCATTATAGGCGCGGTTTGCCAATCTGTCAAGCCCTCCGAGTGCTTACAGCTTCAGATCCCGTCTGGTGAAACGCAGGCAGGACGCGCCTGTCAGCGCTACGGTCAGGATCAGGCAGGACAGGACGCCCCACGCTGCCAGCCCTTCCCCACGCCCGACGATCCGCCGCGCGTCAAAGTATTGAAACGGTGTGAACGCCTTGAGCGCGCCCAGATTCCCACCCACGTCAATCGCGACGGACAAAAGGTACATGGCCAGCATCACGCCGGTCGCGATGCCGGTTGCCGCCTTGGGCTTTGCCCTCACCGCCGCCGCCGCGACGCCCAGCGCCGTGAACAAAAGCTGGATCAGGAAAAGCCCGGCCATCAGCGTCCTGAGCGCCCCGCCCATGTCTTCCCCGCCGCCGTACGCTCCGATGAGCGCCAGAGAGGAAGCCCAGGTCACGAGATTCAGAAGCACCACCGTCGTCAGCGCCGCGAGGGATTTCGCCGCAAGAATCCTTAACCGCGACGCGGGCTTCGCATATAAGAACTCGCCCGTCCTGTCGCGCTCCTCTTTGGATACGATCACCGCGCCCAGCATCGACGCGTGCACCGCCGCCATCAATAGCAGATACGGGTAGATCATGCCGTAGAAGCCGCTGACCTTCGTAAAATCCAGAGATCCCACGCCGAACATGTCCTGAAGCGCCGGGGGCAGCTGGTTCAGCATGTTCAGCGATGCCGGGTCAAGGCTCAGCGCCGAGTACTTCTGTATCGACGCCGCGACGAACAGCATCACGCCCAGGCTCCAGAAGATCAGGGACTTCAGCCCCGACCGCATTTCCTTCATGTATATATTCATGGCTCTCCCCTCCCTTATGAAGCGTGGACGTCCCGCCGGATGAACACGAGAAAACCCGCGAGCACGAGCCCAATGGTCACCAGCGCGGCGGCCAGCGCAAACGACGGCTTGTAGGACGACGTCATCAGGATATAGTACGTCTCAAAATACTTGAACGGCGTCAGGTAATAGAGCGCCTCCTGCTCCACCATCGCCGCCACCGTGCCCAGCGCGAACAGCGCGAAAACGCAACTCAGCGCGACCGGGAGTACCGACCTGATCTTCCGCGCGACCGCCGCCACCAGAAAGCCGAGTGACAGAAACATCGTCTGCACGAAGAAGAATGTCATTGACATCAGAAAAAACGTCCGGTGATTGAACGGCGCGCCCGCGACGCCCGACGCGAGGATGGAAGCGAGCGCGATGTAGACCGCGCTCGTGACCGCGATCACCGTGAACACCGCGAGGAGCTTCGCCGCCGCGACGCGACAGCGCGCGACCGGCTTGGTTAACAGGAAGTCCGCGGTTCTCCCGGCCGCCTCCTTGGAAACGACATGCAGCCCCAGCGTCATCGCCTGCACCGCGCCCACCAGCGTCAGGAACGTCACGATGAACGAGTAAAAGCCGTTGATGCTGCCGATCTGGTCGACGTAAAGTCCGAAGGCCAGCTGGATCATCAGCGGGTAGTTCTTGAGCGCGTCGCCGATCGCGGCGGCGTTTCCGGAAAACGCCGGGTAGACCGAGAACATGATGAAGACGCCCGCGGACAGCGCGACAATCCAAACCAGCAGGTTCTTCCGGTAGGCTTTCAGTTCATGAAGGTAGATGTTCATCCCGCCGCCCTCCTACTGGTAGTAGTGCAGGAAGATTTCTTCCAGGTCGGGCTCCGCGATGGTCACGTTGTGAAGCTCCAGCAGCGTCAGCTTCGACAGCAGCGCGTTCACGCCGCCTCGATAGATGAAGCTGGCCGCGTTATCGTTCGCTTCCAGATTCATGACGCCGTCCATTTTGAAGTGCGCCGGATCCACCGGGGCTTTCGCCTCCAGCGTTACCTTCTTGTAGCTGTTCTCCCGGAGCGACGCGACGGTTTCCTGCCGGATGATCTTGCCCGCCTTGATGATCGCGACGCGGTCGCACAGCTTCTGTACCTCGCTGAGCACGTGCGACGAGAACAGGATTGTCGCGCCCCGCTGGTTTTCCTCGCGCAATAGGTCAAAAAACCGCTGCTGCATCAGCGGGTCGAGCCCGGCGCTGGGTTCGTCCAGAATGATCAGCTTCGGGGAATGCAACAGCGCCTGCACGATGCCGACTTTTTTCCGGTTGCCGAACGACAGGTCGTCGATCTTCTTTTTTAGGTCAAGATCCAGCGCCCCGGCCAGCGCACGGATGCGCTCCGAGCAGTCCTTCTGATAGAAGCTGGCGGAGTATTTCAAAAGGTCCTTCACCCGCATGACGTCGTAGTAGAAGACCTCGCTGGGCAGATAGCCGACCTCCCTGGCAATCTCCGGCGCGGACTTGATCGCGTCCTTGCCGAAGATCGTCGCGCTGCCGGAGGTCGGGCGGATCAGCGCCAAAAGCGTGCGGATCGTCGTGGACTTACCCGCGCCGTTGGGGCCGATGAAGCCGAAGAATTCACCCTCGTCGATGGAAAAGCTCACGTCCTCGATGCCTCTGGCGCTGCCGTAGTACTTCTTCAGATTGCGAACTTCGACGATGCCCATGAACACGCGCTCCTTTACTTCGTGATTGTCCCCGCGCCCTGCCGATAAAAACATTGTTTCAGAAACTCCGCATATTCACCCGACGCCGCGAGCATCCGCTCGTAGTCCATGTCCAGTACGTCGACGTGCCGGAGGGTCTCCATGTAGGCGTTCGCGAAGCCCTCGAACGCCCAGGCGATGGTCTTGACCGCGAGCGCGACATCAAGGCCCTCGCGGAAGACGGTGTAATCCACGCCCTCAAACGCCTTCTGGAAGGTTGTCGCAAGCAGGCCGCTGTTCTGCGCCTCCAAATCAGCCTTGACGTGCGCGGATTCCTCCAGATACGCCGACTTCAGAAAGTTGAAGATGTCCGGGTAGACCCGGATCAGCGCCACCTTCGCGCGCTGCGCCGCCCGGAACCGCGCGAAGAAGTCGGGCTCCGAAAAGTCCACATGGCGGAAGACCTCCTCCGTCACCCACCCGATGCCTCGCGCGTACAGGTACAGAAACAACTGCTTCTTGTTTTTGAAATAGTGGAACAAAAGCCCTTTCGCGATGCCCGCATCCTCCACGATGCGGTTGGTCGAGGCGTGGTCGTAGCCCCGGCGCGCGAATTCCCGCATCGCGGCGTTCACGATCCGCTGCTGCTTTCCCTCGTCCAACACCTCGAATTTTGGATCCATGCGCACCCCTTCCGCGCTCTTTGATGATTCATCGGATTGAGTTGACCAACCCGGTCAACGGCAGATAAGGTACAATAAGTTTCGCAAATTGGGGACAGCGGGTTCCAAGAAAAGA
>CAZNPZ010000048.1:0-22153 GCA_964575255.1 uncultured Oscillospiraceae bacterium
GCACCACCAGCACCGGCCGCATCCCGCCCTGTTCGGAGCCGACGACCGGATCCAGATCGGCGGTGTACAGTTCTCCCCGCACAATCATGCTCAGCCCTCCCGCGGCATACTATGCGGCTTGCGGAAAACCCGCGCGGGTTTGACAGGCCGAAACGCTTGTTGTACAATAATTTCAAAGAATGCGTGTATAATTGGAGGCAACGCCCTTGATCAGGATGGCGGTCTGCGGCGATCTGGTTCCGACCGGCTCAAACGCCGCGTTCTTCGCGCGCGGGGACATCGAAGCGGTCATGGACGCAAAGTTCCTGTCCCGGCTGATGGAAGCCGACGCGCGCGTAATCAACCTGGAGACCCCGCTCACCGATGGCGCCGCGCCGATTGAGAAAACCGGACCGGCGCTTCGAGCGGGCGCCGCCTGTGCAAAAGGCGTCGCGCGGCTCTCCCCCATCCTCGCGCTCGCCAACAACCACATTCTGGATCAGGGCGCTGCGGGCCTATTGGGCACAATGAACGCGCTTCGGAGCGAAGGGCTGCCGCATTTCGGCGCGGGCGCTGACCTCGCAGAGGCGTCAAGGCCGTATATATTGAAACAAGGCGGTCTTCGAATCGGCATCCTCGCGTGCGCCGAGCGGGAATTCAGCGTCGCGGGCGAGTCTTCCCCCGGCGCGAACCCATTCGACCCTTTGGAGACGCCCGACGTGGTTGCGCGCTTGAAGGCCGAATGCGATTTCGTGGTGGTCGTCTACCACGGCGGCGTCGAATGCACCCGCTACCCGTCGCCGATGCTACGCAGGACGCTCCGGAAACTCGCGGAAAAGGGCGCGAGCCTGATCGTCTGCCAGCACACCCACGCGGTGGGCTGTTTTGAGGAATACGCGGGCGCGACGATCATCTACGGGCAGGGAAACCTGCTGTTCGACCGGAAGAACGACGAATACTGGCGCACGGCGCTCGTCGTGGAGGCAACTTTTGATACCGCCGTGACCGTCCAATACATACCGATCGTGCACGAAGGCTGCCGCGCGCTGCTAGCCGAAGGCGAAGAGGCGCGGGCGATTCTTGACGGGTTTCACGCCCGCTCCCGCGAGATCCTCACCCCGGGCTTCACTGAGCACGCGTTTTCCAAGCAGGCTTCGCGCGCGCTGGACGATACGCTGTACGCGCTGTCCGGGAAGGACAGGCTGCTCGTGAAGATTGACCGGAAACTGGGCGGTCTTCTGACCCGCCGCGCGTTCACCCGGCGCAGGATGATCGACCTTGTCAACCGGATCGAGTGCGAGGCGCTTCGCGAGCAGCTTTTGACCGGTCTCAAAGACCGGCTGGGCATCTGAAACGATTCCAGGAATAAAGGAGGCGCGGCCTTGAGTGGCGAACTGTACGCGCTGATCGCGCTGGCCGCGCGGTACTGGTTTGTGGCGCTGATCGTGATACTGTTGTTTCGCGGCTGGCGGATGACCGTTTCCGATAACCGCCGCGCGAAGCTGATCCGCGAATGGATGGGTCAGACCGGCTGCGTTGGCGAATGGATCGCGAACCCCGGCGCAAGAAAGCGCGTCAGCTACCCGATCCCCCGCGAGGGTGTGCTGGGCAGCGCGCGCAGCGCCGACGTCCGCATCCGCCACCGGGATCTGAGGCGCGCGCATGCGCACTTTGAACTCCGGGAGGGCGGCCTCCTCGTGAAACCCCTGGGCAGCGCGCAGCTGTCCGTGGGCGGCGGCCACACCGGGGAGGCGGTGTTTCTCCAAAATGGCGACGTGCTCTCCATCGGGGGGCTCCAGCTGATGCTGGTGCTGTTCGACGCGCAGGACGCGGAAGACGAAGCGCCGGACGAATGGTTCGAGGTCTCGCGCGAACCGGACGAAACGGACGGGGACGAGCGTGAAGAGGATGACGTTTCCTCCATCGCATACGCCGCCCCGTACGCGGCATACCCGGCGGAGCGGCGCCCTGTAAAAAAGCGAACCGCCGAGAGCCCGTTTCAGTCCATCCAGCCGAAGCGTGGCGGCGTGGTTTCCAAAAAAGCAGGGATGCCATCCGAGCCGAAGCGCGGCAGGGCTTCTTCCCAGACCATTCAGGAGAACCCGCTGTTTCAGCCGATAGGCGCACCCATTCCCGGCGGAGCTATGCGCGGGATCAGAAGAAATGCCTCCAAAAGAAACAGGCAGGCCCCGGACGGCGCGGACGCCTGGTTCCATGAACCGACCCCGGCAAATCGCGCGCAGCCGGACGCCCGGCGCGCCGCGGCGAAGAAGCGTTCCCCCGATGACTTTTTCAACGAGGATGAGATATGGCGAGACCAATAGATACCGGCGCGCTGCGCCGGGCGGTGCTGCGCGCGAATACGCACCTGCTATTGACCGGCGTGATGCTGTTCCAGTTCACCGGCATGTTGCTGCTCGCCGTGAAGGTGGACTCCTTTGACCTTCAGGCGCTTGCGTTCGCGGTTCTTTTGCCCGCCGTCACGTTCCTCACGGTCAAACTGTTTTCCAAATTCTGGCCAATCGACCGGGCGCTTTTGATCCTGACGCTGTTTTTGTGCTCGATCAGTCTCGTCACGCTCAAGGACATCGCCCGCTCCTCCGTCACCCCGCAGAATCAGGCGGTGAGCATGCTGATCGGGCTTGTCTCGATGGGCTTCGGCATAGGATTCATACGGCATGTGCGCGCCTGGGACAAATGGGCGCTGCCGCTCGCGGTCATCACGTTCCTGGCATTGACCTCGCCGCTCGTCATCGGCAGCTGGCAGAACGGCGCGAAGAACTGGCTGAACATCGCGGGCATTTCAGTGCAGCCGTCGGAATTCGGGAAGCTGTCGCTGATCTTTATTCTCTCGTCCACTCTCTCCAATCGGCCGAGGTTCCGCAAGTGCCTGCCGCCGATCCTGTTCGCGGCGGTATTGTGCGGGCTCCTCCTCGCCGAGCGCGACCTGGGCGCGCTGCTGCTCTACTTTCTGACGACGGTCATGATGTTTTACGCGGCGACGTCGAACCTTCCGATCACGCTGGCGGGCCTCTCAATGGGCGTCGGCGGCGCGGCAGCGGCCTACCAGTTGTTCCCCTACGTGGCCAAGCGGTTTGAGATGTTCCAGAATCCGTGGAGCGACCCGCTGGACTCCGGCTGGCAGATCATCCAGGCGCTGATCGCGATCGGCTCCGGCGGCATGTTCGGGGTGGGGCTGGGGCTTGGATATCCCCGGAACATCCCGCTCTACCACTCCGACTTCATCTTCTCCGCGATCGGTGAGGAGTTCGGGCTGGTGTTTGCGCTGGCCATGCTGGGCATATACGTATTGATCCTGATGCGGGGCGCGTCGGTCGCGATGAACGCGCGCACAAGCTTCCACGCGCTGATCGCGTTTGGCGTTGTGGCGCTGATCGCGACACAGACGTTCGTGATCGTCGGCGGCAACATCAAACTCATCCCGCTGACCGGCGTCACGCTGCCCTTTGTCAGCGCGGGCGGAAGCTCGATCGTCAGCATGATGGGCGCGATGGGGATGCTCCTGGGCGTGTCTTCGCTGAACGCTGGCGACGAGGCTGACGACCTCAGGCGGCTGGAGTGGCGGGAGGACGCGCTATGAAGCAGATGCGGCGCGCCATTCGCGTTCTCACGGTGATCCTCGTCGCCGCGTTCCTGGGTCTTGGCGGCTGGCTGGGCTACACGGTCTACTCGCAGGGCTCGCGCTGGACCACCAGCCAGCTCAATAACCGGCTGAACGTGGCCAAAAAGACCAACGCGATGGGCGATATTACAGACCGGAACGGCGTCCTGCTGGCGACGACAAAGGACGATCGGACGCGAAAATACGCGGACAACAAGGGCATTCGCAGAGCAGTGTCGCAGACCGTGGGCGACGCGATGGGCATGTCGGGTACCGGCGTCGAGACGTTCCACGCGGGGACGCTGCTGGGCCTTTCCGGCTCCATCATCGACCGCACCTGGCAGGTGATGACCGGTTCGCAGACAAAGGGCGACGACATCCGGCTCACCATCGACGCAGAGCTTTGCGCCTACATTTCGGACGCCTTCCCGGACAATAAGCGCGGCGCGGCGGTCGTTATCAACTACAAAACCGGCGAGATCCTCGCGATGGTTTCCAAGCCGGACTACGACCCCGCCGCGCTGATAAGCCGCCAGTCGGGCGCGGACGAAACCGGCTCCGGCTACCTGAACCGCGTGCTGCAGGGCCAGTACACGCCCGGTTCGACGTTCAAGATCGTCACGCTGGCGGCCACGCTCCAGCACATCCCCGGCGCCGTCGACAGAACCTACGTGTGCGACGGGCTCAAGGAGTTCGGAAACGGCAAGGTAACCTGCTACGGCGGCGCGGTGCACGGGAAAATGTCGCTGCTTGAAGCGTTTGAGAAGAGCTGCAACATCACGTTCGCCTCGCTCGCGGTGGAAATGGGCGACCGCGCGCTGATTGAGACCGCGCGGAAGATGGGTTTTGACACCAACTTCAGCTTCAGCGATCTGGTTCTGTACGAGTCCTCGATCCCGGATTCCATTTCGGATACCAGCGAACTCGCGTGGACGGGCGTGGGGCAGGGAAAACTGCTGGTTACGCCGCTGCACATGGCGCTGATCACGAGCGCCGTCGCCAACGGCGGCGTGATGCCCAAACCGCAGCTGATCAAGCAGGTGACCGGCGTCGGCGGGCTTCCCCGCCTTCGCGCCGCGAGCGGCGACTACGGCCGCGTGATGCCTGCGGAAGTCGCGTCGTTTATCGGGCGTTACATGGAAAAGGTGGTCTCCTCCGGCACCGCGAAGAAGGCCGCGGTCAAGGGCATTACCGTCTGCGGTAAGACCGGTTCCGCAGAGACCAGCGACAATAGTAAAGTCGCCACCGACGCATGGTTCGTCGGCTACCTGGACGACATCAACCACCCTTATGCGGTCGCGGTGGTGGTGGAAAAAGGCGGCGCGGGCGGCGACACCGCCGCGCCGCTGGCCTCGAAGATATTCAAAAAGGCCATCTCGCGCAACATCACAGGTTAGGAGTTTACAAATTCCGGTTATACCGCTTGTGCACGCGCAACTTTTAGCGTACAATGATACCACGCTGTCCGATCGTTCATATAAGGAGGCGCTTGGATGACCATCATGCAGGCTTTTTGGCTGGGACTCGTACAGGGTTTAACAGAGTTCCTGCCCATCAGTTCCACAGGGCATCTGGAATTGGTGCAAAGATTGTTTAAGTTCTCCACAGACAACGCGCTTTCACTGGACATACTTCTACATGTAGGCACACTGATCGCAGTCGTCGTCGTTTACTGGCAGCGGCTGTGGAAGATGCTCGTAGATCTGGTAAGAAACCCTCTGAAGAGCGAGATATGGCTGCTTGCGATCGCGACAATTCCGACCGTCATCGCGACGCTGTTATTCAAGGATTTCCTGGACAGTATCCAGCATGAGTTCATCGGCTATGCGTTTCTGATGACCACGCTGATCATATGGCTCGCGGATCTGATCAGCGGTGTTTCATTTGAGACCAAGGAAGTCAAGTGGTACAACGCCGTCGTCATGGGCATCATGCAGGCGGTGGCGATCCTGCCGGGCGTCTCCCGCTCCGGCTCCACGATCTCCGGCGGCATCGCGTCCGGCCTCTCACGAAAGCGCTCGGCGGACTTCGCGTTTCTGATGTCGATACCCGCGATTCTGGGCGCGATTGTATATGAGTTCATGTCGCATGGCGGCGAGATATTTGACGGATCGAAGATCGATCAGATGGGTGGAGCGCTTCCGCTGCTGGCCGGCGTGATCACCAGCGCGGTGTTCGGCTTCGTGGCGATCAAGTTCATGCTGTCGATCATCCGCCGCATCCGGCTGACCTGGTTCGGCGTATATACAGGCCTGCTCGGCATCGCGATCCTCCTCGATCAGTACATCTTCCACTATTTTTTCTAAAAGCGTTGAAATCTTCTGCCGGTCTTCCAACGTGAAGGAAACTTCGCGGGCCTTAAATCCTGTGGATTGCGGTCGGCCCGCTGACGGAAGGAATTGTTTTCGCCCCCAGTGTTCGGCACTGGGGGCGAAAACACGTTCCCGGCGCACAGGTCGCCGGGAACGATTAAAGCAGAGCGGTGAGTATCAAGACGAGCAGGTTGCGAGGAACGATGAAAGCAAAACGCGGTTACGATAAGGGTTTACCGGGGACAGCCGTGATATGGTTGACTGGCGCTCCTACTGCTCCCAGTATTTGACTTCCACGGTATTCTCGACGGCTTCGTCGATCAGCGCGTCCATGTCGAGAAGCGTTTCGGCCTTTTCGATGTCCGCGAGTCGGGGTTTGGTGCAGGGGTGGCGCGGCGTAAACACCGTACAGCAGTCCTCGTACGGGAGGATCGAGGTTTCGTAGGTGCCGATGCGCGTCGCCATCTGGGTGATTTCCAGCTTGTCCAGCCCGATCAACGGCCGGAAGACGGGCATGTCCGCCATCCGGTCGGTGACGGCGATCGCCTCCATCGTCTGGCTGGCAACCTGGCCCAGGTTCTCGCCTGTGACCAGCGCGAGGCAGCCGCGTCTTTTCGCAAGCTTCTCCGCGATGCGCATCATGAAGCGGCGCATGATCAGCGTCCCGAACTCGTCCGGGCACTTTTCGTGGATCTCCATCTGGATGCGGGTGAACGGCACCACATCCACCGACATGCCGCCACCGTACGCGCCCAGGATGGCCGCAAGGTCGATCACCTTCTGCTTCGCACGCTCGCTGGTGTAGGGGAAGCTGTAGAAGTGGATCGCGCGGAGGGTCACGCCCCTGCGCATGATCTGGTATCCCGCGACCGGGCTGTCGATGCCGCCGGAGAGGAGCAGCGCCGCCTTGCCGCCAGTGCCGAGCGGCATGCCGCCCACCGCGATCGTCTCGCCGCAGTAGACATAGGCCTTGTCGCGGATCTCGACGGAGATCCGGTGGTCGGGGTTGTGCACGTCCACCCTGAGGTTGGGGTTAGCGTCCAGAACCCGCCCGCCGATCTCCCGACCCAGCCCCATCGAATCCGGCTGAAAGCGCTTGTCGCTTCGACGGGCCTCAATTTTGAAAGTGCCAGAGAGCGGCTTCGCGACGGCGACCGCCGCCTTCGCGATCTCTTCCAGGTCCTTTTGAAGCTCCACCGCCATGCTGACCGAGTACACGCCGAATACGCGGCAAACCTTTTCTGCCGCCAGGCGCATGTCGCTCGCGTCCGACACGTAGATGCGCCCGTCGCTCATCCAAACGTACCCGTTCAGCGGCTTCACCGCGAACCGGACGTTCTCCACGAGCCTGCGCAAAAAGTAAGGCCTGTTCAGGCCCTTCAGATGGACTTCCCCAAACCGTACGAGCAGCACGTCCCGCACGCTCATCGCCTCCAAAACTTTGACAAGACCGCGTACTGCGCGCCCGCGCGCGCCGCGGCGTATTCGATTTCCGCTTGCGTTGTGTACGGGGACAGGCTGAACCGGACGGCGCACTCCGCCTCCCGTTCGGGGACGCCCATCGCGATCAATACCGGGCTGACCACGCGCTTTTTTGACGAGCACGCGGAACCGGTGGACACGTACACGCCGTCGCCCTCCAGCGCGTGCAGCATCACTTCGCCGCGCACGCCCGGAAAGGTGACGTTCAGGATGTGCGGTGCGCCGAATTCCGGCGCGGGGCCATTGGCGACCGCCTGCGGCGCGCCTCGCCGGATCGCCTGCCACAGGTGCAGCTTCTTTGCGCGCAGCGGCGCCTCGATGTCTCCCAGCGCAAGCATCTCGTCAATGGCTTTGGATAGCCCCGCGATGCCCGGCGTATTCTCGGTGCCGGAGCGCAGCCCTTTCTCCTGCCCGCCGCCCAACTGACGGGGTTTGATTCGCGCCTTCTGGCCGATGACCAGCGCGCCGACGCCCTTGGGGCCATGCAGCTTGTGCGCGGACAGCGTGTAGAAGTCGACGCCGCGCGCGTCGAACGGAAGCCGCAAAAACCCCTGTACGCCGTCCACATGGATCAGGGCTTCCGGCGACAACCTTCGGACGAATTCAACAAGCCGCGCCACGTCCAGCACCGCGCCGGTTTCGTTGTTGACCTGCATCGCGCTGACCAGCGCTGCGCCGGGCGCGAGCATCGCCTCCAGCGCGGTGTAGTCCAACTGTCCTTCCCGATCGACCGGGATCACGGCCACCTCATGCCCCTGCGCTTTCAGCTCGTCGAACGCGGCGAGCGCCGACGGGTGCTCGGTCGCGGCAACCAGCGCGCGGATCGTGCCGCGCCGCGCGGCCATCGCGCCCAGAATCGCGAGGTTGTTGGCCTCCGTGCCGCCGGACGTAAAGACCACGTTCTCCGGCTGCGCCTTTACGGCGCGCGCGATTTTCTCGCGGCAGGCACGCAGCTTTTTCTCCACCTCCAGCGCAGGCGCATACAGAGAGGACGGATTGAAGTATCCGTCCCGCATGCAGTCCGTCATGGCCGCCGCCACGCCATCGGATGGCCGCGTGGTGGCGCTGTTGTCCAGGTACGCGGTCATGCCTGCCAGATGCCGTAATTCATGTAGTTGGGCTTCTTGACCAGATCCACCATCTCGCCCGAGAGTTCCACCACCATCAGGTGCTTTACGCCTGCCTTGACGAAGTAGAAGTAGTACAGATGCGCGTCCCGGTTGAGAAACCAGTTGTGTTTTTTCACGCCCGGCATGGTCACATACCGCTGAAAGCTGGGGCTGGTCACAGGACCCGCGGCCTCCACGTTCTTCATCGTGAGGCTGGTCAGATACCTTCTGCGGCTATTGTTGAGCACCTTGCTGACGTCGAGGTCGCCGTTGGTGAATACGTACTCGTACTCGCTCTTGAGTTCATCCTTATAGCGATAGATCAGAAACGCAAGCCCGCCAAAAACCACCAACATCACGACGGGCATGATGTTAAAACCGCCGGACATCATCCCCATCACGCCGGACAAGCCGATCATCGCCATCAGCGCAAAGAGCACCATCACAACCCAAGAGAGCATGTAGAGGAGGTTGTACATCCCGGCGTTTCGCCGGATCGCCACCTCTTCGCGGAAGTTATCCAAGGAACCATCCCTCCCGAACGCATCGTAATTTCTATTATACCATGCCTTTGCGCCTTGTCGACCGTTTTTTATGACAAAACTTCGCCGCGCGCGTGAAATGCTGGCAAACCGGAAGGGTTTTGACATCAGCCGCCAGAAGATATATAATTCAAGCTGGAGTTTGATCGTTTTCATGTATCCCTTGCGATTAACGTTGTCCGGAGGTATCTTCCCTTGAAATGCCCCAACTGCGGCGCGACGGTCGCCGAGGGGCGGACGCGCTGCGCCCGCTGCAACCAGACCCTTGACGCGTTCGCGTCCTCGTCCGCCCGAAAAGGCCCAAACCGGGCGATGCGCGTCGCCACGGGTCTGATGTGGACGGTCTTCGCGCTGGTTTCCATCGTCTTTCTCTGCCTCGCGTCCTACCGGCTGTACTACTGGTTCGACGCGTGGCGGCTTTCGCGCGTGTACGAAACCGGCGGGCGGATGGCGCCGGATGTGGAAGAGATCACGCTGGACGACGGCCGCGCCGCCCACGCGATCACCTTCTACGGCAAGGACGGCAACAGCGTGTTCATCAAGGAGTTGGACCAGTCGTACCTTCTGACGGGCGGTCTCGCCCGCATCGAGATCCCGGACAGCAGTTGGTTCACCGAGAACCCGGACGACGCGGAAGCCGCCGTGATCACGATGACACCGGTGATTGAAAACGAGAACGGCGCGTACCAAGATCTGCCGCCGCTTCTTCTGACCGTCAACGTACCCGAATCACCGCTGACGCTGATCAACCCAAACAGCGACTTCGTGCAGGTCGCCAATTCGATTTACTCAATGCAGCTGAAGGTTGTGCCCGGCTCCAAGGTGCTCGTCAACGGCGAAGACGTCACGGACGTGGTGGACTACGCGGGGATGCTGTCCGCCAACATCAATGTCGGCTACGGGGACAACAACATCTCAATTCTAGTCACGACACAGAACCACCGGCAGACCCGAAAGGACCTCGTGATTTACCGCGAGCCGCAGGACATCCCGATCGAGCCGAACCTGAACCTCGACAAGAAGTCCTCGAAGGATACGATGGTCATCAAGGGCACGATGGATCCGACCGCGACGCTTGTGGTGGACACCGAATACGTCAAGGATTCCATCAAGGTCGATCAGGACGGCAGTTTCTCGTTCAAGGCGAAGTTCACCACCATCGGCGACAACGTGGTCACCTTCCGCGCGCAGAAGCCCGGCCTCACCGATTCGGTGGTCTCGGTGCACGTCAACTATGTGCCCTCGCTCAACGAATACTCGCGCAAAGCCTGGAAGATGGACTGGAAAAACCTGACCCTGACCTATCGGCAGTGGTTCGGGAGGATTTTCCTGTGCAAAGGCCCGATCGTGGAGATCATTCAGGATGAGACGCCGCTCGTCGTCATGAACGTCGGCACCGAGGACGCGCCGCAGTACGTGATTCTGGACAACGCGTCATCGCTCACGAGCCCCACGGTCGGCGTCACCTACAGAGCGTACGCGGACGTGGCGGGCAACGGCAACTACTTCTACGAAAACGTGTACTGCCCGCGGCTGACCGCCCGCTACTTCATCGCGCCGCAGTCGTAGCCGATGGGACGCGCGGGACTGCGCCAACCGGTATTCCGTAAAAAAGCAAACGGGCAGGTAGTGGAATGAAGCAGGTACTGGGCTGCCTCCGCAGGGCGGATCAGGATTTTCACATGATCGAGGAGGGCGACCGCGTCGCGGTGGGCGTGTCGGGCGGAAAGGACAGCCTGCTCACACTGTACGCGCTGGCGCTATATAGAAAGTTCTGCAAGGTGCCCTATGAACTGGCCGCGTTCACGCTCTCGATGGGGATGGAGCCGTTTGATACAACCGGGGTGGCGGCGCTGTGCCGGGAACTGGACGTGCCCTATACAGTGAAAAAGACCGAGATCGGAAAAATCGTCTTCGAAGACCGGCACGAGAAAAACCCCTGCGCCCTATGTGCCAAGATGCGGCGCGGCGCGCTCAATGACCTGTGCGTATCGGGTGGCTACAATAAGATCGCATTGGGTCACCACCGGGACGACGCGATCGAGACGCTGTTCCTGTCGCTCCTTTTTGAGGGGCGCATCCATACGTTCCACCCGGTCACGCACCTGTCCCGAACCGGCATCACGCAGATCAGGCCGCTCATATACCTGCCGGAAAAGCACATCATCCACATGGCGAAAGTGCTGAACCTCCCGGTCATCCCCTCCCCCTGCCCCGCGAACGGGCACACGAAACGGGACGACATCGAGGCGCTGCTCGATCACATCTGTAAACAGTTCCCCAACGCGCGGGAGCTGATACTGTCGGCGCTCCAGAACGAGGCGCAGTACGGGCTGTGGAACAAACACAAGGTTCAATAAAATGCGCCGCCCCGTGTAAAATTCACGGGGCGGCGGTCATTTTGTTGAAACTAACATCCAGCTTGCCAGTCTTTGCAGGCGTCCACCCATCCGGCGGCTCCGGACGCGGCGTACAGTTCCTCCGGGGTCAGGACGACCGCGGATTGGTCGCTCCCCGCCGCGGGCAGCACGGTTTCAAACCGCTTCAAGGATTCGTCCAGGAAGACCTTTGCCATCGGCCCCACCGCGAACGGGCACACGCCGCCCACCGGGTGGCCGGTCAGGCTCAGCGCCTCGTCCGGCGTCAGCATTTTGGCCTTGAAGCCGAACGCGTCGCGGAACTTCTTGTTGTCCACACGCGCGTCTCCCGCCGCCACCAGCAGCACGCAGCCGTCGCCGTCCTTGAAGGAGAGCGTCTTCGCGATCCGCGCGGGCGCGACGCCCGCCGCCTCCGCCGCCAGTTCCACCGTCGCGCTGGATTGGTTGAACTCTCGCACCCGGTCTTCCAGCCCAAATCCCTTTAAATACGCTTTTACCTTTTCAATCGACATGATCTTCAGCATCCTTTTGTATCGTCTAACGCAGCCTGCCAACAGGGGTTCGGGGGCCGCAGCCACCGATTGAATAATGGCAACCGGAGAGCGACAAGCGCGGTCGCAGGTTGCCTATACCGTTTGGCGCGCAAGCCCGACCGCAAGCCGTAAGGCTTGCAGGGCTTGCGCTCGCGCTGAAAAGCCGTGTAACGGATTTTCAGCGCCTGGACTGTATATCTCGTGCGACCACAACGCCGGTGGCGCTGGCCTGAATCAGGCCGCGCGTCACGCCCGCGCCGTCACCGATGGCGTAAAAGCCGCCCAGCGTGGTCTCAAAGTGCTTGTCCACCGTCAGCTTGGACGAGTAGAACTTGACCTCAACGCCGTAGAGCAGCGTGTTGCCGGAGTAGAGACCGGGCGCGATGTTGTCAAACGCGCGCAGCGCTTCGATGATGCTGGTCAAGTGCCGGTGCGGCAGTACGAACGAAAGGTCGCCAGGCACAGCGGTCTTCAACGTCGGCTCGGTGGTGGACTTCGCGAGGCGCGACGGGTCGGTGCGCCGCCCCTTCAGAAGGTCGCCCAACCGCTGTACCATGATGCCGCCGCCGGTCAGCATGTTGCCAAGCTGCGCGATGTAACGGCCGTACTCTATCGGCGAACTGAAAGGCTTTGTAAAGCGGGTGGACACCAGCATCGCGAAGTTGGTGTTGTCGGTGTGCAGTCGCTCGTCCAGGTAGCTGTGGCCGTTGACCACGGCGATGCCGCCCTCGTAGTGCTCCTCGCTGACGAGTCCGCCCGGGTTCATGCAGAACGTGCGCACCTTGTTTTCAAAGGTGTCGGCGTAGTAGACCATCTTGGCCTCGTACAAATGCTTGGTCAGGTGGTCCATGATGGCATTGGGGGCCTCGACGCGCACGCCGATGTCCACCTCGTTGTTGAGCGTCTGGATGTCGTTGTCCCGCGCGACTTTGGTGAGCCACGCCGCGCCGCCGCGCCCCGGCGCGGCCACCACATAGGGCGCGCGGACGAGCGTTTTGCCTTCGGCGCTCGTCAGGTACACGCCCGCGACACGGCCGTTCTCGACCAGCACTTCCTCCGCGGTCGTGCGCTCGAGGAAAACGAAATTGCCGGAGGCCTCGAGCGTCTTATACATATTGCGCAGCACCGTGAACGCGTGCTCGGTACCCATGTGACGGACGGGGGACGGCACGAGTTTGATGTTGTATTTGGAGCACTCGTAGCGGATCTGGTCGACCTTCGGGTCGTTCAGGCCGTGCACCTTTTCCGGCGCGCCGTGCTCCAGATAGATGGAGTCGGCGTAATGGATCAGTGCCCGCACTTCATCCACGGGCAGATAGTCCACCATGTTGCCGCCGACTTCTTCGCTCAGCGTCAGCTTGCCGTCTGAGAACGCGCCCGCGCCGGCCCAGCCGCTCATGATGTTGCAGGGCTTGCAGCCCACGCAGCGACCCAGCGTCCGCGCCGGGCAGGTACGCTTGTCAATCGACGGCCCCTCGTCCACCATCAGGATGCGCGCGTCCGCGTTCAGGCGCCTGGTCTCAAGCGCGGTAAAGATCCCCGCCGGGCCAGCGCCGACGATGATCACATCATAATCAAACATGAATACACCTTCCTTATCGTCCACAACCGGATAATTGTATGATGAAACGCGCATTCTGTCAAGTTCTATTACCATATAATAACGCGGATTGATGTTCATCGGCCAAGGCCCAAAGAAGCGAACAATTTTATTGAAACTTCGTTGATCTTGCGGCCAAAAGCATGTATAGTACAGGGGACATTACGAATGATCGGGAGATGGTACGACTTGGAGCTTCTCAAACAGCGCATCCTTCGGGACGGCAAGGCGCTCAGCCAGCACATCCTGCTGGTGGATTCGTTCTTAAACCACCAGGTGGACGTGGAACTGATGCGGGAAATCGGCGAGGAATTCGCGCGGATTTACAAGGATTCCGGCGCGACCCGAATAATGACGATCGAATCCTCCGGCATCGTGCCCGCCTCGATGACCGCGCTGGCGATGAAACTGCCGCTGGTCGTGATGAAAAAATCCACCTCCTCGATCCTTTCCGAGGACATCCTGCAAACCAACGTGTTCTCCTTCACCAAGGGCTCAAACTATCAGTTGACCTTGAAGACCAAGTTCGTCAACCGCGGCGACCGCGTGCTGTTCATTGACGACTTTCTGGCCTACGGCGCGGCGGCTTCCGGCGCGTGCAAGCTGATCGAGTTGGCCGGCGCGAGCGTCGCGGGCGTGGGCATCGTGATCGAGAAGTCGTTCCAGCCTGGCCGGGCACTGCTCGCGCAGTCGGGTTACCCCGTCACGGCGCTCGCATCCATCAAGCGGCTGGATTGCGGCGAAATCGTGTTCGAGGAGGCTTGAGCGCATGCCCTCGATCGCGGACGTCAAACTGTTCCTCTTGGACATGGACGGCACCTTTTACCTGGACGAAAGGATTCTGCCCGGCTCCTTGGATTTCATCGACGCGGTAAAAAAAAGCGGCAGGGACTTCCTGTTCCTGACCAACAATTCCTCCCGCAACGCGGACTACTACGTAAAGAGGCTCTCCCGGATGGGGCTTCACGTGGGACAGGAGAAGGTTCTGACCAGCACGCAGGCCACCGCGATCAAGGTGAACGAGCTCTACCCCGGAAAGCGCGCGTTCGTGCTGGGCAACAACTACATGCAGGACGAGCTGAAAGAGGGCGGCGTCGCCATCGACCCGGAGAACCCGGAGATTGTGATCATCGGCTTCGACACCACGCTGGACTATAAAAAAATGACCCGCGTATGCGATCTGGTGCGCGCTGGCCTCCCCTACGTCGCTTCCCACCCGGACTTCAACTGCCCCACCGAGACCGGCTTCGCGCCCGACATCGGCGCGATCATCGCGTTCATCGAGGCGTCCGCCGGGCGGCGGCCCGACCTGATCGTCGGAAAGCCTCACGCGGGCATCGTCGAGGCTGCTGCGGCGCGGACAGGCCTTGCGCCCGCGCAGATGGCGATGGTGGGCGACCGGCTGTACACGGATGTCGAGACCGGCCTCAGGCACGGCATGCTGTCGGTACTGGTGCTGTCAGGCGAGACAACCCCGGAAATGGCCGCAGCTTCCCCGATCAAGCCGCACCTCACGTTCAACCGCCTGGCTGACATGAACGGTCTACTGTAACCCGTAGCGGAGGGATCACCGTGCGGAAATGCCTGTTCGTTCTCCTGATCGCGCTTTTGCTTCTGTCCGGCTGCCGGTATCAGGTGGTCGAAGACACGGCGCATGTGACGGTCAACGCGCCGTAGACGCGGGCGGCATGTCATGAACCCTACCGTGTATTATTTCACAGGCTCGGGGAACTCGCTGGCCGTCGCGCGCATGTTGGCGAGGCGGCTTGACGCGAGCCTTATGCCGATGAAGGACGAACTGCTAAACGGCGTGGACGTGCCTGAATGCCTCGGTCTCGTGTTTCCCGCGTACAACCACCGAATCCCGTATCTGGTGAAGCGGTTCGTGGACGGACTTCAAAGGTCGGACAACGCCTACGTCTTCGCCGTATGCACCTACGGCGTCAGTCCCTGCATCGCGCTTACGTACCTGGCGGACCAGCTAAGAAGGCGCGGGCTGCGCCTCATCGCCGGTTTCGGCGTCAAAATGCCCTACAACTACGTCCGTCCGCATGGCCTGTTCAGCCCCTTCGCGCTGAAGGAGCCGACCGAGGCGGAACAAAAACAATGCTTCGCGGAGGCGGAACAAAAGGTGGAACGGATCGCGGAGTCCGTCCGTTCTCGGCGCGAAGGCCCGATCGAGTCAACGTACCTGCGGCTGGAGCATGTGCTGGACGCGCTGAATCTCCGTGAGACGCTTCAAAAGAAAGTCTGGCTGTCCATCGGCGGCTTCCGCGGAAAGACAAACCTCTCCTGCCTTGAGAGCGTACAGTTAATGGATCATGCGTTCCACGCAGACAGTTCGTGCGTCCGGTGCGGTACCTGCCTCAGGGTGTGCCCCGTTGGGAACATCCGCATGACGCAGGCAGGGCCGGAATGGCTGCACCGCTGCGAACAGTGCTTCGCGTGCCTGAACTGGTGCCCGAAGGCCGCGCTGCAATTCGGGAAAGGGACAATCGGGCAGGCGCGCTACCATCACCCGGATGTTACGCTGCGCGACATGGTCAATGAGTGAGCGATCCCAAAACACAGATCAACGCTGAGCGGCGGTTCATCCCGGCCACTCAGCGTTGTTTAATTTGTCTTTACTTCGCGCCGTTCTGCTGTGGAGCATCGACCGGCGAGCCTACTGGGAAGATCCGCTTGGTCTCAAGGAATTCCTGCACAATCCGAAGCGCCTCACCGAAGCGCTGGAAGTGCACGACTTCGCGCTCGCGCAGGAACTTCAGCGGCTGGATGACGTCGGGATCGTCCGCGAGGTTGATGAGCCATTCGTAGGTTGCCCTCGCCTTCTGTTCTGCGGCCATGTCCTCCGTTAAATCTGCCACAGGGTCGCCCTTGGATTGAAGCGCGGACGCCGAAAACGGTACGCCTGAGGCGCTGACCGGGTAGACGGCCTTGTCATGGTCGGCGTAATACGAGTCAAAGCCGGATGCCTTGATTTCTTCGATACTCGCATTTTTCGTCAATTGCCGAACCATGCTGCCGATCATTTCAAGGTGCGCAAGTTCCTCGGTGCCGATGTCGTTGAGCACCGCGCGTGCTTCCGGCGTCACCATTGAAAACCGTTGGCTGAGATACCGAACCGATGCGCCCAACTCGCCGTCCGGGCCGCCGTACTGGGTGATGATGACCTTGGCCATCGCGGGGCTCGGGGTCTTGATCCGAATGGGGTATTCCAGTTTCTTCTCATAAATCCACATCTAGCCGCACACCTCCGGCAAATCTACGTTGGCGCTGTACTGCCACGGCCACGGATCCCTGTACCATTTCCAGCATCCGGGGTTGATTGAGCGGTACGAGTACAGCGGGCCGCACAGCCTTTCGTACTGCTCGCGCAGCCTGTCGGCGCGTTCGAGAATGCAGTTGTATTCGTTCAGCGCTTTGGTGTCGTTCGGGTGGGTGTCCAGGAACAGCGCAAGGTCGACCGCCATGAAGTCGAGCGCCATCAATTCCCGAAGAATCGCTTCATTATTCATGACAAGGCCTCCCTTCGAACCGTCTGCCGGGCCGCATATCGCAGGACCCGCGCGCGAGGCATGAAACTTCAGGTTCCAGGTTGGCGTATTCCCGCTTCCAGTACGGACTGAACAGCTCCGGGAACGCCGTTCCCGTTGTCAGAGACATGCACGGCGACCAGGCGCCGCAGTATTTCTGAAAGGGAACGTACGCAGTCGCCAGCCGCACGCACTGGATTACCGTCTCCTGCGGAACGCACCGGGCGCACTGCGCGTCATAAGGTGAATCGCTCAACTGAAAATCCTCCTCTCATTCAGGGGATCGGGTACAACGCAGAATATGCGCGAAATATGTAGAATGCTCCCGATGACAGGGTCAAATTTGCGCCACAACGTTTTTACGTGCATTTCCAAAGGCGATATGGTACAATGAGGGAAAAGTCCCAAAATATCCTGACTCGCGAAGGAGTGAACCTGATTGGCGCGCAAACTTTCAGTGCTCGTATTTCTCGTCGTGCTGCTTGCGTTTACGCTGTATCCGGGCGCTGAAGTCGTCCAATATGCCGATTCCCTGAACGCTTCCGCACAGTCTGTGACGCAGACGCCCGCTGAAACCCCGGCGTCCGAAGATGAAACGATTGATTTCGGCGATCAGCAGGACGTGTCCAATCCTCCATCTGATACCGCATCCGATCCAATGTCCGATACTTCGGATGTGCTTGAACCGGTCAGCGAGCCGACCTCCATCCCGATTCTGGGCGGCGGCGACGTGGTCGTTCGCTATACCGATACCCCCGTGAAGCCAACCGCCGAACCAACGCCCACGCCGATCCCGACCCCGGAACCCACGCCGATGTGTGAAGGCATGAGCGGCCCGGCCGTCGCGGAGCTGCAGCAGAAACTGGTAACCTGGGGCTTCCTCTCGCAGAAGCCGGACGGGATCTACGGCACGGCCACCGAAGACGCGGTCTCGGCGCTGCAGGAATACCTGAGCATGCTGGTTTCCGGTGTCGAGCCTGACGCGTCGGCGACCTTTGAAGACGAATCCGCCGAAGACGGCGTTGTGGAGGCGCTTTCCGGCGGCGAGGCCGAGGCAACGCCGGAACCATCGCCCAAACCCGCGCCTGCCTACCCCGCCACCGGCATTGTGGACGGGAAGCTGATGCAGGCGATGTCTGACGGTTTTGATGTATACCGCGAGACCATCATGACCGGTTCCAGCGGCCTTGACACGCAACGCGTACAGCGCCGCCTCGGGTCGTTGAATTACCTGTATAAGGGCGACGACGGCGTGTTCGGCGAAAAGACCGCGGAAGGCCTCAGCTACTTCCAAAAGGTCAATGGCATCCCCCAAACCGGCATCGCGGACGAAGTCACACAAAAACTCCTATTCTCGGACAACGCGGTGACCTCAGACAAGCCGTACCATCCGTATTTACTCAAGGTAGACATCAGTCAGCAACGCGTATACGCCTACGCATGGAGCGGCGACAGCTACAGCAAGCTGGTGAAAAAATTCAAGTGCTCCACAGGTATGCCCAAGACACCGACACCGAAAGGCACATATCAGGATTCCACCGGACCCGGCAGGCGCTGGCATTACTTCAAGGAATTTGGCGTCTGGGCACAATACGCCTTCTACATCCAGGGCAACGTCATGTTCCACTCCGTGCTCTTTGAGAAAAAGGGCGGTCGCCCAACCTATGGCTCCGTCCACAACCTGGGCAGGAAGGCTTCGCACGGTTGCGTCCGGCTTGCCGTCAAGGACGCCAAGTGGATTTGGGAGAACTGCGGTGTCGGCACGACGGTGGTTATCCATAAATAGGCGATGCAACAGACGCCGGCCTTTGGGAGAAGGTCGGCGTCTCAGACCATCAGCAAGCTGATGAGAGGGTGTAGGGAGGGCGCAGCCCTCCCTACACCCTCTCATCAAATCCAGCGACCTGTTCCGTACATTGGATTTCCCCCAACGGCCAAGCTTGCCCGGCCGACGGGGAAAGCGTTTAGAACCGGTTCCCGCACGGAGAATGCGCAGAATTTCAGCGAACCGGCCCCGTTCCAAACGCAACGATACACTCGTCAGCGGATTTCCTTTGCGCGTGTCGACTTGGTCGACAACGCGAGACAATCTGCATTCTTTGGTTTTGGAACGGAGCCGGTTCACGAATGGATACCAGCGGCACTGTCGACCCACTCCCTTTAGTTTTGTCCATCATCCGCGCCGGCCATGACATTCGGTGGGCGTCTGCCGTTTGGCGTAGGCGCATGCGCCAAGGACCCGTCCAGGCGTTGGAAGCAGTCTGCAATAACGGATTGTCGCAAATCCCTCTTCGCGCGACATGCTAAAGCCGCCGTTCCGGAGATGGAGCGGCGGCTTCAGGCAATGACAGTTTGGATTACTCGCCCGTGGACTCGTCCAGCGGATCAGACGGCGCGGGCTGTTCTAAAACGCCAACCACCGCCTCCTCATTGAGCGACCGGTCAAAGCAGGCCGCGACGCCCTTCACCATGCCCGTAATCAGCTTCTGCTGATACGCAGGATCGTTCAGCAGCTTGTCCTCCCGCGCGTTCGTCATATAACCCATTTCAACCAGAATGCTGGGTACCGTCGACCAGTTCAGACCGGAGTAGATGTCGCGGCGGAACACGCCATCCTCGCTCGCGCCAGTCTCATCCACCATGTACTGAATGATGGTCTTCGCGAAATCCAGCGATTCTTTCGCCGCGTCGCCGTCCGTTTTCACATAGAGGCCGATGCCGTTGGCCTTGGAATTGGATACGCCGTTGCAGTGTAACCGGAGCACCAGATCAGCGCCCCATTTGTTCATCATCTTCGCGCGCTCGACGTTGGAGACGTCCACGTCGGCGGTTTCCCGCGTCATTTTGACCTCCGCGCCCAGCGCGGTCAGCGCGTCCCGGAGACCCAGTGAGATCGTCAGGTTGACCTCGTGCTCCGGCGTGCCGGTGACGCGGCCGGATGTGCCTCCGGTGACTTTCGCCTTCTTCTCCTTGCTGCCGGGAGACACCGGCTCAAGGCCGGAGTTCGCGTGCAGCTGGTGACCCGGATCGATGCCGATTTTGAGCCCCTCAAGCGGCAGCGGCGTGGGCGTCGGGGACGGCGTTGGGACGGGAGTCGGGGTTGGGGACGGCGATGGAGTGGGTGTCGCCGTGGCCGCGGGGGTCGGCATTGGTTCGGGCGTCACCGTAATCACGGGTGTTACCTGAACCGCTGGCGTCTCCGAAGCCGCAGGGGTAACCGTCGCCGAGGGGGTTGCCGTCGCCGAAGGTGTTTCTAAGGAGGCCGCGCCTTCTGGCGCAACCGTCTGCGCCGCGGCGCTTTCCGGCGGCGGGTCAAAAGCGTCCATCGCCTGCGGATCACCCCCTGAGCCTTTCATATTGTGATACGCCACGAAGATTCCGCCCGCGACGGCGATGACCAGCGCGATGGACGCGATCATGATCCAGGTTTTTTTCAAATGCCAACACTCCCTGCGCTTTTCTATAGGAAGACTTGCGCGTGATTTTCGCGCGGACGCTTCCCCATGCGACGCGCGGCACCGCAGCGCGATGAAGCGGCGGTACCGCGCGATAAAACCCAAGATACACGCATGGTTTTCCGTTTAGACAGGTATTCTGACAGGATGGTTCCAATTTTCTTACGTTTCGGATGGCTGCAGGCGGCGAGGCGGCTGTTCCAGCGCTTCGGCCAGTTCCGTGAGGCGTTCCAAACCGGCGAGCCGCACCGAACCGTACGGCGCATCCAGCAAACGCTCCACGCCGTTCCGGTATGCGTTGAGCAACTCTGAAAGACTCGCGATTCCCTCTGGCGTTGTGGCTCCGCCCGGCAGCGCGCCGGCGATTTCGTCGGTCAGCGCGTTGTCCATCAGGAGGATCAGCCGAGCAACATTGTCGGGATAGGCGGTGTAGAACAGTTTCTTCTCCACGCCCTCGTGGATGACGCGTGTGAGCAGCGGCTCATACATGGTCACGCGCAGCTTCTTGATCATCTCGCGCAGCTGGACACAACCGTCCTGATAAATCACCCGGATCATCAGATTGATGTAGTCCGGGTCGCCCGCCTCGAAAAAAGAACCCACATCGAAGATCAGGTTGAGTTTCCGGACGGCGTCGCCGTCGCACTCGCTCACGGCCTTTTGCGCGCGCTCATAGCCTTCTTCGGTGCGCGCAAGGCCAATCTCTTCCAAGAGTTCTGTCTTTGACTCAAAGTGGTGGTAAAAGCCGCCTTTCGAGATCCCGGCCTCCAGAAGCACGTCCTGAACGGAAGTGTTCTCGTAGCCCTTCATATAGAAGAGCTTCTCGGCCGCGTGCAGGATCTCCTGACGGCGCGCGTCACCCTTTTTCACAAAACAGACCCCCTTCCAGCAAATGTAAGTTTGTAATACTCCGGTCTGTTTTATAGAATAACAGCATTGTCGGTTCTTGTCAAGTCCGCGCATCGCGCAGTTGAAAGACCCCCACAATCAACGTACTGTATCTGTTGATCCAGAAAGCGTCCGCGTCCCCGTTCTGCTCTCGTCTTTCTCGGAAGTGCGATCCCCCGTTCTTCTTCCATCGTTCCCGGCGACCAGCGCGTCGGAAACGGTCTTACGCTACCAGTACCGCACACTGGTGGCGGAAACATTTCCTCAAGTCAGCGGATCGCCCAAAATCCCTTGGGATTTCAGGCCCGCGCATTTCCTTCCAAATACAAAATAAGTCGCCAAGCGAGTTTCTTCTGCCACAAAAAATGCCATCCTCATTCGGATGGCATTGGAGCGGTAGACGAGACTCGGACTCGCGACCTCCACCTTGGCAAGGTGGCGCTCTACCAACTGAGCTACTACCGCACGCGCTTGACCCAAGCGGTTTCAGCGGGAACCATTATAACACACAACGAGGTTTCTGGCAAGTACCTTCCACAAGAAAAATTGGAGCGGGTGATGGGAATCGAACCCACGTATCCAGCTTGGAAGGCTGGCGCTCTGCCATTGAGTTACACCCGCGCACCGCCGTGCCATTGTCCTTTGGCCGACCCCCGGCCGTTCTCTGGTGCGGGCGAAGAGACTCGAACTCATACGTCCCTGGGACACCAGATCCTA
>CAZNPZ010000049.1:0-20975 GCA_964575255.1 uncultured Oscillospiraceae bacterium
CCGGAAATCCCGCAGGATTTCAGGCCCGCGAAGTCCTTCCTTCCGCGTTGAAAAGGCGCGAAGCGGATTTTCAACGCCTATTAAGCGGGCCGCCCTAAAATCCCGCAGGATTTCAGGCCCGCGCAGTCCTTCCTTCCGCGTTGAAAAGGCGCGAAGCGGATTTTCAACGCCTATTAAGCGGGCCGCCCGGAAAATCCCGCAGGATTTCAGGCCCGCGAAGTCCTTCCTTCCGCCTTGAAAAGACGCGAAGCGGATTTTCAACGCCTATTAAGCGGGCCGCCCGGAAATACCGCGGGATTTCAGGCCCGCGCAGTTCCTTCCTGAACGCGAAGAATAGACGCGAAGCGGATTTTCTTCGCAAATGAAGCGCAAGGAGGCCTCCATGCGGCTGGTATCCTGGAACGTCAACGGCATCCGCGCCTGCGCGGGCAAAGGGTTCACGGAAAGCGTCCTGAAGCTGGACGCGGACGTGATCTGTTTGCAGGAAGTCAAGGCGAGGGAGGAGCAGGTCGGAATCATCCTCCCCGGCTACGACCGGATCGTAAGCAGCGCCGATAAGCCCGGCTACTCCGGCACGGCGGTATTTTCGCGCGTCCCCCACGGCGCGCCGCGCTTTGGCATGGGCGTCGATCCGCACGACCACGAGGGGCGGCTGATTACGCTGGACATGGGGGATTTCACGCTGGTCAACTGCTACACGCCCAATGCGCAGCGGGGGCTGACGCGGCTTGACTATCGCATGACGTGGGAGGACGACTTCCGCAATTACCTCAGCGCGCTGGACGCGGATAAGCCGGTCGTACTGTGCGGCGACCTCAACGTCGCCCATCAGGAGATCGACATCAAGAACGCAAAGTCCAACCACGGCAGCGCGGGCTTTACCGACGAGGAGCGCGAGAAGTTTACGCTGCTATTGCAAAGCGGGTTCGTGGACAGCTTCCGCCATCTCTACCCCGATCGGAAGGACGCCTACACCTGGTGGAGCTACTTCGGAAACGCGCGCGCCTCCAACACCGGCTGGCGCATCGATTATTTCGTGATTTCGCAGAGACTGAAGGATTCCATTCTGGACGCGGCGATCCATCCGGACATCTTCGGCTCTGACCATTGCCCCGTATCGCTTCACTTGCGTTGATAATCTGCTTCGCATCTTTTCAACGCGGCAGATGAAATCCGCTTCGCGGCTTTCATCTGCGGAAGGACGAAAAAGGTAGCTTCGGAAGCCTGAAAACCTACGGTTTTCGGTCCGCTTCCTGACCGAAGGTAGTGTTCGGCCCACCAGTGTTCGGCACTGGTGGGCCGAACACGTTCCCGGCGACATGCGCGCCGGGAACATGGAAGCAAAACGGAAGAACGCGCCACGAGTGTCGCCGGGGACGATGGAAGCAGAACGGAAGAACGAGGCGCGCGTGCCGCCGGGAATGATGGAACACAATGGAGTTGCTGTGGTCTACGATACGCCGACAGCAGAGATCGGGTTTTATCCATCCACATACGGCATCATCAATTCTCTTCCAGCTAATTTGCATATTTTACCGGTGGGCGGCGCAGGATACGCCCATGATCGTGTATCTGTGGACGGCGTTTCTGATGGTGTTTTACGCGTCCAATGTGCCGCTGACGCTCGCCGTCGATGTGGACACCGCGCGCGAGCAGCCGGTAAAGGTGGGCGTTGGCGTCTTCGTGCGGCCGAAAACGCTGCGCGCGCCCAAGAGCCACAAAGGAAAGACGCGCATCCCCGGCATCCCGCGCGCCACCGCGACGCGCGAACTCTTCTATTTAGTCCGGCACGTTCGTTTTCATGGCGAAGCCGTACTTTGCGCCGGAGACGCCGCGCTGACCGCGATCCTGTCCGGCGCCATGATGGCGCTTACGCTGGGGCACGTACGCGTCGCACCGGACTTTTCTGACGAGAAGCCGCGCCTGTGCTTTTCCGGGATGTTGTCGCTTAAACCGGGGCATATTATGGGCGTCGCGCTCGTTTGGGCGCGGGAAGAAATTTCCGGGAGGATCAATACATGGAGAAGCACGCGATCGAAAGCATCATGAACGCCACGATGGAAAACATCCGCGATATGGTGGACGTCAACACCGTCGTCGGCGAGCCGGTCACCGCCAGCGACGGTACGACGATCATTCCCATCTCGCGCGTCAGCTTCGGGTTTGTGGCCGGCGGCGGCGATTATGAACTGTCAGGCAAGAAGCACCAGTCCCAGAACGGCAGCGGGCAGAACGGCCAGAACGGCCAAGGCGGACAGGGCGGCCAAAGTCAGGGCGGCCAGCAGGGCAGCTTGCCGTTCGCCGGCGGCGCGGGCGCGGGCGTTTCGGTGACGCCGGTGGGGTTCCTCGTGGTGAGCAGCGATCAGGTGCGGCTGCTCCCGGCGCAGCCCTACGCGCCGCTGGACCGCATCATCGAGCTGGCTCCGCAGATTTTGAACGACTGCAAGAAGTGGATGCACAAGAAAAGCCAGTCCGCCTCCAGCCCACAGGCGCAGACGCCGCCGACCGGACAGCTGGACTGATGATCTTCTCCGGGGATCACACCCAAGGCTGTCGCGCCGAACGTTTGATTTTCACTCAGACGCGGCCCGACAGCTTTTTAGAATCCCCTGCATGCGAGTTTTCACGCGCTCAACTTGCGCGGCTTTTACGCCCATGCTATAATGTGGCAAGCAATCTATGAAAAGGATGTGTCACATATGCTAAAAGGCATTTCTCCGGTGCTCTCCCCCGAACTTCTGAAAATCCTGATGGAAATGGGCCACGGCGACGAACTGGTGATCGGCGACGGCAATTTCCCGGCGGCGTCGATGGCGCAGCGGCTGGTTCGGCTGGACGGGCACGGCGTTCCCGCGATTCTGGACGCGATCATGCAGCTGTTCCCGCTGGACACCTACGTCGATAAACCGGTGGGTCTGATGCAGGTGGTTCCCGGCGACGACGCCGTGCCGGTGATCTGGGACGAGTACAAGCGCATCATCAATAAGTACGAGGGCGAGGTTCACATCGAGGAGGTCGAGCGCTTCGCGTTCTATGACCGCGCGCGTAAGGCCTATTGCTGCGTCGCCACCGGCGAACGGGCGCTGTACGCGAACATCATCCTGAAAAAGGGAGTCGTCATTTAACCGGCTTCGCCGGGCGGAGAAAATCTGCTTCGCAGCTTTCCTCCGCGCTTGGAACGGCACATGCCCTGTTCGCTTCGCTCACAGTCGGGCATGTGCTTGAAAGCGGTATAGGCAACCTGCGGTCGTACATGCCGCCCTCCGGTTGCCTTTAAGGAATCGGGGCTTCGGCCCCGAACCCCAAAGAAGAACATTCGGGGTGGATTTGGGGACGTTGTGGCTGAGCCGGGATTGGAATCAGAGATCAAGAAATGTTCAGTTTACCGGAGGTATGCGTGTTGCGAAGGCCGGAGGACGGGATGCGTCAAGCGCCCGGCGCTGGGTATATTCATAGGGAGCGCCGGTGCGGCGCGCGAAAACGGGTGGGCGCATGGTGATTCGCTATCAGGGCACCGGCGCGTACGAGGGAATTCCGGCGCTGTTCTGCCCCTGCGAGACTTGCCAGGCCGCCCGCGAGGCGGGCGGGCGCGAGATTCGCTCCCGGTCCGGCGCGCTGGTGGACGGGGTTCTGAAGCTGGACTTCCCGCCCGACTCCTTCTGGCAAATGATCCGGGACGACCTGGACTTTTCAAAGCTTCAGGCTGTGCTGATCACCCACACCCACACCGACCATTACGCCGTCTGGGATTTGATGACCCGTCTGCCCCACTACGCGAACCTCGGCGACGCGCCGCCGCTCGCGATCGTCGGAAACGAGAAGTGCGGGGAACTTTTGCAGGCGGAGATGGTCAAGAAGCATGAGCCGGACGGCGGCGGACGGCTGATGTTCCTCCGCGCGAAGCCCTTTATCCCGCTGAAGCTGGGCGCGTACACGGTGACCGCGGTGCGTGCCAACCACAAGCCCAGCGAAGAGGCGCTCAATTACGTGGTGGAAAAGGGCGAAAGAAAGCTGCTCTACGCCCACGACACCGGGGAGTTCCTGCCGGAGACGCTGGAGTTCCTGTCCGGGACGGCGCTCGACTTCGTGTCGATGGACCTGACCAGCGGCTTAAGCGACACCGGCGACCACCACATGGGTCTGCCCAACTGCCGCCGGATGCGGGACAGGCTCATTGAATCCGGCGCGGCCAGGCCGGGCGCGGTCTTCGCGCTCAGCCACGTATCCCACAACAGCCATGTCAGCCACGCGCAGCTTGTAAAAGAGGTCGAAGGCTTTCTCGTAGCCCACGACGGCATGGAAATCATCATCTAAACCACAGGAGGAATCACTATGGTCACCAAGGAAATGTCCATCGGCGAAGTGCTTCGCCTCGACCGCAACACCGCCCCGATCTTCATGCAGTACGGCATGCACTGCCTGGGCTGCCCCCACGCCACCGCGGAGAGCATCGAACAGGCCGGCATGGTGCACGGCGTGGACGTCGATCAGCTTGTCACGGATCTCAACGCATTCCTGGATCAGAAGGCGAAGTAATTCTTGAACCGCGCCCAACGAACGCGCATCTTTTGTTGCCGCCCCCGGTGAAACGGGGGCGACATGTCCATGCGTCGGCCGGGGTTTCAGGAGTTATCCACAGCGCCGACCTTCATCGATTCGACAGGAGAGCGAAAACCGCGCGCGATCAACGCTTTTCCACAGAAAACTGCGCGAAACCTGTGGAAAATGTGGATAACCCCGCGCGTCAGTCAAGGGGGATTTGCCGATGGAAAACCATTCGTTCAGCGATCTGGAAGGGCTGCGAATCGCCGTGGAAATGGAAAAACGCGGCGTCGAATTCTACCACCGCGCGGCGCGGCTGACCTCGTCCGACCAGATGACCCAAATGCTTCAGGAACTGGCGGTGGAGGAAGAAGGCCATCAGCGCGATTTCGCGAAGCTGATGCAAGACCAGTGCGAAAACCGCGCCGTGGACGCCTCGATCTGCTACGCCGCTGAGACCAGCGCCTACCTGTCGGCGGTGGCGGCGGATCTGGTGTTCACCGGAGGTCTGATGGAAGTGGGACGCAGGGGCGGCTTTGACAGCCTGCCCGCGATTCTGTCCACCGCCATCGAATCCGAGAAGAACTCGATCCTGTTCTATTCCGAATTGAAGGAACTGACGGGCGACCCGGCCTCGCGCGAGGCGTTCGCAAGCATCATATCTCAGGAAAAGGCGCACCTGGCCAAACTGCAACAGCAGTTAAACGCCTGCTGAAGGAGGGGCTTCAATGGACTTCATGGCCGAGTACAGGCGCTGGCTGGATTTCGTGGGCGAAGACGAGCGGAAGGAGCTTCTGTCCCTCGCGGATAACCCGCGGGAAATCGAGGATCGCTTCTATACGGAGCTTTCCTTTGGCACCGCCGGCATGCGCGGCGTGCTGGGCGCGGGGCTGAACCGGATGAACGCGTGGAACGTGCGCCGGGTGACCCGCGCGCTGGCGAAAGTCATTCTGTCAACGCCGGATGGCGCGAAGCGCGGCGTGGCGATCGCCTACGACTCCCGGAAGTTCTCGCCGGAATTCGCGCTGGAGACGGCGCTGACGCTGGCGGCGTCCGGCGTAAAGGCGATGCTGTTTGATTCGCTCCGTCCGGTACCGGTGCTCTCCTACGCCGTAAGATACCTGCACGCAATCGCGGGCGTGGTGATCACCGCCAGCCACAACCCGCCCGCCTACAACGGCTACAAGGTATACTGGGAGGACGGCGGCCAGATCGCGCCCGAACGCGCGTCGGCGATGCAGGCGATGATCGCCGAGACCGATTTCTCCGAGTGCGCGCCGATGGACGAAATCGAGGCCCGCGATAAGGGGCTGCTGGTCACGATCCCCGCGTCCCTCGACGACGATTATACGGCGATGGTCGAGGGTCTCTGCGTCAACCCGGAACTGGCCCGCGAGATGGGCGGGACGCTCAGGATCGTCTACACGCCGCTGCACGGCTCCGGCAACATCCCGGTGCGCCGGGTGCTGCGCGATCTTGGGTTTACGCAGGTGTCCGTGGTCAAGGAGCAGGAAAACCCCGACCCGGCCTTCCCCACCGTCGCCCAGCCCAACCCGGAGGATCCCGCCGCGTTTACGCTGGCGCTGAAACTGCGCGAGCAACTGAACGCCGACGCGGTGTTCGGCACCGACCCGGACTGCGACCGCGTGGGCATCGCAGTTTTGGACGAGGCGGGCAGCGTGCGCATCCTGTCCGGCAATCAGATTGGCTGCCTGCTGCTCGACTACGTGCTGTCACAGAAGGCGGCGCGCGGGGAGCTTCCGAAAAACGCTGCGGTTGTGCAGTCCTTCGTGTCCACCGAGATGACCAGGGCCATCGCCGCCGCCTACCATGTCGCGGTCTTCGACGTGCCGACGGGCTTCAAGTTCATCGCCGAGAAGATCCAGCAGTTCGAGAACAGCGGCGAATACCACTTCGTGTTCGGCTTCGAGGAGAGCTTTGGCTACCTGTCTGGCACCCAAGTGCGCGACAAGGACGGCGTCAACGCCTGCATGCTGATCGCGGAAACCGCCGCGTATTATAAAAAGCGCGGCATGACGCTGTACGACGCGCTGATGGGCCTGTACGAGAAGTACGGCTGGTATCTCGAAAAGACGCTGTCCCACACGCTGACCGGCAAGGATGGTCAGGCGCGCATCCGGGAAATCATGTCGTCGCTTAGGGAGAATCCTCCCATGGAAATCGGCGGCCTCAAGGTGCTCGCCGTCCGGGACTATCTGAATGGCACGAGGACGGTAAACGGCAAGCCCGAAGCCATCGACTTCCCGGAAAGCGACGCGCTGTACTTTGAACTTTCAGGCAGCGCGTGGACGGCCATCCGCCCATCCGGCACCGAACCCAAGATGAAGCTGTACGTGGGCATCCGCGAAAACACAGAAACCGCAGCCAAGGCGCTGCTCGACCGGTGCGCAAAAGACGCGCTTCACCTGATGGAGCGGTAAACCACATCCAAACCCATCCATAAACAATGCGCGCCGTGAGAACAGCGCGCATTGTGCTGTTCACAGGATGATCATGCCGGATTGGCGACGTCTCGGCGCGGATAACGCATAATTCATCCGCCTTGCGTTGACGGGGCGGCGGCTTTGCGGCACAATGGGGTCGTTCAAAGACATAGGATGCATGGGCGGGAAATGCCCGGAAACGGATGGGATCGACGTGGAAGATTTTGCGGGATATTTGAACGACAGCGCGGACGCCGTGGTGCGGGAACTGATCAAAGACACGTTTTCAAGCCCGCGCACCGGCGCGTTCCTCGTGCGCTTTCTTCTGAGCGCGCGCCGGGCGGCGAAGAAGCGGGAGGCGGGCGAACGTGTGGGCGAACACATCCCGCCATTTCTGATCGCCAGCATCACCCGGAACTGCAACCTGCGCTGCGCGGGCTGCTACGATCAGAAGCGCGCCTGCGCGCACCGCGCGGACGACCTGACCGCAAACGAGTGGCACTCGATCTTCGAGCAGGCGCGATCTCTTGGGATCAGCTTCATCCTGCTCGCGGGCGGCGAGCCGATGCTCAGGCCCGACGTTCTCACGGCGGCGGCGTCGACCCGGGACATCCTGTTCCCGGTGTTCACCAACGGCACGATGCTGGACGGCGCGGGGATGGAACTGTTCGACGCGAACCGGAACCTGCTCCCCGTCCTCAGCGTAGAGGGCGGCGAGGCGGAGACCGACGAGCGCCGCGGCGCGGGCGTCTATCAAAAGCTGATGGCCGCGATGGACGGCCTGAAGTCGCGCGGCATCCCGTTCGGCACATCGATCACCGTGACGGCGGAGAACCTCCAGAAGGTATCCGGGAAGGCGTTTGTAAACGACCTTCACGAGCGCGGCGCGCGGGCGGTTGTGTACGTGGAGTACGTACCGGTGGACGGCAACGACCGCCTCGCGCCGGACGAGGCGGCGAGAATGGAACTGGAGCGGGCGCTTCAGGAACTGCGCGCGTCCTTTGGCATGCTGTTCCTGTCGTTCCCCGGCGACGAGGCGGCGCTTGGAGGCTGCCTCGCGGCGGGCCGGGGTTTTTTCCACATCGCGTCGGACGGCGCGGCGGAGCCCTGCCCGTTCGCGCCCCACTCCGACATGACGCTGCGCGACCACACACTGCGCGAGGCGCTGAAATCCCCGCTGTTCCAAAGGCTTCAGGAAGGAAACCTTCTGAACATCCCACATACCGGCGGCTGCGCCCTTTTTCCCAAGAACAACCTGCTCGCGCAAATGGCGGAAAACTGAAGCTTGCCAAGAATAATGGATGGCCTCCATCTTTGGAGGCCATCCATTTCATATCGCGTCCGCGGTCGATCGGGCCGGAAATCGTCCATTGCCGAAGTCGAAGCGCGCCATGTTCGTAAGTCTGCCATGCACCCGCCGTCCACCGTTCTCTTGTACGGGCTCGGGGAGAATTCTGGCCTGCGCCGCGCGTTACTCGATCGAGATCGTCGCGGAGCCGGTCATGCCCACGCGCATTTCGGGCGCGTTGTCCATCGCGATGGTCACGTCGTACATCGTGATGCCGCCCTGCGCCTTGCCGACAAACGCGATCTTCTTGACGCTGCCGGAGAAGCTCTGCCCGCCCAGCGCGTTGACCGTCACAGTGGCGTTCTGGCCGACCTCAAGGTTCACAACGTCCATTTCGTCCACGGTGATCACCATGTCCAGCGTTTCGTCGGAGGACAAGGAGAGGATGGCGGTATCCTTGCCGAGCGGCTCGTTGGTGATGTTGTTGTAGACCAGATCGATGATGCCGCTCTCCGGAGCCGTGATCTCGCCGCTGTCCAGCACTTCCTGCGCCTGAGTGATCTGATCCAGGATGTCCTGGCGCTTGGTCAGCGCGGTCTTGTAGTCGTCGGAGATGGGCACGTCCTTCAGGTTGAACAGCGCGGTGCCTTTGGAGACGGAGGCGTTCTCCTTGTTTTCAAACTTGGAGTCTTCCACGATGCCGCCAGTGGCGGTGATCGTGAGCGGAGAGTTCACCATAGCCTCGCCGGAACCGATCATCGCGCCCAGGTAGACCGAAACGGTTTCGCCAAGCTCCGGGCCGTTGTCGGTAAAGGTCACGGTGACTTCGCCGGTCGCGCCGGAGACGGAGAGGATGCGGCCGTCCCAGTCGTTGCCGCGGCTGTCCCTGACCGAGACGCTCGCGCCCGCGCGGACGTCGGTCATGTCGGAGGGCACGAAGGTGACCTTCATCAGGCCGTCGGTGGAGAGAAGTGCCAGCGCGCCGTCCCGGCTCATGACCGTCTGCACATCCTCGCCCTCGTCGGCGTAGACCTTTTTGACGCGGCCCTTGACCGGGGAATACACGGTCTCGTTGGCTTTGTCGCCGCTTAAGGACTTCACGACCCGCTCCTGCTCGTCGCGCTTTGCCTTGAGGTCGTTGATCGTATCCTGCAGCTTATCCCGGTCGACGCGCGCCAGCACATCGCCGCGGGTGACTTCGTCGCCCGCCTTGACGGGCAGCTGGATGATCGTTACGGCGGCGGGGGTCAGTACGTCCACGCCGTCCTGCGCGGTCAGCACGCCGTCGCCGGAGACGACGCCGGTCGCGGTGACCGACGCGGCGGCTGCCGGGGTTTTGTCGTCCGAAGTGCCAGGCACCTGCGCGCCCGCTGGATTGACGGCGGGGGCGGTTGAGGCGGGTTCAAATGGTATCTGCTGCTGGTAGTAATCCGGCACCGCTCCCTGGTTCTGGGTGGTGGACCCCATGAGGTCCCCAAGGAAACCGCCGCCCGCGCCGCGGCTCAAAAACAGGCCACCCGCGATGCCCAGGATCAGGACGATCAGAATAAGGATCACCGTGAGAATGGGGTTTCCGCGCTTGCCCTCTGATTTCATCATGTTCATTTCCTCCTTCGTCAGCCGAGCTGGATCGAGACCGTGGCGTTGGTGCCGATCAGACCGGTCAGGTTGATCCTGTCCCTCAGGTCGATCTTTACCGGGATCGTCTGGGTTACCTTGGTGTAGGTGCCGCTGGTGTTGAAGCTTTGCACGTTGCCGGAGATCGCGTTCTGGGTGATCTTGTCGATCTCGCGCACGATGCCGATGAACGCCTGGCCCGGATAGGCGTCAAGCCGCACCGTGACCACCTGACCCGGCCGCACCCTGCGGATCGCGGTCTCCTCCACATTGGCCTGAATGTAGATGTCGCGGGTGTCCGCAACGACCGCGATCACGGTGGACGGGCCGACCATCTGCCCCTGGGTCGCGTCGCACTCGACGATTTCGCCGTCCACCGGCGACTTGAGGTAGCCGGTGTTCTCCGCCTCGCCGATGATCTGATCCTTGGCGACGGTGTCGCCCTTCTTCACCATCAGCCGCCGGAGCTTGCCCGCGCCGGTCGGCGCGATGTTGTGCAGGTTCGCCGTCACCTTCACGTTGTCGGTGGTCAGGACGTTCATGTCCCTCAGGATGAAGTAGCCGCCGATCATCGCGCCGATCACCACGATCAAAACGATCACGATGATGACAGCGCTCTTGCCGGATCCGTTCCTTTGGGGTTTGGCCGCGGTTTCCATACAGATAATCCCCTTTCCCAAACATCAATTTTGCAATACGTCAAACTGGGAATTGTACAAATCGGCGTAGAAGCCGTTTGCCGCGAGAAGTTCCTCGTGCGTGCCCTGCTCCACCACGTCGCCGTCCCGCATGACCAGGATCAGGTCGGCGTTCTTGATGGTGGAGAGACGATGCGCGATCACGAAGCTGGTGCGCCCGCGCATCAGGCCGTCCATCGCCCGCTGGATCAGGATCTCTGTGCGGGTGTCGACCGAAGACGTGGCCTCGTCCAGGATCAGGATGCGCGGGTTGGCGAGGATCGACCGCGCGATCGTGAACAGCTGCTTCTGGCCCTGCGAGATGTTGGTGGACTCCTCGTTCATCATCATGGCGTAGCCGCCGGGGAGCGCCCGGATGAACTCGTCGCAGTGGGCCGCCTTCGCCGCCTTGACTACGTCTTGATCGCTCGCCCCGAACGTGCCGTAGCGTAGGTTTTCCATCACGGTCGCGTTGTACAGCCACGTGTCCTGAAGCACCATACCGAAAAGGCTTCGAAGCTGCTCGCGGGAGAAATCGTGGACGTCCCGGCCGTCGATTTCGATGTGCCCGCCGTTCAGTTCGTAGAAGCGCATCAAAAGCTTCACGATTGTGGTCTTGCCAGCGCCGGTGGGGCCGACGATGGCAATCTTCTGGCCGGGCTTCGCGAGCGCCGAGAAGTCCTTGATGATGATCTTCTCAGGGTCGTAGCCAAAAGACACATGGTCAAACCGCACTTCGCCCCGGATGAGTTCCAGCTCGCTGTCCGTAACGCGGCTGGGGTCGGCTTCTTCTTCCGGCTCCTCCAGGAATTCGAACACGCGCTCCGCCGCGGCGACCGTGGACTGTATGGTGTTGGAGATCGTCGCCAGCTGCGAGATCGGCTGGGTGAAGGAGCGCATGTACTGGATGAACGACTGGATGTCGCCGATCTCCACGGCCTTCTTGACCGCGAGGTATCCGCCCATCACGCATACCGCCACGTAGCCGAAGTTGCCGATGGTGGCGATGACCGGCATCATGATGCTGGACATGAACTGCGAAGCCGCGGCGGTTCCGCGCAGCGCCTCGTTGTTCTTCTCGAAGGCGACGACCGACGCTTCCTCGCCGTTGAACGCCTTCATAATGCTGTGGCCGCCGTACATCTCCTCGATCTGGCCGTTCAAGGCGCCCAGAAACCGCTGCTGCGCCACGAAATAGCCCTGCGACCGCTTGACGATGAACATCATCGCCACGGCGGAGACAGGCAGGACGAACAGCGCGAGCAGCGTCATCTGCCAGCTGATCGACAGCATCATCGCCAGCACGCCCAAGACCGTCACAAGGGAAGTCACCAGCTGGGTCAGGCTCTGGTTGAGCGTCTGGTTGACGAGGTCTACGTCGTTGGTGATGCGGGACAGCACCTCGCCGTGGGTCAGCTGGTCGAAGTACTTGAGCGGCAGCCGGTTGATCTTCTCGGAGATCTCGCGGCGCAGGCGGAACGTCAGGTCGTTGGCGACGCCGGACATGGTGTACCCCTGGATGTAGGAGCAAACCGCCGAGACCAGGTACAGTACGACCAGCCATGTGAGGATCCGCGTGATATAGCCCATGTCGGTCAGAAGGCCGGTCCGGGTGTACCAGGCGATCAGGCCTTCCACCAGCTTCGTGGTGACGTTGCCCAGCATCTTGGGGCCGACGATGGCGAAGACCGTTGAGGCGATCGCGAACACCATCACGATCGCGATCCGTATGGTGTATGGGGTAAGCCTCTGACCCAGCGTACGGATGGTCTTGTTGAAGTCCTTAGCTTTTTGCGGCGGACCGCCGCCCAACATGTGTCCGCCGCCCATGCCCATGCTCGGGCCGGATCCCCGTTTCTGTTCCGAACTCATTTGAGCAATTCCTCCTCGCTGAGCTGCGAGGCAGCGATTTCATGGTAGACCGGGCAGGTTTCAAGCAGCGTCCGGTGCGTGCCGATGCCCACGACCGCGCCGTTCTCCAGCACCACGATCTGATCCGCGTTCATCACGGTGGAGACGCGCTGCGCGACGATCAGGAGGGTCGCGCCCGATAACTCGCGCCCGAGCGCCTCGCGCAGCCTCGCGTCGGTTTTGAGATCCAGCGCCGAGAAGCTGTCGTCAAACGCGTAGATGGGCGCGTTCTTGGCGATGGCGCGGCCGATGGACAGCCGCTGCTTCTGCCCGCCTGAGACGTTGGTGCCGCCCTGGGCAATCGCGTCGTCATAACGGTCGGGCTTTTCGTCGATAAATTCCGTTGCCTGCGCGATCCTGGCCGCGCGCTCGATGTTTTCCAGCGGCATGTTCTCATCGGAATAGGCGAGGTTACTTCTGATGGTGCCGGAGAACAGGAGGCTCTTCTGCGGCACGTAGCCGATCTTCGCGCGCAGGTCGTGTTGCGTTACGTCGCGCACGTCGCACCCGCCCACCGTGACGCGCCCGCCGGTCACGTCGTAGAAGCGCATCAGAAGGTTCATGATGGTGGATTTGCCGCTGCCGGTCGCCCCGATGAACGCGGTGGTGGTGCCGGGCTTCGCGGTAAAGGAAATGTTCTTGAGCACGTCGTCCTCACTGCCGGGATAGCGGAACGAGACGTTCTCAAAGCGGACTTCCCCGGTAAACGGCTCCGGAAACTTCTGCGGCTTCTCCGGATCGAGAATCGTCGGGCTGGTCTCCAATACTTCATGGATGCGGTTGCTGGACACGATCGCGCGGGGCACCAGGATGAACAGTATCGCGAGGAACAGAAACGCCATGATGATCTGCATCGCGTACTGCATGTACGCCATCATGTCGCCGATGTCCATGTCGAAGCTGGACACCTGCCGCGCGCCGATCCAGACGATCGCGACCGTGGTCAGGTTCATGATCAGCATCATCGCGGGCATCATGAGCGACATCACGCGGTTGACGAAGAGGTTTGTCGCGGCAAAGTCCGCGTTGGCGTTGTCGAACCGTTTTTCCTCAAAGCGCTGCGTGTTGAACGCGCGGATGACCAGCATACCGTCCAGGTTTTCACGCGCGACCCGGTTAAGGCGGTCCAGCATGTTCTGGATCGACATGAACTTGGGCATCACGAGGATCATGAGAATTGAGATCAGGCCGATCAGGCAGATCACCGCGATCACAATGATCCAAGTCATCGAGACGGACTTCTGCACCGCGTGGATCACACCGCCGATGCCCATGATCGGCGCGTAGAAGATGAAGCGGATCGCCATGACAAGAAGCGACTGCACCTGGGTCACATCGTTGGTGGTCCTCGTGATCAGAGACGCCGTGGAGAATTTGTCAAACTGCGCGTTGGAGAAGGACTCCACTTTTTTGAACACGCCGCTTCGAAGGTCGCCCGCCACGTTGGCCGCGATGTAGGCGGCAATGTAGCCCACCAGAATCGAGGCCGCCGCGCTGGCCAGGGAGACCAGCACCATTTTCCCGCCCATCTGCCAGATGTAGGGGATGTTCGAGTCAATGACGCCGGTGTTGACGATGTCCGACATGTAATCGGGCAGCGTCAGATCGCAGATCGCCTGTATGAACAGAAGCGCGACCGCGATCAGCACATAACCGGTGTACGGGTATAGGGATTTGACCAGTTTTCTCAATGGCGTTCACTCTTTCCGCTAGGACTCTTCGTTTGAGTCCTTACGCTGAAATTCGGCTTTTGCGCTGTCCAGGAACAGAACGACCAGATCCACGAACTTTTCGGCGTTCTCCCGGCCCATGCGCGTCAGCATCCGGTCGATGCTGGATACGGTCGCGGCGTTAACTTCGTCCAATTTTTGCCTGCCGGACTCCGTCAGGTCGATGTTGGTCTGTCTGCGGTTGCTGGGGTCGATGGCGCGGACAATCCACCCCTTTTCCTCCATCGCGCCCAGCGACTGTGAGATGGAGGATTTGCTCAGGTTCAGCCGCGCGCTCAGCCAGGTCGTCGACGCGCGCTTGCCCTTTTTTTCGCACACGCTGATCATGTGCAGGATCGTAACTTCACTGTGTGAGATGCCGGAAAACGGCTTCGACTGCATCAGGTAGCGCCGCATCTCGCCGATCACGTTGAAAAAACGTTCCGACTGCTGCATTCATGCGCCTCCTCTCTGTTCAGGATTTGAACTGTTTAGATTCCTAACTGTTCGTGTGCCGTATTATATGCCCTCTTGTGCGCGACTTCAACCTCTGTTTTGGGAAATTCTTCGGAAATTCCATGTTTTGCCATAATTGGGGCGGACGGATCCCGGCCAGGGTCGCCGTTGCGCAACCTCATAACATTCGTCCGCTTTACGGGTGCAACGGATTGTGCTATAATTGCGCCATCTTGAGAGACGAGGGCGTCGTAGGTGCGGCGCTCTTTGTTTTTTTGGAGGCGGTCTGATGGCGATCATGGTTCGCAAGCTGTTCAAAAACGCCGCGCTTCAGTACGGCATGAGCCTTGCCGCCGGCAAGGGCGGCATGACTGGCCTCGTACAGTGGGTACACGTAATGGAAGGCGAAGCGCCCGGCACGCACCTTTCGGGCGGGGAATTGGTTTTGACCGCGGGCATCGTCATGAGAGGCGACGAGTGGCTGCTTACCTTCGTGAGAAGCCTCAAGGAGGGCGGCGCGAGCGCCGTCGTGTTGGCCCTCGGCCCGTACATCCGGGAAGTCCCGCCCGCGCTGATCGCCTACTGCGACCGGGAAAACCTGCCGCTGTTCACAATCCCGCGCGAAACGCGCATGGCGGACATGACCCGCGATTTCTGCCACCGCATTATGCTGAGCGAGCACGCGGAGCAGACCATCGCGTCGATCATCAAAAACATCCTCTTCAAGGTGGGCGACGTGGAATCTCAGGCGCTGCAGCTGGAACGCTACGGCTACCAGCGGGGCAGCCGGTTCGCGTTCGTGTGTGTCGGCGCGGACGGCGACGGCTGGCGCGAGATGGACATCGCCCGCATGGCGGAATCCTCCGCGCGCAGGCTGCACGAACCGTTTGTGTCCTTCTCGTACAAGGAAACCCGCATTCTGGTGCTGGTCAACTATGAAACCGAAGAGATTGAGATGTTCCTCACGGATTTCTTCGCGCTCGCCGCGCTGGAGCTTCCGTCCCTCAAGCTGCGGGTGGGCGTCAGTTCCAACCTGGAGGGCATCTTCGGGCAGACGAAGAACTTTGAACGCTCGCTGGCCGCGATGCAGATGGCGCGCCGCCGGAATGAAACCGTGGTGTACTACGACCAGCTTGGGTTTTTCAAGCTCCTGTGCGCGGTGGACGACAAGAGCGTACTGCGCGGCTTCTATCAGGAGACCGTCGGCGCGCTGGAAAAGTACGACCGCGAAAACCGCACCGAACTGACCGGCCTTCTTCGCGCCTACGGGGAACTCTCCGGCAATCTGATTCGGATCGCGGAGAACCGGAACGTCCACCGAAATACCGTCACAAACCAGCTGAAAAAAATCAAGGCCGTCACCGGCCTCGACCCGCTGTCGGAAAAGGACATGCTGATGCTGTCCACAGGGCTATTGATCCGGGACATTCTATGAAGGTCTTGTTGGACACCCGGCGTTTGGATAAAAGTGTCAACGGCGCGTGACGCGAAGGGAAATGTCTGCAAGAATCAGGGGGGGCGTGGCGTGATCGAAGTTCGGAAAGCCGCGGCGGACAGCCCGGAGGCGATCAACCTGATGCGGGAGCTTTCGGAAACCCTGCTTTCTGTCACCGGGCGGAGCGGCGAGGCCAGCTTCCGCGCGGAGGACATGGCCGCCCCGCGAAACGTGTTCGCCGTCGCGTATCTGGAGGACGCGCCCGCGGGCTGCGGCGCGATCCGCGAACTCTCTAAGGACACCTGCGAACTCAAGCGCATGTACGCGCGGGACAAGGGTCAGGGCGTCGGGCGCGCGCTCCTATACTTTCTGGAGCGGGAAGCCGCGAGGCTGCACTATGCCCGGATCATCCTGGAGACCGGCACGGTCAACGTTGGCGCGGTGCGCTTCTACCTCGCAAACGGGTATACCGTCACCCAAAACTTCGGCAAATACATCGGCCGCGACGACTCGGTGTGCTTTGAAAAGGAACTGTAGTCCCGATTTCAAGAAACAAAAGAGCCGCCGGATTTTGTCATCCGGCGGCTTTATGTTCATCATTATCCCAAGTAGGCCTCTTTGACCGTGTCGTCGTGCAGCAGTTCCTGCCCGGTTCCGGACAGCGTGATCGCGCCGGTCTGCAATACGTAAGCGCGGCTGGAGATTTTGAGCGCCTTCCGCGCGTTCTGCTCGACCAAGAGGATTGTCATGCCGTCCTTGTTGAGCTGCACGACGGATTTGAAGATCAGGTCGACCAGCATCGGCGCCAGACCCATCGACGGCTCGTCCATCAGCATCATCTTGGGGTCGCTCATCAGCGCTCGCCCGATCGCGAGCATCTGCTGCTCGCCGCCGGACAGCGTGCCGCCGCGCTGTCGCCTCCGCTCCTTGAGCCTGGGGAACAGCTCGTACACGCGCTCGAAGTTGGCGGCGTTCTTTTTCTGATCCTTGACCAGGAACGCGCCCATCTCCAGATTTTCCTCCACCGTCAGCGACGGGAAGATCTTCCGCCCCTCCGGCACGTGCGCGATCCCCTGCGCCACGACCTCATGGGCGGGAAGCTTGCTGATGGTCTTGCCCTCGTAGACGACCTCGCCGGTCGCGGGGACGAGCTGCGAGGAGATCGTGCGCAGCGTCGTGGACTTGCCCGCGCCGTTAGAGCCGATCAGGGTCACGATCTCGCCTTTCCGGACTTCAAAGGAGATGTCCCGGAGCGCGTGAATCTGCCCGTAGAAGGTATTGACGTTCGTCAGTTTCAGTACCGCGTCCTGCATGATCACACCTCCTCCGCCTCTTCTTCGTCCTCGTTGCCCAGGTACGCCTCGATGACCTCCGGATTGCGCTTGATCTCCTCCGGCGTGCCCTCGGCGATCTTGACGCCGTAGTTGATGACGGTGATCCGGTCGGATAGCCCCATGACCAGCTTCATGTCGTGCTCGATCAGAAGGATCGTCATGTCCCGCTCCTTGCGAAGCTTCAGGATGAAGGACTTCATTTCCTCGGTTTCTTTGGGGTTGAGGCCGGCGGCGGGCTCGTCGAGAAGCAAGAGCTTCGGTTCGATGGCGAGCGCGCGCGCGATCTCAAGCCTGCGCTGCTGGCCGTAGGACAGGTTCTTCGCCAGTTCGCCCTCCTTGCCGGACAGCCCGACGTAGTCGAGCAGTTCCAGCACCTTGTCGTAGGCGGCGCGCTCTTCCTTCTGCATCCGGGGCAGGCGCAGGATGATCTCAAAGATGTTCTCGCGCATGCGCATGTAGCGGCCCACCAGAATGTTCTCGGCCACCAGCATGTCCTTAAACAGCCGGATGTTCTGGAACGTGCGGGCGATGCCCTGCTGCGCGACCCGCTCCGGCGACAGTTTGGTCAGGTTCTTGCCGTAAAATTCGATGGAGCCGGTGTCGGGCACGTAGTAGCCGCTGATGATGTTGAACAGCGTGGTCTTGCCCGCGCCGTTGGGGCCGATGACCGAGACGATCTGACCCGGCTCGATCGCAAGGTTGACGTTGTTGATCGCGGTCAGGCCGCCGAACGTCTTGGTCAGGTTGGTCACATTCAGAACTCTCATGCCTGATCCCTCCCGCCTTTGCCGGCATCGTTCCTGCGCTTAATGAAGCTCAGGAACCGCTTTTCGGGCAAAAGACCCTTGGGCCGGAAGATGCACATGAGCACCAGGATCAGGCCGAAGATCAGCCGCTCGTACTTGGCCGGATTGAGCCCGGCGGGCAGAACCAGCGCGCCGGATGTTGCGAGCTGGGTGAAGAACGCGGAGACGTCCTTCAGAATTTGCAGCTGCAATACCACCACCGCCAGCGCGCCGATGATCACGCCCCGCTGGCTGCCGGTGCCGCCCAGGATCACCATGCACAGGATGATGATCGACTCGATGAAGGTGAAGCTGGTCGGGTCGATGTAGCTCTGCAGCGCCGCGAACACCACGCCCATCATGCCCGCGAAACCCGCCCCGATCGTAAACGACAGAAGCTTCATCCGGACCACCGGCACGCCCATCGTGCGCGCCACCAGTTCGTCCTCCCGGATGGCGACCCACGCGCGGCCGATGCGGGAGTTGTTCAGGTTCCTGACCACGACCACCACAATGATGAACAAGACCAGTACAATCATATAGAAATGTACGGGCTTGTTGAGCATCATCCCGAACAGCTTGGGCGCCTGAATCGGCGTGATGCCCATCGGGCCGTTGGTGATGTTGACCGGCTGGTTTAAGTTGTTGAACAGAAGCCTGATGATCTCGGCGAAGCCCAGCGTGACGATCGCCAGATAGTCGCCTTTGAGCCTTAGTACCGGCAGACCCAGCAGGAACCCGATGCCGCCCGCCACGACGAAGCCCAGCACCAGGAACAGCCAGAACCAGTCTCCGGACAGCGGGTACGCGCCAAAGCCCATGAACTTCGCCGCCTGCCGGGACGCGAAGATGCCGTAGGTGTACGCGCCCACCGCGTAGAACGCCGCGTAGCCCAGGTTCAGAAGGCCTGTGTAGCCCACCACGATGTTCAGACCCATCGAGAGGATCGCGTACACACCCACCATCGTCGCCACCAGCGCGAACGAACCGGACGCCGCGCCGACGATGGGCATCACGACCGCGAGGTCGATTGCGGCGATGATAAACCGCACCATCTTGGGCAGCTTCACCATCGTGAGCAGCATCAGCGAGAACAGAAACGCGACGAACGCGAGGGAGTTGGTTTTTGAACTAACAACCCAGACCGGCGCGGCTAGGATGACCAACGTTTCAAGGATGGTCAGCACACGCGCTTTGGCGGTCATTTCCGAAAAACCTTCGGACGGTTTCAACGTCTTTTGCATGCGCTACACCTTCTCCCCTGTCGGTTTTCCAAGCAGGCCGCTGGGTTTTATAATCAGGATCAGGATCAGGATCACGAACGCGAACACGTCCTTGTACTCGGAGCCAAACACGCCGCCGGTCAAGGCGCCCAGGAACGCCGCGCCGAAGACTTCTAAAAGACCCAGCAGCACGCCGCCCAGCATCGCGCCGGGGAGGCTGCCGATGCCGCCGAACACCGCGGCCGTAAACGCCTTCATGCCCAGGATGAAGCCGGAGTAGGGCGAGATCGAGCCGTACTGCACCGAAAACAGCGTGCCCGCCGCGCCGCCCATCCCCGCGCCGATCAAAAACGTCAGCGAGATGACTTTATTGACGTTGATGCCCATTAACTGCGCGGTGGCGCGGTCCTGCGCGACGGCGCGCATCGCCTTGCCCCACTTGGTGCGGCTGACAAACAGCGTCAGCGCCAGCATGATGATCACGCAGAAAACGACGATGTAGATCGTCTTCTCCGGGATCGCCATCGATGGCGTGACCTGAATGCGGTTTGAGAACATCGACGGCGCGTACAGGTAGAAGCTGCCGTGCTTGATCTCGGCGGCCATGCGCACCGTATCCTGAAGGATGAATGAAACGCCGATGGCCGAAATGAAGGGCACCAGCTTGGGCGCGCTGCGCACCGGCTTGTAGGCGATCCGATCCACGCCGACGCCGAGAAGCCCCGTCACGATCATCGCGAACAGGATCGCGATGATCAGCATCAGCGTGGGCGGCATGCCCACAAAGAAGCCCTGGCTCTGGAGCAGCAGCAGGATCTCCGTGCCGGCGAACGCGCCGAACATGAACAGTTCGCTGTGCGCGAAGTTGATGAATTCCAGAATGCCGTACACCATCGTATAGCCCAGCGCGACGATCGCGTACACGAAACCCAGCGCCAGGCCGTCCGACAGCAGCTGCGGCACGATGGCCTGCAGCGTGGAGAGATCATTCATTGCCCATCGACCCTTCCAACGTCCGTTGCAGGGGAGAATAATCCTCCCCTGCAACGGATGCAATTTTCCCCTTGGAATCGCCCGATCCGAACGTTATTTCAGGTACTCGGACTGCGGGATGGACTTGATGGCGATCGGCGGATAGGCGGCCTTTTCAAAGCCCAGCACGTAGATGGTGGCCTCGGTATTGTCGCCAATTTCGTTGAAGCTGACGTTGGTCGCAAGGCCCTTGAAGTCCTTGATGGCGCGGGCGGCGGTGGCAACCTGCTCGCGCGTGGGCAGCGCGCCGCCGGCGGCGGCGATGGCGGCCTTGACGGCGTCGAGCGTCACGTTCATCGCGTCATAGCCGTAGGCGGCAAACGCTTCCGGCGCGCGGCCGTAGGTTTCGGTGAACGTCTTGACAAACGCCGCGCCCGCCTCGGTGCCCGAAACGTCCGCCGCGACGGAGGTGTAGTAGTTGCCGATGATCGCGTCGCCCGCGATCGCGACCAGCTCGGCGGAGTCCATGCCGTCCGGGCCCAGGAACACCACGTCGATGCCCTTTTCCTTGAGCTGCTTGAT